>NZ_LMCL01000001.1:0-720165 GCF_001424795.1 Aminobacter sp. DSM 101952 | reverse complement strand
GGCATGGTCATGATCTCACCGCAGATGGCGACGATGAAGCCGGCGCCGGCGGCGAGGCGGACCTCACGCACCGGCACGACATGGCCGGTGGGCGCGCCGCGCAGGTTGGGATCGGTCGAGAACGAGTACTGGGTCTTGGCCATGCACACCGGCAGGTGGCCGTAGCCGGCCTGTTCCCAGGCATGGAGCTGGTCGCGCACCGACTTGTCGGCGATCGCCTCCGAGCCGCGGTAGATGCGCTTGACGATGGTGTCGATCTTGTCGAACAGCTTCATGTCGTCGGGGTAGAGCGGGGCGAACTGCGAGGCGCCGCTCTCGGCCAGGCTGACCACCTTGTGGGCGAGTTCCTCGATGCCGGCCGAGCCATGGGCCCAGTGCTTGCAGACGATGGCTTCTTCGCCCATCGCCGCGACATATTCCTTCATCGCCGCGATCTCGGCGTCGGTGTCGGAGTAGAAGTGGTTGATCGCCACCACCGCCGGCACGCCGAACTGCTTGACGTTTTCGATGTGGCGGCCAAGGTTGGCGCAGCCCTTCTTCACCGCCTCGATGTTTTCCTTGCCCAGGTCTTCCTTCTTGACGCCGCCGTTCATCTTCATCGCGCGCACGGTGGCGACGATGACGGCAGCCGCAGGCTTCAGGCCGGCCTTGCGGCACTTGATGTCGAAGAACTTCTCGGCGCCGAGGTCAGCGCCGAARCCGGCTTCGGTGACGACATAGTCGGCGAGCTTGAGCGCGGTGGTGGTGGCGACCACCGAGTTGCAGCCRTGCGCGATGTTGGCGAACGGGCCGCCATGGACGAAGGCGGGGTTGTTTTCCAGCGTCTGCACCAGGTTCGGCTGGACGGCGTCCTTGAGCAGCACGGCCATCGCGCCGTCGGCCTTGAGGTCGCGGGCAAACACCGGGCTCTTGTCGCGGCGGTAGGCGACGATGATGTCGCCGAGGCGCTTCTCGAGGTCCTTGAGGTCGGTCGCCAGGCACAGGATCGCCATGACTTCCGAGGCRACCGTGATGTCGAAGCCGGCTTCGCGCGGGAAACCGTTGGCGACGCCGCCGAGCGAGCAGTTGATCTGGCGCAGCGCCCGGTCGTTCATGTCCATGACGCGGCGCCAGACGACGCGGCGGGTGTCGATGTTGAGCTCGTTGCCCCAGTAGATGTGGTTGTCGATCAGCGCCGACAACAGGTTGTGGGCGGTGGTGATGGCGTGGAAGTCGCCGGTGAAGTGGAGGTTCATGTCCTCCATCGGCACGACCTGGGCATAACCGCCGCCGGCGGCACCGCCCTTGACGCCGAAGTTGGGYCCGAGCGAGGCTTCGCGGATGCAGACCACGGCCTTCTTGCCGATGCGGTTGAGRCCGTCGCCGAGGCCGACCGTGGTSGTGGTCTTGCCTTCGCCGGCCGGCGTCGGGTTGATCGCGGTGACCAGGATCAGCTTGCCGTCCTTGTTCTTGCGCGCATTGGCGATGAACTCGGCCGAGATCTTGGCCTTGTCGTGGCCGTANCGTCGGGTTGATCGCGGTGACCAGGATCAGCTTGCCGTCCTTGTTCTTGCGCGCATTGGCGATGAACTCGGCCGAGATCTTGGCCTTGTCGTGGCCGTAGGGCAGCAGGTGCTCGGTCGGAATGCCGATCTTGGCGCCGATCTCCTGGATCTGTTTCTTGTTTGCCGCGCGGGCAATCTGGATATCGGTCTTGTGCTCGGCCATGGCGGCTCCTCCGGAAGCAGACTTTGCGTGAGTGGGCGAATGCACCCGTGCTCGTGGGCGCATAGAAACGCGACACTAGCCTGTGCTGCCGTCTCAAAACAGCCGCCCAATGCACGGATTGCGACAGGGAGTAGGGAGCTCAGACTTCAGCGCCTGGACGCGCGCATGCCCGTCCGCTCCTTCTACCCACTCACCTGCTCAGCACGTTGCTGATCTCGACGAGGTTCGAGCGCACGCGCAGGATGTAGAAGCCCATCGTGATCAGGTGCGACGGCATGAACCAGCCATCCTCGGCGCCGTTGGAGATGATGAAGGGCTGGATGTTGAGCGCCGAGCGGGTCTGCTGCTCCATCGTGTCCCAGAGATTGTCGAGGTTGCGGGTGCGCAGCACGTCCTCGAAGTCGGCATGGGTCGCCTTCAGCAGGCCGTAGTAGCCGTAGAGCTGGCCATAGGCGAACCAGAAGCGGTCGTCGGCGCGCGGGTCGAACCAGCCATTGTTGTAGTTTTCGGCACGGTCCTTGAGGATCGCCGACGTCGCGCCGATGTCGTTGGCGATGCGGTCGATGAACTGGATCAAATTGTCGGCGCGGGCGTCGAACACCGACTCGCACTTTTCGAGCCGGGCGTTGAAATTGTTCAGGCTCTTGATCGCCGAGCGGTAATAGCTCGGGGTCGGGGTCTTGGGGCCGAACGGACTCAGGCCGAAATACCAGGTGTATTCGTCGAACTGCATGTTGCCGCGGGCGTCCTGCAGGTCGGAATCGACCTGGCTGGTGCCGCGCACGCGGCCGAGATTGTCGGCGAGTTCGGTCGTCGTGCGGCGGATCGCCTGGTTGATGCCGCGCTGGAACGATGCCTTGTTGTCAAGGAACGGCGTCTTGTCCCAGGACAGGCCGAACAGGCCCGTCTTGTAGAGGATCATCGACGAGATCCAGGCATTCTCGTTGACGTTGAAATTGGTCAGCTCGGCCGAGATGTCGGCGATCGCCGAGCGGCCGCAGGTGCGCGCGGTGTCGGTGCCGCCGCCGGCAACGATCTGCTCGCCCGCCGAAACGTTGCGGTTGTCGAAATTGTGCGCGGCGACATAGTCGGGATCGAAGTTGGTCCAGACCTGCGTGTTCCAGATGAAGTAGCCGTAGAGCGCCACCAGGCCGAGGATGGCCGCGCCGAGCGTGCCTTTCAGGATCCAGCCGCGCTGGACGTACCAGCGGCCGAGCCACATGAAGGGCCAAAGCAGGATACCGATGACGAAGCCGAGGCCACGGCCGATCAGCTGGAATATCCGGGTGAAGAAGTTCACGATCGGATCAAGCATATGGAACCCCCTCAGTCGGTCAGGCCGTAAAGCTGTGCGCGGAACGCTGCCTTGTCTTTCAGATATGAGTTTTTGAGCGTGTCCACAACATTGGATCGCCAGGTCTCGCTGAGCTCTTCATAGTCCTTGTAGAAGCCTTGCTTGTTGAAGACATAGCGCGAGACGAAATCGGCCGGCACGAATTCCGAGATCAGCCGGTTGGTCAGCCAGGCGTCGGGATGGTCGGGCTTGGCGCGCACGACCAGGAAACGGTGCAGCGGGAACACCTCCTCGAGCCTGAGCTGGCCAAGCTGCGCGATCTCGCGCTTGGCGGCATTGAGGAAGGGGAAGGTGCCGTCGCTGTTGATGGCGTCGGCATGGCTGTGGATCCAGGTCTGCAGCCACACCTTGTCGACCTTGCCCAGGTCGCGCTTCGGCTCGGCCGCGCGGATCAGCGCCCTGACCGCCATTTCGGCGCGGTGCTCGAGATAGCCGGAGCTTTCGACCCACGAGGCGCGCGGCAGGTCGAGGCGGCCGGTCGAGGCCAGGAACTTGAACACCTTGTCGGCGTCGCGGATCGACAGGTAACTCACTTGCCACGGCCGCGAGCGGCGGAAGCCCGGTGCCGAGGGATCGGAAATGACGGTCGTCACATCGCGGTCGACGAAGACGTAGAGTCCGCCGAAATGGCTGGTCCAGAAGGCGTTGTGGCGGAAGATCACCTGGTCGGGCACCAGCGCGTTCTCGCGGATGTCGCCGCAGACCTTGGCGAGATCGACCATGCGCTGGAGCATGGCGTCATCGCGCCAGGCGTCCGGTTCCTGCTTCAGTCTGTCGACCAGCTTGCCGAGCTCGGCCGCCTTGCCGAGCACGTCCTCCGCCGACAGCACGCGGAACTCGACCTGGTTGATCGACAGGAGATCCTCGATGTCCTCGACCTTGGAGACCGAATCCTCGATCTCGCCGTAGATCACGTCCTTGATGGTCAGCGCGTCGATGGCGCGCTGGTTCTTCGACATGAATTCGAACAGCAGTTGCGAGGTGTTGGAGAACGCCGTGTGCACCACCGGCAGGTCGGCCTGCGACGGCGTCAGGATGATGAAGCGGCGGTTGACCTCGTTGGGGTCGAGATATTGATAGTCGCCCAGTTCCTCGGCCACCTGCGGCGAAAACCCGGTGCGGTCGATCTCGAAGCTCTTCAGCCTGGTCGGCTTCAGCCCGAAGGCGGTCAGGGCCTTGTTGTAGCGCTCGATCAGATGCGGCTCGTCTACCGGCAGCAACCGGCCGTAGATCAGTTCGTTGTCGCGGAGCAGGTCCATTTTACTGCATCCCTTCCTTCTCCCCGTTTATGGGCAAAAGGTGGCCGAAGGTGCGCTCCTTCCTTCTCCCCTTGTGGGAGAAGGTGGATCGACGCGCAGCGTCGAGACGGATGAGGGGTGATGGACGGAGAGCTGCGCTGGAGCACCCCTCATCCGTCGCCTGCGGCGACACCTTCTCCCGCAAGGGGAGAAGGAAAGGCCAGCGCCCGTCACGCATTCCACAGCCCCTTCGCCTTCAGTTCCTCCATCTCCTTCGCCGCGCGCTCGCGCAGCCTTGCATCGCGGAGCAGCTTCGACACGGCGGCATCGTCCGACTTGTCGGAGTAGCGGAACTCCGAGTCGGCGTAGCGGTTGATCTCCTGCATCACCATGGCAAGCGAGAACGGCCCGCGCAGTTCCTCGATCATTGCTTTCTTCTCGTCATAGCCCTTGTGCATGAAGGCCTCGGGCTTTTCGAACCACTCGTCCGGCAGCTCGATGTCCATGGCGCGCATCTTGATGGCGTCGGTGACGTTCTTGATGGCGCGGCCGGTGAAGCGCGGCTCGGCCTCCTTGATCATGTGCAGATAGGTGCCGATATCGGCGAGCGTCTTCGGCTCGCCATTGTCCTTCATGAAGCGGTCGAACACTTTCATCAGCCCGTCTTCCTGCGGCTCTTCGTGTTCTTCATAGGCCTCGGTCACGGCGCGCTGGATTTCCTGGGCGGCGTAGAGTTCGTGCTCGCCCAGCGGGATCTTGTGGTTCTTGCCGGCGAGCAGGACGAAGATGTCGATGTAGTCGTCGCGGGTCTGCGGGCCGTCGACCAGCCAGCGTGCGCCGGCGCGCTGGCGCAATGCGTCGTCGACATTTTCGGGATAGTTGGAGAACATGCCGAAGGAGCAGTTGCCGCGCACCACGGTGCCGGCGCCGGCGAAGGCGTCCATCAGCACGCCGGTGATCTCCTGCTGGCCGGCCGATGCCCGGTCGTCGGAGCGCTTGGCCGCCACCTGGTCGATGTCGTCGATGGTGCCGAAGCCGATGGCGCGCGGGTTGAGCACGTTGTTGATGAACTGGCGGCAGTTCTGGCCCGACTTGCCCTGGTAGGACGAGATCTGGTCGACGCCGAAATTCTCGTAAGCGAACGGGTAGCCGGCGACCTGGCAGTAGTTGTTGACCAGGCCGGCGATCATCTGGATCAGCGTGGTCTTGCCGGTGCCCGGCGCGCCGTCGCCAATGAACGTAAACAAAAAACCGCCGAGCTCGACGAAGGGGTTCAACTCGCGGTCGAAGTCATAGGCCATCAGCATCTTGGCCAGCCGGACCGACTGGAACTTGGCGATGTGGTTGCCGACGACCTCCTGCGGCTTCTTAAAGGTCATGACCAGCGGTTTCGACTTCTTGCCCGGAGCCACGTCGAAGCCGTCGAGGGTGAAGTCGTCGGCGTCGATGCGGATATGGGCGTTCTCGAAGGCGCCGAGCCCGTCGAAGCGGCCCTTGCGCTGGAGCAGTCCCTCGATCGCCACACGGGCAAAGGCGCGGCCGCGGGTCAAAAGGTCGGCATCGTCCTTGGCGCCCGACAGCGCTCGGTCGAGGCCGGAGACGGTCGACTTCACCGCGTCCTGCGGCGTGTCGAACAGGAAGTCGGGCTCGGTCACGTCATTCGGCGCCTCGCCGTCGCTGTCGATCAGCTGGGCGAGATAGGAGGCAAGCGAAAACGCCGCGACATAGGCGGACGCCGACAAGAGCTTCTTGAAATGGCTGGCCTCGTCGCCCTCCAGCGGGCTGCGGGCGTTCTTGGCCTGCAACGCTTCGAGGTCTGTCGAGCGCGAGAAGACGTCCGAGACGGCCAGCGCCACCGCGATGCCGCGGCGGGCGCGGAACAGCAGCGTGTGCTGGGCGATCGACATCAGCTGGTCGTCGGGGCGGATCGCACCGACGGTCTTCTGAAGCTCGACCTCGCGCGTCTTGCGGATCGAGCCGGTCGAGACCGTCGAGACGAAGCGCCGGTTGGTGCCGGCGAGTGCCGTGCCCGACTGGCCGGAGCTGTCCTCCAGCACGACGATACGGGTGATGAAGCTCTGCGCGGTGGCGCGGTGCTTTTCGATGTCGGCTTCGGAAATCGCGGTCAGGCCGGTGTCCATTTTCAAGCTCCTATCCGGTCGAGCCAATCGTTGATTGCGGGCATCACCACTGTACCGAAACGGTCCAGCGCGAAGATGCCGATTACAAATGCCATGATCCTGGTGAAGACCAATCTGCGGACGCCCACGAATTTCAGCGTGAGTATCGAAAAGAGCATGAAGGTGATGATCGCAACCTGCGTGGCGTCCACCGGGGTCAAGTAGGAAAACGCGTACAATCCGGCTGCGGTTGCCGCCAGGATCAGCAGATAGAATTTCACCGAGATGATCAGCCGGTCACTGTAGATGAAATAACCGGTTCCGAGCAGTGCGCTGAGGAAGATGGCAACGGCGTCAAAGACCCTGGTTGGCGCGTTCAGAACCGCAACCAGCGTGGATTGGGACACCAGTTCGCATATCGTGAAGCGGTCGAAGGCGAGGCGTCTTTCGGTCTTGGTGCCGTAATAGGCCGCGATGGCGGCGCCGGCGCAGATCAGGCAAAACGACAGGGCGCCGTGGATTTTGTCCAGCGAGATCCCGAGAACCTGTCCCACGGCACCCCATGCGTGCATCGACACGGTGTTGAAACCCAGCACGATGCGGCTGAGAAGCGGGCCGAAATCAAGCTTGCTGTTGAAGTTTGCGAGAACAGAGATTGCCGTGGGTACGCCAAAGGCGATCGAAATCCACTTCCAGGCAATCTTTCTCTTACCTGCCTGCCTTGCCCACCACAGCGAGATCGTGTCTCTCCAGGCGGACGCCTCAAACATCGCTGATCACCTGTCCCTTCGACAGGATGTGGACCTTGTAGCCGCCGAAGATCTTCTCGGCTTCGCCGGCGGCATAGAGCGCCTGGTAGGCCTCGTGCGGGATCAGCGCGTGCTTCTCGTAGCTCGATACGCCCTGGCGCGCGGCTTCGAGATCGTCTGTGTTGATGAAGAACTCCTCGCTTGCCGGCTCGCTCGACCACAGCCCCTTGCGTCCCGGCTTCTCGGCCTTGGAATAGACCTCCTGGATGGTCCAGGTCAGCAGCCAGGCATTTTCGGCCTTGCGCACCTTGGACAGCACCTCGGCGACCGCCGAATTGTGCTCGGTGATGCCGGCCGAATAGAACGGGCCCAGCACCAGCCGCCGCAGCTGCTTGGGGTGCAGGTCGGGGAAATCCTTGTCGAGATTGGTGGCGATGGTCAGCGGCGACAGCGAATAGGCCGAGTTCTTCTCGGTGAAGTCGTCGAAGCGGTGGGCGAGGTCGGGATTGAGCAGGCCGTCGACGGGCAGGGGGATGTCGATCTTCTCGTTGAGCTTGCCGTTCCGGTCGACCAGCTGCTCGATCATCGCCTCGGACGAATCCTCGACGGTGGCCATGTAGATCATCGGCAGGTTGGCGCTGCCGTCGAAGCTGCCCCAATGGACGAGATAATAGGGCCGCATCGACTTCGGGTTGACCGACACCTTGGCCGTCTGCGCCAGTATGAACGGGCTGAAAGTGACGCCGTCCTTGACGTCTTCGAGATACAGCCGCTCGGCCATCGAGCGCTGCAGCGCCTCGGGAAATTCCTTGTGGCGCAGGATGAAGTCGGCCATCTCCTCGCGCAGTTCGCCCGACGGCGGGATGCTGGCCAGCCGCTGCGCCGCCGTCTTGCGGTCGTTTTCCAGCTCCAGCACATTCTGGAATACCGGAAAGCCGCTTTCGGCGCGGCTGATCTTGAAGGTCTCCATGAAGCCGAGCCGGTTGCGCCAGCAGGCGAAGGACCTTTCCAGCCGCGAGATGTATTCGGCTGCGATCTTCGCCACGATGCCGTGCCGGTAGAGCGGCGAGCGGTCGTCGCGCATGAAGATCTCAAGGCCGCTCAGCGCCGCCTTGATCGCGTCGAAATAGCGGACCGCCGGGTCGTCGGTAGGGGTCATGAATGAAGTCTCCGACGCATGCGCTCGACGTTGCCCCCTCTGGCCTGCCGGGTGCGGCAGGGCGCAACACCGTCCATTCTGGCCAGGTTACGACTGCACGTAGTCCGAAGCGTTGTGCTTCTTCAGCACCTCGTCGAAGCGGCGGGCAAACGCGTCGTCGGCCAGCTTCTTACGGCGCTGGATGTCGGCGGTCGCCACCATGTTCTTCTCGTGCATTTCGAGCAGGTCGCCGATGTGCTTCTGGGCCGCGGCACCGATGCCAGCCATGGTTTCCTCGGCGGTGTTGTCGACCTTCGAGCCCAGCGTGTTGATCTTGTGGGCGACGTCCTGCTGGGCGGCCGTCTTGAGCGAGTCCTCCAGCGCCTTGTAGAGCACGATGCGCTGCTCGGTATCGATGGTCAGCTTGTTGATCAGCGTGTTCTGCGCCGCGATCTGGTTGTTCAGCGAATCGACGAAGGTCTGGAACATCGAGGTGTAGCGTTCGAGCGTCTGGCTTTCGGCCAGCAGTTCCTGCTCCTTGGCCTGCTTCTCGTTGTATTCGGTGGCCAGCTTGGAACGTTGGGATTCGAGGTCGGTGCGCTCCTTCTGGCTGGTCGACGCCGCGATCTTGTTTTCGATGTCGAGCAGCAGCGGGTTCAACTCCTCGATGCGCTTCTGGACCGCCTCGAGGTTCGACATCGTCGACTTGCGGCGTTCGATCACCTGGGACAGGCTGGTCTCCGAGGTCTTGTAGCGGGCATCGAGCACGTCCTTCTGCGCCTTCAGGATGCCGACGATGGTGTCGGACTTGACCAGGAGTTCCTGCAGGTTGCCGGCCAGCGACATGTTGCGGACGCGGTCGGTGCGCATGCGCTGCTTGCTCGAATCGGAGAAGATGCCGACGAACGTCTCCCAGCCGGTGAAGCTCTTCATGCTCTCGAATTCGGAGCCGAAGACATTGGTGGCGTCTTCCAGGCCGATGATCAGGTCGGCGATGTTGCCTTCCATCACCTTCTGCTGCTTGAGCACGTCCTGGATGCGCGCATTCTCGATGTCGAAATCGGAGGCGCCGATCTTCTCGTCGGTCTTGGCGATCGTGTCGAGCACGGTGCCCGATTGCTCGATCTTGGTCCGCATGTCCTCCACGACCTGCTTGGTCTTGGCGATTTCGGCATCGAAATTCTGCAGCGTTGCCATACGTTCCTCCGGTGTCGAATGCGGGACAGTGGCGCCGAATATATGTGCCGCATCTTGCGATTGAAAGACGCAAGCGCCCGGCGAAAACATTTAAGACGAAGCTACTTAGCCGCGCGATGCAAAACCGATGAAATCATCTGGCTGGGCGCGGCCCATCTCTTCCTCCCAGTGGCGCCGGCACAGGGAAACATAGACATCCTTGCCGATCGCCACCTGTTCGCCCTGGCGCGCCACCTTGCCGTCGGGGCCGAGGCGCACCACCATCGTCGCCTTGCGGCCGCAGCGACAGATGGTGCGCACCTCGCGCAGATCGTCGGCGATGGCGAGCAGGGTGCGCGAGCCGCTGAACAAATTGCCCTGGAAATCGGTGCGCAGACCATAGCACATGACGGGGATGTTCAGCCGGTCGGCCACCCGCGCCAGCTGCCAGACCTGCTCGTCTTCGAGGAACTGCGCCTCGTCGACGAAGATGCAGTGCACGGTCGTATGATCGTGGTGCTCGGCGATGCGGGCGAACAGGTCGTCGCCATTGCGGAACATTTCGGCGCCGGCTTCGAGGCCGATGCGCGACGAGATGTAGCCGGTGTCGCCCTTGCTGTAATGCCCGGCGACGAACAGCATCGTCGTCATGCCGCGCTCGCGGTAGTTGTAGGACGCCTGCAGCAGCATGGTCGTCTTGCCGGCGTTCATAGTGGCATAGTGGAAGTAGAGCTTGGCCATGTGCTTCCTTAAGCCCAAGCCGGCGGGCGCGGGGAGAGGGCAGCTTCGCCATCCACCGCAAAAAACCTTCGCGATGTCGCTGATGGATCAGCCGGCGGCGTCTGTCGCTGCGTCATGTCACTTGAATCCAAAGGAAAATGGTGTTTGGCTCGCGACAAAGACGAACAACAACACTATCGCGTTGCCTTTAAAAATACGAATGGGAGAATCTACATATGTCGCGCATGATAACACTCGCCGCCGCCATCGGCGTGTCGGCGGTCATGACTGCCGGTGCCGCTTATGCGGGGGACGCTGAAAGCTGCAAGAAAGTGCGCCTGTCCGATGTCGGCTGGACCGACATCCAGGCCACCACGGGCGTTGCTTCGGTGCTGCTGACCGCCATGGGCTATGAACCGGAAGTCATCCAGCTCTCGGTGCCGGTCACCTACGCCTCGCTCAAGAACAACGACCTCGACGTCTTCCTTGGCAACTGGATGCCGTCGATGACCGCCGACATCAAGGATTACGCCGCCGAGGGCTCGGTCGAGACCATTGGCGAAAACCTGTCCGGCGCCGGCTACGGCATCGTCGTGCCGAGCTATGTCGCTGAGGGCGGCGTCAAGACGCTGACCGACCTTGGCAAGTTCAAGGACAAGTTCGGCGGCAAGATCTACGGCATCGAAGCCGGCAATGACGGCAACCGCATCATCCTCGACATGATCTCAAAGCCCGAGAACAATCTCGCCGGCTTCGAGCTGGTCGAATCGTCCGAGGCTGGCATGCTGACCCAGGCAGAGCAGTCGATGAAGTCCAATGAATGGATCGCCTTCCTCGGCTGGACGCCGCATCCTGTCATGGGCGCGATGAAGATCGCCTATCTCGACGGCATGGGCGATTCGGGCTTCGGCGCTGCCACCGTCAGCACCAATGTGCGCAAGGGCTACGTCGCCGAGTGCCCGAATGTCGGCAAGTTCCTCGGCAACCTGAAGTTCAACCTGGAGATGGAAGGCACCATGATGGATGCCATCCTCAAGGGCGGCGCTGCCAACGACGTCGCCAAGGACTGGCTGAAGGCCAATCCCGATGCCGCCACCAAGTGGCTCGACGGCGTCACCACCTTCGATGGCGGCGATGCTTTGGCTGCGGTGAAGGCGGCGCTGGCGAGCTAAGCCGCGTCCTCGCTGAAAAATGAAATGAAGAAGGGCAGCCAAGCGAGACAGCTGCCCTTTTTCGTATCACCTTAGGGGAGAAGCATCGGCCCGACCGGTGCCCAAGCAAAAAGAGAGGGGACAGATGGATCCGGTATCGAGCTTGCTGGCCGCCTACAAGATTCCGATCGGCCTTTGGGGCAAGGCATTCTTCACTTTCCTGACCGACAACTTCAACGCCATCTTCCGCGGCTTTTCCAACGGCCTCAACCTTTTGCTCGACGGGCTGGTCGATGCGCTGCTGCTGTTGCCGCCGGTTGCGGTGGTGGCGCTCATCGCGCTGCTTGCCTGGTATCTTCAGCGCTCGCGGGCCCTGGCGATCGGCGTGGCGCTCGGGCTGTTGTTCATCATCAACCAGGGCCTCTGGAAGCAGACGGTTGAAACGCTGGTACTGGTGGTCGCGGCTGCCGCCGCCTCGATGCTGATCGGCGTGCCGCTCGGCATCTGGGCCGCACACAAGCCCAAGGTGTACCGCGTCATGCTGCCGGTGCTCGACCTGATGCAGACGCTGCCGACCTTCGTCTATCTGATCCCGGTGCTGACCCTGTTCGGCCTCGGCAACGCGCCTGGCCTGATCGTCACCATCATCTTCGTCATCCCGACGGCGGTGCGTCTCACCCATCTCGGCGTCGTCTCGGTGCCGAAGGCCATCATCGAGGCCGGCGAGGCGTTCGGCGCCACCAAGCGGCAGCTGTTGTGGAAAGTCGAGTTGCCGGCGGCGCTGCCCACCATCATGGCGGGGCTGACGCAGTGCATCATGCTGTCGCTGTCGATGGTGGTGTTCGCCGCCCTCATCGGCGCCGGCGGCCTCGGCACCGAGATCAACCGGGCGCTCGGTTCGCGCAAGATCGACCTCGGCCTTGAAGCTGGGCTTGCCATCGTGGTGCTGGCAATCGTGCTCGACCGCATGACCCGTATTGGCGTGGGAGGCAAGAAATGAACATTGCCGTCGATTTCAAGAACGTCGACATCGTCTTCGGTAACGACACCAAGGGCTCGCTCAGTCTGATCGACAGCGGCGCCAGCCGCGCGGAGATCCTGGAAAAGACCGGCAACGTGCTCGGCTGCGCTGGGGCCAACCTCACCGTCAACGAGGGCGAGATCTCGGTGCTGATGGGCTTGTCCGGCTCGGGCAAGTCGACGCTGCTGCGCGCGGTCAACCGGCTCAACATCGTCTCGCGCGGCCAGGTCATGGTCAAGGATGGCGACAAGATGGTCGACGTCGTGTCCTGCGACGAAGCCACGCTGCGGCGGCTGCGCCAGCATCAGGTCGCCATGGTGTTCCAGCAGTTCGGCCTGCTGCCGTGGCGGACGGTCGAGGAGAATGTCGGCCTCGGCCTCGAACTCGCCGGCATGCCGGAAGCCGAGCGCAAGGCGCGCGTCGGCAAGCAGCTCGACCTCGTCAACCTGACGCCGTGGGCGAAGAAATACGCCCACGAGCTTTCCGGCGGAATGCAGCAACGCGTAGGCCTGGCGCGTGCCTTCGCCACCGAGGCGCCGATCCTTTTGATGGACGAGCCGTTCTCGGCACTCGACCCGCTGATCCGCACCAAGCTGCAGGACGAGCTCCTGCAGCTGCAGAAGACGCTGAAGAAGACCATCATCTTCGTCAGCCACGATCTCGAGGAAGCGCTGAAGATCGGCAACACCATCACCATCATGGAGGGCGGGCGCATCGTCCAGTCCGGCCCGCCCGAGGACATCGTGCTCAGGCCTGCCAACGACTATGTCCGCGACTTCATCGCCAATGTGAACCCGCTGTCGGTGCTGACGGCCTGGAACGTCATGCGCGACCGCCGCGATCTCGAAGATGCGGGCGAGGGCTGGCTCTGGCTCGACCGGCGCAAGACGACGCGCTTCAAGATCGACGCGCAGGGTCTCGTCGCCGCCGCCGAGCGCAACGGCAAGCCGGCTGTCTGGATCTCGGTCGACGAGATCGAGAAGTCGTCCGACGAGGCCTCGCACGTCTTCTGGGCCAAGCCGGGCACCTCGCTCAAGCTGGTGATGCTTGCCATGCACCGCTCGCAGACGTCGCCTGTGGCGCTGTTCGACGACCAGTCGCGCTTCGTCGGCGCCATCGGCATCCGCGACGTGCTGAGCGCGGTGCTCAGGCGCTAGGCGCCGGACCTGCGCCGGCCTCCACGTGTGGCGACCGGCGGTCAATTCGGCGTGAGTCCGCCGCGATGCGGATGACTTCACCGCGATGCCGGGATAGGTCATGGCGTCATGAAACGTCGTGCGTTCCTCGCCCTGGCCGGGCTCGCTCCCTTCGCCGCCCCGGCACTTGCGCAGCAGGCGGCCGCGCCGAAGCCGCTGCCGGCGCTGCTCGACGACGCGGCCCGGCTCGAAAACCTCAAGGCCGTCATCGTCGCCCGCGACGGCAAGGTCCTGGCAGAGCGCGGCTATCGCGGCAGCACGCCGGATACCTCCACCAACATCAAGTCCGCCTCGAAGTCGGTGCTCTCGCTGCTTGTCGGCATCGCCATCGACCGCAAGGTGCTGGACGGCGTCGACGAGAAGATCGCGCCGATCCTCGGCCGCGACTTCCCTGAAAACCGTGACCCGCGTCTCGACCAGATCACCGTCGGCAACCTTCTGTCGATGCAGGCGGGGCTCGACCGCACCTCCGGCCCCAATTATGGCCGTTGGGTCGCCAGCCGCAACTGGGTGCGCTTCGTGCTGGCCCGGCCCTTCGTCGACGATCCCGGCGGCGGCATGCTCTATTCCACCGGATCCTCGCACCTGCTCTCGGCCATCCTGACCCGCAAGACCGGCCGCTCGACGCTCGACCTGACCCACGAATGGCTCGCGCCGCTCAAGGGCTTCCGCATCGGCGGCTGGGATCGCGACCCGCAGGGCATCTATCTCGGCGGCAACCAGATGGCGATGAGCACACGATCGCTGCATGTCTTCGGCGAGCTCTACCGCAATGGCGGCGCGACGGCGCAAGGCGAGCGGATCGTTTCGTCCGGCTGGATCGAGGCGTCCTGGGTGCCGCGCACCACCTCGGTCTTCAACGGCGACGGCTATGGCTACAGCTGGTTCCTGCGCCGGATTGGCGGCGAGGACGTGCGTTATGCCTGGGGGTTTGGCGGCCAGATGCTCTACATCGCACCGTCGCTCGGGCTGACCGTCGCCATGACCTCCGACGACGGCGAGGCGTCGGCGCGCACCGGTTATCGCGACGAGCTGCACCAACTGCTCGCCGACGTGATCGCTGCGGTCAGGGACGGCGACGCGTCGCCTGCCGCCACCGAAGGCTGAGGCTCCAGTCGCCCCAGCCCGGTGTGAGATGGCGGCGTCCGCCAGGAACGCGACCGTTCAGTTGCCCGCGTCTTCGCCCATCATGACATGCAGCAGGTCGGCGTACCGCCGCACGGTGTCGGCGAATTCCTTGCCTTCCTCGCGCAGCGTGGCGATCTCGGCCCATTGCTCGTCGACCATCGCCTGCATTTCCTGCTTTTGCTCTGGCGTCAGCGTCGTGTTGGCCTTGAGCCTGTCGGTCATCTGCTTGAAGCGGCCGGTGAAGGCGTCATCGGGCATCAGCGCGAGATAGCCGCGGAAGGTCTCGCCGAGAACCCGGCGCCAGCTGTCGCGGTCGAAACCCGCCTTTTCGATGAGGCGATCCTGATCCTGGTCGCGGTCGTACGACGCGTCGGCCTCCTCCTCGTCGAAGGCAAAGCTGCCCGCGCTCGGGTAGAGCTCGTTCAACAGCCGGGTCACTTCGCCAGCCTCGTCGTCGGTCAGCGCGTTGGCTGGCGAGACGAGGGCGCCAAGCGCCAGGCTCGCGGCCAGCAGGCCGGCCGCAAGATGGCGTACGATCATCGGCTTCATCCCATGCACTCCGCGTCCATTGCCTTGCCGGCATCGTCCTGCGCCTTGGCCTGCATCAGCGAGCCGCCGACCGAGGCCGCCTGCGCGGCAATGGCGCCGCCGCGGCCAAGGCCGCCGAAGCCGCCGACCATCGACAGCGCTCCGCCGAGCATGGCGGCGTTGGTCTGGGCCTGGGTCGCCTTGCGCATTGCTTCGGCGCAGCGCTGTTCGGCCGTCATCTTGCCGGCCTTGCCCTTGGGTGCGACCTGGGCCGCCGCCTTGGGCGCCCCGGCCGTCTTCGTCGTGCTGGTCGTCGAAGTCGTCTGGCTGCACGCGGCGAGCATGCCGCACAACATCAATGCAATCGCTGTTTTCATGGATCTCTCGATTTCGCTGGAGATGGCGCGAACGTCGTGGAGACGGCCCATGCGCGGACCGCCGACTCTGCCCAGTCGGCGGTCCGGCGCTGGCCGGCCACGCATGCGTTCGAAGAGCGCCCCCGCCCGTCGGATGCATTGGTCCGCCACGGCACTGCTCTACGACGGCGCGGATGGCGCGGTCTTGGCCGGGGACGAACAGATGCGGACTGAGGCGAACCGGTGAAGGCCGAACTACTGGCGGCGGCGCAGGGCTGCGGCCTTGATCTCCTTCGGTGTCGTGCCGAAGCGCTGCCGGAAGACGCGGTTGAAATAGGACAGGTCGCCGAAGCCGGCGTCGAAGGCAATGGCCGAGATGGTCGCTGCGCCGCCCTTGTCGAGCGACCGGACGGCGAGGTCGAGCCGGGCATCGCGCAGGAATTCGGAGAAGGTCGAGCCGTCCTGCTCGAACAGCCGCTGGACATAGCGCGGGGTGACGCCCTGGCGCCGGGCTATGGCGGTGACGGTCAGTTCCGGATCGGTCATGTGGCGCAGCACCTCGGCCTTGACGAGTTCCAGCCGCGCAGCCCCCAGGCTGGCGCGCACCGGTTCGGCGGCGGCGTTGGTCGCGCCTTGCACGACGAGGGCCGCGAGATCGTAGAGATGGTTGCCGGCAAGCGTTCGGCCTGCCTCTCCGTCCGGTGCTGCGGCGCGCAGCAGGTCGGCATAGCCGGTGAGCAGCGAGGCTCCCACGGCTTGCGCCGGAATGTGGTGGAACGGCTGCATGCGGACACGTGGCGCGATCGCCGCAAGCCGCGCCTCGTTCAGCGACACGACCTTGAGCAGCGTGTTGGGCAGGGCGAAAGCCATCGCGGTGGCTTCGTTGACCAAAGTGATGTCGCCGGCCCTGATCGACAGGGGGGCCTTGCCGGCGATGGCCACCTCATAATCGGTGGTGTGGATGGTCATGAGATAGTCCTGGCGGCCGTCGGCCATCAGGTCCCTTGGGCGCTCGCCGAGCACGGCCGAATAGCAGGCGGTGCCAACCGTCGTTTCGTGGTCGAGGAAATAGGCGGACAGGTCGAAGTCGAAGCTGTCGGCGTCGGCAGGCCGGAAGCGCAGGCCGGCGACATGTCGGGCGACGAAATCGTGCAGATAGGCCAGGCGGTCGCGCGGCGGGACGTCATTGGTCGACAGGCGCTGCATCAGGGTGGTTCCGTCTCAAGGCCGCACCCGCTTGCGACTTATGCGTGAAATGTCGGATCAATGCACCATAAACGGGTTGCATCCTTATTCACGGAAGAGTTGTCGCGGTCAACGGGGCGATTGCAGCTTTGCCCTGCAATCGCCCCGGCCTCGTCAAGGCGATCACATCTCAAGGAACGGCTTGAAGCCGCCATAGATCATGCGCTTGCCGTCGAACGGCCAGGACTCCGGCTCGCTCTTCATGCGCGGGTCTTCCATCACCTTCTTGTTGATCTCGTCGCGCTGCTCGCGCGAGCGGTAGACGATCCATGCAAAGACGACCGTCTCGTCTTCGGTGGTCTGAACCGCGCGCGGGAAGGATGTCACCTCGCCATAGGGCACGTCGTCGGCCAGGCATTCGACGTAAGCGGTTGCGCCATGATCCATCCACACCTTGCCGGCGTTCCCGGCGAGGGCCTTGTAGGCCTCGATGTTCTTCTTCGGAACGGCGAGCAGGAATCCATCGACATAGGACATTTCAGTCTCCTCGTTGGTTGCGACGTCCACAGGACGAACGGCCGGCGCCGATTCCGACATCTGTCGCCCACTTTTTCGCAAGGCGCCGGCCTGCCTCTCAATGGCCGGGGCACGCGATGGTTCCGCTCGCGCCTGGCCACGGCGTTGCGGAACCGGCCGATCGATCCCATACTGGACGCCCGCGCATGAGGCCCGCTTGCCATGCCCGAAACCACAGCCGCGCCACGCACCAAGACCCGCCTCAAGACCGAGCGGCCGAAGCTGCACAAGGTCATCCTGCTCAACGACGATTTCACCCCGCGCGACTTCGTCGTTACCGTGCTCAAGGGCGAGTTCCACATGTCGGAGGACCAGGCGCATCGGGTGATGATCACCGCCCACCAGCGGGGCGTGTGCGTGGTCGCCGTGTTCACCCGCGACGTCGCCGAGACCAAGGCGACGCGGGCGACGGAGGCAGGGAAGGCCAAGGGCTACCCGCTGCAGTTCACCACCGAGCCGGAGGAGTGAGAAACGGAAGCTGCCTATCGTCCCTCGCGGTACCACATCGAGCCGAGCGCCAGCAGCAGCAGGCCCAGGCCGAGGAAGCCGCCGAACAGCGGCACGCGCGACACCGACTTGAGAACGCTGTCGTCGGTGGTGCGGAAGCCGAGCCAGTCGCGGCCCGAGGCTTCGGCGGTGCCGCGCACCGGCACGACGTTCGGCACGGAGATGCCGCCGGCAATGGCCGAAATGCCCGTTGCCGCCAGCCGGCGCACGTCGCCGCCGGTGGCATCGGTCGCCGGCTTGAGCACGTTCTCGGTCGACACGACGTCGGCGAATTCCGGCGCGTTGACCGGCCCGACATGGGCAAGTGCGGTCAGGTCGCCATTGCCGACCTGGTAGAGGCCGATTTCGCTGGTCTCGACGCTGCCGAGGAAGATGCCGGGATCGCTCTTGGTCAACGGCACGTCCAGCGTCTTGCCCGAGGGCGTGATGACACGCGCCGAACCTGCTTCGTCGCGCATGGTCTGGCGGCGGATGTCGAGCACCATGCCGCGTCCGTCGGCGGTCAGGCGCTCTTCTTCGAGCTCCGGCTCCTTCATCAGCCAATGCGCGATGCGGCGATAGAGCGAGACATGCGGGCCGCCGCCCTCATAGCCGCGCGCCCACAGCCAGCCCTGGTCGGACAGGAACATGCCGACACGGCCTTCGCCCTTGCGGTCGAGCAGGAGCAGGGGGCGGTCGTCGGCACCCTTCATCACCACCTCGCCGTCGGGCTGCTCGACGCCGATCTGGCGGAACCAGCGGCTCCAGCGTGGCGGCTCCTGGCCCGAGCCCTCGAGGCCGCGGGTCACGGGGTGGCGCTGGCCGAGTTCGGTCAGGCGCGGATAGAACGCCTTCTCGATGACGTCGCCATTGGGCATGGCGGGCAGGGCCGAGATCAGCGGCGTGTTGGCGATCGACTGGTCGCCGGCATATTCGGGGCCGGCGGCGATCAGCAGTGCACCGCCCTTTTCGACATATTCGGCGATGTAATCGTAATAGAGGATCGGCAGCACGTCGCGGTGCTGGTAGCGGTCGAAGATGATCAGGTCGAAGTCGTTGATGCGCTCGACGAACAGCTCGCGCGTCGGGAAAGCAATCAGCGACAGTTCGTTGATCGGCGTGCCATCCTGCTTTTCCGGCGGCCGCAGGATGGTGAAATGCACGAGGTCGACGGAGGCGTCGGACTTGAGCAGGTTGCGCCAGGTGCGCTCGCCGGCATGCGGCTCGCCCGAGACCAGCAGCACCCGCAGGTTCTCGCGGATGCCATCGACCAAGGCGATGGTGCGGTTGTTGGTGTCGGTCAACTCGCCGTCGACGCGCTCGATCGACAGCTCGACGATGTTGCGGCCGGCGCTCGGGATGGTGATCTGCAGCGGCATTTCCTGGCCGACAAAGGCGCGCTGCACCGAAACCTGCACGCCGTTGATGGAGACGCGCACATCGACGGCGCCAGCCGCGCCGCCGGTGTCGATCACCCGGTAGGTCATGTCGAGCGGCTTGCCGACGATGCCGAAGCGCGGCGCGCTTTCGAAGCGGATGCGGCGGTCGCGCTCGTTCTCCTCGCCGGTGATCAGCGCATGCAGCGGAGCGCTGATCGCAGGCGCGCCTGGCACGTCGTGCACCTGGCCGTCGGTCACCATCACCGCGCCGCCGATGCGCGAGGGCGGCACGTCGCGGAACGCGCTTTCGAGGGCCGCAAACAGGCGTGTCTCGGTGCGGTCGTCGGCGGCGTCGGCGCGGCCGGCCTCGACCACGCGCACCTCGAACTGGCGGAAGCGCGCCAGGCGCTCCTTGAGGCCCTCGACGGCAGCATTGGTCTGGGTCGCGCGCTCGCCGATTTCCTGGCTCTGGCTGCGGTCGACGACGATCGCGACCACGCTCTTCAGCGGTTCGCGCTCCTCGTCGAGGATCACCGGGTTGGCCAGGGCCAGGCCGAGTGCGCCGAGCGCAAGCAATCTCAGCCATCCGCCGCGCTGGCGGAACCACAGTCCGACAAGCGCCAGCAGCGCCAGCGGCAAGAGCAGGGCGGCCAGTATCGGCCACGACAACAGGGGCTCGAAGGCGACGGACCAGTTCATGTCACTGCCCCAGCCGTTCGAGCAGCACCGGCACGTGCACCTGGTCGGATTTGTAATTGCCGGTCAGCATGTACATCATGATGTTGACGCCAGCGCGCAGCGCATAGACGCGCTGCATCGGATCGGACGGCACAGTCGGCAGCATCGGCTCGCCATTCTCGTCGACGGCCCAGGCGCCGGCGAAATCATTGGCGGTGATCATGATCGGGGTCACCCCGTCGCCGGTGCGCACCGGGCGGCCTTCGGCGTTCGACGCTTCGAGCGATGCCTCGACCCAGAGCGGGCTGCCGTTGAAGCGGCCGGGAAACTCGGGAAGGATGAAAAACGCCTTGGTCAGCACGTGGTCGGCCGGCACCGGCTCCAGCGGCGGCACGTTGAGATTGGCGAGGATGTCGCGCAGTCGTTCGGTGGCGGGGCTCGCCGAATCGGCGCCGATGCCGTTGGCGAACTGGTCGCGGGTGTCGAAAAGCACCGTGCCGCCCTGTTTCATGTAGGCGTCGACGCGGGCGATGGCTGCCTCGCTCGGCATCGCCGCCGCCGGGTCGATCGGCCAATAGATCAGCGGGTAGAAGGCAAGCTCGTCCTTGGCGATGTCGATGCCCGCCGGTTCGCCCGGCTCCAGCGCGGTCTTCTCGACGAGGAACTTGGTCAGGCCGGTGATGCCGGCCCGGCTGGTCGCGTCGACCGAAGCTTCGCCGGTCAGGACATAGGCGATGCGGGTGCGCGAGATCGCTTCCACGGCTTCGAGGTCGCCGGGCTTGGTGTCGTCGGCACGGGCGAGATCGGGCTGGGCAAGCAGCGCGCCGAGGCAAAGCAGCACGGCAGCCGCGGTTCCGGCCGTGCGTGCGCGCCGGGCGCCACGGCGCGAGAACATGCCGCCCATCCACAGGACGGCCAGCGTATCGAGCGCCATCAGTGCCAGGGCTCCCGCCACGAGCGGACCTTTCAAATCGCGCGATTCGTCGAAAGCGTAGCGTATTTCGGTCACCGGTGCCGAGAGCTGAGGCCGTACCAGCGGCGAAAGCGTGCTGTCCGACTTCAGCAGGTTGTGGGCAAGCACGCCTTCTTCGCTGCCATAGAGGCCGGGCGGATTTTCGAGCGTCACGGGCAGGGTGCCCGCGCCGGCGAGCAGCGGGCGCGCATCCGGCGGCGGCGGCACGATGCGGCCCTCCGCCGAGATCATCCGGAAGGGTGCCAGCGACGCCGGCTTGCCTTCGGTGCCGGCGGTGGCCGTGCCCTGGTTGCGCGACAGCTGCACGATGCGGCGCAGCATCTCGACGAAGCTGCCGGAGATCGGCAGGTTCGACCATGTCGCTTGCGGCGCGATGTGGAACAGCACCAGCGTGCCCTTGCCGCGCCGGGCACCGGTCACCAGCGGGGTGCCGTCGGCGAGGTTGGCCCAGGTGCTTTGCGCGAGGTCGGGCGTCGGTTCGGCCAGCACCTGCCGGCTCACCGTCACCTCGTTGGGTGGGGCCAGGTCGCCGAACGGTCCGCCGGCGGGGAAGTCGCTGACCGGTTGTGGCGCCGTCCAGGACAGGGCACCGCCGAGCGAACGCTCGCCGAGCCGCAGCCGCACCGGCAGGAGTTCCTCGTCATTGCCGGCAGCCGCTAGGCGCGAGCCGGCGAAACGCACCAGCGTGCCGCCGTCGTTCAGCCACTTGAGCAGCCTTTCGCGCGCCTGCGGCGGAATGGTGCCGACGTCGGCCATGACGATCATCGCCGGCTTCTGGTCGATCAGCTGCGGGATCGCCTCGGCAAGGTCCGAACTCGCCGGCTCGCTGAGGTCGGCAAAGGGTTCGAGCGCGCGCCGGATGTAATAGAGCGGCGCCAGGAGCGGTTGCGAATCGTCGGCATCCGATTGCGACAGCAGTCCGACGCGGCGGCGCTTGGAGCTGTCGTCGAGCACCCGCACCGCGCCGGCCTGGGCCTGGCCGTCGAGGGCGATCGAGGCGAAATCGTTGCGCAGTTCGAAGGGCACGGTCATGGTGCCGGTGGCCACCGTCTCGCCCGGGGCGAAGGTCAGCGTGGCGTCGGCGATGCGGCGGCCCTTGTCGTCGAAGGCGCCTGCGGTCACCGCACCGGGTGCTGGGTCGCCGGGCGCGCGGATCGCGGTCAGGGCGAAGCCTTCCATCTCGTTCTCGGCCGATGTCAGGCCCCTGGCGTCGAGCCGTTCCGGGGACGCCCACAGTACGTTCGGCGGGCTCTGGCCGAACAGGGTGGAAAACGCCTGTTCGTCGCCGGCACTGGCCAGCCCGTCGTCGAGCACGGCCACGCTGGCGCCCGGCAGCGTGGCCAGCACCGTTGCGACACGGGCGTAGACCGGGCCCCTGTCGGTCGGCACCGGCCGCGGTTCGGCGGCGCGCAGCCGGTCGAGTGCCGCCTGGGCGTCGAAGGGGCCGATCTCGGCATTCGGCTTCTCGGCGGTGAAGGCCAGCACCACGGGCTGGCCGGCTGCCCCGGCATCGGCGATCAGCCGCTCGGCCGTGGCCGTGCGGCGCTTCCAGTCCGGCGCGCTTGCCCACCCATTGTCGACGACCAGCGCCAGCGCCGTGCCACCCGTCGGCAGCTTTTCGCGCGGGTTGAAGATCGGTTCGGCCAGCGCCAGAACGACAAGCGCTGCCATCAGCAGCCTGAGCAGCGTCAGCCACCACGGGCTCTGGTGCGGCGTCTCTTCCTTCTTGAACACCTTAGCCAGGATCTTCAGCGGCGGGAATATCTCTGCCTGCGGCTTGGGCGGCGTCAGCCTGAGCAGCCACCAGATGACGGGCAATGCCAGCAGGCCCCACAGGACCGCCGGCGCGCCGAAGGACAGCGGCAGCCAGCTCATCGGCGGCCCCCCGGTCCGTGGCCTTCGGCGGTCAGCGCCAGATGCACATGCACCAGCGCGTCCGAGGCAAGCCGGTCGGTGTGGTTGACCGTGTAGCTCCAGCCCAGCCGCTTGCACCAGGAGGCAAGCTCGTGGCGGCGCGCCGAATAGAGGTTGCGATAATCTTCGGCCAGCTGTTCGGCGCGTCCGGCGGTCAGCTTGTCGCCCGTCTCGGGATCGGTGAACTCGGTCCGTCCGGCATACGGAAAGCTTTCCTCGGCCGGATCGGCGACCTCGATCAGATGGGCGCGGGCACCGTGGCGGGCGAGCGTGTCGAGCCAGGCCATCGTCTCTTCGACCGGGTCGAGGAAGTCGCCGACGATGACGATGTCGGAAAAGCGGCGGATGCCCGACAGATCGGGCTTTGACGGCGGCGACATCGCCTGCGCCAGATGCGAGCCCAGCCGCTCGGCGCCGTTGCGGGCGCTGAACGGGTCGGTCAGTCCCGGCCAGGCGATGCGCTCGCCGCTGCGCGACAGGAGTTCGGCCAGCGCGAAGATCAGCACCAGCGCGCGCGATTCCTTCGACACCGTCGCGGATTTCGACTTGTAGAGCATCGACGGCGACAGGTCGGCCCACAGCCAGACGGTGTGGGCAGCTTCCCATTCGCGGTCGCGGACATAGGTGTGGTCGTCGCGGGCCGAGCGGCGCCAGTCGATGCGGGCCATCGCCTCGCCCTGGACATAGGGCCGGAACTGCCAGAAATTCTCGCCGATGCCGCGTTTCTTGCGGCCGTGCCAGCCGGCGATCACCGTGTTGACGATGCGGCGGGCCTCGACCAGCAGGTCAGGCACCAGCGATGCGCGCAGCCTGCCGCGGGCAAGCGCATCGCTGGTCGCAACCGGTGCCGATGCCTCGCCGATGCGCGCCATCAGATGTCCTTGACCAGCCGCGCCACCACGTCGCGGACCGTCATGCCTTCGGCACGGGCGGCAAAGGTCAGCGCCATGCGGTGCTGCAGCACCGGTTCGGCCAGCGCGCGGATGTCGTCGATCGACGGTGCGAGGCGGCCGTCATAGAGCGCACGCGCCCTGGCGCACAAAGTCAGCGCCTGGCTGGCGCGCGGGCCGGGACCCCACGACACATGCTTGTCGGTCTCGCCGTGGCCCTGGCCGGGACGGGCCGAGCGGACCAGCTTGAGGATCGCCTCGACCACGCTTTCAGGCACCGGCATGCGCCGGATCAGGTGCTGGATGTCCTTCAGCCGCTCCGGATCGAGCACGTTCTGGGCCTTGGCGTCCTCGATGCCGGTGGTTTCCAGAAGGATGCGGCGCTCCGCCTCGAGTTCGGGATAGAGGATGTCGACCTGCATCAGGAAGCGGTCGAGCTGGGCTTCCGGCAGCGGGTAGGTGCCTTCCTGTTCCAGCGGGTTCTGCGTCGCCAGCACATGGAAGGGCGCGGGCAGGTCGTGGCGTTCGCCGGCGACGGTGACGTGATATTCCTGCATCGCCTGCAGCAGGGCCGACTGGGTGCGCGGGCTGGCGCGGTTGATCTCGTCGGCCATCAGGAGTTGCGCGAAGATCGGCCCGGAGATGAAGCGGAAGGAGCGCTTGCCCTGGTCGTCCTGCTCCATCACCTCGGAGCCGAGGATGTCGGACGGCATCAGGTCGGGGGTGAACTGGATGCGGCGCGAATCGAGGCCCAGCACGACACCCAGCGTTTCCACCAGCTTGGTCTTGGCGAGGCCGGGAACACCGACCAGCAGCGCATGGCCGCCGGCGAGCAGCGCCACCAGCGTGCGCTCGACGACGCTTTCCTGGCCGAAGATGACGCGCCCGACGCCGGCACGGATCTTGGCGATGTCGGCGAGCGCGAGTTCGGCCGCGGCGATCATTTCGCTCTCGCTCATGGTTTCCCTGGTCATCACGCTCATATGGGCCGGATCCTTCTTCTGGCGTCCCGGGACCGTAACCGATTCTCCGGTCGCCGATGCGCAAACTCAAGATGCTACAGCGTGCCTGTCGCGTCCATCCGGACACGCTGCCGCTTCGTAAAACTGCCCTGGACTTCTTGCCCTTCGGCCTGCGGCGCCGCCCATCCGAAGCTGGCGCTTGCCGCCCAATCCCCTGAGGTCAAACGATCCCGGGCGTCGCGATCTCCATGCCCGCACCTTGGCGCGGTCTTCGCATTGAACTTAAATCACTTGCCTATGCTGACAAGCGCAACAACAGTGACTATTTCGTGACCATGACTGCCGATCTGGACAACAGCCGCGAGGCAAGGAGCGACGACGGACTGGCCCGCGCAAGCGACGCGGCCGGGCTGGAGGCGCTGATCTCGCGCGCCGCCCGCGCCGGCAAGGGCCTGCCGCCGGTGGAGCGCTGGAACCCGGATTTCTGCGGCGATCTCGACATGGAGATCCGGCCCGACGGCACCTGGTTCTATCTCGGCACGCCGATCGGCCGCATGCCGCTGGTGCAGCTGTTCTCGACCGTGCTGCGCAAGGACGAAGACGGCCGGACCTACCTCGTCACTCCGGTGGAAAGGGTTGGCATCCGCGTCATCGATGCGCATTTCGTCGCCGTCGAGATGAACGTCCTGGGCGAGGGCGCCGGACAGGTGCTGACCTTCCGCACCAATGTCGGCGACGTCGTCGAGGCCGGGCCCGAGCATCCGCTGCGCTTCGTCGACGAGCCCGAGACAGGCGGCCTCAAGCCGTATCTGTTGGTGCGCGGGCGGCTGGAAGCGCTGGTCGCGCGTTCGGTGATGTACGAACTCGTCGAGCATGGCGAACGCATCGAGATCGACGGCAAGGACATGTTTGCGGTGCGCTCGAAGGGCGAGGTCTATCCCGTGATGCCCTGGGACAGGCTGGAGCGGCTGAGCGCGTGATGGTTCGTTCCCCGGCAGCGCATTATTCGGCGCAGGACTTCCGCCAGCGCGCGGCGCAGGAGCATCTCAACGATGCCGTCGCCGACTATGGCGACCATCTGCTCAATCCCGACATGCGCGAGCTGTTCGTGCATGACAGCTTGCGCGACGCAGCCGTGCTGATCCCGGTGGTCGACCATGGCGACGCTTCGACCATCATCCTCACCAAGCGGGCGGAAAAGCTGAAGAGCCACTCCGGCCAGATCGCCTTTCCCGGCGGCCGCATCGACCCCGACGACGTCTCGCCAGAGGCTGCGGCGTTGCGCGAGACCCTGGAGGAAATCGGGCTAACCTCCGATTACATCGACATTATCGGCCGACTCCCCGACTACGTCACCGGCAGCGGCTATCGCATCGCCCCGGTGCTCGGCGTCGTCCGCCCCGGGTTCCTTCTCACCCTCAACGCGGACGAAGTCGACGACGTCTTCGAGGTGCCGCTGGGGTTCCTGATGGATCCGGCCAACCACGACCGCGCCAGCCGGACCTGGCAGGACAGGGAACGCTTCTTCTACGCCATGCCCTATGAGGAGCGTTACATCTGGGGCGTCACCGCCGGCATCATCCGCGCGCTCTACGAAAGGCTCTACACATGAGCTCCACGATCGCGGGAGCCGCCTGGCTCGATGACGCGCAGCTGCAGAAGCTGCTGGCTGTCCTGAACGCCGATGGCGAAGAGGCGCGCATCGCCGGCGGCGCCGTACGCAACGCATTGCTCGGCGAGGCCGTCGCGGATGTCGACATCGCCACCACCAACCTGCCCGAAGAGACGGTGCGCCGGGCCGAGGCGGCCAGCTTCAAGACCGTGCCCACCGGGGCCGAGCACGGCACCATCACGGTCATATCGGGCGGCAAGCCGTTCGAGGTCACCACTTTGCGTGCCGATGTCGAGACCGACGGCCGCCGCGCCAAGGTCGTCTTCGGCCGTGACTGGAAGCGTGACGCCGAGCGGCGCGACTTCACCATCAATGCGCTCTACGCCAATGCCGACGGCAGCGTGGTCGACCTGGTCGGCGGCCTTGCCGACCTGGAAAGCCGCACGCTGCGTTTCATCGGCGATGCCGAAACCCGCATCCGCGAGGACTACCTGCGCATCCTGCGCTTCTTCCGCTTCTTCGCCTGGTACGGCAAGGGCCGCCCGGATGCCGAGGGGCTGAAGGCCTGCGCGCGGCTGAAAGATGGGATTTCCCGGCTTTCGGCCGAGCGGGTCTGGTCGGAACTGAAGCGCCTGCTTGCCGCCCCGGATCCTTCGCGCGCCCTGCTGTGGATGCGGCAGGCCGGCGTGCTCACCGCGGTGCTGCCGGAAAGCGAAAAGTGGGGCATCGACGCCATCCATGCGCTTGTCCGGGTCGAGGGCGATCTCGGCTGGGCCGCCGATCCGTTGTTGCGCCTGTCCTCGATCGTGCCGCCGGACGCGGCGCGCATGACGGCGCTCGGCGAGCGGCTGCGGCTGTCCAATGCCGACACCGACAGGCTGGTGCAGTGGGCGGCCACCGCAAAGGTGGAGCCGGCGGCAACCGAAGGCGAACTGGCCAGGCGGCTTTATCGCGGCGACATCGAAGGCATCCGCGACCGCCTGCGCCTCGATCTCGCCTCGGCGCGCGGCCGCGCCGAGCAGGACGACAAGGCGCTGGTCGAAGCCGGCGGTTACTTCCGGCTTCTGGCATTCGCCGACAAGTGGCAGAAGCCCGATTTCCCGCTGCGCGGCGGCGATCTGGCGCCGCTCGGCGTCAAGGGGCCCGCCCTTGGCGCGCTGCTCAAGACGTTGGAAACGGAGTGGGTCGACAGCGGCTTTTCGCTGGAGCGCGACGCGCTGCTCGAGCGCGCCGCTGCAAGGCTCAAGGCCTGATCAGGCCGCGTCGCGGACCTTCTCGATGCGCGAGCGGATCGCTTCGATCATCGTCTCGCGGATGATGGTTTCGCCATGCGTCTCGCGCAGGTGTTCGGCGACGCGGCGCATGATCTCAGCTTCGTCCTCGTGGCGCGTGTGCCACTGGCAGCCGGGGACAAGTGACCCGCATTGAAATTCCTTCATCGGATGTCTCCTTCCTCGTCCGGTTTCGGGGATGAACTATAACATGCAATCCGGTGATTTGGTTGCGCGGGGCTTGGGCCAGCGCGAAATTTGCCTGATGCAGGGGCTGTGAGGGGCGGAAACCGGAATCATTGCAAATGCTTGCGCCGGCTTGCTGAAAAACCGATTCCGCACGGAGCCCTCCGAAACGAAAGAAGGGCGAAACTTGGTTCCGCCCTTCTGGAAATCAATCGCGAAGCCGCGCTACTTCATGATCTTCACGGCTTCGGCGACCTTGTTCTTGCCGCTCATGTCCCAGGAGATCGACACCTTCTCGCCTGCCTTCAGGCCCGGGTCCTTGAACTTCTTGGGCAGCACGAAGGACGAGCCGTCGGCCAGGGTCAGGCTCATTGCCTTGGCATCGAAGGTCTTGATCGTGCCGTCCGTATGCTGGACGGCGGCGAAGGCTACGGCAGAGGTTGCGAGAATGGCAGCAGCGGCTGCCGGAACAAGAAGCTTGCGCATGGCATGCTCTCCGACGAATGCGGGCGCCCCGATGGGCTTGCCCACCTTTGTAAAGGGCCGTCCGGTCACGTCGCGTCGCGGTTCGAACCGCCGGCGTTTCCCGGCCCCGGCGATAGAAATAGACCTGTCTTGCCGGGGGAATATTAGACGAAAAACATATTTCGAAACGGTGGCTTAGCCACAATCGACGCCAGATTTTCACTTTGTGGCATCGATTGTGGCAAAGGCTGATGCAGCCAAAAGCCGCAGGTCGTCGGGCCGCCCTTACTCGCCGAACTTCTTCTTCGGCTTGTACTTCTTGGCTGCGCCGGCGCCCGCCGGCTTGTCGTATGCGGGCTTGCCGTAAGCGGGCTTGTCGAAGGCAGGCTTGTCGCCGGAGCGTTTTTCGAAAGGCTTCTTCTCGTAGGGCTTCTTTTCGAAACCCTTCTTCTTGAAGGGCGGCTTGTCGGAAGGATCGTACTGGCCCTTGCGGTGCTGCTTCTTCGGCTTTGCGCCATGGTCGGGGGCGGGGGCGCTGCCGGTCCGGGTGATGGTCACGCCCTTTTCGCCGGTGCCCTGTTCCTCCACCGCCGCGGCAAAGGCGTCCGCACGCTCGGCGATGATCTCGAAATGCGAATCGTTCTCGAAGATGCGGATCGAGCCGATTTCGCGCTTGGTCACGCGGCCGGCCTTGCAGATCAGCGGCAGCAGCCAGCGCGGTTCGGCGCGGTGCTTGCGGCCGACCGAGACGGCGAACCAGACGCCGCTTTCGAAGCGGTTGTCGGGACGTTCGGCCTTGGCTGCGTCGAAGGCAGGCATCGGGCGGTCGGACAGTTCTTCCGCCGCCGGGCGCGAGGCCATCTGCTGGCGCAGCCAGGCAAGGGCGATCGTCTCCGCCGAATGGGCGGCGAGGATCTCGGCGACCTGTGCGGCTTCGTCCTCGGCGGGTGCCTCGGCGCTGGTGAGTTCGGCCAGCATGCGCTCGTGGTTGCGGGCGTCGATCTCGGCCGGTCCCGGAGCCGACTGCGTTGTCGCCTCGAGCTTTGCCAGCTTGAGCAGGCGGGCGGCGCTGCCGCGGCGATGGAACGGCACGATCAGCACGCAGACGCCCTTGCGGCCGGCGCGGCCGGTGCGGCCCGAGCGGTGCAGCAGCGTGTCCGGATTGGTCGGCAGGTCGGCGTGGATGACAAGGTCGAGATTGGGCAGGTCGATGCCGCGGGCGGCGACGTCGGTCGCCACGCAGACGCGGGCACGGCCGTCGCGCATCGCCTGCAGCGCGTTGTTGCGCTCGGCCTGGCTCAGTTCGCCCGACAGCGCAACGACGGCAAAGCCGCGATTGGCGAGCCGGGCCGAGAAATGCTTGACCGCTTCACGCGTCGCGCAGAACACCATGGTGCTGCGCGCGTCGAAATAGAGCAGCGTGTTGATGATGGCGTTCTCGCGCTCGGGCGGCGCCACGAGCACGGAACGGTATTCGATGTCGTCGTGCTGGCGGCTCTCGCCGGCGGCGGTGATGCGCAGCGCGTTGCGCTGGAAGCGCTTCGCCATCTGGGCGATCTGCGGCGGAACGGTTGCCGAAAACAGCAGCGTGCGGCGATCCTGCGGCGCTGCCGCCAGGATGAACTCGAGGTCTTCGCGGAAGCCGAGGTCGAGCATTTCGTCGGCTTCGTCGAGCACGACTGCGCGCAGGCCGGAGATGTCGAGCGAACCGCGGGTGATGTGGTCGCGCAGGCGGCCCGGCGTGCCGACGACGATGTCGGCGCCTTCATCGAGCGCGCGGCGCTCCTTGCGCATGTCCATGCCGCCGACGCAGGACGCGATGCGGGCGCCGGTCGCGGCGTAGAGCCATTCGAATTCGCGGCGGACCTGGATGGCGAGCTCGCGGGTCGGCGCGATGATGACGGCGCTTGGCGCTGCCCCGGGCGTGAAACGCTCGCGGCCGTCCAGCAGGGTGGGGGCGATGGCAATGCCGAAGGCCACGGTCTTGCCCGAGCCGGTCTGCGCCGAGACCAGGAGGTCGACGCCGTCGGCCTCGGGGGCCAGCACGGAAGTTTGCACCGGGGTCAGCGTTTCGTAGCCACGCGCGGCGAGCGCCCCGGCCAGCGCCGGAACCATGTTGTCGAAAATCGTCACGAAAGTCTTCCAATGAGAGCAAGGCCCGTCACAGCGGGACGAGGGCCAAGGAAAGCGCGCTCTCTAAAGCTTTGCCGCCCGCACGTCAATGCGACGGCGGGCAGGTCAGCCATGCAACGCGCTCAAGCCGCGTTGCGCCGCATCATGCGCGCCCGCATCTCCTGCGGGTCGTCATGGATCAGGTCGATCAGGGTCCTTGCGACGGCATCCGGTTCGGTACGCCGCTGCTCCCAATTTTGCAGCGTGGTGACAGGTATGCCGAGCAGGGCGGCAAAGTCGCCCTGGCTCATTTCCAGCAGCCCGCGCACGAGCTTCAACTTGGCAGCCGCATCGAGCGGGCGTGTCCGTTCCTCGGTCCAGTCGGGATTGTCGATGTCATCGACCATATCTTGAAATCTCCCGGTCGTTGGCCTTCCTCAGCGAGATGATGTGAAAGACCGTGTCTCGCATCGTAAACACGCAAACGTAGAGCCGCGCCTCGACATGGCCGAAGGTGACGAAGCGATCCTCACCATAGTCGTGCCGGTCATCCAGGAAAGTGGCGACCTTGTTGCGGATCACCTCCGCCCCGAGCGCCAGCGAGAAACCTCGCTCGGCCCGGGTCCATTCGTCCTTGGCCGGATCGAACGAAATCTTCATGCAGCATCCGTCAGCTGCCGTCTTTGTACGCTATCAGCGTAGTTTGCGCAATCCGGTGTTTACGGCCACCTGACCTCGGGCGGCATGCTCGACAGGATCGAGGCGATGTTGCCGCCGGTCTTGAGGCCGAAGATCGTGCCGCGGTCGTAGAGCAGGTTGAACTCGACGTAACGGCCGCGGCGCACCAGCTGCTCGTCGCGGTCGCCGTCGGTCCAGTTGGTGTTGAAGTTCTGGCGCACGAGATGCTGGTAGGCGACGAGGAAGGCGCGGCCGACATCCTGGACGAAGCGGAAATCGGCGTCCCAGCCGCCCTTTTCCTCCGGCGAGTGCTGCCAGTCGAAGAAGATGCCGCCGGTGCCGCGGGGTTCGTTGCGGTGCGGCAGGAAGAAATACTCGTCGCACCAGTCCTTGTATTTGCCGTAGTCGGCGACGCCGGGGTGCTTGGCGCAGGCGAACTGCATCGCCTTGTGGAAAGCGACGGTATCGGCGTCTTCCTGCGTGCGCCGGCGATCGAGCACCGGGGTCAGGTCGGCGCCGCCGCCGAACCACCAGCGCGAGGTCGCGACCATGCGGGTGTTCATGTGCACGGCCGGCACGTTGGGGTTCTGCGGATGGGCGATCAGCGAAATGCCCGAGGCCCAGAAGCGCGGGTCTTCCTCGGCGCCCGGCATCTGCTTGCGGAACTCGGGCGAGAACTCGCCATGGACAGTCGAGGTGTGCACGCCGACCTTCTCGAACACCCGGCCATGCATCATCGACATGATGCCGCCGCCGCCCTTGCCCTCGTCGCGCTGCCAGGGCGTGCGCTCGAAGCGACCCGGCGCCCAGGAGGCCAGCGGTCCCTCGACCTGGTCCTCCAGCGCCTCGAAGGCGAGGCAGATGCGATCGCGCAGCTCTTCGAACCAGGCGCGGGCGCGCGCCTTCCTGTCTTCGATGTCGGCCGGCAGTCCAGCCGGAATTTCGGGACGTTGCAATTTAGGCTCCGCACAAATGACTCGTAATTGTCCGGCGCGATCCCTAATCTCCTTCTCGTAAGGGTCAAGGAGTTCTTTATGGGCACCCCGACCAGACCGCCGCTGGACGATCTCAGAAAAAGGCTCCAGCGCAGCCGGGCCGAACGTGAACTCAAGCCGCGCGACGGGTTCTTGCGCGAGACATTCGTCCTGCCGCGCAACGACGCGCGGCTGAAGGCGCAGGAATGGTTCTCGCGCTGGCCGAAGCAGGCCTACTGGACCGAGATCGAGAGCTGGTTCGAGCGCCCCGGCGACGTCATCGAGTTCACCATCCGCCGCCTGCCGACGTCGGACTAATCCTTCACCAGCAGTCTCTGCGGCCCTGGGCCCTGGCGCGCCAGGCGGTCCTCGCGGTTGCGCAGCGGGCACTTGTCGATCGACATGCAGCCGCAGCCGATGCAGTCGGTCAGGCCGTCGCGCAGCTTCTTCAACTGGTCGATGCGGTGGTCGAGGTCGTGGCGCCAAGCCGTTGAAAGCAGACTCCAATCCTCGCGCGTCGGCGTGCGCCCGTCCGGCAGCGAGGCGAAGGCGTCGGCAATGTCGGCGAGCGAGATGCCGACATCCTGGGCGATCCTGATCACCGCCACCCGCCGCAGCACGTCGCGCGCATAGCGGCGCTGGTTGCCCGACGTGCGGTGGCTGTGGATCAGCCCGCGCGTCTCGTAGAAATGGAGGGCCGAAACGGCGACGCCGCTGCGCTTGGCCACCTCGCCGACGGTCAGTTCGCCTGCCATGAAGATTCCCGCTTGACCTCAAGATTAGTTGAGGTTGTACGAGGGTATCCTTGATCATGCAAGGAAGGATGCACCATGGCTGGACGCGTTGGAAACAGGTGGAGTTTCGAGGCTGCGGCCATGCGGCTTGCAGCGGCCCTGTCAGCCGATCTGGCGCAGCGCCTCGCCGGCGACCATCGCAGCACTCAGCGCGACGTTGAGGCTGCGGCCGCCACCGGGCATCGGGATGATCAGCCGCTGGAAGGCGAGATCATGGACCCTCTCGGGCACGCCGGCCGATTCGCGGCCGAGCATGACGATGTCGCCGGGCTCGAAGCGGAAATCCGTATAGGGCAGGGCGGCCTTGGTCGACATCAGCACAAGGCGGCGGCCTTCACCGCGCCGCCAATCCTCGAAGCGCTCGAAATCGACATGCCGGGTCAGGGCCGCCATTTCGAGATAATCCATGCCGGCGCGTTTGAGCGCCCGGTCGGAAATGTCGAAGCCGGCGGGTTCGATCAGGTCGATGGCGATGCCGAGGCAGGCGGCCATGCGCAGGATCGTGCCGGTGTTGCCGGCGATGTCGGGCTGGTAGAGCGCAAGGCGCAGTTTTTCGTCCATTTCGAGTTCCTAATCTGTGGCGGCAAGGCCACAGCAAGACGAGCCAAAGCAAAAAATGAAGACGAGGCCGTGGCATTCCGCCGCGAATGGGCGTATACGGCCGGCATTGTCAACTCGAACCGATGGAGGGGTACATGACGATGCATTTTGACATTCACCGCCCCCTCTGTGGGCGACGTACCGCCTGAGGCGGACCGGTTCGACGACTTTCCTGACCATTCCAGGCATTTTCGCATCGCGGTCCGCAGAAGCCACTTCCCGGTTTTCGAAGGACAATTCCGATGTTTGCCAATATCCCAAGCGGGCACGACGCCCGTAACGAACGCGACTCTGCAAATTCCCTGGGGCCGAGCCAACTCGCCGAAGCACGGCGCAAGGCCTGGGCGCTGTCGATCGGCGCAGTTCCGCAAGCGTCGGGGCCGCCGAGAAGGCTGCATCGCGGCATGCTGCCCGATGTCGACATGAGCAATGTCGTGCCCGACCCGAACCACCGGCCGCTGTTCGGCCGTATCGTTGCCCTGATCGGCCGGCTCGCCGGCCGGTCGGGTACGGCAAGGCCTGCTGCCAGAACGATGTCAGGAGGCAACCGCTGAGGATTCGCCGAATCCCCGGCGGTTGCCTACATTCCGGGGGCTCGCGCCGCAGTCCGTGACAGGGACAGGGTGCGCCAAGGCCTTGCCTGTGGCCCCCAAGATACGTCCACGCGGAATTCGCCGCGTGCCAGCTACCGAATCGAGAGACCGAAATGTTCCGCTGGTTTGAAAACAGACTGAATCCGTTCCCGTCGGAGGAGCCGGTCGAGCCGCCCAGGACGCTGGTGGCATTCTGCCTGCACTATACCAAGGGCGCCTGGCCCTACATCATCGTCGCCGCCGTGCTCACCTCGCTGATCGCGCTCGCCGAAGTGTGGATGTTCGGCTTCCTCGGCAACATCGTCGACTGGCTGTCGGCCCAGAACCGCGAAACCTTCCTGCAGAACGAAGGCTGGAAGCTCGCCGGCATGGCCTTCATCGTCATGGTCGTCCTGCCGGCCATGGTCGTGCTGCAGTCGCTGGTCAACCAGCAGACGCTGATGGGCAACTATCCGATGCGCATACGCTGGCAGGTGCACCGCTACCTGCTCAAGCAGTCGATGAGCTTCTACCAGGACGAGTTCGCCGGCCGCATCGCCACCAAGCTGATGCAGACCGCGCTCGCGGTGCGCGAATGCGTCGTCAAGCTCATCGACGTGCTCAACTACGTCATCGTCTATTTCCTCGGCGTTCTGATCATCGTCGGCTCGGCCGATTTGCGGCTGGCTGCACCGCTCGTCGTCTGGCTGCTCTGCTACGTGCTGTTGCTGCGCTATTTCGTGCCGCGCCTCGGCAAGCTTGCCGAAGAGCAGGCCGACGCGCGCTCGACCATGACCGGCCGTGTCGTTGACAGCTACACCAACATCCAGACGGTCAAGCTGTTCTCGCATTCGCGCCGCGAGGCGTCCTTCGCCAGGGAGGGCATGTCGCTGTTCATGGGCACGGTCTACCGGTCGATGCGGCTGGTGACCTCGCTCTACGGCGCGCTCTATCTGCTCAACTCGACGCTGCTGTTGTCCGTCGGCGCGCTGTCGATCTGGCTCTGGCTCGGCGAGGTCGTCACCATCGGCGCCGTCGCCGTCGTGCTCGGCCTGGTGCTGCGCCTGTGGGGCATGTCGCAGTGGATCATGTGGGAAGTCTCGGGCCTGTTCGAAAGCATCGGCACCGTCCAGGACGGCATCAGCTCGATCTCGATGCCGCGCCTGGTCGAGGACAAGCCCAGCGCCAGGGAGATCGTCGTCGACAAGGGCGAGATCTCCTTCGACGACGTGCGTTTCCACTACGGCAAGAAGAAAGGCGTCATCGAGGATCTCAGCCTCACCGTGAAGCCGGGTGAGAAGGTCGGTATCGTCGGCCGCTCCGGTGCCGGCAAGTCGACGCTGGTCAACCTGCTGCTGCGTTTCTACGACATCGAGGGCGGCCGCATCGTCATCGACGGGCAGGACATCTCGACCGTGCAGCAGGACAGCCTGCGCGCGCATATCGGCATGGTCACGCAGGATACGTCGCTGCTGCACCGCTCGGTGGCCGACAACATCCTCTACGGTCGCCCCGATGCTTCCGAGGCGATGATGATCGAGGCGGCTCGCCGCGCCGAAGCGCTCGACTTCGTCTCCACCCTGTCCGACCCCAAGGGCCGCAAGGGCTTCGAGGCGCATGTCGGCGAGCGCGGCGTCAAGCTGTCGGGTGGTCAGCGCCAGCGCATCGCGATCGCCCGCGTCATGCTCAAGGACGCGCCGATCCTGATCCTGGACGAGGCGACCTCGGCGCTCGATTCGGAAGTCGAGGCGGCGATCCAGGAAAACCTCTACCGGCTGATGGAGGGCAAGACCGTCATCGCCATCGCGCACCGGCTGTCCACCATCGCGGCGATGGACCGGCTGGTGGTGATGGACAAGGGCCGCATCGTCGAACAAGGCAGCCACGACGAACTGGTCGCCAAGGGCGGGCTCTACGCCTCGCTCTGGCAGCGCCAGTCGGGCGGCTTCCTGCTCGACGACGCAGCCGGCGAAGCGGCCAACGACGTCGAGGCCAAGGGCCAGGCGGCGGAGTAGGGCGCCGGGCGAGACGTTGGTGCCCTCCCTCCCCCTTGTGGGGAGGGAAAAAGGGTGGGGGTGCTACGCTCATGACTTGCTGCGTAGCACCCCTAACCCCGGGGACTACCGTGGCGTTACAGATGCCCACCCACCTCATCACAATGTGAACACGTCGCCCAACATTCGCCCGGCTTGGCGGCACGTTTCTCCTGCCAGGCTACGGTTGCCTCCCGATGCGGTTTGGGCCGAAAATAGCGAGTCGTTGCCGCGGGATAGCCCAGAGTGCTCATGAACAGAATCTACAAGTGGTTCGAAAGCTGGGTCTATCCCTTTCGCGAACCTGAGAGCCTGCGGCCTCCGGCTACCGTCTGGGGCTTCCTCTGGCACTATGTCGGCCAGGCAAAATTCGCCTTCTTCGCCATGCTGGTCATCGGCGGTATCGCCCCGCTGGTCGAGGCGGGGCTGTTCTATTTCGTCGGCCGCCTCGTCGACATCCTCGACGGGCTGCCCACCGACCGGAGCTGGGCCGCCCTCTGGGACGTCGCCGGCCCCGAAGTCCTGTTCATGGCCGTCGTCGTGCTGGTCGTCCGCACGCTGGTCGTCGGGCTGTCGGCGCTGGTCGACGAACAGACGATCACGCCCGGATTCTACAACCTCGTGCGCTGGCAGGCCCATCGTCACGTCTCGCGGCAGTCCTATTCGTTCTTCCAGAACGACTTTGCCGGCCGCATCGCCACCAAGGTCTGGCAGGCCGGGCAGGCGACCGGCGACCTGATGGAAAGCTTCATCGAGGTCGTCTGGTTCATGCTGGTCTACACCATAACCACGCTCGCAGTCGTCGCCGGGCTCGACTGGCGGCTGGTCGCGCTCGTCGTCATCTGGATCGTCGCCTTCGGCTTCCTGGCCCACCATTACGTGCCGTCGATCCGCAAGCACGCCGAGGCGACCGCCGAGGCCGGCTCGATGATCAACGGGCGCATCGTCGACAGCTATTCCAACGTCCAGACGTTGAAGCTGTTCGCCGCCGACGGCGACGACCGCTACATCCGTTCCGGCTTCGACATCTATCTCGATGCGCTGCGCCCGTTCACGCGCCGGCTGACCGGCGTGCGGCTGGCGCTGACGGCGCTGTCGGGCGTCATGATCACGGCGATTGCCTGGTTTTCGATCCATCTCTGGATCGAGGGCGCGATCTCCGTCGGCGCGGTTGCCTTCACGCTCAGCCTGGTGCTTCGGCTCAACATGCTGCTCGGCCGGCTGATGATGCAGCTCAACGGCATTCTCCGGAACCTCGGCGTGCTCGAAAACTCCAAGGCGCTGATCAGCCAGCCGCTGGGGCTGACCGACAAGCCGGGCGCTCGTGAGCTCGAGGTGACGGGCGGCGAGATCCGCGCCGACAAGGTGGTCTTCCACTATGGCAAGGGCGGCGGCGTGCTCGACAGCATCGACCTCGTCGTAAAGCCGGGCGAAAAGGTCGGCATCGTCGGCCCCTCCGGCGCGGGCAAGACGACGCTCGCCAATCTCATCCTGCGCCTCTACGATCTCGAAGGCGGGCGTATCCTGATCGACGGGCAGGACATTTCCACCGTCACCCAGAACTCGCTGCGGGCCTCGATCGGGGTCGTCAGCCAGGACACCGCGCTGTTCCACCGTTCGCTGCGCGACAACATCAAGCTCGGCAAGCCCGACGCCAGCGACGACGAGGTCATCGCCGCGGCCCGCAAGGCCGAGGCGCACGAGTTCATCGGCACGCTCGAGGACAATCGCGGCCGCACCGGCTACGACGCCTTTGTCGGCGAGCGCGGCGTCAAGCTGTCGGGCGGCCAGCGCCAGCGCGTGGCGATCGCCCGGGTGTTCCTCAAGGACGCGCCGATCCTGATCCTCGACGAGGCGACGTCGGCGCTCGACAGCGACATCGAGGCGGCGATCCAGGAAAACCTGCAGGCGCTGATGCAAGGCAAGACGGTGTTGGCCATCGCGCACCGCCTGTCGACCATCGCAGCCCTGGACCGGCTGGTCGTGCTCGACCAGGGCGGCATCGCCGAACAGGGCAGCCATGACGAGCTGCTTGCCCTCGACGGGCTTTATGCCCGCCTGTGGAAGCGCCAGTCTGGCGGCTTCCTGTTCCACGAGGACGGCGTCCTCGATGAATCGAGGCCAGCGTGATGGCAGCTTTGAAGCTCCGCCCCTCATCCGCCTGCCGGCACCTTCTCCCCGTGAAGGACGGGGAGAAGGGACAAGCGGCGCCGCTGGCGCCTCCCTCTCCCCGTTCTTCACGGGGAGAGGGTAAGGGTGAGGGGCAGCTTTTGCATTCGACGAGTTGGAGGGCGTCATGACCCCCGAACCCTTCCGCGAAAAGCTGTGGCGGCGCTTCGAGGGTGCCATCGACCCGTTCCAGGATACCGATCGCGAGGTGCTGCCAGAAAGCGCCGGGGCCTTCATCCTCTACTTCGCCCGCCAGGCGAAGGGGCCGTTCGCTCTGCTTTTGATCAGCGGTTTCCTTGCGGGTGCCATCGACGCGGCACTCTACTGGTCGGTCGGCTGGCTGATCGACCTGCTCGACGCCACCAGCCCACAGCGCCTGTTCGCCGACCACTGGCCCGAACTCGCTGGCCTCTTGGTGCTGATCCTAGTCGTGCGCGCCGTCATCATCATCGGCTCGGCCATCGTCGAACAGCAGGTCGTCGTGCCCAGCTTCTTCTCGATGGTGCGCTGGCAGGCATTCCGGCGCGTCATCGAGCAGCCCTACGATTTCTACCAGAACGACTTCGCCGGCCGCATCGCCACCAAGATCGTGCAGGGCGGCGAAGCCGTCGGCGACTTCATCGTCAACGTGCTGCAGACGATGTGGAGTTTCCTGACCTTCGTGCTGCTGTCGCTGACGATCCTGGTTTCGCTCGACCCGCTGATGGGTGCGGTGGTGATGCTGTGGTTCGCCGGCTATGCCGCGATCATCTATTTCCTGCTGCCCGAGATGCGTCAGGCCGGCCGCGCCACTGCCGACCAGCGCTCGATCTTCAACGGCCGCCTCGTTGATGCCTTCACCAACATCATGGCAGTCAAGCTGTTCGACAGCGGGCGGCGCGAGCATGCCTATGTCCGCGACGGGCTCGAAAGCTATCTCGGCGCCGTCGTCCGGTTGACCCGCTCCATCACCACCGTGCGCTCCGCAGTCGCCGTCATCAACGGCGCGATGATGGCTGCGGTGGCGGCCATCTGCATCGTCAGCTGGACGCGCGGCGACATTTCCACCGGGGCGATTGCCGCCGCGCTCGGACTCGTCTTCCGGCTTAACCAGATGTCGGGCTGGATGATGTTCAACATCAACGGCCTGGTGCGCAACTATGCCACCGTGCAGGACGCGACGCGCACCATCTCGGTGCGCCCGGCCATCCGCGACGTCGAGAATGCGTCGGTGCTGCCGCGCGTCACCGGCGACATCGTCTTCGACAACGTGTCGTTCCACTACGGCAAGGGCAGCGGCGTCATCGACAAGCTCAACCTGCACATCAGGCCGGGCGAACGCGTCGCGCTCGTTGGTCCGTCGGGTGCCGGCAAGACGACTCTGGTCAATCTGGCGTTGCGCCTGTTCGACGTGGAAGAAGGCCGCATCCTGATCGATGGCCGCGACGTGCGCGACATCACCCAGGCATCGCTGCGCGCCCAGTTCGGCGTCGTCAGCCAGGAGGCGATGCTGATGCACCGCTCGATCACCGACAATATCGGCTACGGCCGGGCAGGGGCCTCGCAGGCCGAGATCGTCGATGCCGCAAGGCGCGCCGCCGCCCACGACTTCATCGTCGACGTCGCCGATCCGCGCGGCCGGCGCGGCTACGACGCCCATGTCGGCGAGCGCGGCGTCAAGCTGTCGGGCGGCCAGCGCCAGCGCGTGGCGATCGCCCGCATGATGCTGAAGGACGCGCCGATCCTGATCCTCGACGAGGCGACGTCGGCGCTCGACAGCGAGGTCGAGGCGGCGATCCAGGACAATCTCTACAAGCTGATGGAGGGCAAGACGGTCATCGCCATCGCCCACCGGCTGTCGACGATCGCCGCGCTCGACCGCCTGATCGTGCTCGACGAGGGGCGCGTCGTCGAGGAAGGCAGCCACGATGAGCTGATCGCCAGGGACGGGCTCTATGCGCAATTGTGGAAGCGCCAGTCCGGCGGCTTCCTGGCCGACCGGCTCGCGGCGGAGTAGGATCGCGCCATGTCGCCCGTCCGCCCGCCCTCCATCCTGTCCAACCGCTCCGAGCAGACGCTCAACGTGCTCGAATACGAGTTCCTGGCGGAGAAGGCGGCAGCGCTCGGCCGCGCCGGCGACCGGGTCGGCGAGGCGCTCGGCAAGCTCAATGCGCACCAGGGCGATGGTGACGCGCGGCGCCTCCTGCTCAAGGCTGCGGCGGACGCCGTCTACGCCTATTTCATCCAGCGCGAGCTCTGCGGCCTGCGCAAGCATGACGACGCCATCCGCGACTACGGCATTCCGCGCGAGGTGCTGGTGCGACTCGGCGCCGCCTGATCGGCGCACGGTCGTTTCCCGGCGTAAGTTGGGTCTTGCCGCGCCAAGGCCGGCATCGTCTGTGTCGCAGGTCTGCCCGGCATCCCGAAATCCGCTGATTTCCGCCCTTTCCGGGCGGTTTTCCACCGCCTTGCGTTGTCCCCGCGACAATCTGCCCATGTGCCCTGTCGCGTCTGGACAAAAAGAGGCTTCACGCATAAACCGAAGTCCAAATGCCGGAGGAAATTCGCTAGCCTGGTTGCCATGCGCCGTCGGGCTGGCATTGTTGAGCGGGGACAAGTGCTCAGCCTCCGGTGGTATTGAGGCAGAAGGATCAGGTCCCGTGAGCGCAACCGATACGAGCGAGCCCAATCGCCGCGATTTTCTCTATGTGGCCACCGGCATGGCCGGCGTGGTCGGTGCCGGCGCCCTGGCTTGGCCCTTCATCGACCAGATGCGCCCGGACGCCTCGACGCTTGCCGCTTCCTCGATCGAGGTTGACGTCTCGTCGGTCACGCCCGGCATGTCGCTGACGGTGAAATGGCGCGGCAAGCCGGTGTTCATCCGCAACCGCACCCCCGAAGAGATCAAGGCCGCACAGGAAGTGCCGCTTGCCGAGCTCAAGGATCCGGTCGCGCGCAACGCCAACATCGCTGCCGACGCGCCTGCCAACGACATCGACCGCACCGCCGGCGAAGGCAAGGAAAACTGGATGGTCATGGTCGGCGTCTGCACCCATCTGGGTTGCGTGCCGCTTGGCCAGCAGGGCGACTTCGGTGGCTGGTTCTGCCCGTGCCACGGCTCGCACTACGATACGGCCGGCCGTATCCGCAAAGGACCGGCGCCGGAAAACCTTCATATTCCGAATTTCCAGTTTATTTCCGACACGACCATCCGGGTAGGCTGAGGCAGGGGGACTTAATTCCATGAGCGGTGGACACTCGACCTATTCGCCCAAAACCGGCATTGGCCGCTGGATCGACGCACGCATGCCGCTGCCGCGGCTGGTGCACGATTCATTCGTCTCCTACCCGGTTCCGCGTAACCTGAATTACGCCTACACCTTCGGCGGCATCCTCTCGATCATGCTGGTGGCGCAGATCCTCACCGGCGTGGTCCTGGCGATGCACTACGCCAACGACACGACGCTGGCCTTCCAGTCGGTCGAAAAGATCATGCGCGACGTCAACTCCGGCTGGCTTTTGCGCTACATGCACTCCAACGGTGCATCGTTCTTCTTCATCGCCGTCTACATCCACATCATGCGCGGTCTCTACTACGGCTCCTACAAGGCGCCGCGTGAGCTGCTGTGGATCCTCGGCTGCATCATCTACCTCCTGATGATGGCGACCGGCTTCATGGGCTACGTTCTGCCCTGGGGTCAGATGTCTTTCTGGGGCGCCACCGTCATCACCGGCTTCTTCACCGCCATTCCCTTGGTCGGCGAATGGGTCCAGCAGCTGTTGCTCGGTGGCTTTGCCGTCGACAATCCGACGCTGAACCGCTTCTTTGCGCTGCACTACCTGCTGCCCTTCATGATCGCCGGCGTCGTCATCCTGCACGTCTGGGCGCTGCATGTCGTCGGCCAGACCAACCCGACCGGCATCGAAGTGAAGTCGAAGACCGACACCGTCGCCTTCACGCCCTACGCGACCATCAAGGATGGTTTCGCCATGGTCGTGTTCCTGGCCGTGTTCGCCTACTTCATCTTCTACATCCCGAACTACCTCGGCCACCCCGACAACTACATCCAGGCCGACTCGCTGAAGACGCCGGCTCACATCGTTCCGGAATGGTACTACCTGCCGTTCTACGCGATCCTGCGCGCCATCACCTTCAACATCGGACCGATCGACTCCAAGCTGGGCGGCGTGCTCGCCATGTTCGGCTCGATCGCGGTGCTGTTCGTCGTGCCGTGGCTCGACACCTCGAAGGTCCGCTCGGCTGTCTACCGTCCGTGGTACAAGCTGTTCTTCTGGCTCTTCGTCATCAACGCCATCTTCCTCGGCTGGCTCGGCTCGAAGCCTGCGGAAGGCCTCTACATCCCGCTGATGCAGATCTCGACGCTGTACTACTTCGCGTTCTTCCTGATCATCATGCCGGTGCTCGGTCTGATCGAGACGCCGCGCCGCCTTCCGAACTCGATCACCGAAGCGGTGCTTGAGAAGAACAAGGGCGGTTCGGCTCATCCGGCCGGTGCAACCGCTGCACCCGAAACCCGCGGCTGAACGAGAATCTGAGAGGGATTTTGGAATGAAAAAGATTCTCAACAGTCTGGCGGCCATCGGCTTCCTGTTCGCCGGCACCGCCGGTGCGGCGCTGGCGCAGGAAGAGAACCACGCTGCCGAGCCGACGCACTTCCCGATCCATGCGCCGAAGGAAATGGACTGGACCTTCGCCGGCCCGTTCGGCAACTACGACAAGGCCCAGCTCCAGCGCGGCCTGAAGATCTACAAGGAAGTGTGCTCGGCCTGCCACTCGATGAACCTGGTAGCGTTCCGCACGCTCGAGGATCTCGGCTACTCCGAAGCGCAGGTGAAGGCCTTCGCCGCCGAGTACGAAGTGCAGGACGGCCCCAACGCCGATGGCGAGATGTTCACCCGCAAGGCGCTGCCTGGCGACCATTTCCCGTCGCCGTTCCCGAATGCAGTCGCTGCTGCCGCCGCCAACAACGGCGCCGCTCCGCCCGACTTCTCGCTGATCGCCAAGGCGCGCGGCGTCACCCGCGGGTTCCCGACCTTCGTCTACGACATCTTCACCCAGTATGCCGAAGGTGGTCCGGACTACATCCACGCGCTGCTGACCGGCTACGACGAGCAGCCGCCGGCCGGTATGGAAGTCGCCGAAGGCACGCACTACAACCCGTACTTCATCGCCGGCAAGTCGCTGGCCATGGCCAAGCCGATCTCGGACGGCCAGGTAACCTACGAGGACGGCTCGCCCGAGACCGTCGACCAGTACTCCAGGGACGTCTCGGCGTTCCTGATGTGGGCCGCCGAGCCGCATCTGGCGACGCGCAAGCAGACCGGCTTTGCGGTCATGATCTTCCTGGTGCTGTTCGCCGGCCTGGTCTACGCCACCAAGCGCAAGGTCTGGGCCAACGCCCACTGACCGGAACCGATCCAAAAGAAATCGAAAGGGCGCCGCAAGGCGCCCTTTTCTTTTGCCGTCCGAGCCGTCAAGAGTGTCGGTTCGTGGCCTTTGACCGGAATGGATTTCCTGCCTTGGCCTGCACAGATTTCAAGGCCCTGCAGTGCCGTTGCGCGTCTGGAAATGACGCGCGGGCCGCAGTCAACGGAGCCCTCGCCGATGAGCAATTCCCTCGAACAGACGCTGATTTCTTCGATCCGCAACATTCCCGACTATCCCAAGCCTGGTGTCATGTTCCGCGACATCACCACGCTTCTGGGCGATGCGCGCGCCTTCCGCCGCGCCATCGATGAGTTGGTCCATCCCTATGCCGGCTCGAAGATCGACAAGATCGCGGGCATCGAGGCGCGCGGCTTCATCCTCGGCGGTGCCATGGCCCACCAGATGTCGGCCGGCTTCGTGCCGATCCGCAAGAAGGGCAAGCTGCCGCACGAGACCGTGCGCATCGCCTACAGCCTCGAATACGGCCTCGACGAGATGGAGATGCACAAGGACGCGGTGGCGCCCGGCGAGAAGGTCATCCTCGTCGACGATCTGATCGCCACCGGCGGCACCGCCGAAGCCGCGGTCAAGCTGCTGCGCCAGATCGGCGCCGATATCGTCGCCGCCTGCTTCGTCATCGACCTGCCCGACCTCGGCGGCCGCAAGAAGCTCGAAGCGCTCGGCGTCGACGTGCGCACGCTGGTCGCTTTCGACGGACACTGACGGACATTTCCTGTTTATCGAGGCGTGGGTAACTTCCCCACACCTCAGCAGTTTCTTTTTCCCATCATTCGCCGTGCAGTTTCCGGGCCGCTGAAACGCGGCCCGGATGCTTGCCCAGCGAGCGGCGGAGTTCCAGCCATGGGCATGGCACTGGTTGCCTGAGCGCATTTCCTCGCTCCTGGCGCTGCCGCTTGGCCGGCTGCCGCTGAAACAAACGAAACATTCCCGAGTCTTTTCAGAAAAACGCCTGAAATGGCGGCGGCGTAGGACAGGACGTGCCGCGCCCGCGGCAGGTTCAACCGGCGATACGCACATCCTCGTGGCCAGGTCCCAAGACTTCCTGCCCGCGATGCTGAGGCGTCTTGCTCCGAAACGCGAGTGTTCCCATGCTGAAGTCAACTGCTTCGCACGATTTTCCCGAACGGCTCCGTGCCGGCCTCATCGACCAAAGCCATCCCGACTATGACGAGGCGCGTGCGCTCTACAACGCCATGATCGACAAGCGGCCGCGCTGGATCGTCCGCTGCGCCGACGCCGCCGATGTCATGGCGGCCGTCAATCACGCCCGCGACAGGGATCTGCTCGTCGCCATTCGCGGCGGCGGCCACAACGGTCCGGGCTTCGGCAGCTGCGACGGCGGCATGGTCATCGACATGTCGCCGATGAAGCGGATCGATGTCGACCCCGCCACGCGAACGGTCCGTGTCGAGCCCGGTTGTACCCAGGGCGACGTCGACCGCGCCACCAGCATGCATGGGCTGGCGGTGCCCGCCGGCATCGTTTCCAGCACCGGCATCGCCGGACTGACGCTCGGCGGCGGCACTGGCTATCTCACGCGCAAGCACGGCCTCACCATCGACAACCTGCTTGCCGCCGACGTCGTGCTCGCCGACGGCAGCACGGTTACGGCAAGCGCGGACAAGCACCCGGAGCTGTTCTGGGCGCTGCGCGGTGGCGGCGGCAATTTCGGCGTGGTCACCCGCTTCACGTTCCGGGCGCATCCGGCCAAGGATGTCTATGCCGGGCCGATCTTTTACGACATTGCCCATGCAGCCGAGATCATGCGCTGGTATCGCGACTTCCTGCCGGACGCACCGCGCGAGCTTGGCATGTTCTTCGGCATCAAGACGGTGCCGTCCTGCGATCCGTTCCCGCGCGAGATCTGGGGCAAGCGCATCTGTGCGCTGATCAGCTGCTACAACGGCACCGAGGAGGAGGGCATGCGGGCGATGCAGCCCGTGCGCGAGGCGCTTCCCAAGCCGCTGATGGACGGCATGATGCGGCTGCCCTTCGTCGATCTGCAGGGGCTGTTCGACCCGCTGCTGCCCAAGGGACTGCACTGGTACTGGAAGGGCGATTATGTCGACGAACTGTCGGACGCTGCCATCGCCGCCCATGTCGAGCACGGTTCGAAGAGCCCGAGCGAGCTGTCGCTGATGCATCTCTATCCCATCGACGGCGCGGTCCACGACGTGGCTCCCGGTGCCACCGCCTGGGGCGCGCGTCGCGCGCGCTGGTCGATGGTCATCGCCGGCATCGACCCGGATCCGGCCAAGGCGCCGGAGTTGAGGCGCTGGGCGGGGGATTATTGGGCCGCGGTGCACAAGCACAACCTCCATGGCGGCGCCTATATCAACTTCATGATGGACGATGAGGGCGAGGCCCGCGTGCGCGCCGCCTATGGCGCCAACTACGAGCGACTGGTCGCGGTCAAGCGCCGGTACGACCCGGCCAATCTCTTCCGGGTCAACCAGAACATCCGGCCCTAAGCCTCCGCAGGGCCTGTCCGTCCCCTGGGGCGGGCAGGCCTGTTCGTTCTGCGAGAGTCCATTACCTGTTTCGGCGCCAATTCTTGGCCGCAATCAGGACATAAGGACACAAGTAATTATTGGATAAATCGGGAATATTTGATGCTCCTGAAGCAGATAATCATGAATAGTTCTGCGGCTTTGGCGATTATTTTTGTATCTTCTGCTTTCGCGGAGGCCTGCATGACCACTCCGCCTGCCAGCTACTCAATTTTCAAAGAAGCAGAGATCGTCATCCGAGCTCGAGTAACTGGATATGAGAAGCCTAGGAGATATCGATCTGTCCTACACTTCGATGTCGTTGAAGTGCTGCCAAACGCTCCCACCCATCGATTCAACAAGATTTCCGCATATTGGACAAACTCAACTTTTGGTATGCCTGATCGCTGGGATGGTCCCACTGACGTCATTGTAGGCTTAAGAGCCGAGATCGACCAAGGCGGCGTTCCGGTTATCGAGGTCGTGCAACAGCCCTGCGGCCCAATGACCATTCTCGAAGACACTCAGGGGAATTTGACAGCAATTTCTGAAGCAATCGGGTTGTCTCGCTAGCTGCCTTGGCTGCGTGGCCCTTTCTCGCGATGGGCAAGAGAACTCCGAAATCCTGAAACACTGTCACCATCTGTCAGCAATCCGCGTGGATAGCCGCGCCCGTTTTTCCACCCCCTGAAAACCTCCCGTATCATCACCCTCGCGATCTTCCACGGGACTCCGGTGCGCACCGGGCTACGGGGGGAAGCGCCGGTGCCGGGCTGGCAGGAGGTCGGATCTTCTGCTGGGTGATGAGCCCCCAAGCCTGGGCCTTGCTGGNCCGGTGCCGGGCTGGCAGGAGGTCGGATCTTCTGCTGGGTGATGAGCCCCCAAGCCTGGGCCTTGCTGGCGGCCTGCGGAAACCCCGCCGCCGCGAAGAGTGGGGCAAGAACACCGGGCGGGGCGCGAACGTCGCGCCACATAAAATACTATCGGAAGGCACGGCCTCGCGCCCCGCTTCCCGAACTTTCTTCATCCTGAGCTTGTCGAAGGATGACAATGGCCAGGCGCGAAAGCGAGCGTGGCGGTGAACAAGCTTGGCTTTTTACTCCCCGTGAACGGGCAGAAGGTCCCGGCAAGGGGATGCGGGGCAGCGCAAATCTCTGATGCGGCACGCGCCCAGCACAGCCCTCATCCTGAGCCTGTCGAAGGATGCGATGGCGGGCGCGACGGGAGATGCCGTCCATCTGGAGCGACGTTGCGCGTCCTTGCCTATTCCCGCAATGGGAGAAGGTAAGCAGGCTACCCCACCTTCACCAGCACGGCGCTGTCGAATTCGATGACCTTGTCGCCGGTCGTGTCGAAGCCTTCGGAATGCAGCGTCATCATGCGCCAGCCGGGGCGCGAGACGAGCGGCCGGTGGTCGATGCCGCGCCGGGTGTAGGTCACCGTCTCGCCGGCAAACACCGGCTTCAGCCATTTCAGGTTCTTGAAGCCGGGCGAGGGGCCGAACTCCGGCTTCGGGCCGGGGCCGTCCCAGGGGCGGCCGCGATGCGCCAGGTTGAGTTTCATCCACGCCGCCGTGGTGTGCCAGCCCGAGGCGCAAAGGCTGCCGAAGACGCTCTTCTTGGCGGCGTCCTCGTCGGTGTGAAACGGCTGCGGATCGTATTTGCGGGCAAAGTCCTTGATCGACTCGGCGTCGAACAGGTGACTGCCGAGCGTGACGGTGACGCCGATGCCGAGATATTCGTCGAGGGTCATTGCGCGGCCTCGCGGGTCAGGAACATGCAGGTGTTCTGGAACTCGAACACGACCTCGCCATGCTGGTTGACGAGGTCGGCGCGCCAGGTGACGAAACCGAGCGTCGGCTTCGACCGCGACAGGCGTCTGGACAGGATGGTCAGGCGGCCGCCAAGCACGTCGCCGGCGAGCACCGGCTTCTTCCATTTCACATGGTCGACGCCAGGTGAGCCCTGCGAGGTCGAGTCGAGCAGGAAGGCGTCGCACAGCATGCGCATGAACATCGCGCAGGTGTGCCAGCCCGAGGCAGACAGGCCGCCGAGGATGCTTGCCTTGCCGGCCTCCTCGTCGAGATGGAAGGGCTGGGCGTCGAACTCGGAGGCGAATTCGACGATCTCGGCGGGGCTGACGGTCTTGCTGCCGAGGTCGAGCACGGCGCCCTCGACAAAATCCTCATAGGCCCAGGTCTTGGTGGTCATCGGCAATCCTGTTCAAGCTTGTACGATAACCTTGGACCGGCCCCGCTGGTCGCGCAAGGCCGGTTCAGGGTAAGCCGTTGGCTCAGAGCCAGCCGCGGCGGCGGAACCACCAGAACGGCAGGATGGCCGAGATGACCATCAGGCCGAGCGCCATGGGATAGCCGAGCATCCAGCGCAGTTCCGGCATGCCGTCGAAATTCATGCCATAGATCGAGGCGACCAGCGTCGGCGGCAGGAACACCACGGCCGCCACCGAGACGATCTTGATGATGCCGTTCTGCTCGATGTTGATCATGCCCAGCGTGGCGTCGAGCAGGAAGGTGATCTTCTGCGACAGGAACGAGGCGTGGTCAGTCAGCGAGGCCACGTCGCGCGACAGCGTCTTCACCCGCGCCTTGGCGTCCTTGCCGTTCTTGGCCTGGCCGCTGGCGTTGGCGAGGAAGCCCGCCACGCGCTGCAGCGAGGTCAGGCTGTCGCGCATGTTGGACGTCAGCGATTCCTTGCGGCCGATGCCCTTGAGGATCATCTGGAAGTCGCGGTCGCGCTTAGAGGCCTTTGTTGCCGTCGGGTTGAAGATGTCCTTCGACAACAGCTCGACGTCGCGCGAGACGCGCTCCAGCACGTCGGCCAGACGGTCGACGATCGCCTCCAGCAGGCCGACGAGGATCGTCTCGCCCGTGGTGCAGCCGATCGCCGCCTTCTCCGCCCGCAGCGGGAAGGACAGGAACGCCTTGGGCTCGTGGTAGCGGATGGTGACCAGCAGGTTGCGGCGCAGCACGAATGTCACCGGCGACATGACGGGAAAGTCGCTGTCGGCCTGCGAAGGCAGGGTGGCGGTCATGAAGTAGGCGCCATCCTCGACATAGAGGCGGGACGAGATCTCGATCTCCTCCATCTCCTCGCGCGTCGGCACGCCGACGCCGAGCAACTGCTCGACCGCGGCCTCTTCTTCCCTGGTCGGATTGAGCAGGTCGGCCCAGACGATCCCGTCCTTTTCGGCCGCAATGCTGTCTGCAAGGCGCAGACGATCGTTTTCCACGACGAATGCCTTGATCATCGCCGGTCTCCCATACTGGAGCTGATATCGTGCCCGATCGCGGGCGGGGTTTCAGGATTGCGCCGGCGGGTCGTTCTGGCCGGGCCGGCGCCTAGGCGCGATAGACCCGGGGGGCTGCGACGTCAAGTTGCAAATGGGCAAGGTGGGGCAGCAGCCGGTGGCGCGGCATCGTGCCGGCAACCGCCCACGAGCGCATGAGCACGTGCCTCAGAAGAATTCGTCGAGCAGCTGGTAGTAGGAAAGCTTGGCCGTATCTGCCTGGGGCAGGCCGTAGAGCGCGAGGAATGGCGCGATCCATTCTTCGCCGAGATTGAGGTGGATGCTCCAGCAGGCGAGCGCGAGGTCCTGGTGCAGGTCGGCAACGCCAAGCCGGCTGCAATCGATGAAACCGGTGAACCGCCCGCCATCGGCCATGAAATTCGGCATCGAGGCGTCGCCATGGGTGACGACGAGCGTCTCGGAGGCAGGCCGTCGCGCCAGGAGTTCTTCGAACACCTGCTGCGCGCTCTTGCCCAGCCTTTCGTCGTCGAAATCGTCTTCATCGACCTCGCCGGCGTCAGCGCGGGCCTTGGCCAGGGCGATGCGTGGCCCAAGGCCGTGATCGAACGGGCAGGCGGCGGCGTCGAGGGCATGCAGCCGGCGCAGCGCGTCGGCCATGATGGCGATTGCCCTGTCCGGCGCCGCTTCTTGCGTCACGAGGTCGTGGCCGGCAACTGCGCTCATCAGCAGCCAGTTGTGCCCGCCATGCGCCTCGAAAGCCAGCACGGCGGGGCAGGGGATGCCCTGGCTGTCCAGCCAGCGCAGCCGGGCGACCTCGTCGGGCAGTTCGGCGAACTGGCCGGTCTCCTCGGTCTTGAGGAACAGGGTGGGCTTGCCGGATGCCTCGAGCCTGAAGACGCCGGCACCCGAAGCGCCGATGGTCTGGCGCTGCCAGTCGTAACCGGCCAGCGCCTCACGCAGCGAGGCGGGAAGATCGATCTCGATGGCTGGATGCTGAGTCATCTGGTCTCTGGCGGTCAAGGGGCAGGTTCGTACTCGGCATTGAGGTGCGAGGACGGCAAAAGCAAAAAAGGCCGGGCAAACCCCGACCTTTCTCTAGCGTCTCGACGTCCCAGTGCCAGTACATCCGTGGTCACGGGTGGAGACGATCTGCAAATCTCCAGGCGACCGTAGCCAGGGTTGGTTAGCAAAAGGTTAACGCCGCAGGATGCGGTGTTGGCCGAAAGCCGGGCACGCAAAAGGTGGGCGGCCGGCAGGCTCATAGCCCGCGCCAAAAGAAAAGCCCCGCGATGCAGGGCTTTTCTCGTATTCGGCAGAGGTGGTGCCCGCTCAGGTGTTGAATTTGAACAGCATCACGTCGCCGTCCTGGACGACGTATTCCTTGCCTTCGTCGCGCGCCTTGCCGGCTTCCTTGGCCGGAACTTCGCCGCCGAGGGTGACGAAATCGTTGAACGCGATGGTCTGGGCGCGGATGAAGCCGCGTTCGAAGTCGGTGTGGATGACGCCGGCCGCCTGCGGTGCCTTGGCGCCCTTGTGCACGGTCCAGGCGCGCGTCTCCTTCGGACCCACGGTGAAGTAGGTGATCAGGTGCAGAAGCTCGTAGCCGGCGCGGATGAGCTTATCCAGGCCCGGCTCCTCGAGGCCGAGATCGGCGAGGAATTCCTGGGCCTCCTCGTCGGGCAGCTGCGCCACCTCGGCCTCGATCGCAGCGGAGATGACGACGACGCCGGCGCCCTGCGCCTCGGCCATCTTCTGCACCGCCTGGGTGTGCTCGTTGCCGGTGGCGGCATCGCTCTCGGCGACGTTGCAGACATAGAGCACCGGATGCGAGGTCAGCAGGTTCAGGCCCTGCAGGATTTCGAGGTCCTCTGCGGCGATGCCCTTGAGCAGCAGGCGCACCGGCTTGCCGTCCTGAAGCAGGGCGAGCGCCTGTTCCATCATCGGCAGGATCGTGGTCGCTTCCTTGTCCTTGCTGGCCGCGCGCTTGCGGAACTGCACGATGCGGCGCTCGAGGCTTTCGAGATCGGCGAGCATCAGCTCGGTTTCGACCGTCTCGGCGTCGGCGACAGGATCGATGCGACCCTCGACATGGGTGATGTCGTCGTCCTCGAAGCAGCGCAGCACGTGCACGATGGCGTCGACCTCGCGGATGTTGGCGAGGAACTGGTTGCCCAGGCCTTCACCCTTGGAGGCGCCGCGAACGAGACCGGCGATGTCGACGAAGGAGATGCGGGTTGGGATGATCTCCTTCGACTTGGCGATGTTGGCCAGCTGCCTGAGGCGCTGGTCCGGCACCGCCACCTCGCCGGTGTTCGGCTCGATGGTGCAGAACGGATAGTTGGCCGCCTGCGCGGCAGCCGTGCGCGTCAGCGCGTTGAAGAGCGTCGATTTGCCAACGTTGGGCAGGCCGACGATGCCGCATTTGAAACCCATGGTCTTTTGGTCCTATCGGGAAATCGGGATTTTGATGAGGGCTATGGGGGAAAGGGGCGAGGATCGTCAAGGCTTGACGCCCGGGATGCCCTGCAATTGCCCGGAAATCAGGAATTTGTTGCCGGTTCGGCATGAAAGCTTGCGGTGGCATGCAGCTTTCGCGACCAAGCCTATCAAGGTCGCGTTCAGTCCTTGCCGAGCAGCTTCTTCAGCATCGCAGCCATCGGGCCGGTCTCGGGAATCTTGACGGCAGGCTGGTTCGGGCGGGCCTGGCGGATATGGCTCTGGGCCTTCGGCACTTGGGGCTTGGGGGCCTTGGGCGGCGGGGCGTCGTCGGTGCCGGTCGGCTGGAGCTTGTCGCGCAGGCCGACAGTGACCCTGTTCATGAAGCCGTTGTCGTCGCCCTTGGTCAAAAGGCCGGCGCCGTCGGCAATGAGGTCGAGCAGCACTTCGAGCCATTCCTTGTCGGCCTTGGCGAAGTCGCCGAGCACGTGGCCGTGGACCATCTCCTTGACGCCGGGATGGCCGATGCCGATGCGGACGCGGCGGTAGTCCTTGCCGACATGCTGGTCGATGGAGCGGATGCCGTTGTGGCCGCCGGCACCGCCGCCAACCTTGACGCGCACCTTGCCGGCGACGAGGTCGAGTTCGTCATAAAAGACGGTGAGATCGGCAGGGGCGAGCTTGTAGAAGCGCATGGCTTCGCCGACGGACTGGCCGGACAGGTTCATGAAGGTCTGCGGCTTGATCAGGATGACCTTCTCGCCGGCGATATTGCCTTCTGAAATCATACCCTTGAACTTCTTCGTCCAGGGCGAAAACGAATGGCGGCGGGCAATTGCGTCCGCCGCCATGAAGCCGACATTGTGCCGGTTGTTCTGGTATTGCGCACCCGGATTGCCGAGACCTGCGAAGAGCAGCATGTTCGGGTCCTCCGGAGGCGAAGACTATTCTGCCTCGGCAGCAGCCTCGGTCGTGGCTTCTTCCGACTTCGAAGCCGAGGTGCCGGCGATCGTCGCGATGGTGAAGTCGCGGTCGGAGATGACGGGCTTCACGCCCTTGGGCAGCTTGACGGCCGAGATGTGGATCGAGTCGCCGATGTCGGTGCCGTCGAGGTCGACGGTGATCGACTCGGGGATCGCGTTGGCCGGGCAGTGGAGCTCGACCTCGTGACGGACGATGTTCAGCGTGCCGCCGCGCTTGATGCCGGGCGACTTCTCTTCATTGATGAAGTGAACCGGAACCTGGACGTTGACTTCGGTGTTCTTGCCGACGCGCAGGAAGTCGACATGCATCGGGAAGTCGCGGACCGGATCGAGCTGGTAGTCCTTCGGCAGGACCTGGATCTTCTTGCCGCCGACGTCGATCGTGGCGATCGTGGTCAGGAAGCCACCGCCATGGATCTTGTAGAAGATGTCCTTGTAGGACAGGGCGATGGCCAGGGGAGGCTGCTTGTCGCCGTAAATGACTGCAGGCACTTTACCGTTGCGACGAACTTCACGGGCGGACCCCTTACCGACCAGTTCGCGTGCTTCGGCCTTGAGCTCGTATGTGTCGCTCATGGCATTTCCTTTCGGTTGTATGGAGCGCCTACGGCTGGCATGAAGCCTGATCCGTAAACGTCGAAAGCCGCCGGGTGAGGCGGCCTTCCGCCGCGTTGCCTCCAAGGGTGTCTACGCGGGTGGCGGCTCTATAACGGAAGGTGGCAAAAAGTGCAACCGCGGCGGCTCGTGAGGCTGGCTCCCCGAAGACGGTGCTGTGGCTGCTCGCGCCAACACCACCGTGCCTGTATCACGCCGGCTCGTAACGTTCAAAAAAACAGCCAAGCTTTGCCATGCAAGACCTTCTCCCCCTTCACCTGCCGACAGCCACGATCTGGGTGCTCGTCGTGGCCGCATTCGTCGCCGGCTGTGCGCGCGGATTTTCCGGCTTCGGCGGGGCACTGATCTTCGTGCCGGTGGCAAGCGCGCTGATCGGGGCGAAACTCGCGGTCCCGCTGCTGCTGATCGTCGATCTCGTGCTGACCCCGGGGCTGATCCCCAAGGCATGGCACAATGCCGACCGCGGCAATGTCGGTGTCATGGCGCTGGGGGCGGTGGTCGGCGTTCCCACGGGCACCTATCTGCTCACCCATGTCGACGGGGTGATGATCCGCTGGGCTATCGTCGCCATCGTTGCCGGCTTGCTCGCACTTCTGATGTCGGGCTGGCGCTATCACGGCCGTCCGCACACCAGCCTGACCGCCGCCGTCGGCATGACGTCGGGGTTGTTCTCCGGTGCCGCGCAGGTCGGCGGACCACCCGTCGTCGCCTACTGGCTCGGCGGCGCCATCGCGCCGCTGACGGTGCGCGCCAACATCGTGCTCTATTTCGCGATTTCCAGCGTGCTGTCGGTCGCCAGCTATCTCGTCGCGGGGCTCCTGACCTGGGAGACTGTCGGGCTGTCGCTGACCATCGGACCGACCTTCGCGCTGGGCCTCTACATCGGCTCGCGCCTGTTCAGCCGCGCCAACGAGGCGACGTTCCGGCGCATCTGCTACGGCCTGATCGCAACCGCTGCGATCATCGGCCTGCCGGCGCTGGACGGCGTGCTCAGGTGATTGAAGCAGCGGCCGATTTCACATAGAATTCGCACAACGGGGGCATGGTGGACTCCCCGTGAGGCCGGATGGCCCAAGTTCCGCCTTCGCTCTCGTTGCGCGGAGGAAAGACCATGCCCCGGACCATCCTAGCCCAGAACCTTATCCGCCTCGTCGGCACCGAAAGGTGCCCGTTGATCGTCGACGTGCGCCGGGAGGCGGTGTTTGCCGCCGCGCCGACGAGAATCGCCGCTGCCTTGTGGCGCGACCACATGCTGGTGGACGACTGGCTGCCGCAGTTGCCGGCAGCGCGGCGGATCGTCGTTTATTGCGCCCACGGCCACAATGTCAGCGAGATCGCGCTGGCCAGGCTTCTGGCGAAGGGCGCGGATGCAGTCATGCTTGAAGGCGGGATGGATGCCTGGCTGGCGGCGAGCGGACCGGTGGTGGCGCGTGAGGCGTCCGGCCTGGAGGCTGGACTGCCAAGGCCGAGCGAATGGGTGACGCGGGCTCGGCCCAAGATCGACCGCATTGCGTGTCCCTGGCTGATCAGGCGCTTCATCGATCCGCTGGCGGTTTTTCATTTCGTCTCGGCCGAATGGGTCAAGGACGTTGCCGAAGAAACCGGCGCGATCCCCTATGACATCAAGGACGTGCACTATTCGCATCGCGGCGAGGAGTGCACGTTCGACACGCTGATCTCCGAATTCGGCCTGGCCGATCCCGCACTCCTGCAGCTCGCCCGCATCGTGCGCGCGGCCGATACGGCGCGGCTTGACATGGAGCCCCAGGCTGCGGGGCTGCTGGCCATATCGCTCGGCCTGTCGGCCATCGAGGACGACGATCATGCCCAGCTCGAGAAGGGCATGACGATCTATGACGCGTTGTACGGCTGGTGCCGTTACGCTAGGTCGGAAACGCACAACTGGCCAGCAAAGGCGGTTTGACATGGATGCCACGCCGCCGCGACCCACCCCCTCGTTCGGGGAGGCAACCCGGACCTTCGCCAAGATCGGCCTGTTGTCCTTCGGCGGGCCGGCCGGGCAGATCGCCCTGATGCACAAGATCCTCGTCGACGAGAAGCGCTGGCTCGACGAGCCGCGTTTCCTGCATGCGCTCAACTACTGCATGCTGTTGCCCGGGCCGGAGGCGATGCAGCTCGCCACCTATTCCGGCTGGCTGATGCACGGTGTCAGGGGCGGACTGGTGGCCGGGCTGCTGTTCGTGTTGCCCGGTGCGCTGGTCATCACCGCGCTGTCGGCGATCTACCTGACCGTCGGCCATGTCACGCTGGTGCAGGGGCTTTTGTTCGGGCTCAAGGCTGCGGTGCTCGCCGTCGTGCTCGAAGCGTTGATCAAGGTGTCGAGACGCGCCCTGAAGAACGGCAGCATGGTCGTTCTCGCCATCGCGGCCTTCGTTGCCATCGCCTTCCTCAAGCTGCCGTTCCCGCTGATCGTGCTTGCCGCGGCGGCGATCGGCGCGCTGCTGCACCTCGCGGGCATTGCTCCTGCCGGCGCCAGGGCCGCCGATCAAGCCGACCTAGCCTACGCCATGCCCGAATGGACGAAGCCGAGTGCGCGGCGTTTCTTCACCACGCTGTCGATCTGGCTCGCCGTCTGGTTCGTGCCGCTGGCCGTGATGTGGCTCGTTCTCGGCCCGGCCCACGTCTTCACCGCCGAAGCGACGTTCTTCTCCAAGATGGCGGCGGTGACGTTCGGTGGCGCCTATGCGGTGCTGGCTTATGTCGCCCAGCAGGCGGTCGAGGTGCATGGCTGGCTGAAGCCGGACGAGATGCTGACCGGCCTGGGGCTTGCGGAAACGACGCCGGGGCCGCTGATCCTGGTGCTGGTGTTCGTCGGTTTTCTCGGCGGCGCCAGGCTTTCGGCACTGGCTCCGCTCAGCGGTGGTATCGCCGGGGCGGCGGTGACGCTGTGGTTCACCTTCGTGCCGTGCTTCCTGTGGATCTTCGTCGGCGCGCCCTATGTCGAGACCGTGCGCAACGTGCGCTGGCTGGCGAGCGCGCTGGCTGCCGTCACCGCGGCCGTCGTCGGCATCATCGCCAACCTTGCGGTCTGGTTCGCGCTGCATGTGCTGTTCGGTACCGTCGGCGAGACGGCGTGGGGACCGTTCGTGCTGCCGGTGCTGGATTTCGGCAGTGTCGACTGGGTCGCGGCGGGCATTGCGGCCGGCGCCGGCCTGGCGCTGATCCGCTTCAAGGCCAACATGATCGTGGTTCTGGCCGTCTCGGCGCTGGCCGGCATGGCGTGGCAACTGGCGTGAGACAGCGTGCATGAAAAAGCCCCGCCCCGGAGTACCGGGCGGGGCTTCGAAATGATCTGCTATGGGCAGAAGGCTCAGTCGAACAGGCTCGACACCGATTCTTCGGTCGCGGTGCGCGAGATCGCTTCGCCGATCAGGTCGCCGATCGAGACGACGCGGATGTTGTGGGCGTCCATAACCGCCTGGGTCGGCTGGATCGAGTCGGTGATGACCAGTTCCTGCAACTGCGAGCCGGCGATGCGGGCGGCGGCCCCGCCCGAGAGCACGCCGTGGGTGATGTAGGCGGTGACGCTGGTGGCGCCCTTGGCCAGCAGCGCGTCGGCGGCGTTGCACAGCGTGCCGCCGGAATCGACGATGTCGTCGATCAGCAGGCAGTCCTTGCCGTGCACTTCGCCGATGACGTTCATCACCTCGGATTCACCGGGGCGTTCGCGGCGCTTGTCGACGATGGCGAGCTGGGCGTCGATGCGCTTGGCCAGCGCACGGGCGCGGACCACGCCGCCGACGTCGGGCGAAACCACGGTGACGTTGCCGAGCTGCTTGTACTTGGCCTTGACGTCGCGGGCCATGACCGGAACCGAAAACAGGTTGTCGGTCGGGATGTCGAAGAAGCCCTGGATCTGGCCGGCGTGCAGGTCGAGCGTCAGCACGCGGTTGGCGCCGGCGCGGGCGATCATGTTGGCGACGAGCTTGGCCGAGATCGGCGTGCGGCCCGACGCGCGGCGATCCTGCCTTGCGTAGCCGAAATAGGGAATGACCGCGGTGATGCGCCGTGCCGACGAACGCATGAAGGCGTCGATCATGATGAGCAGTTCCATCAGGTGATCGTTGGTCGGGAACGAGGTCGACTGAAGGATGAAGACATCCTCGCCGCGCACGTTCTCTTGAATCTCGACGAAGATCTCCTGGTCGGCAAAGCGCCTGACGCTCGCCTTGCCCAGGGGAATGTTGAGATAGCGGGCGACAGCTTCTGCTAGCACCCGGTTGGAATTGCCCGCGAAGAGTTTCATACGCCGATCCTGGAAATGAATATGAGCGGGCTTTTAGCGGCCCTGAGCCGTATTGCAAGCGGACTCACCATTGAATCCCAAAAAAGCGACATCGCGGAACGGAATGTCGCGGCTCAGCCGGGTTTTGTCGCCAGCCAGGCGGCGAGCTGGTCGAGGGTGCTGTCGGCGATCGACTGCATGGTCGTCGGCGCCACGGCAGGCCAGCCGTCGCCGCTGCCGGCCGATGCCGCCGTCTGCTGGCCGTTGATGCGATGAAGCCGCGTGCCGGCCGGATCGTAGACGTCCCAGACATAAACGACGGTGGTGTCCTTGCCTTCGGTCATCGCCGAGAAGTAGCCGCGCATGATGATGCCCGGCGGCGTGGTGTCAGTGCTGCCAGCCAGCGTGATGCCGCGCTCGCGGGCGCGGGCGCCGAGCCGCTGGGTGAGCGGGGTCGCCGCTTCGACCGGGGTGCCGACGATGGGGGCGAACTGGACGCGCGTCCTGGCGACGATGGCGGCGGCCTGGGGCGAGAGCGGCGCGGGCGCCGTGGTCGCGGGGGCTATCGTCGGGGCGCCGACGTCGGTGCCTTCCGCGTTGGCCAGTGCGTTCGACTGCTCCGTCGGGGCGATGGCCGAGGGCTCGAGCACGTCCTTGGAGCTGTTGCAGGCAGAAAGTGCGACGAGCGCGGACAGGCCTGCCGCGGCCACAAACCAACGTTTCATCTGCCCGAACTCCATGGCAAACGCCCCCCAGCGCTCATCGCAGTCACCGCACGATCAAGTCGAGATCATGGCGGGAAAGTGGCTTGGGCACAGAATCGGTGGTCAGGTAGGTGCGGCCCAGGGTCATTGCGGTCTCGGTTTCCGAATCCATGATGATCATGTGGGCAAACAGCGTCATGTTGGGCGCGATCGGCTCGGGGTTGCCCTGGTAGAACATCGGCATGTCCATCCAGGACGGCGTGAAGCGCGCGCCGACGGAATAGCCGCAGGCATTGAGCCGGTGCTTGGTCAGGCCATGCGCCTCCAGTGTGCGGGCATGGGCGTCGAACACGTCGCCGAAGCTGTTTCCCGGCGTCATCGCCTTTTCGACCGCCAGCAGCGTGTCGAGGGAGGCATCGTAAAGTTCCTGGTGGCGCTTGGAGACCTTGCCGGTCAGCGCCGTGCGCATCATCGGCGCATGGTAGTGATTGAACACGCCGGCCCATTCGAGCGTCAGCTGGTCGTTCTTGTTGAGCTTGCGGCGGCCGGACTTGTAGCGGCAGAGCAGGGCATCGGCACCGGAGCCGATGATGAATTCGTTGGCCGGATAATCGCCGCCGCCGGAAAGGATCGCGCCCTGCATGGCGGCCAGGATCTTGGCCTCGTCGCCGCCCTGCTTGATCAGCGGCAACGCCGCATCAAGTGCGTCGTCGGTGAGGCTTGCGGCTTTCTCGGCCTTTTCGATCTCGGCCGGGCTCTTGAACAGGCGCAGCCTGCCGACGATGCCCGAAGCGTCGACGATCTGGCCGAAGGTCTGGAGCTGTTCGTCGAGGCGCCGGCCGTTGAAGGCGGTCAGGCCGTGGGTGTCGTATTCGACGCCGACGCGCATGCCGAGCAGGCCGAGGTCGTTGAGCAGGTTGCGCAGGTCGAGCGTCGGATTGGCGCCGTCGCGGTCGGTCCACAGCACGATGTTTTCGATGATCGAGGTGTGGCGCGCCTGGCGCAGGTCGGCCGACCGCGTCAGCAGCGTCATCGACCCGTCGGCCTTGACGATGAGCGACTGGAAGAAGCAGAAGCCAAACGTGTCATAGCCGGTCAGCCAGTACATGCTCTCCTGCGCGAACAGCAGCACCGCATCGAGCTTCTTCTCGGCCATCTCGATCATCAGCCGGTCGCGCCGGGCGTCGAATTCGGTTCGTTCGAAATGCAGCGCCATGCCCTCAGTCCTCCAGTGCGATTGCCGAAATCTGCCGCCCGTAGTCGGCTTCCTTGCGGTGCGTGGTGCGCCGGTAGGAGTAGAAAAGTTCCTCTTCCGCATAAGTGCAGCGGTTCAGCGCCTCGGCCGTCACGCCCGCCCGGTGCAGCCTGTCGACGGTGTAGAGATTGAGGTCGAACATCGAATGGCCGGGGTTTTCGGATGGTGCGAAATAGCGCGCATTGTCGCCGTCGGCCTCGGTAAAGCGGGCGACGAACTCCGGGCCGACCTCGTAGTTGGCGGCGCTGATCGACGGGCCGAGCACGGCCAGGATGCGCTCGCGCCTGGCGCCCAGGCCTTCCATGGCGGTGACGGTGTTCTCGAGCACGCCGGTGAAGGCGCCTTTCCAGCCGGCGTGCGCTGCGCCGATGACGCGCGCTTCCGGGTCGGCGAACAGCACCGGGCCGCAATCGGCCGACGAAGCGCCAAGCGCGATGCCGGGCCGGTCGGTGACGATGGCGTCCGCCCTCGGGCGGTCGCCGGAAAACGGGCCGCTGGCGACGATCACGTCGGGCGAATGGACCTGGTAGAGGCTGAGCAGATGGTCTGCCGCCACGCCCATCCAGGTGGCGACGCGGCGCCGGTTCTCGGCCACGCGGGCCTGGTCGTCGTCCGATCCGACGCCGATGTTGAGGCCTTCGTAGATGCCTTCGGAGACCCCGCCGATGCGGGTGAAATAACCGTGGCGGATGCCATTGGCCCCCGCGCTGGCGAGCAAGTTGGACCGGATCGGATCCGGTTTCGAGTCGTTCAGCATTGCCGCCTTGTCATCCCCGTATGCGATTTCGTCAAGGCCGGGCCCGGCGTCGCCGTCCGCCTTGCTGTTGCGAGCGCGGACAGTGGGGCAGGCGCAAGCGTGCTGTCAACTGACGGCGGGAAAGGGAAGTTTTGTGCCAGCGGACGCGACGGCAAGCACCTTGAACAGCGTGCCCATGGCATCGGGACCGGCGAGCCGCTCGACTTCGCCGCCGATCCTTTCGCGCGCCGCCTCGTCCGCGGAGGCGCCGAGCCTGCCCGCGCGCTCGAGCAGGCCGAGTGCCAGCAGGAACTCGCCCTGCGTCGCCATGCGCGCATCGAGACCGTGCAGGCGGGCAGCCGCGGCAAGGGCGGCAAAATCGACATGCGAGGTGAGGTCGGCCTCGCCGGGATGGGCGAGGACGTCGTCATATTTGTGCTCGCGCAGGGCCTGCAGCGTATCGCCGGTGCCCGGCTCGAGATGGCCGTAATCGAAGAACAGGCCAGCACCGCCCGAAGCCGCTATGCGCTCGGCGATCGCTTCCATGGTGGCGGTCCGCGCCGGCGCGAACTCGAAGATCGCACCTTCGGGAGCTTTTCCGGCGTTCTTCGGCAGCAAGGCGGCCTCGATGGTCGCAGGGCCGGCGACGAAGGCCAGTTGGCCGTCTTCGGCGGTGCCGACGACACGCTCGTGCCATGCAGCCCCGATCCTGACGAACTGGCGCGTCGGGATGGCGTCGAACAACTCGTTGCCGACGATGAACAGGGGCGCCCGGGGCAAGGTGGCGACGCTGTCGTGCCAGGCGATGTTCGCACCGCTGGCGGCAAGCGTCTGTTTCTGGACGTCTTGCAGTCGCGGGCTTGTCTCGATCATCGCGACATCGGTGGTGAAGGCAGGGTCGAGCCTGTGCAGGACCCGCAGGATGTCCTTCATCAGCGTGCCGCGGCCGGGGCCGATCTCGGCCAGCACCGCGTCTTGCGGGCTGCCGGCCGCCTGCCAGGCCGCGTAGAGCCAGACGGCGACGAGTTCGCCGAACATCTGGCTGATCTCGGGCGCGGTGGTGAAGTCGCCCGCCGCGCCGAATGGTTGGCGCGTCGTGTAGTAGCCGTCAGCGGGGTCGAACAGGCACAGCGCCATGTAGTCGGCGACGGCGATCGGACCCGAGGCTGCGATCAGCCCCGAAATCCGCTGTTTCAGGCGGGTCATGCGGGCTTGGCGATGGGCGCTGCCGGCTTGGCAGCGAGCATCGCCCAGACACCGATCAGCACCATCGGCACCGACAGCACCATGCCCATCGTCAGCCAGCCGCCCAGGAGATAACCGATCTGCTGGTCGGGCTCGCGGAAGAACTCGACGAAAATGCGCGACAGGCCGTAACCGCAGATGAAAGCGCCGGCGACGAAGCGCGGGGTCTTCAGCCTCAGGCGCGAATGGGTGAGGAAGCGCAGCACGAGGAACAGCACCAGGCCTTCGAGCAGCGCTTCGTAGATCTGGCTCGGATGGCGCAGGAACGGTCCGCCGGTGGGAAACTCGATCGCCCACGGCACGTCGGTGACGCGGCCCCAGAGTTCCGAATTGATGAAGTTGGCGAGGCGCACGAGACCGAGGCCGACCGGCACACCGGCGGCCACGACATCGATCAGCGACCAGACATGAATGCCGCGCTTACGGGCGAACAGGAACATGGCCAGCGTCACGCCGAGCAGGCCGCCATGGAACGACATGCCGCCTTGCCAGACAGCGAGTATGTCGAGCGGATTGGAGATGTAGCGGCCGAGATCGTAGAAAAGGATGTATCCGGTGCGGCCGCCGAGCACGACGCCGATCGCTGCCCAGACGATGAAATCGTCGAGGTCCTCGGGCTTCATGGGCAGCGTGCCGTTCGGCCACAGCCGGGTGTCGGAGACCAGCCGCTTGGCGTACCACCAGGCGAACAGGATGCCGACGATGTAGCCCAGCCCATACCAGTGGATGGCAAGCGGTCCGAGCTGCACGATCACCGGATCGATGTTCGGAAAGGGCAGGGCTGCCAGGGGCAGGGCAAGATATTCGCTCAAATCAGTCTCCAAGGCCGGCAATGCGGCGGACCATGGGGCAGCGTCCTGGCAGGGTCAAGGCAGGCATCGGCCGCTCACCGAGATGTCATTGTCGGCAAGTCGGCATTTTTGCCGCGGCGTTCGGCTACCGCCCCAGGCATGATATCCTTGCAATCTGAGCCTTGCCCCACTACGTCGAATGGACAACGCGAGGGTTTGCCATGACGACCGGACCGAACCGCATTCTGGATGAGTTCGCCAAGCTGATGACCGATGCAGCGGGCGCCGCGCAGGGCGTCAAGCGCGAGGTCGAGACCGCGTTCCGTTCGCAGGCCGAGCGGGTGATGAACACGCTCGAAGTCGTGCAGCGCGAAGAGTTCGAAGCCGTCCGCGACATGGCGATCAAGGCGCGTGCCGAGAACAAGGCGCTGGCCGCGCGCATCGAGGCACTCGAGTCGAAGCTCGCAGCCCTTGGCGGCGAAGATGCCGGCAAGGCCTCACCGGCGGCGGCGCCGAAGCCCCGTACAAAGAAATAATTCGTTAACTTTTCCACAAAGCGCCATCCGAAAAAGTGCTTTGTCGTGAATCGCTTACCGGCGCTTGATGAATCTGCGCCGCAGCCTGTTTCCACACCCGAATGCGGCAGTGCGAAAAATTGGGCTGTTCACGCTACTCCTGATCAATACACTGAATTTGTTGCATGATTCTTAGCGGGGTCACGCACCGGATGGCGCGGTCCGGCTGGGGGGTATTGAGTCCGGCAGCGCTGGTCGTCCGAGTTCAAGAATAAGTTTGTTCGTCGTGTGTGCCCTTTGCGCGGAGCGCGATGGCGCTCCCGGAACGACAGGAAGCATTTATGGAACTTCTCGAACTCGAGTTCTCGCGCGAAATCCATCCGGTGGATGTTATCGAGCAGGTGGCTCACAACAACGACTGGTCGTTCGAGCGTGCCGGCGACGACGAAATCTCGATCTCTGTCGTCGGCAACTGGACCGACTACCAGATTTCCTTCTCCTGGATGGAAGACTTCGAGGCCCTGCACCTGGCCTGTGCCTTCGACATCAAGGTGCCGGAAAGCCGGACGCTGGAGATCCTGCGGCTGCTGTCGCTGATCAACGAGCAGATGCTGTTCGGCCATTTCGACCTGTGGGAGCAGGAGGGCGCGATCATGTTCCGCCAGTCGCTGCTGCTTGCCGGCGGCGTCGAGCCGACCAGCCAGCAGGTCGAGGTGCTGCTGTCCTCGGCGCTCGAAGCCTGCGAATGCTATTTCCAGGCCTTCCAGTTCGTCGTCTGGTCGGGCACGTCGGCCAAGGACGCGCTGGCCAGCGTGCTGTTCGAGACGCACGGTAACGCCTGAGACCACCGCATGAGTTCGCACAACGAGCGCAAGCCCGAGATCACCTTTGCCGACTTCGACAAGGTCGATATCCGCACCGGCACGATCGTCGAGGTCGAGCCGTTTCCCGAAGCGCGCAAGCCGGCGTTCAAGCTGAAGATCGACTTCGGGCCGGCGATCGGCATCAAGAAATCCTCGGCGCAGATCACCAAATATTATGCGCCGGAGACGCTCGTCGGCCGGCAGGTGTTTGCCGTGGTCAATTTTCCGCCGCGCCAGATCGGCCCGTTCATGTCCGAAGTTCTGACCCTCGGTTTCCCCGACGCCGATGGCGACGTCGTGCTCGGCGCCATCGAGCGCAAGGTGCCGGACGGCGGCCGGCTGTTCTAGGCAAGCCAGCCTGAAGCCTCTGCCGGACAGGATAGTCCGCGATCACGCCGCATAGGCCGCCTTCACATTGTCCAGGAACATCTCGGCGCAGGCCGCCCATGTATAGCGCATGGCGCGGTGGCGGGCTTCGGCGCGGTCGATCTTGAGCGCTGTGAGCGCGGCCTGCCGCAAATCCTCCGAAACCACGCCGCCGACACCGTCGCCGACGATGTCGATCGGGCCCGTCACGGGATAGGCGGCAACGGGCGTGCCGCTGGCCAGGGCCTCGATGATGACGTTGCCGAAGGTGTCGGTGCGGCTGGGGAAGACGAAGACGTCGGCCGAGGCATAGATCTCGGCCAGCTCGTCGCTCGGGCGCCTGCCGAGGAAATGCGCTTCGGGATACCTTGCCTTCAGCCGCTCGATCTCGGGCCCGTCGCCGACCAGCACCTTGCTGCCGGGCAGGTCGAGGTCGAGGAAGGCGGGCAGGTTCTTTTCCACCGCGATGCGCCCGACGCAGAGGAAGATCGGGCGCGGCAGGTCGAGCGCGACCTTCTTGCCGGGGTGGAAGTGGTTGATGTCGACGCCGCGCGTCCAGGGCCGGAGCTTCTCGAAGCCACGCGCGGCAAGATCGTCGGCGAGCGACTTGGTCGCCACCATGCAGCCCTGGCCGGAATTGTGGAAGTCGCGCAGCAGCCGGTAGGTCCAGCTCTCGGGAAGCGGCAGGCGCGCGCTGACATATTCGGGAAAGCGGGTGTGGTAGCTGGTGGTGAAGGGGCGACCATTGGCCCGGCAATAGCGCCGAGCCATCATGCCGAGCGGCCCTTCGGTGACGATGTGGACATGATCGGACCGGCGCCTCTCGATGATGCGCGCGACATTGCCGGGCGTGGTCAGCGCCAGGCGGATGTCGGGATAGGTCGGCATCGGCAGCGTGCGGAAGATGTTTGGCGTCAGGAAATCGGCCTCGGCACCAAAGGCACCCAGCGTTTCGGCGAGCCGTTCGAGGGTGTGCACGACGCCGTTGATCTGTGGTTTCCAGGCGTCGGTGACCATCAGGATGCGCACAAATCGTCTTCCCATCCGTTGCCTGTCCCGCCGGCCTCGGGGGCCAGCGGAATCAGCGGCGATCGCGTTGGTTGCGCAGGCCTTTGAGCAGGCTTCGGTGACGTGGCGATGACGGCGCCGTCCTTTCGCACGTGCGAAGACGAGGTCGGTTCTGCCCGAACAGGCATTTTCTTTGTGACGATTTTCCCCGGGCGAGGGGGCGGCGTGAAATCCGATCCTTTGCAGAGAGGGGGGCGTTTGCCGAGGATATGGCCAAGCTTCGCAATCGGCGGAGCGAGCCATCCTCCCAACGGCTCTCAGCGAGACACCGAAATGACCGAGACCACTCCTTCGATTTTTCACCGCAACGCGATCAGCCGGCGCACGGCTCTTGCAACCCTGTTCGCCTCCGTCGCCACCGTCATCAGCTTCACCGTCCCGCACCAGGCCTTTGCCGAGGACAAGGCCTCGATCAAGGTCGGCATCATCTCCGGCGAGGACGAGGACGTCTGGCGCGTCGTCAAGGTCGAGGCGGCCAAGCAGGGGCTGACCGTGGAGACGGTGGTGTTCAACGACTATACCCAGCCGAACGAGGCGCTCGAGCGCGGCGAGATCGACGCCAATGCCTTCCAGCACCAGCCCTACCTCGACAACCAGGTCAAGACGCAGGGCTACCACATCACGGCGGTCGGCTATACCGGGCTGTGGCCGATCGGGCTTTACTCCAAGAAGCACTCCAAGGTCGAAGACCTGCCGGAAGCGGCGGTCATCGGCGTGCCCAACGATCCCTCCAACGAAGGCCGGGCCCTGCGCGTGCTGGCCGATGCCGGCCTGATCAAGCTCAAGGACGGCACCGGTATCCTGGCGACCGTTGCCGACGTCGTCGACAACCCGAAGAAATTCGAGATCAAGGAACTGGACGCCGGCATCGTCGGCCGCTCGGTCGAGGACCTCGACGCCGCCGTGGTCAACACCGACTGGGCGCTGAAAAGCGGCCTGAGCGCCGACAACCGCATCGCCCAGGAGCCGGTGGCCGACAATCCCTACCGCAACTTCATCGCGGTCAAGGCCGGCAACGAGAACGAGGGCTGGGTCAAGACGCTGGTCGCCGCCTACCAGAACGAGACGGTCAAGGCCGAGTTCGACCGTGTCTACAAAGGCACCGGCGTCGCCGCCTACTGAGGCTTATCGGCCATCAACGACAGGCGGCTCGCAGGTTGCGGGCCGCCTTCCGCTTTGCGGGAGATTTCATGAACCAGCATTTCAGTTCCACCGACTTGACCTTGTCGCCTGGCTTTGCCGCGCCTTCCGGCGACGTCGTGCGCATCGTCGACCTCAAGCGCCGGTTCGGCCGGACGCCGGCGGTCGACGGCGTGTCGCTGACCGTGCGCAAGGGCGAGATCCTCGGCATCATCGGCCGCAGCGGCGCCGGAAAGTCGACGCTGATCCGCTGCCTCAACGGGCTGGAGCGGCCCGATGCCGGGCAGATCTTCGTCGAGGGGCGCGAGATCACCGGCCTCGGCGAGCGCGAATTGCAGCCGCTGCGCCGCCGCATCGGCATGATCTTCCAGCATTTCAACCTGCTTTCGGCGAAGACCGTCGAAGACAATGTCGCCCTGCCGCTGAAGATCGAGGGCAGGCCGAAGGCCGAAAGGCTCGCCCGTGCGGCCGAACTGCTCGACCTGGTCGGCCTCGCCGACAAGGCCAAGGCCTATCCGGCGTCGCTCTCGGGCGGGCAGAAGCAGCGTGTCGGCATCGCCCGGGCGCTTGCCGCCCGTCCGGCGCTGCTGCTCTCCGACGAGGCGACCTCGGCGCTCGATCCCGAGACGACGCGGTCGATCCTTTCGCTGCTCAAGGACATCAACCGGAAGCTCGGCCTGACGATCCTGCTGATCACCCACGAAATGGAGGTGGTCCGCACCATCGCCGACCGTGTCGCCGTTCTCGATGCGGGCCGCATCATCGAGGAGGGGGCGGTGTGGTCGGTGTTCGCCGATCCGCAGTCGGAGGTGACGCGCAGCCTGCTCGGCGGTATTCGTCCGCAACTGCCCGGGGAGATCGCCGGACGCTTGGCGCGCTCAGGAGGCGAGGCGATCCTGCGCGTCGACATCGCCGGCGAGGCGGCGCGGCTTCCGCTGCTGCAGGATCTGTCGGCCGCCATCCCCGGCCGCTACCGCCTCGTCCATGGCGGCATCGACCATATCCAGGGCGAGCCGGTCGGAACGCTTTTCCTCGGTGTCGGCATCGCCGCGGGGCGCCTCGCCGAAGCCGTCGATTTTCTCAATGCCCGGGGCGCCCGGGCCGAGGTGCTTGGCCATGTCACAGATGATGCTTGAACTTCTGCTGCGCTCGCTTTGGGAAACGGTGCTGATGACGGCGGCATCGGGCCTGGTCTCGCTGGTCTTCGGCCTGCCGCTCGGACTGGCGCTGGTCGCCACCGACCGTGGCGGCATCGCCGAGCAGCTGTGGCTGAACCGTATCCTCGGCGGCATCGTCAACGCCTTCCGCTCGGTGCCGTTCATCATCCTGCTCGTGGCGCTGATCCCTCTGACGCGGCTGATCGTCGGCACGTCGATCGGCACCTGGGCGGCGATCGTGCCGCTGGCGATCGCGGCGACGCCCTATTATGCGCGCATCGCCGAAGTGTCGCTGCGCGAGGTCGACCGCGGCCTGGTCGAGGCGGTGCGTGCCATGGGCGGCGGGCGCTGGGCGATCATCCGCGAAGTGCTTGTGCCGGAAGCGCTGCCGGGAATCGTCGCCGGCTTCACCGTCACCCTGGTCACGCTGGTGGGCGCCTCGGCGATGGCCGGCGCCATCGGGGCCGGCGGTCTCGGCGATCTCGCCATCCGCTACGGCTACCAGCGTTTCGAGACGGCGGTGATGGTCGCCGTGGTGATCGTGCTGATCGTGCTCGTGTCGGGCATCCAGTGGGCCGGCGACCGGCTGGTTTCGCGGCTCGACCGCCGCGCCTGAACCCGGCTCAGGCCGGCACGCGGATCATGGCGCGGAGGCCGCCAAGCGGGCTGTCGCTGAGCTTGATGTCGCCGCCATGGCTGCGGGCGATGTCGCGGGCCACGGCGAGCCCGAGCCCGGTGCCGCTCGAATCGAGGTTGCGCGCCTCGTCGAGGCGATAGAACGGCTTGAACACCTCCTCGCGCTTCTCCTCCGGGATGCCGGGGCCGTTGTCGTCGACCATCACCACCAGCATGCCGCGGTCGTGCACGGCCTTGACCTCGACCTCCTTGGCATAGCGGAAGGCGTTGCCGACGACGTTCTGCAGCAGCCGGGTGAAGGCATTGGGGCGGACATGCACCTCGGGCTCGCCGACCAGCGTGACCTTGAGCTTGCGCTGGCGCAGCTTGGCTTCCTCGCCAAGCTTGTCGAGATAGCTGGTGAGGTCGAAGCGCCCCGGATCCTCGGCGGCTTCACCGCGGGCGAAGGCGAGATAGGCCTCCAGCATCGACTGCATGTCGTCGATGTCCTGGCTCAGCGCCTCGCGGTCGATCTTGTTGCCCGACAGCGCCAGCTGCAGCTTGAAGCGGGTCAGGATGGTGCGCAAGTCGTGGCTGACGCCGGTCAGCATCGCCGTGCGCTGGTCGATCTGGCGCTCGATGCGCTCACGCATCTGGATGAAGGCAAAGCCGGCGCGGCGCACTTCCTCGGCGCCGCGAGGGCGGAAGTTGGGCGGCATCGGCCGGCCCTTGCCGAAGCTTTCGGCAGCTTCCGTCAGTTGCAGGATCGGGCGGATCTGGTTGCGCAGGAAGGGGATGGCGATGGTCAGCAGCACCAGCGAGGTGCCGACCATCCACAGCAGGAAGATGTGGGTGTTCGACGCATAGGCCTGGCTGCGGCGGACGAAGACGCGCAGCACCTTGTCATCGAGCTGGACGCGCACTTCGACGACGTTCGAGTTGCCGACGGTGTCGAGCCAGAACGGCTTGTTGATCTGCCTGCGGATTTCCGTCGAAAGCGCCTGGTCGAGAATGGAAAAGAACGGCTTGGGGCCGGGTGGCGGCAGCGGTTCGGGCGGCAGCAGGTCGATCTTCAGCAACATCCGCTCCTGGGCGATGCGGATGATCTGGGCGTAGCTGTCCGGTTGCGGAAAGGTGTCGAGCAGGTCGATGATGCCGGCGATGTCGCGGGTCACCGCCTGCGACAGGCGCACAGTCACCGTCTGCCAGTGGCGCTCCATGAAGACGAAGGCGACGACCGACTGCAACAGGATCATCGGGGTGATGACGATGAGCAGGGAGCGGGCGTAGAGCCGCTTCGGCATGTAGAGCGCGACCCGCCGCCAGAAGCGGTTCCAGCTTCTCGGCACGGCCGTCAACGCACGCCATGCGCGTGTGCCGATACCGCCTCCGCCGGGCCCGTCCATGTCGGTGGTTGCCATCCGCCCTTCCGTTCGCCGTCAGAAACCTGCTCCGTCGGCTGCCTCGATCCTAGTGCACGCTCGACCGTTCTGAAACTGTCTTTGAAGTTCAACAGCTTACGTTGTCAAACGTTGCGTTGCCCGATGCTGAAAACATAGGGATTTTTCCCGAGTTTCCAAATGGCAGGCCGTTCGCTGTCGCCCAGGGACGATCGGCGGGAACTGTGCCGATACTATGTCGGTCGGTTGCCCTGGGGACGATCGAGGCGCGCAGCCATCGTTCCGCCGCAGTGGGCGGGCGCGGCAGTGCAGGCCGATGCAGGCGGCTTGGGCCGAGGGCGTCGTAAACCACGAACCGCACCGCATCAGCAAAATGGGGCGTCGTCGTTGCAACGACGCCCGCAGGGTTCGGCCTAGATGCCGAGCAACGTCTTGGCTTCGTTGAGCGCGGCCTCGGATCCGGCGTGGTCTCCGGAGGCATGGAGCTGCTCGCCCTTGGCACGCAACTCCTTGACCTTTGTCATGTCTGCCTCCGCGAGCGTCGAAGCGGGCAGCGCCGCGTCGATAGCTGCCATGATGCTCGGGCAGGAATTGGCGAAAGCGGTTGCTGGAAAGACTGACAGGGCAAATGCAAGCGTAATCGCGCGTAACATGGCTGTTTCTCCCATGCCGGGCCGCGGAATGCGGCGCTTACCGCCGGCGCGCGATACTACAACGGAGCGGCCGGCTTCAACAACCGGCCTTCCATAAAGGCGCACGGGCGGCTTTGGAGGGGATTGCTATTCGACGCTCAGCCGATAGCCGATGCCACGCACCGTCTGCAGCCAGACGGGGTTGGCAGGATCGCGCTCGATCTTGCGCCGCAGGCGGTTGATCTGGACGTCGATGGTGCGTTCGCCGACCTCGGAATCGCCCGTCACCAGTTCGTGGCGGGGGATGGTTTCGCCGGCGCGGGCGGCGAAGATGGCGAGGATTTCCTGTTCGCGGTCGGTCAGCTTGAGGGCTTCGCCGCCGCGCTTCAGTTCGCGGCGCGCGATCTGGAAGGTGTAGGGGCCGAACACCAGCTGCTCGACCTTCGGCGTCGTTGCCGGGCCGCCGCGGCGCAGGATGTTGTTGATCCTGAGGATCAGCTCGCGCGGGTCGAACGGTTTCGGTAGGTAGTCGTCGGCGCCGGCCTCGAGGCCGGTGATGCGGCTGTCGGTCTCGGAAAGTGCCGTCAGCATGAGGATCGGCACGTCCTTCTGGTCGCGCAGCGATCTGGTCAGTTCGACGCCGGTCTCGCCCGGCATCATCACGTCGAGGACGAGAAGGTCGAAGTCGAGACCCGCCAGCTTGCGGCGTGCCTCGTCGGCGTTACCGGCGACCGTGACGCGAAAGCCGTTCTCGGTCAGGTACTGCTTGAGCAGGTTGCGGATGCGCGTGTCGTCGTCAACGACGAGCAGGTGCGGAGCATCGTCGCCCAACGTGGCCGGATTGGCCGTCTTGTCGTTATTCTCCATGGTCTTTCCCCGGCGTGTTTCCGGGCAGATGATCAATCTGCGCCCTTAATTCGGGATTGACCATCGCCTTGAGGAATCGTTCGATCCAGGCGCGTTCGGTCTCTCCCGCGCCCTCCAGTGCCGCATCGATGCGGCGTGACTGTGGCCGCGCCAGCGCAAGGGTCAGCGTCCGGCCTTTCGGCGTCGGGTAGAGCTCGCGCTGGCGGCGATCGCGCGGGCCCTGGACCTGGACGATGTAGCCGGCGTCGATCAGCTGCTTGAGCACGCGCGCGAGGCTCTGCTTGGTGATCTTCAGCACGTCCAGCAACTCGGCGACGGTCAGCCCCGGCATGCGGTTGACGAAGTGCAGCACGCGGTGGTGCGCACGGCCGAAACCGTACTCGGCAAGTATCTGGTCGGGGTCGGAGGTGAAGTCGCGGTAGGCGAAGTAAAGCAGCTCGATGATCGAGAAGTCGATGCCGTCGTCGGCCGTCACTGCGGTGCGGATCGGTTGGGCGGCTGCGCCGCTGCGTTGTGCCATAGAATTCCTGCTCGTCAATTTACGTCAGCACTGTTGACATAAATTAGGTGCGATGGTAATTTTTGCCAAGCTTTTCGGCGGATTGCGAATGAAAAGGCAAGGTACGGTGGTTTTTTCCGAAACATCGTGAGTTTGCTTTGGTATTCTGGCCCGCCTACGCTTTATCCAGCTGGCCCCTTACGGGACATTAAGAACGCTACGAAACGATAGGCAGGCTCCCGCCTGCGGGAAGGTTTACCATGGCATCCGTTCCTTTCGACCAACTCGATGGATTCATCTGGATGAACGGCGAGTTCGTCCAATGGGCCGACGCCAAGATTCACGTACTAACCCATGGTCTGCACTATGCAAGCTCGGTGTTCGAAGGCGAGCGCGCCTATGGCGGCGAGATCTTCAAGCTGACCGAGCACAACGAGCGCCTGCATGAATCGGCACGCCTGCTCGGCTTCACCATTCCCTACTCGGTCGACGTGATCGACGCGGCTTGCCGCGAGCTTCTGAAAAAGCAGGGTTTCAAGGACGCCTATGTGCGCCCGATTGCGTGGCGCGGCAGCGAGGAAATGGGCGTCGCCGCCCACAAGAATCGCATCAATGTCGCCGTCGCCATCTGGCAGTGGCCGAGCTACTTCGACCCGGCGCAGAAGCTGAAGGGCATCCGCCTCGACATCGCCGAATGGCGCCGCCCCGATCCGCGCACCGCGCCGTCGCGCTCCAAGGCTGCAGGTCTCTACATGATCTGCACGCTGTCCAAGCATGCGGCCGAGGCCAAGGGCTATGCCGACGCGATGATGCTCGACTGGCGCGGCCAGGTGGCCGAAGCGACCGGTGCCAACATCTTCTTCGTCCAGGACGGCAAGATCCACACGCCGACGCCGGACTGCTTCCTCGACGGCATCACCCGCCGCACGGTCATCGGCCTTGCCAAGGATCGCGGCATCGAGGTGATCGAACGCGCCATCATGCCGGAGGAACTGGAAGGCTTCGAGCAGTGCTTCCTGACCGGAACGGCAGCCGAAGTGACGCCCGTTTCCGAGATCGGCCAGTACCGATTCGAGGTCGGCGAAATCGCCAAGACGCTGATGAACGACTATTCGGCGGCGGTTCAGCCCAAGCACGCGATTGCTGCGGAATAGCCAGCAAATTCAATGGCTAAGGATTGCAGAGGGGCGGTTTTCGAACCGCCCCTTTTGCTTGCCCGGACGTGTATTTGACTTTCGCCGATTTCAGCGTCTCATGTTGACGTCGGCAGACTGAGGGCCGGCATGCAATTGGAGGGAATTGTTATGGAATCGCTTCTTCCGATCATCATACAGATTGTAACCGGCGTAATCGGTGGACAGGCCGTCGGCGCGGCGATCAAGACGGCTGCGATGGGGCAGCTGACGAAGCTGATCGCAGGCGGCGTCGGTGGTATCGCAGGCGGCCAGATCCTAGGCGGTCTTCTCGGCGGCGCTGCTGATCCGGCAACTGCCGGTGCACTCAGTGGCATCCTCGGCGACGTGGTCGGTGGCGCAGGCGGCGGCGCCATCCTGACGGCCATCGTCGGTGCCGTCATGGGCGCGATGAAGAAGTAAAAGCGTTTCAGACGGAATTCGGATTGGGCGGCTGCGGCCGCCCATTTCGTTTGAGCGGGGCAACACTGAACACTGTGGACGAATGTCCTGTCTGACCCTATGTCGGGGCAAAGATCAGAAAGGACAGCCATGGGACAGCTCAATGCCGGGATCGTGCCGGTCACGCCCTTCCAGCAGAATTGCACGATCCTCTTCGACACGGAGGACAAGACCGGCGTCGTCGTCGATCCGGGTGGCGACGTCGATACCATCCTGTCGGTGCTCAAGGACAACGGCATCACCATCACGGCCATCTGGCTGACGCACGGCCATATCGACCATGCCGGCGGGGCGATGGAGCTCAAGGAGGCGCTCGGCGTCGACATCGTCGGGCCGCACGAGGCCGACAAGCCGCTGCTCGACAACCTCGTCACCCAGGGCCAGAAATTCGGCATGAGCGGCGTGCGCAACTGCGTGCCCGACCGGTTCCTGGCCGATGGCGAGACCGTCTCCTTCGGCAATCATGTCTTCGAGGTGCTGCATTGCCCGGGCCATGCGCCGGGCCACGTCGTCTATTACCACCGCGAGGCAAAGTTCGCCCATGTCGGCGACGTGCTGTTCCAGGGTTCGGTCGGCCGCACCGACCTCTATGGCGGCGACCATGCGACGCTGATCCGCTCGATCAAGGAAAAGCTGCTGCCGCTCGGCGACGAGATCGGCTTCATCTGCGGCCACGGCCCAGGCAGCCGGTTCGGCGACGAGCGCCGGAGCAATCCCTACCTGGTCTGAGACCGCCATGGGCTGACTGGGGAGGAAAAAGAAAAACGGCGCCAACCGCAAGGCTGGCGCCGTTTTTCTTGTCGTTGCGTCGGCTTCGTCGAATGGCCGGGCAGGGAAGGCCGATCGCGCAAGCCGCACGGCGTCAGTTGGCGACGCAGAAGTGCTCCAGCCCGTCATAGCCGGTGAAGGTGCCGCTGCGCGGCTTGAAGCTGCGGTAGCGGTCCGAGCAGTAGCTGTACCATTCCGGGCTCCACGGCTCGATGGCGTAGCTGTTGCGGTAGACCACGCGGCGCTGAACCGGGGCAGGGCGGTAATAGTCCTCGCGGTAGACGCGGCGCGGCTGCGGCTCGTAGTCGTAATAGTCGTCGTAGACCGGCCGCGAACGGTTGCCATTGCCGGCGATGACCGCACCGGCGATCAGCCCGAGCGCACCGGCAGCGACAATCGCGCCGGTGTTGTCGTGGCGGTTGTGGCGGCGCCAGCGCTCACCGGCTTCGGCCACCGGCAGGGTGGCGAGCGTGGTGGCGGCAACGGCTGCCGAAAGGACGAGTGTCTTGATGGTGCGGTTCATAGTCGGGTCTCCTTCGCCGTCCGGCCCGTATCGAGGCCGGGAATAAGCGTCGACGACATGTCTAAGAGACCGAGGCTGAACGCAGCCTGAACAGATTTTCAGGCGGACGGTAGAGCTGATCGAGGCCGACAGACGCCATCCGGCGCGGCGTCAGGCACTGCTGCGCAAATGTGGCCGGTGCTCAAAGCCCGGCCGGATCGCGGGCTCTCAGCCTACGGTCAGATTGACTGCCTTCGGACCCTTGCCGCGCTTGTCCGGCTCGGTGTCGAAAGAAACTTTCTGCCCATCCTCAAGACCGGGAAGGCCTGACGCCTGCACAGCCGAGATGTGGACGAAGACATCCTTCGCCCCGTCGTCCGGCGTGATGAAGCCGAAGCCTTTGGCATGATTGAAGAACTTGACGGTGCCGGTCTGCGGCATGGGAAACTCCTCTGATCCCATCAATTCCAGTCTCTTCGGGCCGGCAAATGCCCGAAGTGGAAATTTGTCGTTCATTTTTAGGCCATCGGCAAGCAAAAGTTTTGCTCTCCGGCGCCGCCCCAAAGCGGCGCCTTTCCCGGAAAATGCCGGGTTTGCCAAGGCAGTCAGGCGAGGTTTCCCGGCTCAGTATTCGCAGTAGCGGATCGGCCCGATCTGGATGCAGGAAGGTGGACGCGGGCGGTGCGGATCGAACCTGCTGTAGACCCTCACGCGGCAATTGGGTCCGACATGGCGGTGAGGCACGTTGCCGTAGCGCGGCAGGAAGTGGCGGCGAACGTCGCGGTGGCAGTCGCGCACCTGGATCGGCGGGCGGACCCGGATCGGCCGGCAGTTGGGCCGGCGGTGGACATGCCATTCAGTGCGGCCGAATTGAGGAACGAAATGGCGCTGCGGATCGCCATGGCAGCCGCGGACCTGGACCACGAGGCCAGGGTCGACTTGTGGCGTGCCGCTTGTCGGCAAGGCTGCCGCCGGGCCGCCGTAACCCAGGCCCGCGGCAAGCAGCGCCGCGCTCAGAGCATTCAGGAATTTCATCGTTGGCCTCCTCCTGATCGGAGACGTTTTCAGCCCCCGCGGCGGAAATATGCCATGATTTCCGGGGCCTCGCCAGATCGCGGCGATCGGCGCAGGCGCTGCTATGTCCTTGATCGGCCGAGCGATATTCGCAATTGTATGGACGAAAAGGAAAGGGCGCGACGGTTGCCCATCGCGCCCTTGATCACAACTGCAGCCGCTGGGGCTTAAGCCGCGCGGAGGTTGACCGCCTTCGGGCCCTTGCCCATGCGGTCAGGCTCGACGTCGAAGGTGACCTTCTGGCCATCGACGAGCGTGCGCAGGCCCGAAGCCTCGATAGCGGAGATGTGGACGAAAACGTCCTTGGCGCCGCCGTCCGGCGTAATGAAGCCGAAGCCTTTGGTTGCGTTGAAGAATTTTACGGTACCGGTCTGGGCCATTGGGAGAACTCCTTCACCCGTTCAGTGGTCTGGACCTGCCGACCGCCTGGCGTCGGCGGCAAGTCGGTGGTTTTGCTTGGCGGTCATGCATTCGCGCACGATAAAACCCCCCGCCGAGTCACGGGGTCGTCAGAGATTCACAGTATCGGGGAAAGGGTCGTGCAAAACGTTCCAGTCTCCGGGTCAGCAAACGCCCGAACTAGATGTGATATTGCATGGAAACGCGTAGGTTGCAAGATGTCGTGGCCAATCGCGATGGCACTTCGCACCATCGCATCAATATACGACATTCTGAAAACCGCCATTGGCCAGATTGCCGCGTCTGATGGGGCAGTCCGGCTGCGGCGGATTGCTTTCGTTGACAGAATCGCGAGGATCGGGGCAGGGGCTGAAACAATTCCCGCGTGGGCGGGAACGAGAGGGAGCTATTTCCATGGTGTTTTCGGCAAAGACCTTCGTGCGAAGAGCAACGGCTGCTTCGTTGCTGTCGCTGATGCTCGCATCCTGCGTGGTGGTGGAAGAGGGGCCGGGGCCCGGCCCGCGGCCACCCCGCCCGGAACCTGGCCCCCAGTTCTGCACGCGCGAATATGATCCGGTCTGCGCGCGGCGCGGCAACGACCGCCAGACCTTCGGCAACTCCTGCATGGCCGATGCGGCGGGCTACCGCGTCATCCGCAGGGGCGAGTGCCGTGGCGGTGGCGATGGCGGCTGGAACGGTGGTGGCGGCAATGGCGGCTGGAATGGCGGCGGGGGCGGCAACCAGCAGTTCTGCACCAGGGAATACCGGCCGGTCTGCGGCCAGCGCGGCGGTTCGCTGCGGACGTTCCCCAATGCCTGCGAGGCGGATTCCGCAGGCTTCCGCGTCGTCGACAACGGCGCCTGCTAGGACGGCGACCAGATTTGCCTCCCGGCTCTCGGTGCCGGGAGGCTCTGTCCGCCTAGTTCGGTGAAAAGTCGTTTGCGCGCCTGACTTCGCGCACGCGGCAGTCGTCGCCGACATGGCGATGGCGCAAGACGATGCCATCGACGCGATGGGTGCGGACGTCGCGGTGGCAGTCCGCCGACCGGCGCGAGGGCTGTTGCCGGCCGCCGACCAGGACCGGCCTGCAACTGTCCCGGTCATGGTAGTGAGGCGCGCGCCGGCCGATCTCCGGGATGTAGGTGTCGCGCACATCGTCATGGCAGCCGCCGATTTTCACGACGAGGCCACCGGTCTCCGGCTGGAACGGCGTCGAAAGCGGCGCCGCGGAAGCCGGCAAGGCGGCAGCCGCGAATATGGTGACAAGCGAAACGGCCAGGAAATTCATCCGGCTTCTCCTTGAGGTTGCACGAGTAGCCAGCAGATTGCGCTGCGCGCCGCCCACTTCAATGGCTTGCGGCTGCCATGAAGCCATTTCGCCTTGGCAGGGTTACCGCTTTATTGCCGCGCGGCCCGTGATCGGGCGAAGCCCATACCCCCTCATAGCCGTCCGGCGGAATCCGAACCTCGGATATGCACAAATGCCTCGGCGACATGTATCGTATGGGACCAGCCGAATAGAGTTCTTTGCCGCATAGCGTTTGACGGCGTCCGCGCGGACGCCACAACTGGGAGGAACAGGTCATGGCTTCAGTATCGATACATCCGGCACTCGATGGCGGCGTCAAACCGGGCAGCACCAGCTTCAGTGGTGGCACGCTGGTCTGCGCCTGCGCCGACCGCCCGGTGAAGGTGGCGATCAAGGGGCAGGTTGCCCACAACCACGCCTGCGGTTGCACCAAATGCTGGAAGCCGGAAGGCGCCAAGTTTTCGGTGGTGGCGGTCACGGCGCATGAAAACGTCACCGTGCTGGAGAATGGCGACAAGCTCGCCGTGGTCGACCCGGCCGCGCTCATCCTGCGCCACGCCTGCAAGGGCTGCGGCGTGCATATGTACGGACCGGTCGAGCGCGACCATGCCTTCAAGGGCCTGGACTTCATCCATCCCGAGCGCTTCCAGGAAGCCGGCTGGGCCGAACCGGGCTTTGCGGCCTTCGTCTCGTCGATCATCGAGGCCGGTGTCGATCCGTCCGAGATGGACGGCGTGCGCGCGCGGCTGAAGGAACTCGGCCTGGAGCCCTATGATTGCCTGTCGCCGGCGCTGATGGACTACATCGCCACCTGGGTGGCGAAGAAGTCGGGCGTGCTGAAGGGCTGAACCCGAGTGCGGGGAAGGGCCGGCCTTAGCTCGTAAAGCCTATGCCGGGCGGCCCTTCCGTCTACATGATCGCCAGGCGATCCGTGCTACCCTGCGGCTGGGAGAAACGGCGGCAACGCCCGATGCGCCCGCACGCCTCCGCAATCGAGGGAGGTCGAAATGGCATATTACGTTTACCTGGTGAACTTTACCGAGCAAGGGGCCCGCAGCGTGCGCGACACGACGAAGCGGGCCGACGCATTCCGGGCGATGGCGGAAAAGGGTGGAGCCAAGGTGCACACGCTGTTGTGGACGCTCGGCAAATACGACGTGATCAGCATTGCAGAGGCGCCCGACGACCTGACCGCCACGGCGCTTAGCCTGTCGATATCGGAACTGGGCAATGTCAGGGCCCAGACGCTCAAGGCCTTCGACGCGGGCGACATGCGCCAGATCATCGCCAAGATGGCCTGATTTCGTTCCCCATGCGGGACGGCAGCCTGGATCTTGCCGGGCTTCCGTCCCGATAGACGCCAAAGGCGGACTTGCGCCGGGCGCGAAGTCGGCCATTGTGCGGCGAGCCGCGTTGGCGTGGGAACGGACCTTGGACGATCAAAACTCGAGAGACGATGCGCCGGATCCGGCGGCCTTCATCCGCGCCAACATGCGGATCGCGGCGGTGCCGTCGGTGCCTGAGATCTGGCTCTACAGTGCCCATCCCGCAAGCGGGCTGTGGCGGCTGGCGGCGGATGCGGAGGACGCAGGCGAGGAGCCGGCGCCGCCTTACTGGGCTTACCAATGGGCCGGCGGGCTGGTGCTTGCCCGCCACATCCTCGACCGGCCGGAAACGGTGCGGGGGCGGCGGGTTCTCGACCTCGGAGCCGGTTCGGGACTGGTCGGCATCGCCGCGGTGAAAGCCGGAGCGCGCTCGGTGCTGGCGTCGGAGACTGACCGCAATGGCATCGCTGCGATCGGCCTTAATGCCGAGCTCAACGGCGTGGATGTCCGTGCCACGGCCGACGACCTGATCGGCGGAGCCGTGCCCGATGTCGAGACGATCCTCGTCGGCGACCTTTTCTACGCCGCCGATCTTGCAAGCCGTGTCACGGCCTTCCTCGACCGATGCGTGGCCCGGGGCATCGACGTTCTGGTCGGCGATCCCGGCCGGGCGCACCTGCCGCATGCGCGGCTGCAACTGGTCGCCGAACACGCGGTGGCCGACGTCGGCACCGGCAGTGCCGTGACGACGAAGCCGAGTGCGGTGTTTTCGTTCCAGTAAAGACACCTCGCTCGTCATTCGTGATGGCGAGCAGCGAATGACGGGGCGCGACATGTGCTTCCTCTTGACGAGTTCTCTGTTATGAGAATATTTCTCGTTTATGGACATTCCCATTTGCGATGAAGCCGGCATCGACCGGCGGATCGCCCAGCGGCTGCGGTCGCTGCGGGCCGAGCGTGGCTGGTCGCTGGACGAACTGGCCAGTCGCTGCGGCGTCAGCCGGGCGACGCTGTCGCGGCTGGAGAACGCCGAGGTCAGCCCGACTGCAAGCGTGCTCGGCAAGCTGTGCGCGGCCTATGGGCTGACGATGTCGCGGCTGATGCACATGGTCGAAGGCGCGTTCGCGCCTGTCGTGCGCCGCGACGCGCAGGCGACCTGGTCGGACCCGGAGATCGGCTTTCGCCGGCGTTCGGTCTCGCCGCCGGCGCAGACGCTGGCCGGGGAGGCGCTGGAGTGCGAGCTCGATACGGGTGTGACGATCGGCTACGACGCCCCGCCGCGGCCGGGCCTCGAGCATCATCTTCTTCTGCTGGAGGGCCGGCTGGCCGTGACCGTGGATGGCAGGAGGCACGAACTCGCTGCCGGCGACTGCCTGCGCTACCAGCTGTTTGGTCCGAGCGCCTTTGCCACGCCGGCCGAGGCAGGCGCGAAATATCTCCTGTTCATTGTGTGAGGCATCGTGAGCGATCTCGAGATTTCCGTATTTTCCGCCGAAGCCATCGAGGCCAGCCTGGCCGAGCTCGGGCAGTTGCTGCAGGCCTGCGTGCATGACGGGGCGAGCATCGGCTTCGTGCTGCCCTACTCGCTGGACGACGCCATGGGGTTCTGGAGGGACAAGGTGCTGCCCGGCGTGCGCCAGGCGACGCGCCTCATGCTGGTGGCGATGAAGGACGGCCGCATCGCCGGCACGGTGCAGCTCGGCTACGACACCATGCCCAACCAGATGCACCGCGCCGACGTCAACAAGCTGATGGTGCATCCCGATTTTCGCCGCCAAGGCATCGCCAACCGGCTGATGGCGGAGATCGAGGCGCATGCCCGCAAGCTGGGACGCAGCCTGATGACGCTCGACACGCGCACCGGCGACAGCGCCGAGCCGCTCTACACGTCTCTCGGCTACGTCACGTCCGGTGTCATCCCGGCCTATGCCCGCGACCCGTTCGGGACAGACCGGCTGGACGCCACGACGGTAATGTACAAGCTGCTCTAGACCAGAATCCAGGCGCCGGTGACGATCAGCACGGCGCCCGCTGCGCGCGACACCAGGTGCCCGACGGGAAGGACCTTCTCGGCCAGGATGAAGGCGGCGATCGCCGCAACCCAGAGCAGGTTCATGATGCCGACGACGAACAGGATCGCCATCAGCGCCCAGCAGCATCCGATGCAGTAGGCGCCGTGCTCGATGCCGAGATTGATCGCGCCGCGCCGGTCGGAGCGGAAGCCGCCATGGCGCATGATGAACTGCAGCGGGCTCTGGCAGGCCGACAGGCAGACGTCCTTGAGCGGCGTGCACTGGTAGATGCCGGCTGCGATCAGCACGACGCCGCCCAGCCGGGCGCCGAGCCCGCTCATCGGCGTCAGCAGCAGGACGGTTTCCAGGACCCATTGGGCTGCGGTCGCGAGCATCGAGAAGGCGACCCAGACGAGGAGGTAGCCTGCTGCGAACCATGCCGTGGCGGCGAAAGGCTTGCCGCGCGAGCCGGCCTGGCGCGCCACGCCGGCATAGACGAGCAGCATGGGGGCGACGGAGGGCAGCATCATGCCGACCATCATGATCGCCCACATGGCGAACATGAAGGCGAACTCGCCGACGCTCCAGCCGCGCAGGGCAGGGGCGAGCGCGCCATCCATTCCAGGCATGTCCGTGCCAGACATTTCCATGCCGGGCATGGCGGTGCCCGAAGGCGCCGCCGCCATGGACGCAGCAAGCCAGATCACATAGGCCCATGCCAATGCGGCAACGGCGACGATGGCGCCGAGAACGACCGCCCGATCTCGCTTCAACAGGAGTTCGAGGCGGGTGGGGCTCATTGGGTCGGACGGACGACCCCGCTTTCGGTCATGTGCATCCGGGCGAAATGGGCATGCGAATCGTTGAGGTCGAGCTCGATCGCGCCCGACGTCTTGACCCAGCCACGCCCGACTTCGGCAACGGTGTACTCGAAGCCGTTGGGAAGGTTGATGCGGGCCCGATGGGCCTGCGATGTCACGGGGTTCAGGATCGGCTCGCCGCGAGCCTCCATGACGCCGGGAATGTCGACGCGGGCGGTGCGCCCGTCGATGTCGACCTGGATGTCGATCCTGGCAAAGACGGGGTCGTGGACCTTCTCGAACGTCGTCGAAAAGACCTGGAAGAATGTGGCGCCGGGCTCGGTGTCCTCGCCCGTCATGATCCTGAGCAGCGCTTCCCGTTGCTCCGGCGTCGCCCGTTCATCGACGATCGCGACGACCTGGCCGTGGCCGTGATGTATCGCACCAGGCCAGTCCACGATCATGGCAATGCGCAACCCATCGAGCTTGGTGGTGCCATGATGCCCCTGCTCGATATCGATCGCGCCGATGGCGCAGCAGTGGCCCTGGGTAGGCAGGGCATTGAACTGGCACGGGCAGCCATAGGCGCAGTTGCAGTGCAGGAATTCGCGTCCCTTGAGGGTCCATTTGACGGCCGACATCGTTACCTCCTTGCGTTTGCAAGCTCGGCAAGTCGTTTGCAGGTTCGTCCCCGGCTGCTGGAACAGCCACGCCGGAACGTTCGGCTCCGTCCCCTGAAGCCCCGTATTCTAGCAGAAAACCGAGGCTTCCATAACGGGCATAACGAGCGGTTGCCGGCAATCGCGTGACTTTCGTCGAGGGTGCGGCGCACAATTCCGATTGACGAGCGACGATTTACGGATTACGAATGACGAAAGTTGAAAATCGTCAGTCGTAAAACGAGCGACCCGAAATGAACGATGTAGCCGAAAGCCCGGTGGATCTGGCGCGACAGGAAACTGTCGGGCGCATCCTTGATTCAGCCGAGCGGCTGTTCCGGCACTACGGCTATGCCAAGACGAACGTGGCCGACATCGCCCGCGACCTCGGCATGTCGCCGGCCAACATCTACCGCTTCTTTGCCTCGAAGGTGGAAATCCACCAGGCGATCTGCGGACGCATGCTGGCGGCGGTCTACCAGATGGCGTGCCAGATCCTGCATTCCGAGGGCAGCGCCACGGAGCGCCTGCGCCGCTTCATCCACGCGCAGCACCATCTGACCGTCGAGACCATGCTCGACCAGGAAAAAGTCCACGAGATGGTCATCGTCGCGCTCGAGCGCGACTGGCACGTCATCGAAAAGCATATCGACCGGCTGCATGACCTGATGGCGGAAGTCATCGCCGAAGGCATCGCCACCGGCGAGTTCGCCCAGCAGGATCCCCGGATTGCCGCGCGCTGTTTCGGCGCTGCCACGTCGACGCTCTGCCACCCGCAGATGGTGTCGCAGTGTGTCAACAAGCCGAACCGCGCGACCTTCGAGGAACTCACGGAATACGCCCTCAAGGCGCTGAAGCAATAGGGCGGCTTCCGGGCCGCTGTCCAAAATCCGCTAGACAACCAGGAGTGCGAACGATGCATTCGTTCAAAACCTTCGCTGCGAAGGTGCGTCCCTTTGCGCGCGTTTTTTCCGTCGTCCTGATCGGTGGCGCCATCGCTGCCTGCTCCGAGGCCAAGACTGAGACCGTCGAGGCCATTCGCCCTGTCAAGGTGGTGGAGATCGCGAGCACGGGTGCCACGCGCGAGCTCGAATATTCCGGCGCGGTGAAGGCGCGCACCGAGATGAATCTCGGCTTCCGCGTCGCTGGCAAGATCACCGAGCGGGTGGTCAATATCGGCGACAAGGTGAAGCCGGGCGACCTGCTCGCCCGCATCGATCCGACCGACTACCAGCTTGGCGTGAGCACCGCCGAGGCGAACCTCCAGGCGGCCGAAAAGCAGGTCGAGACCGCACGCCTGGCCGATGAGCGGGCCGACCAGCTGTTTGCCAAGAAGTTCGCTTCGGAAGCCCAGCGCGAGCAGGCAGCCCTTGCCTACAAGCAGGCATCGTCGCAGCGCGACGCAGCGCTTTCGTCGCTGCGCCAGGCCAGGAACCAGGTCGGCTATGCCGAGCTTCGTGCCGACCAGAGCGGCATCGTCACCTCCGTCAGCGCCGACACCGGCCAGGTGGTCGGTGCCGGCACGCCTGTCGTCGCCGTCGCGGTCGATGGCGACAAGGAGGTGCAGATCGCTGTGCCCGAACTGGAGATCGCCCAGTTCGAACCCGGCAAGCCGGTCAAGGTCAGCTTTTGGTCAGACGACGGCCTGGTGCTCGATGGCAAGGTGCGCGAGGTCGCCGGCAGTGCCGATCCGCAATCGCGGACCTTCTCGGTGCGGGTCAGCCTGCCCGACGATGCCCGTGTGCTGCTCGGCATGACGGCCACGATCGAGGCGTCGGTCGACAGCGGCAGGCAGTTCGTCTCGATCCCGCTCGGCGCTCTGGCCAAGCAGGACGGCAAGGAGATCGTCTGGGTGGTCAACAACGACCGGGAGACGGTGCATGCACGCGGCATCACCGTGGCAAGCTTTGCCGCCGACGGCGTGCAGGTGGCCGACGGACTGAAGCCGGGCGACATCGTCGTTGCGGCCGGCACGCAGTTCATGACCGAGAACCTGAAGGTCAAGCTGCCTACGGCGGAACAGCGCGCGGAGTCGAACGACGCCACCGCAGCCATTCGCTGAAGACAAGACATTTTGCCGAGGCGCCGTGCGGCCGATGGGGCCGCGGGACGCTGCAGAACCCTGAACCTGCGCATGTCCCGGTGCCGTTGACAGGCCGGCTTGCGCCAGCGTGGAACCACGGCCATGGAAAAGTCCAGCCAGGACAAGAAGCCCTTCAACCTGTCGCGCTGGGCGATCGGGCATCCGAGCATCGCGCGGTTCCTGTTCGGCCTGATCATCATCACCGGCGCGCTCGGGCTGATGCGCATGGGCCAGAGCGAGGATCCGGAATTCACCTTCCGCGTCATGGTGGTGCAGGCGATCTGGCCCGGCGCCTCGATCGAGGAGATGCAGGACCAGGTCGTCAACAAGATCGAGCGCAAGCTGCAGGAGACGCCGCATCTCGACTGGGTCAAGTCCTACACCCGCGCCGGCAGCGCCATCATCACCGTCCAGGTGAAGGGCGACACCGACACCGCCGAGGTCAAGGACGCTTTCTACCAGGTGCGCAAGAAGGTCGGCGACATCTCCTCCGAGCTGCCGCAGGGCCTGCTCGGGCCGTTCTTCAACGACGAGTTCGGCGACACCTTCATCACGCTGCATTCGATCGCCGGCGAGGGCTACAGCTATCCCGAGTTGAAGGCGTTCGCCATCAAGGCGCGCGACATGCTGCTGACGACGCCGGGCGTCGAGAAGGCCGTCATCATCGGCGACCAGCCGCAGCGCATCTACATCGACGTCTCATCCAAGGCGCTGGCGGAACGCGGTCTGACGCTGAACGACGTGCGCAACACCATCGCCGGCCAGAACAACATCGATCCGGCGGGTGCCATCGACACCGGCACGCATTCGGTGCGCATCTCGGTTGAGGGCGATCTTTCCAAGACGGCCGACATCCGCGAACTGCGCCTGCGCGCCGGCAACCAGATCACCCGGCTCGGCGACATCGCCACCGTGACCAGCGGCCTCGAGGATCCCTACCAGCGCAAGTTCCGCTACAACGGCCAGGACAGCGTCCAGGTTGGCGTGGTGATGGCCAAGGGCTTCAAGGTGACCGACGTCGGCCACGCCGTGGAGGAGACCTACAAGCGCTTCGAGGAATCGCTGCCCTACGGCGTCTCCGTCGACCAGATCTCCAACCAGCCGGAGGTCGTCACCGAGGCCATCGGCGAGTTTATGAAGGCGCTGGTCGAGGCGCTGCTGATCGTGCTGGTGGTGTCGTTCCTGTCGATCGGCTGGCGCTCCGGCCTGGTGATCGCGATCACCATCCCGCTGGTGCTCGCAGCCACCTTCGCCATCATGTACGAGCTTGGCATCGACCTGCAGCGCATCTCGCTCGGGGCGCTGATCATCGCGCTCGGGCTGCTCGTCGACGACGCCATGATCGTCGTCGAGATGATGGAACGAAAGCTCGAGGAAGGGCTGGTCAAGGTCGAGGCGGCAAGCTTCGCCTACACCTCGACGGCGTTTCCGATGCTGACCGGCACGCTGATCACCACCGCCGGCTTCATCCCCGTGGGCTTTGCCGAGTCGACGGCGGGCGAATATGTGCGCTCGCTGTTTTATGTCGTCGGCATCGCGCTGGTGATCTCGTGGCTCGTCGCGGTCTATTTCACGCCGTGGCTCGGCAACATGATCCTCAAGCAGCGCAAGCATGCCGGCAGCCATCACGACGCCTTCGACACCAGCTTCTACCGGCGCCTGCGCGCGACGGTCAGCTGGGCCGTGCGCCATCGCCTCATAGTGCTCGCCCTGACGCTGATGACGTTCTTCGGCAGCCTGTTCGCCTTCCAGTTCATCCCGCAGAACTTCTTCCCGCAGTCGTCGCGGCCGGAAATCCTGGTCGACCTGTGGCTGCCGGAAGGCACCAGCATCAAGGAAGTGGAGAAGCAGGCCGAGGCGCTGGAAGCGCGCATGATGGACGATCCGGACAAGAAGTTCATCGCCACCTATATCGGCGAGGGCGCGCCGCGCTTCTTCCTGCCGCTCGACCAACAGCTGCGCAATCCGAACTTCGCCCAGTTGCTGATCATGGCCAATGACGAGCCGGCGCGCGAAAGGCTGATCGTCAAGCTGCGCAGCATCCTGGCCGAGGACTTCCCCTCGATCCGCGGCAAGGTCGACCGCCTGTTCCTCGGGCCGCCGACGGGCTGGCCGGTGCAGTTGCGCGTCGTCGGCCCCGACCGGACCGAAGTGCGCCGCATCGCCGACGAGGTGAAGGCCAAGTTCGCGGCGACGCCTCAGCTCGACGCCATCCATGACGACTGGCTGGAGCCGGTCCCGGCCATGAAGCTGGTGATCGACCAGGACCGGGCGCGTGCATTGGGCGTTTCCTCGCAGCGCATCCGCCAGATGCTGCAGGCGACGATGCAGGGCGCGCCGCTGGACGATTTCCGCGACGGCGAGGAGACGGTGTCGATCGTCGCCCGCGAGCCGGCGGCCAATCGCCAGCTGCTGTCGGCGGTCAACTCGGTCTACATCCCGACCGACTTCGGCGGCTTCGTGCCGGTGTCGCAGGTGGCCAAGGTGCTGCCCGTCATGGAGCAGGGCATCGAATGGCGGCGCGACCGCCTGCCGACGATCACGGTCAGGGCAACGCTGCCGGACGGCGTGCAGCCGAACGACGTCACGATGAAGCTGTTCAACGAGCTCAAGCCGCTGCGCGACAGCCTGGCGCCCGGCTACAAGGTCGAGATCCAGGGCGGCGCAGAGGATGCGGCCGAAAGCCAGGCCTCGATCGCCGCCAAGGCGCCGGTCATGCTGCTGGTCATCGTGCTTCTGCTGATGGTGCAGCTGCAGCACTTCGGCAAGGCGATGCTGGTGCTGGCGACCGGTCCGCTCGGCATCATCGGGGCGGCGGCGGCGCTGCTGATATCGGGCGCGCCCTTCGGCTTCGTCGCCATCCTCGGCGTGATCGCGCTGCTCGGCATCATCATCCGCAACTCGATCATCCTGGTCGACCAGATCGACCAGGACATCGCTGCCGGCATGGAGCGCTACGAGGCGATTATCGGGGCGGCGGTGCGGCGCTTCCGGCCGATCATGCTGACGGCGATGACGGCGGTGCTGGCGCTGATCCCGATCTCGCGCGGCGTGTTCTGGGGTCCGCTCGCCTACGCCATGATGGGCGGCATCCTGGTGGCGACCGTCCTGACCATCCTGGTGCTGCCGGCGGGGTATGCGCTGTTCTTCGGCCGCGAGCCGAAGAAGAAGCAGGCGGAGCCAGAAGGCGAGGATCAGGGCAACGTCGCCGAGATCGCCCACCGGCCGGCCCTGGCGGCGGAATAGGGCCAGTTACGCCAAGGCACAGAAAAGCCGCCCCTCGGGGCGGCTTTTTTGCATCACGGGCGGTCAGGCACGCGGTGCCGGCATGTCGCGGCCGTTCTGGTGCAGCGTCAGGCCTTTGGCCCGGCCGTCGGCGCCCGCCTCGAAGGTGATCTGGGCATCGACGATCTTGTAGAAGAAATGCACCTCGCTTTCCGGATAGACCTCGGCCTTGCCCTGGCCGGTCGCCTGGACGAACAGGCCGTCGTCTTCCCGCGTAACGGTCAGCACGAAGTCGGGGGCCAATGGGTACTCGCCGACATAACCGTCATAGATCGCCGGATCGACGGTCACGGCAACGCGCACCTTGGGCGGCTGGGCGAGCGGGTTGCCCGGATCGAGCAGGTGGGCGCCGATATCGTCGACGCCGACCTCGGTCGAGGTGTTGGACAGGGCAACGATACCCATGCCCTTGGCCGGCAGGAAGCCGAGGAAGGACCGAAAGCCGCCGGTGCCGCCATTGTGCCAGACCATCTGGTCGTCGCCGCTGCCGGAAATGACCCAGCCGAGCCCGGTCTCGTCGTTGCCGTGGCCGGTCGGACGGCGCGTCGCCAGGGTGGTGGCGAGCGCAGCGGACAGCGGCGAGGCGCGCGCACCGAGCAGCATCTCGAGAAAATTCAGCAGGTCGTTGGCTGTCGACAGAAGTGCGCCGGCACCGGCCAGCGTCGGCAGGTCCCAGCAGGAGACGGGGGCGAGCGTGTCGTCATGACCGTTGGCCAGCCGGTTCTTCATGTCGCCATGGACGGCATCCGCCGTCGACGACATGCCGAGCGGCGCAAGGATGCGCTCCCGCAGCAGGGACCCGTAGTCGGTGCCGGCGCGCAGCGCCAGCGCATGCCCCAGTAGGCCCATCGCAAGGTTCGAATATTCGAACTGGCTGCCGATGTCGCGGGGCAGGTCATAGCCGGACAGGAACGCGTAGAGCTGCTCGACGGTGTAGTCGGCATAGGGATTTTCGGGGTCGGCGGGATCGAAGTTGTCGGGCAGGCGGGGCAGTCCCGACATATGCGTCGCCAGGTCGACAAGGGTGATCTGCCGGCCGCCGCATTCCGGCACGGTGACGCCTGCCGGCAGGTAGCCGGCGACCGGATCGTCGAGCCCGACCTCGCCGCGCCCGGCCATGTCGGCCAGCAGCAGCGTGGTGAACACCTTGGTGATCGAGCCGATCTCGAAGACGGTGTCGCCGTCGACCGGCCGGGCATGGAAGGCGCCGAATTGGCCATGGGCAATGACGCGGCGCCCCGCCGCGCCGAAGGTGCCGACGACGATGCCGAGGCTCTGGCGCTGCTGGTCGATGCGCTCGGCGAGGATGCGCCTGATCTCGGCATCGGATGGAAACTGCGCGCCGGACGAAGCTTCCACGGGAACAGAGACGGTCATTGGTGGCCCTCATGCCAGGTGCGGATGTCGGCTGATACGGTCCGGACATTACACCAGCATGGCGGGAATTGGTTCACCTTCTCCCGCCAAGAGGGAAGGTGAGGTCCGTCACTTGCCCTCGATGGCGACGCTGGCGAGGTCGGCAGGCGGCAGGCCGACGAGTTCACGGTAGCGGTCGGGGTCGGTTGCGCCTTCGGTGACCACCAGCAGCACGCGCGATGTGGCATCGAGGCCGATCATGGCGCGCATTTCCGGGTCGCGCGCGGCGGTGAACAGGCCGGCCAGGCCGGCGCCGCCGCTTTCGCCCGCGACCACCACCGGGTCGTGGCCGAGCGGACGGGCCAGGCGGTTCATGACCTCGACAGCGGTTTCGTCCTCGACGGTCATGAAGGCGTCGGCGACACGCGACAGGATGCGCCAGGCAAGCGGCGAGGGCTCGTAGCATTCGAGCATCGCCATGACCGTCGGCTCGCCATGGGCGAGCTTGACCGGCCGGCCGGTGCGCGCGGTCTCGAAGATGCAGGCGGCGCGGGCCGGATCGACGACGACGAAGTTCGGGCGCTTTTCGCCGAAGCGGATCGAAAGGTAGGCGGCGGCCGCAGCAGCGATACCGCCGACGCCGGACTGGACGAAGACATGGGTCGGCGGCTGTGGCAGCTTCTCCAGCGCCTCGCGCATGATCGCCGTGTAGCCCTGCATGACCAGGCCGGGGATGCGCTCGTAGCCGGGCCACGACGTGTCGGATACGACTGTCCAGCCTCTTTCGGCGCAGACCCTCGCGGCCTCGGCGACCGAATCGTCATAGGTGCCGGCGACACGCACCATCTCGGCGCCGTAGCGGGCGATGGCGGCGACGCGCGCGTCGCTGACGCCGCCATGGATGAAGATCACCGAACGGGCACCGACCAGCTGCGCCCCTTGCGCGACCGAGCGGCCATGGTTGCCGTCTGTGGCGCAGCCGAAAGTCATGGAGGCTGAGATTTTCGCCACCTCCGGGTTGTGCAGGTCGTCCATGCCCACCGTGCGGCCGAGCTGCCTTTGCGCCTCCTCCAGCACCAGGCGGATGACAGCATAGGCACCGCCGAGCGCCTTGAAGCTGCCGAGGCCGAGGCGATAGCCTTCGTCCTTGAGATGGATGGCGCCAAGGCCGAGCTGATCCGCAAGAGCCGGCAGCGACCGCAGCGGCGTCGGCTTGTGGTTCGGTCGGTGCGACAGGAAGCGCTCGACGGCCTCGGCAGCTTCGATGCCGAGGGTTTCAGCGTCGGTCGGCTCGAGCGGCGTGCCGTAGTCGGGATGCTGGTTGCGGATAAGCATGGTCGGTGACTCCTCGTTCGGCGCATTTATATTGCAGCGTCGGCGAGAAAAGCGCTCTATTCCGGCTCAGTTGGCGCAAGTTTGTATCGCGAGGGGGCATGAACAGGCAGGCAATGCCAAGCGGCGGTCTCGACGACTTCGATTTGAAGATCCTGGCCATTCTCCAACGCGACAATGCCACGCCGCAGCGCGAGATCGGCAAGGCGGTCAACCTGTCGGCGCCGGCGGTGCAGCGGCGCATCAGGCGCATGGAGGAAAGCGGGGTCATTGCCGCCAATGTCGCTGTGGTCGACCCCGACAAGGTCGGGCGGCCGATCACCGTCATCGTCGAGATTGCGGTGGAGAGCGAGCGCGTCGACCTGCTCGATGCGGCAAAGGCGAGCTTCGCCACCGCTCCCGAGGTCCAGCAGTGCTATTACGTCACCGGCGAGGCCGATTTCGTGCTGGTGGTCACGGTGGTAAGCATGGCCGAATACGAGGCGCTGACGCGGCGGCTGTTCTTCGCCAATCCCAACATCAGGCGGTTCCGCACGCTGGTGGCGATGGACAGGGTCAAGGCCGGGCTGACCGTGCCGCTGGCGTGAGAGCCCGCCCGCCGGGGCGGACGGGCCTCGCAGCTTTCGGGGCTGCTATTTCTTGACCGGCGCGTTCATCGCCCAGGCAACGCCGAAGGGATCGCGCAACTGGCCCCAGCGGTCGCCCCAGAACATCACGTCGAGCGGCACCACGACCTCGCAGCCGGCGTCGACAGCGCGTTTCCACCAGGCGTCGATGTCGTCGCCGAGGATGAGCTGCATGGTATAGCCCTGCGCCTTCTCGTGGGGGTGGCCGTGCTCGGGGTAGGCGTCGCAGAGCATCATCGACGAGCCGTTGACGTAGAGGTGGACGTGCATCGTCCGGCCCTGCTCGTCCGGCGGGATGGCGAAGGCCGTCTCGGCGCCGAAGGCGCGCTCGTAAAACTTGGCCGCCTTGTTGGCGCCGTCGACCTGGAGGTAGGCGATCAGGCCGCCGAGTACCGGCGGGGCGGACTGCTGGGCGTTCTGTGCAGTGCTGTCGGGCATGTCTGTCTCCGTTCGTTGATGGCCGCTGCAGCCGGCGAAAGCGCGCGGCGCGGCTGTTCAGGCATCGAACCGGGTGCGTGTCGCCCACGGCGGTTCGATCCCCTGCACTGAAGACGAACGAAGCTGGTCGGAGCCGACATCTCGGCCCGACATTTTTTGCGCTTCATCGGAACGTTGCGCCGGCGCGTCGAGCGCCGGAGCGCCGAGGCAGAGTTGCGCACAAGGTCAGTTCGAGGAATTCGAGTTGGAATTGCTCGACGAACTGGTGCTCGTCGAGGTGCTGGTCGACGAGCTGGTGCCGGAGTTGCTCTGGGAATCGCTGTCGGTGGTGCAACTGCCGTTGGAGCAGCTCCTGGAGCGCGAACTCGATTTGCTGGTCGATTTGGAGACCGTCACCGACCTGCTGCCGATCAGGATCGGCGTGCCGATAGCGGCAGCCGGCGTCATGGCTGGGCCTGGCACGGCAAGCGGGCCGGCCGCGGCGGGGGAGAAAATGAGGGCCGTGCCTGCGAAAATCGCGGTCGCGGCGAAGCGCTGGAACCTTGCCATTGCAGATGCTCCTTTGCGTGGCACCAAAACGCCATTTGAACATGGCGCGGCTGGCCGCGTGAATTCGTCAATTGGAGCTAGACGAGTCCGAACGGCCACGGCGCCACGTCTAGTGGCGGTCGCCGCGAGCGGTCGCGCCGTGGCCCGAAAGCGGGTTGAGATCGAGCGTGACGTCGATGGGCGCGCAGAAGACAGCGCCGGGCAGATGGTCGCTTTCGGCCAGCGCGAAACGGACCGCCGCTTCCTTGTCGGCAAAGATGCCGCCGACCAGTCCCTGCTCGTCGCTGACCACCCAATGGCCCTGGGGATCGCGGCCGACCATGAAGCGATGCGGCGTGGGGACGGGATGGATGTCGCGAGCCAATGTGCCCATGATGTCTTGCCTTTCTTCAGATGCGGGTGCGGTGACTGCCGCCTGTGACAGCCGCCGGGCCCATCGTGCCGGCTGCCCGGGCGGCGCCGGAGATGCCTTCCGTCCAGCGGTCGTCGAACGCCTGCAAGGCGTCGCCGATCGCCGAGGCCGTCTCGGGTTCGACCTCGACCAGCGGCAGGCGGACGTCGGGCCGCGTGCGGCCAAGGAGATGGAGCGCATGTTTGACCGGCACAGGATTGGTTTCGAGTTCGAGCGCGGCGATGAGCGGGCGCAGGCGGTTGTGGAGAGAACGCGCCGCATGAGGGTCGCCGCGCCGGCAGGCCGCGTGCATCTCCGCGCAAAGGCGGGGCGCGATGTTGGCGACCACCGAGACGGTGCCGTTGCCGCCCATGGTGTTGTAGCCGAAAGCGGTGGCATCGTGCCCCGACAGCCAGATGAACCGGTCGCCATGGTTACGGGCAAGCGTCATGATGCGCGGCAGATCGCCGGTGGCGTCCTTGAAACCGACGATGCCGGGGATCGCCGCCAGGCGTTTGATGGTGGCGGGCGCGAGGTCGACGCCGGTGCGCGAGGGGACGTTGTAGACGAGGATCGGCAGTTCGACCTTGGCGGCAACAGTCTCGAAATGCCTGACCATGCCGGACTGGCTCGGCTTGTTGTAGTAGGGCGTGACGACGAGGGCGGCGTCGGCGCCGAAGTCGCGGGCGGCAGCGGTGAAGGCAATGGTCGATTCCGTGCTGTTGGTACCGGTGCCGACGATCACCGGCACGCGTCCGGCGGCGACCTGGACCGTCTTGCGAATGACCAGGATGCGCTCGTGCCAGGACAAGGTCGGGGCCTCGCCCGTCGTTCCGCAGACGACAAGGCCGTCGATGCCTTCGGCGATCTGCCAATCGACGAGGGCTGCGAGGCTCTTGAGGTCGACTTCGCCGTCCCGGAACGGTGTGACGAGGGCGGTGAGAGCGCCCGAGATGCGTGCGCGGATCGGGTCAATGGTCATGGCGATGGACCTCGTTGGCGTGGCGCGTGGGGTTGATCCTGCGGCGGCCGGGCGCGCGGCGAGACGGGAAGGTCAGAAGCAGCGAGGCAAGCATCGCCGCCGCGAGATCGGCATGTTCGGCCTTGCGGGAGCGTCGGCCGGACACGACGCGGGCCGAGCAGATCCAGCGCTCTCCGTGTGCGGAGGCCTGGAGCAGGCGCGGTGGGATGGCCGTCGCTGCGAGATGCAGCACGGCATCGACCAGTGCATCGGCCTCCATCAGGACCCGGAATTTCCGGTATCGGGGTTGCGACCTGTCGCCGGAACGGTCGAGGCCGACAATCTCGGCCGCGTCCCAGACATGGTGCTCGCGGAGAACCCTGATCTCGGCAAGACGGCCGACCAGCGCGTTGGATGTTTCCGGCTTCATGATGACAAACAGATAGTCCGCCGCCGCGTCGGAATTCGAGAGCAGGATCAGGCCGATGTTATAGGAATGTCATAGGGGCGGGGCGTCAGCAGAACGGCGATCTGTTGGCCGTGAGTTCTCAAGGCTCTTGTGTCGGCCGCGGGGAAGCCACCAGCCCGAGGAATACGAGGGCGGCCCGATTGAGACGCAAGATATCCTCGTCGTTCAACCGCCCGACATGCGCCCCTAACTTGGATTTTGGCACGGTCGTGATCTTGTCGACCATCAGTCGCGAGGCAATGCGGAGACCGTTCTGCTCGCTCGGTACGATGAGCAAGCGGAACAAGGGGGCGTCAGTCGGATCCGTTGTAAACGCACAAACGGTAATGGATTCGGTTGCATCGAAATTGTCGTCTTGAACGATGACAACTGGACGTGGCTTGCTTGCGTAGTCTTTGCCGCCTGAGACAATCCAGATGTCACCGCGCCTCATTCCTCATCCCATTCAGAGATGGAATCGATGAAGGCCTGGTCGTCGAAGGCATCGACGCCAGCTGCTACCGCCAGCGACTGGCGATGCGCCTCAGGCCGGAAAGAGGGCGCACGCGTGTCCGGTACCCATATCTGGATGGGACGCAAACCTTGCCGACGCAGGCGTTCACGGTGCTCTCGCACCTTCTCGCGGGATGGCTTTGGGGACGATGCGGGCGGCATGCCAAACCTCTCTGGTTACATGTAACCTACCGCATTTCCGTCCGATCGGCCAGTCAGCAGTCAAGCTGCAGCCAGGGTCTACTGTCCCGGCCGTCCCGATTTGCCCGGCTTCTTCCTTGCCCGCGCGGCCTCTGCGGGATCTTCGTAGGACCCCGCGCCGATCTTGGCGCGCTTGATCGGCTTGACGCCTTCGACCGGCTTTTCGGTGCGGCGCACCGTCATCTCGTCGAGGTCGTTCTTGCGGAACAGCGATTTGCCGTCGTCGGGAACGCCGTAGTCGGAACCGTGGGCTTCGGCGGCCGACTGCTTCTTGAACAGCGAGCGCGAGACCGCGCCTGCCGGCGTCGTCATGTCGGTGCCCGGGCCCATGTCGTCGATATGGGGCTTGGCAAACAGCGACTTGCCGGCGGGCTTGGTGCCGTCGGCGCCCATTTCGTCGAGGTCCGGCTTGCGGAACATGTTGGGCCGGGCAGCCTTGGCAGCCTCTTCGGCGGCACGCGCCTCGTCGAGCTTGCGGAAGCGCTCCTGTTCCTCAGCCGTGCGGTGCTTGGCCACGCCCTTGTTGTGCTTGCCCTTCTCGCGGCCCGACGCCGGGCTTTCCATGTCGGCATATTTGGACATCGGGTCGTCCGAGATGGCCAGTTCCATCTCGCGCAGGCGCTTGATCTCGTCGCGGATGCGGGCTGCCTTCTCGAAATCGAGATCGGTGGCGGCGTTGCGCATCTGCTTGTCCAGCGCATCGAGATGCGCCTTGAGATTGTTGCCCATCATCGCACCGGCATTGTCGGTGAACTGCGAGATGTCGGCGCGGACGTGGTCCTTCTCGTAGACGGATTCGAGGATGTCGGAGATGCGCGACTTGACGCTTTCCGGGGTGATGCCGTTGGCCTCGTTCCACACCATCTGCTTTTCGCGGCGGCGCGTCGTCTCGGCCATGGCGCGTTCCATCGAGCCGGTGATCTGGTCGGCGTAGAGGATGACCTTGCCGTCGACGTTGCGCGCCGCACGGCCGATGGTCTGGATCAGCGACGTCTCGGAACGCAGGAAACCTTCCTTGTCGGCATCGAGGATGGCGACGAAACCGCATTCAGGAATGTCGAGGCCTTCGCGCAGGAGGTTGATGCCGACCAGCACGTCGAAGGCGCCAAGCCGGAGGTCGCGGAGGATCTCGATGCGTTCCAGCGTGTCGATGTCGGAGTGCATGTAGCGGACCCGGACGCCGTGCTCATGCAGATATTCGGTCAGGTCCTCGGCCATGCGCTTGGTCAGCACCGTGACCAGCGTGCGGTAGCCGGCCTGGGTGGTGGCGCGGATCTCGCCGACGACGTCGTCGACCTGGGTTTTCGCCGGACGGACCTCGACGGGCGGGTCGATCAGGCCGGTCGGGCGGATGACCTGTTCGGCGAACACGCCGCCGGCCTCTTCCATCTCCCAATTGCCTGGGGTCGCCGAGACCGCGACCGAAAGCGGGCGCATGGCGTCCCACTCCTCGAAGCGCAGCGGCCGGTTGTCCATGCAGGAGGGCAGGCGGAAGCCGTATTCGGCCAGCGTTGCCTTGCGCCTGAAGTCGCCGCGGTACATGCCGCCGATCTGGGGCACGGTGACGTGGCTTTCGTCGATGAAGACCAGCGCGTTGTCGGGGATGTATTCGAACAGCGTCGGTGGCGGATCGCCGGGGCGGCGCCCGGTGAGATAGCGCGAATAGTTTTCGATGCCGGCGCAGGAGCCGGTGGCTTCAAGCATCTCGAGGTCGAAGCGGGTGCGCTGCTCCAGCCGCTGGGCCTCGAGCAGGCGTCCAGCCTTTTCAAGTTCTTGCAGGCGATGCTGCAGCTCTTCCTTGATCGACTTGATGGCCTGATTCAAGGTCGGGCGCGGCGTCACATAGTGCGAGTTGGCGTAGATTTTTACGCTCTTCAGGTCGCCGGTCTTTTGGCCGGTGAGCGGATCGAATTCGGTGATCTGCTCGATTTCGTCGCCGAACAGCGAAATGCGCCAGGCCGAGTCTTCCAGGTGGGCCGGGAAGATTTCGATGGTGTCGCCGCGGACGCGGAACGAGCCGCGGACGAAGTTGATGTCCTGGCGCTTGTACTGCTGGGCGACGAGGTCGGCGAGCAATTGGCGCTGATCGAGCCGGTCGCCGACCGCCATCTGGAAGGTCATCGCCGTATAGGTTTCGACCGAGCCGATACCGTAGATGCAGGAGACCGAGGCGACGATGATGACGTCGTCGCGTTCGAGCAGGGAGCGCGTCGCCGAGTGGCGCATGCGGTCGATCTGCTCGTTGATTGTCGATTCCTTCTCGATATAGGTGTCGGTGCGCGGAACGTAGGCCTCGGGCTGGTAGTAGTCGTAATAGGAGACGAAATACTCGACGGCGTTGTCGGGGAAGAACTTCTTGAACTCGGAATAGAGCTGGGCGGCCAGCGTCTTGTTGGGCGCCAGGATCAGCGCTGGGCGCTGCGTCTGCTCGATCACCTTGGCCATGGTGAAGGTCTTGCCCGAGCCGGTGACGCCGAGCAGCACCTGGGTGCGCTCGGCCGAGCCGACGCCCTCGACGAGGTCTTTGATGGCGGTCGGCTGGTCGCCGGCCGGCTCGAATTCCGACTGCATGACGATCTCGATGCCGCCTTCCGACTTTTCCGGCCGGGCCGGACGGTGCGGAACCCAGATCTCGCCGCCCTTGTGCAGCGGGTTGCCGCTCTCGATCAGCGCTGAAAGGGCCGCCACCGTCGCGGTGACGCCGGAATTGGACAGCGAGGCTGCGTCCTCGAGGGAGATGTCGAGGCCGGCGACCGGATTGAGGCCGGCGGCGGCGCGATCCTTGGCCGAAGCAGCGCCGCCCATCGAGGTGCCGCGCGACGAGCGTGTGGGTGCCGAGCTCTTTTCGGGAATCTTCTTGGCCTTTGGCTGCGGCTTCTCCGCCTCGCGGGCGATCTCCTCGGCCCAGTCGGAAATCGACCCGGACAGCGGCGCACCGGAAAGCTCGGCCTGCGGCGCTTCGCCGAAGCCGGGACGATGCAGCGGTTCGGACGCGTGCAGAAAATCGGTCACGCCATTGCCGCCGCGCTTGCGCGGAGCGGCACGATCGTCGGCCCCCGAGGCGGGCGATTTCTTGTCAGCAGATTTGGCCATTGCACGAATATGGGCAGAGTCCGCGGAAATGGAAAGGGCACGGGCGCCGGAATGCCGGACCGGCGACCGCGACCTCTCGTGCTCCTGACATCAGGCTGTCAGGAAGTCGTCAGCGCGGGCAGGGGAAGCCTGGGGCGATCTTGCAATGGGCGCCAGGCGGGCGAGGCCTTGGCGGCCGTGGCTTGGGAGGCCGGTTCCAGTGCGGTGGTCGGTAATGCGGCGGCCGCACGACGATGGTCGGCGCCACCACGACCGCCGGCGGGCGGCCGACATAGTCGGAGAGGTAATTGGCCGAGACCCAGCCTCTCAGCCGGGACCCGTAGACGTTGCACCAGTTGCCCTCGCAGCCGCGCAGGTCGACGCGGGTGCCTTCGTCGAGCATGCCGATCCTGGCATAGCCGGTGCCGGGGCCGCTGCGCACATTGACGTTGCCGGTGGTGTAGGCGTCGGCGGCGAGCGCCGCTGCCGGCAGTGCCGTCATCGCGGCCAGAATGGCGCCGGTGGCAGCAAGTCTTCGAAATATCATGGGCAGCCCTCCAGACCGAAATTCATTTCGAAACGACCCAAACTACATTCTGTGTTGCCGCATGCCAGTATACTGATGCGTTTATCCTTTATGCCTGGGCAATAGGCGTGAGGTGCCGGGCGCGACGCCTGCCGGGCGCAGTCACGGCGGTTGCGCTGCCGCACTTGCCGTTGCGTCAATTGGCCGATATGGCGTCCGGCCAGCCATCTGCAAACCAAGGGCGTCGATCTTCGTGGTCACCGACACGCATCTGTCCGCAAGCACAGCACCCACGGAAATGCACCGATGAGGATCACGCATCTGGTGACTCATGCCGGGCTGAACGGTGTCGCGACCAGTTCGAAGACGCTGATCCAGGCGCAACTCGATGCCGGCCATGACGTGATGCTGGTGCATTCGCAGAACTCGTGGATCGAACGTCAGAAATTCGACGGCCCGCTCGAAAAGATGGGCTCGGGCTTTGCCACCGCTCCGGCCGAACTGCGCCGTGTCGGCTACGCCGCGCGCGACTGGGGCGTGGACGTGGTCCATACCCATGGCAGCCGGGGCAACAAGTTCGGCCTGGTGTTCCGGTGCGCCGCCGGCACGCCCATCGTCATGACCGCACATACCCGCCAGTTCCAGCTGCCATGGCTGTTTGCCCATGCGGTGATCGCGCCGAGCCAGCAGACCGCCGACTACTATCTGTCGCACTGGCTGGTGCGGCGGCGGAACATGCATCTGGTGCGACATATGTTCGACGTCGGCACGGTGGAGGCGGCCACCCCAGCGAGCCAAAGCGCCGCGCGGGCGAAGCTGGGGCTCAAGCCTTCATCCTTCGTCATTGGTTCGGTCGGCGAGATCGACGCGCGCAAGAACCAGATCGACATGGTGCGGATGCTCAAAGGCCTGGTCGGGCGAGGCATCGATGCCGAACTGCTGCTCGTCGGCAGCACGCGCCACATCGCCGGTGATGCTGAATGGAGCGCCGCCGCCGCCGATCCGCAGATCCAGGGACGCCTGCATATGTCCGGCGAACGGCAGGATGCGACCCGGCTGCTGCACGCCATGGACGTCTATCTCTGCACGTCGAAGATGGAGGAGGGCCCGATCGCCACGCTGGAGGCGATGGCCAGTGCGTTGCCGGTGCTGTCCGTGGATGTCGGCTACTCCGCGGCATTGCTGCGCAACGGCGTCAATGGCTGGGTCTTCTCGCATGGCGAAAGGGAACGCATGACCGAAACCGCGTCCATGCTTGCCGGCGACGCGGCATTGCGCCGGACCGTCGGAATTGCCGCCAGGCAGACCATCGCCGACCATCTGGCGCCGCAGGCGATCGTGCCGGAAATAGACACGGTCTACCGCCAGGCCATCGAACGCGCCGGAAAGAAGCTTCCGCAAAAATAGCCGGGGGCAGCGGCGTCGCGCCAGCCGCGCGCAATGATTTGCTGGTAGGGTGCCTGCGACCAATTTCGGGCGACGCGTGTCCAGCAATTACCCTTTCTCCTACAAGATCTCGTGGCCGGCCCGGTTTCTCAAGCCGTCGCTGCGCGGCGGTGTATCGGCGCCTGCGCCTGCCGAGGCGGCGCTGTTGCCCAGGCCGGAAAAGAGCGTGCGGCTGGCGTTCGTCGGCGATATCTCGGCCGTCGCCAACAGGCAGCCACCCGCCTGCGATGAAGACTTGAAGGCGCTGTTCGCTTCCGCCGACCTCGTGGTCGGCAATTGCGAAAGCCCCCTCGTCGCGCGGCCGAGCGCCCGGTTCGGCACCCGGATCGGCACGCACCACGCCATGACGCGGGCCTTCCTGGCCGGCGCGCTTGAGGCGACCGGGATCGCGCCGGGGCGGCTGGTGCTGTCCCTCGCCAACAACCACGTGCTCGACCAGGGGATCGCAGGCTTCGACGAGACACTGTCGGCCCTGGCCGCACTTGGCATCGCGACGATCGGCACGTCGACCGCCGTGACCAGGATGGGCGTCGGACCGTTGGTGCTCGGTCTTGTCGCATTCACGCAATGGCGCAACGCGGCAGCGGCGGATTTTGCCGGCCGGGTGGCGATGACGGAGGATTTTTTCGCCGGCAGCCGGGATGGATTGCCGGGCGCGCAAGGCGTCGACCTGACGTGCGCGGTGCCGCACTGGGACTGGGAGTTCCGGCACTTTCCGCGCGACCAAACAAAGGCCTGGGCGCAACGGCTGGCCGCGCTTGGCGTCGGCCTGGTGGCCGGGCATCATGCCCATGTCGTGCAGCCGATGGCCCAGGTCGGCCAAACCCTCGTCGCCTACGGGCTGGGCGACTTTCTCGGCACCGCATTCGCGCGCCAGCCTTGGCCGGGGCGGGTCGGAGCGATCCTCGTTGCCGATGTCAGTGCCGATGCCGCGACGCGCGGCCGGATCGCCAGCTACCGGCTCGTGCCCTTCATGCGGCTGCGCGACGGAGACCGGGAGCGGCTGGTGCCGCTGGACAAGGTCCAAGGCTCACTCGGCGAACGGGCACGAGGACGCTGGGCTGCGGTCTGCGGCGATGGCCGAACGGGGCTCACAAGCTGATTCCGCTCGTCGCGCCATCTCCTTGTTTCCACCGCGACATTTGCCGAAAAGCCGCTATCATTCCGCAAGCCGCCGGGTAGCCACGCAGCCGGCGCATCGAAATGCGGCGTCGCTTGCGTCTGGCGGGATTTGGCGAGTCGCTGCTTGGGGGCACTTATGAGCGCAGCCGGTTTCATGCCCGACGAAGCTGTCATCGCCGGCATAAGGCGGGACATCGACGCCTACGAGGCGCGGCGCAAGGCCGCCAAACGCTCGGTGCTGTGGCGCGTGCCGCTGTTCCTCGGCCTGCTGGTGCTGGCAATCGCCGTGCTCGCGGTCGTGTTCAATCTTGCCGCCGACCCAGCCGAGGTCTGGGTGTCGACGCCGCATCTCTATCTCTACGCGGCTGCCTTCCTCGTCTCGTTCTTCGTCTATTTCCGCGCGGCGAAGCCGGCAGGCGACCTGCAGGCGTCGTTGCGCGAAAAGCTTCTGCCGATCGCGTTCGGGTTCGTCGGCGACATGCGGCTGGCGAAAGGCGAGACGCCCCGGAGCTTCGGGCGGCTGCCACGCGAGACCATCGGCGACTACGACGACAGCCATTTCGACGACATCGTCTCGGGCACGTATGAGGGCTTTTCGTTCGAGCTCTACGAGACAGCCCTGTCGCGCCGGGTGGAGAAGTCCGACGTCCACTTGTTCGACGGCATCATCGTGGCCTTCGACATGGCAAAGCCGTTTCCGGGCACGCTGGTGGCGACGCTGAAGACCAACACGGTGATGGGCTTCTTCCGCGAGATGTTCGGCGGCGGGCTGCAGGAAATCGCGTCAGGGGGCGAACTCGACAAGGCCTATGACTTTCGCACCGACAACGTCGAGGCGGCGCAGCCGCTGGTCTCGGGACAGATGGCGCAGGCGCTGGACTGGCTCAAGGAGGCCTGGCCGGGCGAGCCGGCGCGGATCGCGCTTGTCGAGGGCGACGGCTTCCTGCTCTTGCCGCACAAGAAGGAGTTCTTCGAGCTGCCGGCCTCGACTGTCGCGCTCGACTACAAGGCCCATGTCGAGCCGATGATCACCGACATCGCGACGATCCTGGCGACCGCCGCGCTGGTGCGCAAGATCGGTACCTGAGCCCTCGTCCGCGTTAGCCGAAACGCAGCTTCAGCCCGACGATGGCGAGGATGAAGACCAGCGTGATCGAGTTGGACAGGATCACCGGCAGCGAGCCGAGCGCCACGCCATAGACGATCCACAGGGATATGCCGGTGGCGAGCGCCGCGTTGGTGCCGAGCGAGATGTCGCTGGTCTTGCGTTCGCGCAGGATCTTCATGATCTGCGGAAGCCAGGCAAGCGTGGTCAGGATGGCGGCGGTGGCGCCGACGATTTCGAATAGGGGGTTCAAGGCGGGAGCTTTCGAAAAGCACAAGATGCGCTGCCCAAGCTATGCCAGATCGGCGGGCGGCTGTGAAGCGGAGGCGCCGGGCTGGCCCAACGAAACGGCGGTGCAAAACGTCGCGGCGGTTTCGTCCATGGCGATGGATTATCCGGCGTTTTGTGATCGGCCGCCCAACAATCCGGCCATGGGATGGCCCTGCGATGACGCTGATGTGACGGTCTCCACGCCATGGCCATCAAGGCGATGCGTGCTGATGCGAGGACAACAAATCACCTGAAACAACGCAGGCTGCCTTCGAATATGGCAGAAATAAGCCGCTGATTCTATTCAGTAATTTCACGCAACGTGATTTGCGTCCGGCCGGCCCCGCGGTCAATCTCCAGGTCGTTCGGCGGGCATTGCTGAGAGGGTGAAGCCCGCGAGGACGAGACAGAACCGGAGTACCAGACATGAACAAGTTTCTTGCAACGGCCGTCGCTTCGTTTGCCTTCATCGGCGCCGCCTATGCCGCCGACATCGAAGGCACCGTGCAGTCGGTCGACCCGGCGACGCGCTCCATCACGCTGGAAGACGGCAAGGTCTATGTCATCCCCGAAACCATCAAGGTCGACGAACTGGCCGCAGGCGCCAAGGTGAAGGTGACCGTGGACGATACCACCGGTGCCGTGACCGCGATCGAAAAGGCCTCCTGAGGCCGCTTCGCGAAGGCGCGCCTTGCTGCCCCCCATTCGCCACCGGCGCGCGACATTCTCGACACCCTTCCAAGCTACCTTTGGCCGGCCCGTTCGCGGGTCGGCCATTCTTTTTCCCAGGCCATTCTTTTCCGAAGCGTTGACGCGTCAGAAAGCGATCGGAAACTTTTCCGCCAGCCAGTTGGTCGAGCGCCTGGCGGCAGCCAGCGTGCCGCCCGCGGCGTGGCCGAGGCCGGAGCGGACCAGCGCATAGCCATTCGTGGTGCGGTAAAGTGCGGACTCGCCGCCCTCGACGATGCCGGAATAGGCGGCGGGCTGGATTTCAGGCTGGGCCGGCGTGGCCGGAGCCGAAGCAAGCTGCGGTTCGGCAAAGACGGTGGTGCGGCAGATGCCGGTCACCAGCGGGTAGTCGTGATTGCCTTCGCGCAGGATGCGGCTCTTCATCGCCGCCTCGCAATCGGCGACCGAAGTCCATTGCGCCGGCGTCTCGCCGATATATTCGCAGAGCTTGGCATCGCAGTCGCAGCCGACGATGGTCATGGCGACAAGGGCTGACTTGATCACGGTCCGAATCCTCAGGGATTGTTGACGGCGCGATTTCTCCGCCCCGAACGCGGCGCCAGTTGGCCGCAATCATGGCATGACGGTGGCTGTGTGAATTCGCGTCGGCGTTGTGGCGGTAAGGCCTCGGTAGATGTGAACTTCGCAACCTTCCCCCTTGCGCATTCGCCCGTGCGGCGAACAATAAGCGGGGAGGCGGCGGCGCGAGTGCCGCCGGGAGGGTGCGTTTCGTGAAGATCGGCGTGGTCAGGAATCCGGTGGCTGGCGGTGGCCGGCTGGACGCGCATTGGACGGAGGTCGTGGCGACGCTGTCGGCGCGCTTTTCCGACCTCGACATCCGTGAGACCGAAGAGCCTGGCGACGGGGCGGTGCTGGCCCGTGACTTGGTGGCGCTGGGATGCGAGATCGTCGTTGCCGCCGGCGGCGACGGCACGATCAGCGAGGTGGCCGACGGGCTGCTGCAGATGCAGGCCGAAACCGGCAGCACGGCGGTGCTCGGCGTCCTGCCATGTGGCACCGGCCTCGACTTTGCCCGTGGCATGGGCATTCCGGTCGATGTCGCTGCGGCGGTCGAGCGCATCGCCAGCGGCACGGACCGGCTGATCGACGCCGGCCGCATCTCGTTCATCGAGGATCACGGCCGGCTGGCGAGCCGCCACTTCGTCAATATCGCCAGCCTGGGCATGTCGGGGGCCACGGTTCGCGCAGTCAACGCCGACCGGCGCAAGGGGCGGGGCTCGGCCAAGGCGCTGTTCTTCTGGCGCACGGTGACCGAATTCGTGCGCTATCGTTTCCAGGACGTCCGCATCACGGTCGACGGCGACGCGCCGGTCGAAGCCAAGGTGGCGCTGGTCGCGGTGGCCAACGAACGGTTCTTCGGCGGCGGCATGATGATCGCGCCCGATGCCGAACCCGACGACGGGTTGTTCGACATTGTCATCCTGCGTGCCGCGAGCAAGCTCAAGCTGATGCTCGACCTGCGCCTGCTTTATGGCGGGCGCCATCGCAACCATCCCGCCATCACCATCCTGCGCGGGCGCAAGGTCGTGGTCGAGCCGCTGGGCGATCCGCTCGCCAATGCCGCGCTGGTCGACATCGACGGGGAATCGCCGGGGCATATTCCGGCGACCTACGAGATGGTGCCCAAGGCGTTGAAGGTCAGGTGCTGATTCAAAGGGTTCGGGAAAAGAATCGGGAAATTGGGCTATGTGCCTGATTTCTTAGCGCTGCCCCTCATCCGCCTGCCGGCACCTTCTCCGCGTCATGACGAGGAGAAGGGAACACTGCCGCGGCGCTGCGCCCTCCCTGGGTCGTGCGCGCTGCCGAGCCAACGAGCAATGAAGGGCGCAATGCCGACGTCTCCCTCTCCCCGTCTTTTACGGGGAGAGGGTAAGGGTGAGGGGCAAATTCGTAAGGCAGATTGCTAGGCGTCCATCGCCCGGACCAGTGCCTCGATCTTCGTCGCTTTTTCGAAGTGGTCGAGCTTGTGGGTGCGGATCCACCATTCGGCGGCTTCCATCAGAAGCTCCGGATCGTCGTTCCTGTTGGCAAAAAACGCATAGAAGGACAGTCCGACATCTGGGCCCTTGGCGGCGATCTTGCGCGCGCAGACGTCGAGAATTTTTGCCCTCAGGCTCGGCCGCATCGGAGATTCCTTCAGATGGAACTCAGGGCTACTCAGGCTGAAGCCGGGAGTCAAAGGCTGGGGATAGGGCAGGCGATGAGGGCCCTTACCCTCCCCCTTGTGGGGAGGGTGGCCCGCAGGGCCGGGTGGGGGTACTCGTAAAACGCGGAGCTTGCCGACCCCACCCCGTCGCTTCGCGCCGACCCTCCCCACAAGGGGGAGGGTGACGTCGCTGCCATTCAAAGCTTCGCTGGAAATCCCGGCGCGCGCAGGTCTGTACCCGTCGCGTCCTCCAGCAACTTGACGATCATCGTCGACCAGGCATCGCCGCCATAGGCCGCCTTGCCGCGTTCGAAGATCGCGTTGACGCGCTCGGCGAGGTCGAGCGGCACGCCGCCGTCGCGCGCCATGGCCAGCGCAAAGCCGAGGTCCTTCAGCGCCAGGTCCATGGTGAAGCCGATGTCGTAGGAGCCGTTGAGCACCAGCTGGCTCTCGGTCTCGTGGACGAAGCTGTTGCCCGAGGAGGCAACGATGGCGTGGTAGGCCTGGGCGAGGTCGAGCCCGCCCATCTTTGCCAGCATCAGCGCCTCACCGGCGGCGACGAGGTGGATGAAGGCGAGCATGTTGGTGATGACCTTGATCACCGCCGCCGAGCCGATCGGCCCCATCAGGAACGATCTGGCGCACATCGCCTCGATCGCCGCGCGGTGGCGCTGGTAAAGCGCAGGATCGCCGCCGACGAGCGCCGTAATCCTGCCTTCGGCGGCAAGGTGCACGCCGCCGGTGACGGGGCATTCCAGCGTGTAGATGCCAGCCTCGGCGGCCAGGTCGGCAAGGCGCAGGATCTCGTCGCGGCCGTTGGTCGACATCTCGATCCAGCTGCCGCCCTTGGGCAAGCCGGCGAGCAGGCCCTCCGGACCAATCAGCACCGCCTCACTGACCTTGGGCGAGGGCAGGCAGGTGATGGCGTTGCCGGCGCGGGCGGCGGCATCGGATGGGCTTGATGCTGCGGTCGCACCCAGTGCGACGAGACACTCGACCGCCTCGGGGTTGCGGTCATGGACGACCACCTCGAAGCCGCCGCGCAGCAGGCATGCGGCGAGGTTGGCGCCGAGGCGGCCGAGGCCGACGAAGGCGTAGGCGAGGGGTTTTGTCATGGCATCAGCGGCGTTTGCACCATCTGCAGGTGCAGGTGCGGGCCATCATAGGGGTTGGCTTCGCACACCGCCTCGTCGAGTTCGACGCCGAGGCCGGGCTCCTTCGACGGGATGACGTGACCGTCCTGCCACTCGATCTTCTTTTTCAGCAGCCTGGCGTGGAAGCCGTCCCACTGCTTGAGCGATTCGAGGATCAGGAAATTGGGCAGGGTGACGGCGAGCTGGATGTTGGCGGCGCCGACGATCGGGCCGCAATAGCAGTGTGGCGCCACCTGGATGTGGTAGGCCTCGGCCATGGCGGCGATCTTCTTGGTTTCGAGGATGCCGCCGGAGCGGCCGAGGTCGGGCTGCAGGATGGTCGCGGCGCGGTTTTCGATGACACGGGCGAACTCGAATTTCGTCGTCAGCCGCTCGCCGGTGGCGATCGGGATCGAGGTGCCGCGCGCGACCTGAGCCATCACCTCGGGCATGTCGGGCGGCACCGGTTCCTCGAACCACAAGGGGTCATAGGGCTCGATGGCACGCGCCATGCGCAGCGCTCCCGAGGCAGTGAACTGGCCATGGGTGCCGAAAAGGATGTCGGCGCGGGTGCCGACAGCCTCGCGGATGGCCTTCATCATGCGCACCGACAGGTCGATGTCGATCAGGCGCGGTTGGTGGCCGTCATAGGCGGTCCACGGACCGGCCGGGTCGAGCTTCACCGCGCTAAAACCCTGGTCGATATAAAGGGCGGCGCATTCGGCCGCCATGTCGGGATCGTTGTAGACGTTCTTCGGGGCGACATCCTCGGTGTGGACGCTGCCCGTGTGTGGGTAGAGGTAGGTGTAGGAGCGCAAAGTCTCGTGTACCTGGCCGCCGAGCAGCTTGTAGACCGGCTTGCCGGCCTCCTTGCCGATGATGTCCCAGCAGGCCATCTCCAGCGCCGAGAAGCAGCCCATGGCCGAGACGTCGGGGCGCTGGGTGAAGCCGGAGGAATAGCAGCGGCGGAACAGGTTTTCGATGTCGTGCGGGTCCTGTCCCAGAAGATAGCGCTCGGCCATGTCCTCGATCATCTTCGCCGTGACATCGGCCGAGAAGGTGGCGTTGTAGGCCTCGCCATAACCGACCACGCCGCCGTCGGTGGTGAGCTTGACGAAGATGAAATACTTGCCGCCGATGCCGGGCGGCGGGTTGTTGACCACGAATGTCCTTACGTCGGTGATCTTCATGCGGATTCCTCCCGTAACCTAGTTGACGGTGCGCCGCCCCTCATCCGCCTGCCGGCACCTTCTCCCCGTAAGGACGGGGAGAAGGGACAAGCGGCGCCGTTGACGCCTCCCTCTCCCCGTCCTTCACGGGGAGAGGGTAAGGGTGAGGGGCAGCGCCAACGTCGGAAACTCTTCACCCCGCATCCTCCAGCACCAGCCCCGCGCCTTTCCAGCCGGTCATGATGGCGGCGGCGTTGGTGTTGCCGGTGATGTTGTCGGGGAAGATCGAGGCGTCGATGACGCGCAAACCTTCGACCCCGTGGACGCGCAGGCGCGGGTCGACCACCGAGGTCGACGGGTCCGGGCCCATCCGGCAGGTCGAGACGGGATGGTAGACGGTGCCCGAGCGCTTGCGGAAATCGTGAATCAAGTCGGCGTCGGAAGTGATTGACGGACCTGGCAAAACCTCTTCCGCGATGATGTCTGCGATGGGCGTCTGCGCGGCGATCTTGCGCAGGAATTTCACTGCGTCGAGCATCTCGGCGACATCGCTCTCCGTCGAATAGGCGTTGACGGTGATGCGCGGGTGAACGGTCGGATCGGCGGAGCGGATCATGATCTCGCCACGGCTCGACGGGCGGCAGTTGGACAGGCCGATGGAAAAGCCGGGGAAGGGATCGGGCGACAGGATCGGGCGCTCGCCGGCCTTCGGCAGCACGGTGGAAAAAACCTGGAAATAGAGCTGCATGTTGGGGCGTGCGCGTGCCGGATCGGAGCGGAAGAAGCCGCCGCCCTGGTTCATGCTCATCGACAGCGGGCCGGTGCGCAACGCCAGGTATTGCATGCCGGCGAGCGCCTTGCCCCACCAGGGCCGCAGCAGCTGGTTCAGCGTCGGCACCTTGGCCTTCCAGGTGTAGTTGATGCCCTGGTGGTCCTGCAGGTTGCGGCCGACATGTTCGTTGGCGTGCAGCACCGGCATGCCGAGCTCGCCGAGCAGCCCTGCCGGGCCGATGCCCGAGAGCTGCAGCAGTTGCGGCGTGTTGACCGAACCGCCGGAGAGGATCACCTCGCGGCCGGCGCGGGCCGTCTTTTTCGCGCCGTCCTGCCGATACTCGACGCCGACGGCGCGCTTGCCGTCGAACAGCACCTTGGTCACCAGCGCGTTGGTCTCGACCCGGACATTGGCGCGCTTCATCGCCGGGCGCAGGAAGGCGCGTGCCGCCGACATGCGCCGGCCGCCCTTTGTGGTGATTTGATAAACGCCGACGCCCTCTTGGGCCTCGCCGTTGAAGTCCTGATTCAACGACAGCCCGGCCGCTTGCGCCGCAGCCAGGAAGCGGTGGGTCAGCGGATGGACGTTGTTCCTGTTGTCGGTGACGTGGATCGGCCCGCCCCGGCCGCGCAGCTTGGTGCTGCCTGCCTGGTTGTCCTCGATCGCCTTGAAGGCGGGCAACAGGTCGTCGAAACCCCAGCCGGGATTGCCGGCGTCGCGCCAGGCGTCGAAATCCTCGCGCGCGCCCCGGATCCACACCATGGCATTGATCGAGCTGGAGCCGCCGAGAATCTTGCCGCGCGGCCAGTGATCCTTGTTGCCGGCAAGGCCGGGGTCGGGCTCGGCGGCATAGTTCCAGTTCACGGCAGGGTCGAAGAAGGTCTTGCCGTAGCCGAGCGGCATCTGGACGAAGAAGCGGCGGTCCGTGCCGCCGGCCTCGATCACCAGCACCGAATGACGCCCGCTCGCCGACAGCCGCTCGGCCACCACCGAACCGGCGGAACCTGAACCGACAACAATGAAGTCGAACGTCTGCATGCGGGCGGCGGCCTGTCGAAATACCACGATCCGGCCAGACTATCGCCTCGGCGAAAGGCTTCGGCGTCGGTTACGGCATGGCCTGTGAAAAATACGACCGGCCGATGCAACAGATGCGGCGTTGACGCGGCTGCCGCTGCGAAGTTACGGGTGGGGAAGAGAACGGTACAGGGAAATGACGATGGTGCAGTATGCCGATGGCCAGCCGACGGGCGAACTCACGCTGAGGACGCTGGCGATGCCGGCCGACGCGAACGCCGCCGGCGACATCTTCGGCGGCTGGGTCATGGCGCAGATGGATCTTGCCTGCGGCATCCGCGCCGCCGAGCGCGCCCGGGGCCGCGTGGTGACGGCGGCGGTCAAGGAAATGGCCTTCGCCAAGCCGATGAAGATCGGCGACACGCTGTGCATCTACACCCATGTCGAGCGCGTCGGTCGCACCTCGATGACGCTCAAGGTCGAAGCCTGGGCGCAGCGCTATCTCTCCGACCTGATGGAGAAGGTGACGGACGCCGATTTCGTCATGGTGGCGCTCGACGGCGAAGGCAAGCCGAAGGCGGTGCCGGCGGAGTAGGGGTGGTGGCTCGCCGTCGCTTACCCGGCCATCGCGTCGAACTTCATCCGCGCCTCGGCCACGCGGCCCTGGTTGAGTCGCGCCCATTCGCCAAGCGCAAACACCGGAACCAAAAGCTCCCGACCAAGGTCGGTGAGCTCGTAGTCGACGCGCGGCGGGATGGTCGGGAAGACGGTGCGGGTGACGAAGCCGTCGCGCTCGAGCCCGCGCAGCGTGGTGGTCAGCATCTTCTGCGAGATGCCGCCAACGGCATGGCGCAGCTCGTTGAAGCGCATGGCGCCTTCGCCGAGCTTGCCGACGACGAGCACTGTCCATTTGTCGCCGACACGCTGCAGGATATCGCTGACGGCGCGACAATCCTCGGTGCGGTGCGGGTGCCTCGGTATCAAAAAAGTGCCTCCTTGTGCGGGCGTTTTCCAGTCACCTATATAGCGTCGGTATCCATCAGTTACCAGTATCGCATTGATACCCACGCCCGAAAGGTTCCTGCCATGTCCAAACCCAAGATCGCCCTCGTCGTCGGCTCGACGCGCGCTGCCCGCTTCGCCGACACGCCGGTGGAGTGGATCGCCAAGATTGCAAAATCCCACGCGGATATCGAGGTCGAAATCGTCGACCTCAGGGATTTCCCGCTGCCCTTCTTCGATGAGGTCGCGTCCTCGGCCTGGGTGCCCTCGCAGAGCGAAGTGGCCCAGCGCTGGCAGAAGAAGGTGGCCGAGTTCGACGGCTTCATCTTCACCGCCGCCGAATACAACCACGGCCCGACGGCAGTGCTGAAGAATGCCATGGATTACGCCGCCAAGGAGTGGAACAAGAAGCCTGCCGGCTTCGTCGGTTATGGCGGCGTTGGTGGTGCACGCGCCGTCGAGCAGCTGCGCATGCATGCGGTCGAACTGCAGATGGCGCCGACCAAGACTGCCGTCCACATCGTCTGGGGCGATTTCCTGGCCGTGCGCCAGGGCGAGAAGAAGCTCGCGGACATCGAGCATCTCAACCAGGCCGCCAACGGGCTGATCGAAGAGATCACCTGGTGGGCGAAGGCGCTGAAGGCCGCTCGCGAAGCTGACGTTCTGGCCGAAGAGGCCAAGGCCGCCTGATCGGCGGCTGAGAGAAATTCATCCCAGGTAAAAAAGGGCGGCCTTGAGCCGCCCTTTTTATTGCCGGGTCAGTGCGCCGACTTGCCGTTGCCGGACAGGCGGGACGCCAGGACCTTGTCGATGCGGCGGCCGTCGAGGTCGACGACCTCGAAGCGCCAGCCCTGGGCGTCGACGCATTCGCCGGTGGTGGGCAGATGGTGCATGTGCGACAGCACGTAGCCGGCGACGGTTTCGTAGTCGCGGTTCTCGGGCAGGTCGATGCCAAGCTGGTCGGCCATCTCGTCGGCCTGCATGTAGCCGGCCAGCAGCCACGAGCCGTCCTCGCGCTGGACGGCGTTGTCGACGTCGTCCTCGTCGAGATCGGAGCGGAACACGCCGGTGATCGCCTCGAGGATATCGGCCGGCGAGACGATGCCTTCGAAATGGCCGTATTCGTCGTGGACCAGCGCCATCGGCACTTCCGACTGCTTGAGCGTGGCAAGCACGTCGAGCGCGTCGGCCTGGTCGTGGGCGATGGGAGCGGTGCGCACATGCTTGCGCGGGTCGAATGCACGGCCGGCCAGGAGCGAGGCAAGCATCTCGCGGGTCTGGACGACGCCGACCATGGCATCGACAGAGCCTTCGCCGGCTGGAAGGCGCGAATGCTGGGTTTCCATCAGGAGCTTGCGGGTGGCCGCTTCGTCGGCCTGCAGGTTGATCCAGTCGACCTCGGTGCGCGGGGTCATGACGGCGCGCACGGCGCGGTCGCCCAGGCGCATGACGCCTGCAATCATGCGGCGTTCGTCGGATTCGATGGTGCCGTGGTGCTCGGCCTCGGCGACGAGCATCTTGATCTCCTCGTCTGTGACCTTTTCCTCGCTTTCGCCGCGCTGGCCGAGCAGCCAGAGGACGCCGCGGCCGGAGATGTCGAGCAGCCACACCAGCGGGGCGGCGATCTTGGCCAGCAGCGCCATTGCGGGCGCAACCCGGACGGCGACGCCTTCGGGGTCGCGAAGCGCGATCTGCTTGGGCACCAGCTCGCCGATGATCAGCGAGCCATAGGTGATGGCGGCGACGACGATGCCGACGCCGAGAGCATCGGCGGCACCGGCGCGCACGCCGTATTCCGCAAGGAGCCCGCTCAGCCGCTGGCCCAGCGTGGCGCCGGAGAAGGCGCCGGAAAGCACGCCGACAAGCGTGATGCCGATCTGCACCGAAGACAGGAACCTGCCGGGGTTGGCGCCGAGCTCAAGCGCGCGACCAGCACCCTTGATGTTGCGGTCGATCATCGCCTTGAGACGGGCGGGGCGGGAGGAGACGATGGCAAGTTCGGACATTGCCAGGAGGCCGTTCACACAGATGAGGACGACCACGATACCGATTTCAGCGTAAAGCATAATGATTGCTGCATAGCATTGCTTCCGCCCCTTCGAAAAGACGGCTGCAAAAATACTCTTCCCCGACGGGAGGCTTGCCTGCCTATTTGCGCGGCGCAAGTACCGCAACCATGACCTTGCCGTCGGTAAAGTAGGGATCGCCGCCCCCGTTGCGGCCTGTCTTGGTGAGGCCGATGCCGGGAACCGTCTCGACCGACAAGACGCGCCCGGCCGCGGTGAGGTCGCGGATCACCTGGTCGCGCTCTGCGTCGATGTCAGGCGCGATGTGGTGGGTGATCTCTCCTGTGTCGTGGCTGACGCCGACACCACGGTCGAAGCTCGCGGCGCCATACCAGGTCGGTCGGCCGTCGGGCCCGAGCGCGAATGTCAGCCAGAGGCGAATGTGGTGGCGCGTGTCGGGGCTGTTGCCGACCGGCTTTTCGAAGGCAATGTCCTGCGGGCGGCCGTCGAGCAGCAGCGTCGACACGGGGGCGTCGCGATAGGACCGGTCGAGCAGCACGCTTTCGCCGATTTCGAGCGAGGACTTGAGCGACAGGCCATCGGCGCGGTTCCAGCCTGCCGCAGTGAAGGCTCCGAGCAGGTCGGCCTCGGTGCCGACAAGGCCGACATTGATGGGATCGCCGAGGATGCCTTGCGGCGTGGTGGTGATCAAGGCCGGGGGCTTGAGGCCATCGTGCAGGATGCGGAACGACCAGAATTCGGGCGCGGCGAAATAGGCGAGCGCGATATAGCTCGCGCACAAGGCCGCAAACCACAGGGTTGCCTGTCTGTGCAGTTTCCCCCTAGCCATCGGATCCGCCGCCCCAGATGGGTAAAGCAGGATTTTTATCCCCATTCAGGGCCGCAGGCAAACCCGCGCCGGGTTCGGCAGGGCGCGTCAGCGGCAGGCGCGATAGCCGTTGCGGCGCTGCTTGATGTCGAAATGGAAGTGGTTGCGGTGGTCGTAATTGTAGCCGGGGCCGAGCACCGTGTTGAAATAGCTGCAGCCGTCAGCGCGGATGGTGTTGAGGAAGCCGCGTGTGCGGAAGGCAAACAGGCCGGGCTTTTCGACGTCGATGTCGCGGCCGTTGTTGAGCTCGATGCGCATGATGTCGAGCGCGTTGCCCTTGCCGTGCTCCGACAGGGTGCGCGAGCCGGCGATCTTGCGGCAGGAATAGCTCGAACCCTGGTGGATCGTCTTGACGCCGGAGAAGTAGCGCAAGCGCGCGGCCGGCACCAGGTCGCGCTTGGTCCAGGCGGCGAAGCTGGCGGCCATGGCGCAGGTGACGGTGGCGGCGGGCTTCATCTGCACCGAGCCGATGGCCGAGACCTTGACCGGATAGTCGATGCCGCACGCTGCGCCGCCGCCGATGGGCGGCAGGTCGCGATACTGCACGTCGAGCTTCTTCAGGTCGGCGCGGCAATCGACCTCGTCGGCCGGCATCACCGCCGGCCGCATCGGCGCCGTCTGCGGCTCGTTCGAAGGATCGTCGAGCTTGGGATAGGCGACCATGTAGGGGTTGGAGGGTACCAGCGTCTGCATGCCGCGCCCCTGAGCCGGGGCCAGCGAAGCGGTGCGGACAGGCTGCGGCTGCCGGGGCTCGATCTGGCCCAGGTTCTCGGCTTGTGCGTCCAGCGTCGGTTCGATCGCCGGATCGGCCGATGCCATCGCCGGATCGGACATGTCATAGGTCATGTCGGCTGCGGGCGCGGCATTGTCCTGGGGGATTGGCTCGACAGGGGCCAGCGAGGCGGTCTGCGAACCGACGTCGACGGCCGGCTGTAGCGCGAAGACGTCGCCCGAGGTGCAGGAACTGACCCCCAGGCCGACGATCGTCAGCGTCGTGGCAAGCAGCAGGGCGCGCTGGCGCGAGGCGCGGCGCGATGGTTCGGCTGGGCTGGCGGCGCGCGAATCTGCGGCCATGCGAAGGCTCCTGTCCCCTTGAGGGAGTGAGCCTAGACCGCAAGGGTAAAGGAAAGATCAGCGCCGCCATTCACGGCTGCGGCGGAATTGCGGCGCGCGCCTATTGGCAGAAGGTGCCGCCATTGCGCCGGGGCGCGAGGTCGAAGTGGAAATGCAGCGCGTGGTCGGCGTCGCTGCCCGGGCCGAGCACGGTCTTGAACGGGCCGCAGGCGGCCTCGCGGATCCGGGACAGGAACCTCGCATTCTGCGCCGGCGGGGCCGGTTCGACGTCGATGGCCGTGCCCTTGCTCAGGGTGAAGCGGGCGATGTCGAGCGCATTGCCGAAGGCATGCTCCGACAGCTTGCGCGTGCCGTTGCGCGGGCGGCAGACATAGGCCGAGGCCTGGTCGACCGTTGCCAGTTCCTCGCCGAACTCGGCCTTTGCTGCCGGTGCAATGACGTTTGCGGTAAACCGTGCCGAGGCTTCTGCCGCGGCACAGTTGATGAGCGCGTCGGGCGCGATGTCGACCGCGGCGGAAAGCCGCTTCAGCTTGAGCGGAAACGGCAGTGCGCAACCGTCGGCATTGCTTTGCGGTGCCGCCTCCTCGAATTCGGCGCCCAGCTGTTTGAGGCGGACGCGGCAAGCCGTCTCGTCCGCGGGCATGGTCGCAGGCCGTTCGGCATTCGATCGCTTGTCGGGCAGCATCTTCGGCGCCGGCGGGCCGAACATCTCGCCCGCCGGTGGATTGGCTGCCGCACGGTCGGGGCGCGTCGGTGGAACGGGAACGGCGGCCGGCACAGGCGCGGCTTGCGACCGTGGCTCCAGCATCGGCGGGCCGAACATCGGGCGCTCGGGCTGCTGGCTGGCATCGGGCTGCGGCCGAGGTGTCGGGATCGCCGCCTGCTCGAGCGTCCGGGTTGTGTTGGCCGGCGATGGTTGGGGCAGGGGCGGCGCCGGCGCCGCTTGCGGCACCGGAGCCCGGACGGGCAGGACGGGCCTGGCGCTCTCGGCAAGGCCGTGCGGCATCGCGGCGAAAGTCGCCAGCGGCAAGATCAGGATCAGGGAAGGCAGGCGGCGCTTGCATGTGTGCATCGGCGCTCAACGTCACCGGCCGGCCGCTGGTTGCCGAGGCGGCGACGGCAAGGCCATCAAATTCGGTGACGGGACTGTCATCAATGCAGGGAGGCGCGGCTTCTCACGCGCCCAGCGCCTCGAGGCCTTCTTCGAGCCAATCGCCCAGCATCGGCATGCCGAGAAGGTACTTGGCGGTGCGGCGATTGCTGCGCTGGCGTGCCTCGGCGACGGCGTCCTGCCACTCCGAAGCGTCGTAGTCGCCGCGGCCGATCCAGGCGAGGGCGACGAGTTCGGCGGCCTCGTCGACATTGAGGTCGCTGATCAGCTGGCGCAGCTCCTTTTCGGTGAGGTTTTCTTCCTCTTCCTCGGCCAGTCCGGCGTGATGGTGATTGTCGTGGGTGCCGCCGTCATATTCGATCTCGTGCTCGGCGCCGTCCTCATAATCCTCGTTGACGCCGGCGCTGATTGCCTTGGCCTTGAGGATGAACACCCGCACGGTGTCCGGGCCGATGGTCAGGTCCCACTCTTTTTCGCGCCGCTGCTGCACGAGCGTGCTCCTGGTTGCCTTCCCCCCACCTGATGATAGCGCATTTGGCGGCAACGTCACTGCCTCGATGTTCGCGGGGTGGTTGCCGCGGTTGACACGGCGCACGGCGAGGCAGAAATAGCCGGCCTCCTTCCTCCTCCACGCGGTATCCCCCATGGCTTTGCTGCTTTCGCCGAAGATCTTTCCTGTGCTGATGCTGATCGCGTCCAACGTGTTCATGACGTTCGCTTGGTATGGGCACCTGAAGTACAAGGCGGCTCCGCTTTACGCGGCTGTCATTTTCAGCTGGCTGATCGCCTTCTTCGAATACTGGCTGGCGGTGCCGGCCAACCGCATCGGCCACCAGGTCTATTCTGCGGCGGAGCTCAAGACGATGCAGGAGGTGATCACGCTCTCGGTCTTCGTCATCTTCTCGGTGTTCTATCTCAAGGAAGGCATCACCTGGAACCACGCCATGGGCTTCGCGCTGATCGCCGGCGGGGCGGCGCTGATTTTCCGCGGCTGAGGCAGGACGAAACACCGCCATCGACGCGTTGACCTCGTCGGGGACGCATCGGTGGAGGTAGCCATGCAGGTCCGATATCTGAGACTTCTGGCAGGCGCGTTGGTGTCGCTGCCGCTGCTTGCCGTACCCGTGCTTTCTGCCGATGGCGGCGGAGGCGGCAGTTCCGGCGGCGGCATGGGCGGTGGCGGCGGCAACGGTGGCGACCAGGTCAAGTGCCGCACCGGTCTGGTCTACAACAAGAAGACCAAGAAATGCGAAGCGCCCAAGGCCGGCATGATCGATGACGACAGCCTGTACCTGGCGGGCCGGGCGCTGGCCATGGACGGCCGCTATGACGATGCGATCAAGGTGCTGGCGCTGGCCAGCGACAAGACCGACGCCCGCATCCTCAATTATCTCGGCTATTCCCACCGCAAGGCCGGGCGCATCCTCGTCGGCCTCGGCTATTACCAGGAGGCGATCCTCAACGATCCCGACTACATGCCGGTGCGCGAATACATGGGCGAGGCGCATCTGACGCTCGGCGACGTCGCCGGTGCGCGGCTGCAGCTGTCGGAAATCGCCGAGCGCTGCGGCACCGGCTGTCGCGAATATGGCCTGCTGGCCGAGCAGATCGAGACATATCTCAAGGGCTAGGCCCGGAGCGCCGCCGGTTGGGCTCGGCATTCACGCCGTCCCCGGATGAAATCCGGCCCCGGATGCGTTAATCTCGCGATGGGCGCATTTTAGGAGGTAGCGATGCAGACCCGAATTGCGAAAGTGCTTGCTGGCGTTGTCGTGTCGCTGCCCTTGCTGGCGGCGCCTGTGTTCTCCGCCGACAGCGGCGGGAGCAGCAGCGGCGACGAGGTGAAGTGCAACAACGGCATGGTCTACAACAAGAAGACCAAGAAATGCGAGCCGCCCAAGGCGGGCATGATCGACGACGACAGCCTCTATTCGGCGGGCCGGGCGCTGGCCATGGACGGCAAGTATGACGAGGCGATCAAGGTGCTGACGCTCGCCGCCGACAAGACCGACCCGCGCATCCTCAATTATCTCGGCTATTCGCACCGCAAGGCCGGGCGCGTGCTCGTCGGCCTCGGCTATTACCAGGAAGCGCTGCGCAACAATCCCGACTATACGCTGGTGCGGGAATATATGGGCGAGGCGCAGCTGATGCTCGGCGATGTCGCGGCTGCCCGCGTGCAATTGTCGGAGATCGGCAAACGCTGCGGCACGAGTTGCCCGGAATACGGCATGCTGGAACAGCGGATCGACGCCTATCTGCGGGGGTAGCCGGCGCTGTAAGGCAGCGGGGCAGGGCAACTGCCCCAACCCCGCTGCCTTATTGCCGTTGTCCCTTAGTCGCCGCGCGACAGCCTGACGATGGCGCCATTGTTCTCGTCGGTGAGCAACCAGACAGAGCCGTCGGGGGCGACGTTGACGTCCCGGATCCGGCCCAGTGCGCCGTCGAGCATGCGCTCCTCGTCGAGGACGTTGCCCTTGGCGTCGCGGTCGAGGCGGCTCAGCAGCTCGAATTTCAGCGATCCGACGAGCAGGTCGCCTTTCCATTCCGGAAACATGTCGCCCTGGTAGCTGGCGAGGCCGGAAGGCGCGATCGACGGATCCCAGTAATACAGCGGCTGCTCGTAGCCCTTGGCCGACGTGCCGACGCCGATCTTTTCGCCGGAATAGTCGCGGCCATAGGTGATCACCGGCCAGCCATAGTTCTTGCCGGCCTGGGGCCGGTTCAACTCGTCGCCGCCCTGGGCGCCATGCTCGACGGTGATCAGGGCGCCGAGGACCGGGTCGTAGGTCGCGCCTTGCAGGTTGCGGTGGCCCTTGGACCAGAGTTCCGGCGCCATCGCCTTTCCGTCCGGCGAGGGGTTGTCGGCGGGGATCGAGCCGTCGGCATTGATGCGGATGACGGCGCCGGCATGATCGTGCATGTCCTGGGCGCGGTCGCCATCGCCGCGGTCGCCTGTCGTCACGAACAGCGTGCCGTCGTCGTTGACGACGATCCGCGAGCCGAAATGCTGCCCGGCACCGGTCTTGCGGCTCATCGAGAAGATGACCTGGACATCCTCGAGCCGCGCGGCCTTGCCTTCGCGGACCAGCCTTGCCCGCGCAAGTGCCGTGCCCGCGCCGCCGCGGCCGGGCTCGGAGAAGCTGAAGTAGACGGTGCCGGAACGTTCGAAGTCGCGGGCGACGGCGATGTCCAGCAGGCCGCCCTGGCCGTGGGCCGCCACCTTCGGCACGCCCTTGACCGGATCCGACAGGCCGTCTTGCGAGAAGATGCGGATGTTGCCGGAGCGTTCGGTGACGATGGCTTCGTTGCCCGGCAGGAAGTCCAGTCCCCAGGGGTGGTCGAGGCCGTCGGCGATGACGTCGGCGCGGAGCGTGAGGTCCTGGGTGTTGAAGGTTTGCGTCTCGGCGAGGGCCGGCGAACCAACCAGGGCGAACATGAGTGCAAGTAGCGGCGTGTGGTTGCTCATCTATCGGACATAGGTGGAAAGGTTGGCGCGGCAACGGCAGCAGAGCATCAAAGCTGTGCAGGTTCAATCACAAGCGGGTGAAGCGGCGAACGCTCAGGTTGTCTGCACCAACAGGTCTATGGTGGTAAACGAATTTTTTGACGTGAATTCTGCGGCAGGATTGCTATATTCGACGGAGATAGAGGTGAGACGGTCCCGTTAGCCGAGGCTGCCGGACCGTTTTCTTTTTTTGTGCCTCGCGGCAGCAACAGGCAAGCCGCGCGGCAAAGGCCAGGAGAGGTCGACTATGAACAAGGTTCCGATGACGGCGGGTGGATTCGTCGCGCTGAAGGAAGAGCTGCGCTGGCGCCAGCAGGAAGAACGCCCGCGCATCATCGAGGCCATCGCCGAGGCGCGCTCGCATGGCGACCTTTCGGAAAATGCCGAATACCACGCCGCCAAGGAATCGCAGAGCCTCAACGAGGGCCGGGTCAACGAACTCGAGGACCTGATCGCGCGCGCCGAGGTGATCGACGTCACCAAGCTGAACGGCGACAAGATCAAGTTCGGTGCCACCGTCGTGCTCGTCGACGACGATACCGAGGAAAAGAAGACCTACCAGATCGTCGGCGACCAGGAGGCCGACGTGAAGTCCGGCCGCATCTCGATCTCCTCGCCGATCGCGCGCGCGCTGATCGGCAAGGAAGTCGGCGACGCCATCGAGGTCAACGCGCCGGGCGGCGCGCGCGGCTACGAAATCGTCCAGGTACAGTTCATCTGAGGCGTGGGCGGCGCCTGCCGCCGCCATACCGGACCAGACAACGATGACAAAAGCACAAAGCCGCGCCGACATTTCCGGCGCGGTCGACATGGCGCGCATCGAGGTGATCGCGCCCAATCTCAAGAAGCGCCTGTCGGGCGTCACCAGCACCATCGTGCAACTGGTGCCGGTCCAGGCGCGCGACCTCGGCATCGCCGTGTTCGGGCCCGGCCTGCCCGACAATCTGCCCAAGATGCGCTGGTGGCAGCTTCCATCGCTGCTCCGGCGCCCGGCCTCCGGCCGGCCCCGCATCTGGCACGCCCGGCGCAACGTCGAGATGCTGGCCGGACTGGTGCTGCGTGACGTCTTCCGGGCGCCGCTGAAGCTGGTGTTCACGTCGGCCTCGCAACGACACCATACCGGATGGAGCAAATTCCTCATCCGGCGCATGGACGCGGTGATCGCCACCAGCCGCAAGACCGCGGCCTATCTCGAAGTGCCCAACACGGTGGTGATGCACGGTATCGATACCGTCCGGTTCTGCCCGCCGGAAAATAGGGCCGACGCGAGGAAAGCCGTCGGACTGGACCCGGCGCGCCAGTATGTCGGCTGTTTCGGCCGCATCCGCCACCAGAAGGGCACCGATCTGTTCGTCGATGCGATGATCGCGGTGCTGCCGGAGCGGCCGGAATGGTCGGCGATCATCGCCGGCCGGGCGACCGCGCAGCATGTCGAATTCGAAGAGCAGTTGCGCACCAAGGTCGCCGCGGCCGGCCTGGCCGACAGAATCCTCTTCGTTGGCGAGCACACGGACATTCCGCGCTGGTATCGCGCGCTGTCACTGTTCGTCGCGCCGCAACGCTGGGAAGGTTTCGGGCTGACGCCGCTCGAAGCCATGGCCAGCGGGGTACCCGTGGTGGCGGCCGATGTCGGCGCGTTTTCGGAGCTGGTTCCGCCGGACGCCGGTATGGTCGTTTCGGCGGATGACCTGCGGGTCATGATCGCTGCGTCTAGCGCTTTTATGGATCATCCCGAACGGCAAGCTGCGGCCGGAAACGCCGCATTGGCCTATGTTCGGGCAGATTTCCCGCTCGAGCGCGAGGTAGACAATCTCGCCGCCGTCTATGGGCGGGTCTGGGCGCAGTAACAAGTTGATTCTTGCACGCTTGTGGGCGTTCAACTTGGTTCCTCGGGCACTAGGCTCGACCACAATAATGCATTCTTGGAAGGAGCTACGGTGATGGAGGGAGGTTTCTTTCCACCTGACCGAGGCTACTGGCAGGCAATCGGCGAGTGTCCGACAAGATCTTGGCAACTTATCCCATCGCACGATTGACGTGCCCCTAAAGTAGGACGCGAACTTCGACTGGACAGGCGCGGAATGGTCGGTTCAGCCCAAGACTTGGTCGATCAAACGCTGATTGATGGTGCCTATGCTGGCGCACTTCGGCATCCTGCAACAATTATCAAATTCAAGGGTGTTGACGGGTGGGTGACCCGTGAAGCAGCTGCCATCATCGCTATCTGTGACGCCGTGTTTTCCATGTACAAACCCGCTTTGCCCGTGAGGAAGTGCTCACCACAGCCATCGCGACGGCCCAAGACGAGGCGGCGCTCGACGCAATCGACGTCAGCGCCGGCTGGCCGGCTTAGATCGTCTCGGGAGTTCCACGCATCTTGAGTAACTTGGCTGGAACGCCACCGTAGACCCCGAATGGCTCGGTCTTGCCCCGTACAACCGCCCCCGCTGCGATGACGCAACCGGTGGAAATATGGGCTCCATCCAGAACGGTGACGTTGGCACCGATCCATACATCGTCCTCAATGGTAACTCCGCGTTGCGTGCCGCCCTGCGATCCGATGGGCCTATCGATGTCCGAAAAGTTATGGTTCGACGGGATAATGACAGTATGGGCTGCGATGCGTACCCAGTTGCCGATCTTGAGACCTCCATGCCCATAGAGGATAGAATACGGGTTAATGGTGCAGTTGTTGCCGATCAAAATATCTCCCGGCCCCAACAACATCGCTCCCGGGTAAATGGTAGTGTCGCGACCGATAGAAATTGAACCACTCCGAGGACGGAGAACGGCCCTTTGACTTACTTTGGCGCGGTGCCCTACACGAATTCTACCGCGACTGAGCAAAGCCAAGACCTTGGCGCGGAAGATGCTTGAAGTGATTTTCATGTCCGTCTGTCTAGCCAGCAACTCGCGATCTTAGCAACACCTTGCAGGTATGACAGCCGGCTCACAACGCTGTCGGCATCAATGCCGTTGGCCAGGCAGTTCCGTCGCGCGTCCTATCCGGCGCTGAGCAAGATCGTCTTGTGCGCTTCGACCTTAAGCGTGAAGCCCTTGTTCCGAAGCGCCTGAAGCATGGCGGTGACCTTATCCTCACCGGTGATGTGGGGGTGGATCTCGACCACGATATGCTTGACGCCCGACAGTGTGGAATTCGACAACAATTCGATTTCCGCCCCCTCGACGTCCATGATGACGATATCTGGTCGATGCTCGGCCAGAACGTCATCGAGGCGATCACTTTGCACTGACATTTTCTCGGCGTGGCCACCCCGTTCCTTGGTGGACGATGAGACGATGTTGTCGCTCCTGAAGAAGGCGATTGGTTCGCCGTCGGTGGTGATGGCTCGCATGCGCAGGTTGGGTGTCAGGCCGTTCAGAGCATAGTTGTTACGGATTATTTGCTCCAACAACGGGTTGGCCTCATACGACACGACGTTCTGAGCGCCACATAAGCGCGCGCACAGAAGTGAGACGAAACCGATCCCGGTGCCAATCTCCAGGACTCGATCATTTGGCGCGAGCAATCCGCGGACCAATTGGCGTTCGTGGCTTTCGTATGTTTCCTTGAAGAGAGCCGAACGGATGAAGCGAGGCAACGCTTCCGGAGAGGTCGAGATCCTTACACCGTCGAGTGTGATCTCCTGCACGTTGAGCAGGCGACGCCAATGAAGCTTCAAGCTGCGAAAATAGTTGGGCATATCAGTGATCCGTAGGCTATTTTTGGGCGCTTATGAAATAGCCGAGGGCCACGCTACAAATACGTTCACCCCGACGTCCCGAATAGCGCCCGTCGCCCCTGGCGAAGGTGATTTTCGAGTAAAGCAGATCGAAGAAGTGTGAAAGATGGAAACGGCCACGCTTGAAAAGGCCTCTGTAACCGCTGATGCTGCCGGCGCTGGTGTAGCGCCCCCAAACCAGAGGCTGCAGCTCGATCTTGGAAAAGCCAGCGCGGGTCAGGGTCTCCCGCCACCAACTGGGCGTTCCCCTGAAGTAGTCATCGGGATGTCCATGGATACGGAAGATGAATGGCACTGTAATGTGAACAGTTCCGCTGGGCGCAAGCACACGGTAGATTTCGTCGACGACGAAACGGGCGTCGTAAATGTGTTCGAGCGTGTTGAGACAGAGGCAAGTTGCGTAGCTGTTGTCGTCGATCGGAAAAACGCCGTTTGGGCCGACCAGGTAAGTCGGGTCGATTTTCGGATCGATGTTGAGTGAGTCATATTTCACGGACTGCGGAAGTATGTCGCGATAGAGCGAGTTTCCTCCGCCCCCAACGTCAAGCAATGAACCTTCAAGTCTCAATTGGACAAGCTTTTCGTATTCGAGTGCGCGTAGGCAACTTAAGCCCTTCTTTCGGCTATAGATCTTTTGCCAGCGCGCTAGGCTGGGAAGCAGCGGTGGGACATATGTGTAGGTCAAGCGACTCTTCTTCGCAGGTAGCTGGATATGCGGGCAGGTATCTCATGTACTGCCGCGAGGCGTGGCGCAAGACTCTATGAGGGTTACTCAGCCGATCGCGTGCGCAAAGTGTGGTTCAACTCGTTTGACAGGCGTGCTAGGCCACGCCAAATGATGTGGATCGTTCCCTGGATAAGGGGGAATGCTCGGTGCAGGTCTGGTCCGCCCGTTGCCTTTCAGTCAACCTCCATTTAATGCAAATATTGCAATGCACGGCCCATGCCTAGTAAAAGGAAAATCGTGGAAAGCACTCTTCCCCTTTCTGCGTTCATCATCTGCCTGAACGAAGAAGATTATCTCGGAAACTGCATCGATAGTCTGCGCGGTTGCCGCGACATCGTGATTGTGGATTCCGGATCCACCGACGGAACGTTGGCATTGATCCAATCCTACATCGATCGGGGCTGGCCGATCAGGCTTTTCTCGGAAAAGTGGCGCGGCTATGCCGGGCAAAAGCAGTTCGCGCTCGATTTGTGCCGAGAGGATTGGTGTTTCAACATCGATGCGGACGAGCGATTTGACGATGCGCTTCGGGCCGCGCTGCCTGCGCTCTTGGCGGCCGACGACTCGGTTGTTGGATGGCGCATCGCTCGGCGCCCCTACCTGATCGGATATGGTTACACGCCGGCACATGTTCACGAACGGCGCAATCTCAGGCTCATTCGTCGTGGGCGCGGCCGTTACGACCTGTCCCAGCGAGTCCATGAGGGCATCCGGCCTGATGGCCACGTCAAGGCTGCACCTTCCGGCAGTCTGCTTCACTTCCGCCCAATCATCATGGACCAGCAAATTCTCAAGGAAAACAACTACTCCACGCTCAAGGCCGATCAATTGGTCGCGGCCGGGCAGGGTCCACGTCGCTTCAGGCTCATTTTCAATCCGCCGATGTTTTTCCTGCGCCTCTACCTGCGCAATGGCCTTTGGCGATGCGGCTTCACCGGGTTCATCGAGGCAATGACGGGCGCAGTCTATTCCTTCCTGACGGAAGCAAAAATCTATCAGCGCAACGCACTTCGGACCAGGCCATCTGTCGATGACGTCGACCGTGGCGCGAAGTCAGGCCGTGCCGGGCAGCAGCCATGAAGGTAATGCATTTCCATTTTGGCAAGGATGGCGGAGCCGAACGTTTCTTTGTCCATCTGCTCAACGGACTTGCTGAGCATGGTGTGCAACAGAAAATCGTGATCCGCCCTGATCGCGCCTGGAAGAACAACATTCACCGTTCGGTGGAGGTGATCGAGAGCCATTTCCGGACCGCATCGTTGGATCGCTTCTTGCTACCCTTGCGTGTCAATGCACTCATCAGACATTGGAAACCGAACAGTGTCCTTGGATGGATGCCCAAGGGAGCCAAACTCGTGCCCGGAAACCCTAAGCCGCATCGACTGGTACGTCTCGGCGACTATCCGACCACATTGAAGAAGTTCCGCAATATCGACACCGTAGTCTGCAATACGCCGGGAATTGCCAGCCATGTCAGGGCCATGGGCTGGAAGCGCGGTGTCGAAGTGATCTCCAATTTCACCGACATGGAGCGAGTGGCGCCCTTCAGCCGCAGCGCCATGAATACTCCGGAAGACGCGTTCGTCATTTCCTCCATGGGACGTTTCGTGCCGCGCAAAGGCTTCGATGTCCTCATACGAGCGCTCGTCGAACGGCCGAAGGCTTATCTGTGGCTGATCGGGAATGGCGAACAGGAAGGCAATCTGCGTGCACTGGCCGAACAACTCGGCGTCGATGACCGTGTTCGGTTTGCCGGCTGGCAGAAAGATCCAAGGCCTTTCATCGCGGCCAGTGATTGCTTCGCGATGGCGTCCAGCCACGAGCCCCTGGGCAATGTGGTCCTCGAAGCTTGGGCGCAGCATGTTCCGGTCGTCTCAACCCGGTCGGAAGGTCCGACCTGGTTCATGCGCGACGGCGACAACGGACTGATGGTCGACATCGGCGATCACCAGGCGTTTGCCAGGGAAATCGGCCGCGTCCAGGATGATGTTGAAATGTCGAGAAAGCTGGTCGCGTCAGGGCTTCGCACACTTGAGCAGCAATTTTCAGCTGATGCGGTCGTGCGTGCCTACATGGCACTTTTCGCGGCCCACCCCTAGATCCCCACCAGTCCCTCATCCTTCACCTGCCGGATCGTCAGCGCCGTGCGCACGGTGTCGACATTGGGCGACGATGTCAGCTCCTCGATGACGAAGGTCTGGAAGGTGCCGAGGTCGGGGGCGAGGCAGTGCAGCATGAAGTCGGATTCGCCCGAGACCATCCAGGCGCTGCGCACGATCGGCCAGTTGCGGGTGCGGTCGGCGAAGGCCTTGAGGTCGACCTCGGACTGGCGGTTGAGGCCGACGAGGCAGAAGGCGACGACGTCCATGCCAAGTGCCGGGGCGTTGAGCAGGGCGCGGTAGCGCTGGATGATGCCTTCGTCCTCCAGCCGCTTGACCCGGCGCAGGCAGGGCGGCGCCGAGATGCCGACGCGACGCGACAGTTCGACATTGGTCATGCGGCCGTCGTCCTGCAGTTCGCGCAGGATCTTCCAGTCGATGGCGTCGAGATCGGCCTTGATCGGCATGTTCGCTCCAGCTCTCGCGCAAGAATCTTGCGCGTCCTTGTCATTAAACCACTCGCAGCCATTGGGAAGCCCAAGCTGAGGAAATCGACGCCGGGCATGGGCGCGTTCCCCCGAAGATCAAGCTTTCGGGGGAGTAACATCTTGTCGCCTTGCGCGGGGCAGGGGTGAACACCTAGATTAGAGGCGATCTGCGCCCCGTTTTGCGGGGGGCTGCTTTTTCCATTGACCACGAAGGCCCTTGCGATGACCGCCAAACATGCGCCAGTTCTTATCATCGGTTCGGGTCCTGCCGGATACACGGCAGCGATCTATGCGGCACGCGCCATGCTCAAGCCGATGCTCGTCGCCGGCATGCAGCAGGGCGGCCAGCTGATGATCACCACCGAGGTCGAGAACTATCCCGGCTTCGCCGAGCCGATCCAGGGGCCCTGGCTGATGGACCAGATGCGGGCGCAGGCCGAGCATGTCGGCACCGAGATGGTCCACGACATCATCACCGAGGTCGACCTCGACGTCCGGCCGTTCCGCGCCAAGGGCGATTCCGGCACCGTCTACACGGCCGACGCGCTGATCATCGCCACCGGCGCCCAGGCCAAATGGCTTGGCCTGCCCTCCGAGCAGGTGTTCCAGGGTTTTGGCGTTTCGGCATGCGCCACCTGCGACGGCTTCTTCTACCGCGGCAAGGACGTGGTGGTGGTCGGCGGCGGCAATTCGGCCGTCGAGGAATCGCTCTACCTCTCCAACCTCGCCAAGACGGTGACGGTGGTGCACCGGCGCGACCATTTCCGCGCCGAGCGCATCCTGCAGGAGCGGCTGTTTGCCAAGGACAACATCAAGGTGATCTGGGATTCGGCGGTCGAGGAGATCGTCGGTGCTGCGGCGCAGAAGCCGCTGCCGCCGTCGGTCAACGGCGTCAGGCTCAAGAACGTGCACACCGGCGCGATCACCGAAATGGCGACCGACGGCGTGTTCGTGGCGATCGGCCATGCGCCGGCGGTCGAACTGTTCGTCGGCAAGCTGAAGCAGAAGCCGAACGGTTATCTCTGGACCGAGGCGAACTCGACGCGCACCAACGTGCCCGGCGTGTTTGCCGCGGGCGACGTCACCGACGACATCTATCGCCAGGCGGTGACGGCGGCGGGCCTCGGTTGCATGGCAGCGCTTGAGGCCGAAAAGTACCTGGCGGGAATTGAAGTGCATCGCGAAGCGGCCGAATAGGCCGACCAGACGCCTGGCATAAGAGGGGAAAAATGGCGTTGGATTGGGATAAGTTGCGCGTGTTCCACGCTGCGGCGGAGGCTGGCTCTTTCACGCATGCGGCGGAGACGCTGCGGCTGTCGCAGTCGGCCATTTCACGCCAGGTGAGCGCGCTCGAGCACGACATCGGCGTGCCGCTGTTCCACCGCCACGCGCGCGGTCTGGTGCTGACCGAGCAGGGCGACATGCTGTTTCGCACTGCCCACGACGTGCTGATGAAGCTTGAGACGATCAAGACCAGGCTGACCGAGACCAAGGACAGGCCGTCGGGCGTGCTGCGCGTGACGACGACCGTCGGCCTCGGCGCCGGCTGGCTGACCGAGCGCGTCCAGGAGTTCCTCGAACTCTATCCCGACATCCAGCTGCAGTTGATCCTCGCCAACGAGGAACTCGACCTGACGATGCGCCAGGCCGACTGCGCCATCCGCCTGCGCCAGCCGCAGCAGCCCGACCTGATCCAGCGCCGGCTGTTCACCGTGCATTTCCATCTCTATGCCTCGCCAGCCTACGTCAACAAATACGGCAAGCCGTCGTCGATCGCCGAACTCAAGAGCCACCGCATTGTCACCTTCGGCGTGCCGGTGCCGACGCATCTGAGCGAGCTCAACTGGCTCGAGACGGTGGGCGATTTCGAGGGCGGCCAGCGCGTGCCGACGCTGCAGATCAACGACATCCTGTCGATCAAGCGGGCAGTGCAGACCGGTGCCGGCATCGCCATGCTGCCCGACTATGTCGTGGGCAAGGATGACGGGCTGGTGCAGCTCCTGCCCGAAACCGAGGTGCCGTCCTTCGACACCTATTTCGCCTATCCCGACACGATGAAGGAACAGGCCAAGCTGCATGTGTTCCGCGACTTCGTCATCTCCAAGGCGCGCAGCTGGGCCTTCTGAGGCCGGGCGTCAGGCACCGCCTCAGCCGTCGCCGCGCCAGGGCGTGAGACGCGGCAGCCAGCCGGGAACGTTGCTGCGGTAGGCCTCGTATCGGCCGCCATAGCGGTGGGCCAGGACTGGTTCTTCATAGAAACGCACGAAGGCGGCCATGGCGGCGGCGATGACGGCCGCATAGGCGACGAGCGGCCCGTGCGCGAAGATCAGTGCCTGTCCGAGGATGATCGCCAGCACGGCCACATACATCGGGTTGCGGACGTGGCGATAGGCGCCGCCGATGACCAGCCGCTCGGTCGGCGCGATCGGGGCAGGGGTGCCCGAACCCTCCATGGCGAAGCGGGCGAAGGCATGCAGCAGCACGCCCAGCCCGGCCGCGACGAGCATCACACCCAGGACCACCAAAGCCGCATTGGCCACGGCAAGGCCGTAGCCGGCGGTGAGCATCCACGGCACCAGCCCGGCGACGATTCCGGGCGCGGCGAGGAAGAAGACGGCACTGCCGAGCACTGCGGACGGTTTGCGCAAGGCCTGCACTCCCATTGGTCGGGTTGCTTGGAGAGTGCGCATGATGCCGGTTCTGCCGCAACAATGATCGTCCGCTGCCCGAACCGGCGGCATTGCACTGCAGCACGGAATTCGGCGGCCTTTTTGCCGTCAGCGCGTCTTATGATGTGCATTGCAGCATCGATATCTGCCGGTTTTCGGCGGTAATTCTGGTCCTATCGGGCCTGTAACATAGTTGGACCACAGCTCGCGCCTTTTTGCATGCGTGCGTTGCAAAATAGATGCTTGTTTGTTGGGCATAGAGAGCACATATATTGATCATCTCCAGGGCGCGTTCCTCCTCCCATTAGCGCCCTCGAGTGTTCCCCTCTGGAGGTTAGCCTTAATCGGCACTTCCAAACAAACTCAGCCGGATCTTCTTGGATCCGGCTTTTTTGTTGCCCGGGTTCAGGCGCTCCAGCCCACGTAACAGTGACATGTAACCCCGGGTAACGTTCCCCGTTCCCCGCGACGCGCCTAGCTTTTGGATGGACGCGGTGATGGCGCGCCGGGAGATGGGGGCATCACCCGAGCGGGCCAGGGCTCAGGCAAAGCGCCGCGTCCAGCAGTTTGCCAACGACCCAAGACGTTGGCCACGTAGCGGCGGACCTGCCGTCCCGCCTCCCGCGGAACGGTCCGCAAAAAGCGGTGCCCGAGATTGCCTCGGGCGCCGCTTTTGATTCTGGCGGGCCGTCTCCATATCGGCCCTGTGGTTCCATTTTCCCGATCACTGGCAGAAGGCATCGTGGGGGTAGCATGAGCAAGACACCGGCAGCGAGGCCGAAGATCCATGGCGGAGGGTGCCTTTGCGGTGCCATCCGGTTCCAGGCGCTTGGCCCGGCCGGCAAGCCGCATACCTGCTCGTGCCGCATCTGCCAGCGTCACACCGGCGCCCTGACCGCCGCCTGGGTGGAGTTCGCCAGCGACAAGGTGAGTTGGACCGGGCCGGGCGGCGCGCCGTCGGTCTATCGCTCGTCGGATTATTCCAGCCGCGCTTTCTGTGCCTCCTGCGGCAGTTCGCTCGGCGCCATCGACGACGCGCCGGTCGTGGCGCTTTTGGTAGGGGCGTTCGACAAGCCCGGCTCGCTCGAATTCAAGCCGACGGCCCACTCGTTCCGCGGCGGGCGGCCGAAATGGTGGCATGTCGACATCAAGGCTGGGTAAGGCTCACATGTAGAGCTTGGCCGGGTCCTTGCCGGCATAGAGCTGGCCGACATCTGCTGCGTAGCCGTTGAACAGCTGCGTCGGCACCAGTTCGCCGGTATGCAGCACACGTTCCCTGGCCTGGCTCCAGCGCGGGTGCGGCACGTCGGGGTTCACGTTCGCCCAGAAGCCGTATTCGCTCGGCTGGATCGCTTCCCACAGGCCGACGGGCTGCTCGGCGACGAAGTCGATCTTGCGGATCGACTTGATCGACTTGAAGCCATATTTCCACGGCAGCGCGAGACGCAGCGGAGCGCCGAACTGCTTGCCCAGCGGCTTGTCATAGGCGCCGCTAACGAGGAAGGGCAGGTCGAGTGCTGCCTCCTCGATGGTGACGCCTTCAACATAGGGCCAGGGATAGACGAAGTCGTTCTGTCCCGGCGCCATCTCCGGATCGAGGAAGGTCTCGAAGCGGATGAACTTCGCGTCCGCCTTGGGGCTGGCCATCGCCACCAGCGCCTTCAGCGGAAAGCCGCTCCACGGGATGGTCATCGACCAGGCCTCGACGCAGCGGTGGCGGTAGAGCCGCGTCTCCAGCGGAAACTTCCTGATCAGGTCGTCGATGGCGAGCGTCATCGGCTTGTCGACGAGGCCGCCGATTTGCACCTCCCACGGCCGTGTCTTGAGCTGCTGGGCGTTGGCGGCGATTTCCTTATAGGTGCCGTATTCGTAGAAGTTGTTGTAGTTGGCGTTGATCTCTTCGGGCGTCAGCGAGCGGTCGAGCTTGTAGGCCGTGTTCGGCTTGGCCGGATAGAGGTCGGCAGTGGGGTCCTTTTCCTCGGCGCGAGCCGGCCGCGGCAGCGCGGCGGCGGCAAGGCCGAGCCCCATGCCGGCGAGGATCGAGCGGCGGTTGAGGAAGATCTCCTCGGGCGTGGCCAAGGCCTCTGAGATCGCCCAGTTCGGGCGGCGGTGTACGAATGCCATGCTTGGTTCTCCAAAGGGACCGTCCGCAAGGTCGCCCCGGCGGACAGCGAAATCAACGCGGTCACGTTCACATACGTGTGCGAACGCTGCCGTGTTTCGTTCGCTTGCCGCATTGAAGATCAACAGAGCGTGAGGAGGAAGGTCCGGACGGCCGATGGGGCCGCCCGGTCCATCCCGTGTCACGCGGCCTTGCCGGCCGACTGCATCGCCTCGTCGGCGAGGCGGCCGGTGAGTTCGGCCATGTGGTCGAACTCGGCGCGGTAGGTGGCGGCACCCGCGGTCGCCGAGCGCAGCTCGATGATCAGGTCGCCGATCTCGGATTGCGGCATCGTCGCCTCGACCACGTCCCAGCCTTGCCAGTCGGCGCGCGCGTCGTAGCCGAGGATCTGGCCGCGTCGTTGAGGCACCAGCGCGATGATGCGGGCGGTGGCGTCGGAGGGGGTGAAGATCTCGACCTTCATGACGGGTTCGAGCAGGACCGGCGAACAGCCGGGCATGCCTTCCTTCATCGCGATCTTGGCCGCCATCTGGAACGCCATGTCGGAGGAATCGACGCTGTGGTAGGAGCCGTCCGACAGGTTGACCGCGATGTCCACGACGGGAAAGCCGAGCGGGCCGACCTTGAGGAAATCGCGCGCGCCGGCCTCGACCGACTGGATGTACTGCTTGGGCACGACGCCGCCGGTGATCGTGTCGGTGAACTCGAAACCCGAGCCGCGCGGCAGCGGCTTGATCTCGATGACGACATCGCCGAACTGGCCGTGGCCGCCAGACTGCTTCTTGTGGCGGCCGCGCTGCTGGACGGCCTTGCGGATCGTCTCGCGATAAGGCACCGCCGGCGCATAGCCTTCGACGGCGATCTGGTTGCGGCCTTCGAGACGCTCGCGCACCACCCTCAGATGCATCTCGCCATGGCCCGACAGCACGGTTTCGGCCGAGTCCTGGTTGTGGTGCAGGGTCAGCGAGGGGTCTTCCTCGGCCAGGCGCTGGATGGCGGCCGACATCTTGACCTCGTCCTTGCGCTCCTTGGGACGCAGCGCGAAGGCGTAGACGGGTTTTGGCGGCTCGAGGCTGACGAGCGGCTTCATGCCGCCCTTGGCCGAGGTCAGCGTCTGGCCTGTGGCGACGTTGTCGAGCTTGCCGAGTGCCACGGTCTCGCCGGCACCGGCGCTGGCGAGCTTGGACTGGTCCTTGCCGAGCATGCGGTAGATGCCCGAAACCTTCGCTGTGTCGGTGGCATTGAGCCACAGCTCGGCGCCGTCGCCGACCTGGCCGGACAGGATGCGCGACACCGACAGCTTGCCGGCATGCGAGGTGTGGATGGTCTTCATCACCTGGACGATGGCCGCACTGCCGTCGGTGACGCCGAGCCGCTTGCGGGTCGCCTCGACATCGGGGGCGTCGTGGCGGATGGCCTTCAGCAGCCTGAGCGCGCCATTGCCCTTTTCGGCCGAGCCGATCAGCACGGGGGTGACAGCGCCATCGCGCAGATCGGCGGCGAGGTCGTCGAAGACCTCGTCCTTCGGCGGTTCGATTTCCTCGAGCAGCTGCTCCATCAGCTGGTCGTCGTGGTCGGCGAGGGTTTCGAGCATGGCGAAGCGGGCTTCGAGCTCGCGCGCCTTCTCGTCGCCGGGGATTTCGGCGATCTCGCTCTCGGCATACTCGCGGTAGACATAGGCGCGTTCCAGCGCCAGGTCGATCGAGCCGACGACGACGCCATCCTTGCGTAGCGGGATCTGGCGCAGCAGCAGGGGCGTGCGGCTGACTGGCTGCAACAGCTTGAGCGTGTCGCGCACGCCGGTCGTCGCCTTGTCGATCTTGTTGAGGAACAGGATGCGGGGCACGCCGAGCTCGTCGAGCTTGCGCATGATCAGCTGCAAGGCGGGGATCTTCTTCTCGTCGGGTTCGGCGACCACGACCGCCAGGTCGCAGGCAGCAAGGATGGGGTCGGCCTCGAAGGCAAACTCGACCGAGCCGGGGCAGTCGACGAAGGTGATGCTCTCGCCCATGAACTGGGTGGTGGCAAAGACCGCCTCGACGCTCATCGCGTGGGCGCGGGCCTCGGCCGAATGATCGGACACCGTGTTGCCGGTCGACACCGGCTGTTGCTTGGAAATGGCGCCCGTGCGGGCGAGAAGGGCTTCAAGAAGAGTGGTTTTACCGCTGGCAAAGGGACCGACGATGGCGATGCATTTCGGTCCCGTGCGTCTTCCTCCGGCGCGACTACCCATGAGAGCTGACCTCCACTCAGGCATTTTTCCCTGAATGCGGCGGCCGGCCTGTTCGGCCGTCGCGGGCAATGACGTTTTTGGTGTTCCTCCCGGTCGTACCCATCGTCACACGGCTTTGCCGGGAGGGCAAGGGGATGAGGCGCCCGCTCGGTTCGGAGGCGAGCCATCCGTCGCGGCCGAACCTCCTGCTCAGGTCCAGCGCCAGGCCGGAGCCAATGAAGGGAGGGCCGGGAAGCTTGAAACCACCGGCCTCAATCTCGCCAGAGCCGGTCAGGCGGCTTGCCAGGACTGCAACTGGGCAAGGGTCGCCGTCGCTCCGCCGCAGACGACCATCAGCACGCGTTCGAAGCGCGCCAGTGAAGCCGGATGCGTATAGGCGAGGGCGAGCGTCGCGCCACAAGCCGGCTCGACCAGCACGCGATGGTCGTCGACGAAGCGCAGGCAGGCCTCGACGGCGGCGCGGTCTTGCACGATGACGCTCTCGACTGCTCGGCTCTGTGCCAGCTCGAAGGCGCGCTCGCTGACGACGCGGGCACCGAGCGAGGTGGCGATGCTGGTGATGGCGGGCAGTTGCACCCGCCAACCGGCCGTCATCGCGGCAGCCAGCGACGCCGCTCCGTCGGTCTCGACAGCTATGATCGGGACATGTGCCAGGTCGTTGCGCGCCAGCCCCTGGGCAACGCCGGCCATGAGACCGCCACCACCGACAGACAGAGCGACAGCATCGAAAGACAGCCCGCTGGCGACGACTTCGTCGATCATCGTCGCATGGCCGGCCCAGAGCAGCGGATCGTCAAAGGGGTGAATGAACGCCGTTTCCGCGTCGAGCGCCGACAGGGCGCGTTCGTTGGCCTCCTGCCACGAGGCACCGTGGACGATGACCTCGGCGCCCTCCTGGCGGATCAGCGCCTTGGCCCTGTCCGTCGTCGTCTCGGGAACGAAGACCGACACGGGAATCGACAGACGCCGGCCGGCATAGGCAACTGCGATGCCGGCGTTGCCGCCTGAGGATGAGATGAAGCGGCGCTTGCCGCTGCTGGCATGGTGTTCGCAGGCGGCGCCGATGCCGCGGATCTTGAATGAGCCGGGTGGCTGCAGGGCGTCCATCTTCAGCCAGACCGACCGCCCCGCTGCCAGGCTGAGGGGCCGCGATTCGAGCAGAGGCGTGTTGAGATGCAGGGTCATGGGTTTCGACCTTGGGGGAGACGTTTGGTGCTTATGCGGTAATTCTCGAACCGGCGCCAGCAGGCAGGAGGCCCTGACGAGCGCTCATGCGCCCTCAGGCCACCGGCCGACCAGCCAGGACTATCGATGCCGGCCGTTTTCGGCATGTCTGTGAAATGAAAAAGCCCGGCAGGTTCGCACCTGCCGGGCTTTTCAGCGTTGGTGGCCGAGGATCAGTCCTTGGCGTTGAGGTCGGTGCCGAGCGTGTCCTTGACGAACAGCGTGCCGATGATGAGCGTCATCGCCGCGATCGCGATCGGGTACCACAGGCCGTAGTAGATGTCGCCGGCCGCAGCACTCATGGCGAAGGCGGTTGCCGGCAGCAGGCCGCCGAACCAGCCGTTGCCGATGTGATAGGGCAGCGACATGCCGGTGTAGCGGATGCGGGTCGGGAACATCTCGACCAGGATCGCCGCGATCGGGCCGTAGACCATGGTCACGTAGATGACCAGGACGGTGAGGATGGCGATGATCATCGGCCAGCTGACGGCTGCCGGGTCGGCGACCATGGCGAAGCTGCCACCGGCCGGGATGTTGAAGAACCCGACCTCCGGAGCTCCGGCTGCCTCTTCGGCGGTGACCAGCTTGTCCTTGATCGCCTGTTCGGTCGGAACGGTGGTCTTTTCGCCGGCGCGGACCGCGGCGGCGTCGAGCTTCAGTTCCGGATTGGCGGCGATGAAGGCGTCGAGCTTCTGGTCGGCAACCTTGGCCGTACCACGGACCAGCGGATAGCCGGCGTCGTGGAGGGCGATGTTGACCGATTTGACGAAGGCAGCGTCGCTCGCCTTGGCGGCATCGCCGGCGGCGATGGCGTCATAGGAGGTGACGGTTTCCTCGCCGATCTTGACGGTTGCCGGGGTGCCCGGAGCAGCCGTCGCGACGACGTCATAGGGAACCGAGTTCTTGGTCAGGAACGACGTGGCGATATCGCAGGAGGTGGTGAACTTCGCGGTGCCAACCGGGTTGAACTGGAACTTGCAGTCGCCGGGAGCGGCGGTGACGGTGGCGCGAACGTTCTGCTGGGCGGTGGCGAGTGCCGGGTTTGCGGCCCAGGTCAGCGCCTTGAACAGCGGGAAGTAGGTGACGATGGCGAGTGCAAGGCCGGCCATGATGATCGGCTTGCGGCCGATCTTGTCGGACAGCCAGCCGAACAGCACGAAGAAGCCGGTGCCGAGAAGCAGCGAGATCGCGATCATGATGTTGACCGCCTGGGCGTCGACCTTGAGCACGTTCTGCAGGAAGAACAGTGCGTAGAACTGGCCCGAGTACCACACCACGGCCTGGCCGGCGGTGAGGCCGAACAGCGCGAGCAGGGCGATCTTGGCGTTCTTCCACTGGCCGAAGGCTTCCGACAGCGGCGCCTTGGAGCCCTTGCCCTCTTCCTTCATGCGCTGGAAGGTCGGCGATTCCGACAGCGACAGACGGATCCACACCGAGATGCCGAGCAGGATGAAGGAAAGCAGGAACGGAACGCGCCAGCCCCAGGCGGCGAAGGCCTCCTTGCCGAGCCAGCTCTGCACCACCAGGATGACGACCAGCGACAGGAACAGGCCCAGCGTCGCCGTGGTCTGGATCCACGAGGTGTAGTAGCCGCGGCGGTCGTCGGGGGCGTGTTCGGCGACATAGGTCGCAGCGCCGCCATATTCACCGCCGAGCGCCAGGCCCTGCAGCATGCGCAGCACGATCAGGATGATCGGTGCGGCGATGCCGATGGTGGCCGAGCCGGGCAGCAGGCCGACGAAGAACGTCGACAGGCCCATGATCAGGATGGTGACGAGGAAGGTGTATTTGCGGCCGACGAGATCGCCGATGCGGCCGAAGACCAGCGCGCCGAAGGGGCGCACCAGGAAGCCGGCGGCGAAGGCGAGCAGCGCGAAGATGTTGCGCGTCGCCTCGGGATACGAGGCGAAGAAGGTCGCGCCGATGAAGGCGGCGAGTGAACCGTAAAGGTAGAAATCGTACCATTCGAAGACGGTGCCGAGCGAGGAAGCGAAGATGACCTTCTTCTCTTCTCGCGACATGCCGCGACGGGTAGCGCCGGCGGTTGCCGAAATTGCCATAATTGTCTCCTCCCAGAGTGCCGGCGGTAAAGGGCCTGGAGAGCAATCTCCGCGCGAATCCGCCGAACCTAACGACGGTCGAAGTGATAACGCCGGGAGGCGGGCGTTATCCATCGCTGCTTTGGGATTATGACTTTGGTCGTAGAAGCAGCCGCGAAGTGTTCGAAGCTATTGATGCTGCATCGCAAAAGACGATGTGAGACCGGCGCCAGAAGAGCGGGGCCTGTGCTGGCGCCCGGCGCTGCTCGCAGGCGGAAAGCTGCTTGCGGATGCTGCCCGGCGGCACGATTGGCGCCGCCGGGCCGTTTGTCAGGCAAGGCGGGCTCAGGCGGCCCGCTCTTCCTTCTCGACGAGGTAGCCGCGGTCGCGCAGCCACCTTGCGATGATGATTTCGACCATCGACGACACCGAGCGGTGATCGTCCTTGGCCGCCTTGACGAGCGCTTCCTTGAGATCGCGTTCGATACGGAATCCGAGTGGGTGAGTCTTAGACATGACAATTCCTGAGACTTGTCGGGACGTGCAGTCCCGTGGGAGGACGACCGGCAAGCTGCGACGAGCCTATGAATGTGTCGCGTATTGTCCGGTCATGCGGCGCAGGTGGGGCGCGTTGCGCCGTCAGGCCTGGGCTGGCGGGGCGCGGGGTGCGCTCGTTCGTGCGCGCAGGAAATTGAAGGGCGAGCCAGCCGGCGAGGCGGCGCTGTCGATGGCCGCGATCGGCAGGCCGTGGCCGGCCCGAAGCAGGCCGCTGTCGTCGGCGCCGTCGCAATTGCCTTCGGCCATCGGGACGCACGAATCGCCCCAGGCCAGAAGTGCGAAAGGATCTGCGGGTTCCGTGTAGGGCACATCGCCGACGGAAAGCTGAGGGCTTTCGTCTTGATTGCTGAAATGCGCCTGACTCGATGCAACCGAGGCCGAAAGGGCAGCAAAAACGGTCAACAGCAACAAGAACAAGTGCGTGAGCAAACTTGTGCTCCTTCGCCCCTGCTGCTGCTGTCTATGCTGATACAATTGCTGCCTCTGGACGCCTCTGCACACCGCCGCCTGCCGCGGCGGATATAGTTACTTTAGATTAACAGAGTTCAGGCCGGAACGGCAATATGCAAATGTATAACAGCGTATGAGAATCGAAGATTCTTGCCGGCAGCCGCATGACAGTTTCGGTCGATTCGCGCAGCCGGCAAAGAAAAACCCGGCCGGAGCCGGGTTTTCCAACAGTCCGATACGGCCGGGCTCAGACGAGAGAGGCGGTAAAGCGCTGGATGCGCGTGCAGGCCTCTTCGAGGGTCTTTTCCGAGGTGGCGTAGGAGATGCGGAAATTCGGCCCGAGGCCAAAGGCCGATCCGAACACCACCGCCACGCCTTCGGCTTCGAGCAGTTCCGAGCAGAAAACCTCGTCATTGGTGATAACGGTGCCGGCTTGGGTCTTCTTGCCGATCAGCCCGGCGCAGGACGGATAAACGTAGAACGCGCCTTCCGGCGAGGGGCAGGTGATGCCGCGCGCCTGGTTGAGCATCGACACGACGAGGTCGCGGCGGGCCTGGAAGATCGCCTTGTTCTTGGCGATGAAGTCCTGCGGGCCGTTGAGCGCCTCCACCGATGCCCACTGGGCGATTGTGCAGGCACCCGAGGTCTGCTGGCCCTGGATCATGTCCATCGCCTTGATCAGCTGGATCGGGCCGGCGGCATAGCCGATGCGCCAGCCGGTCATCGCATAGGCCTTGGACACGCCGTTCATCGTCAACGTGCGGTCATAGAGCTGGGGCTCGACCTCGGCGATGGTCTTGAAGACGAAGTCGCCATAGGTCAGGTGCTCGTACATGTCGTCGGTCAGCGTCCAGACATGCGGATGCTTGAGCAACACGTCGGCGATGGCGCGCAGTTCGGCCTCGGTGTAGGCGGCGCCCGACGGGTTCGACGGCGAGTTCATCAGCAGCCACTTGGTCTTTGGCGTGATCCTGCGCTCAAGTTCCGCGGCGGTCAGCTTGAAGCCGTTGTCGATGCTCGTCTCGGCAAACACCGACGTACCGCCGCAGATCGCCACCATCTCGGGATAGCTGACCCAGTAGGGGCGGGGGATGATGACCTCGTCGCCCGGGTTCAGCGTCGCCATGAGGGCGTTGAACAGGATCTGCTTGCCGCCGGTGCCGACGATGGTCTGCTCCGGCTTGTAGTCGAGGTTGTTCTCGCGCTTGAACTTCCTGGCGATCGCCTCGCGCAGCGGGACGATGCCGGAAACCGGCGGATACTTGGTCTCGCCGCGGCGGATGGCTTCGATCGCCGCGTTCTTGATATTGTCGGGGGTGTCGAAGTCCGGCTCGCCGGCGCCCAGGCCGATGACGTCACGGCCCGCATTTTTCAGCTCGCGCGCTTTCTGCGTGACCGCGATGGTCGCGGAAGGCTTAACGCGGGAAAGGGCATCGGCAAGAAAGGCCATGACTTCAAGTCTCCGGTTCGGAAAAGGCGCGGTCGCGCGCCGCTTTGCGCGCCCGACGGAACGCGCGGCGCTGTAATGTCGCATGACGCAAGGAATCGCAAGCATATTGACGTCGCGGGCGTACCGGATCTGCTGGGCCAGGGACGTGGTGAGCTGTGCATAAGCATGCGGCTGCCAGCCGGTGGGTCAAGTTTGAGACATTCCGTTAACCGGCGATCAAATCTTCGATGAGATTTTGGCGAAGCAAATTCGCAGTATTCCGGAAATAGGACGGACCGTGTCGAAGAGCATCGGGCTCGCCCATATCATCCGGCACGACGACGGTTCTGCGACCGGAGTCTGGGGCGTGCACGCCCTGCACAGCGCGTTCCAGCCGATTTTCGCCTTTCAGTCGGGGCGTTTGCTGGCCACGGCCTTCGAAGGGCTGATCAGGCCGTTTCGCGGTGCCGATGCGGTTCCGCCGGGCATGTTCTTCGCCGTCGTGGACGGTGCCGAGCGGCTGCAGGTCGAGACCCTGACGCGGACTCTGCATTTGCTCAACGCCGCGGCGTTCGTGCCCAGGTCCGCATCGATCTTCATCAATTTCGATCCGTCGGTGTTCCTCGACCGCTCGATTTCGGAACACGCGCTGCGCGACATGCGCCAGGTTCTCAACGAGACCGGCATCGACCCGCGCCGCATCGTCTGCGAAGTGACCGAGAAGAAGCCGGCCTCGGAAGAGGCGCTGTTCGATTTCGTCCGGGCCCTCAAGGCAAACGGCCTGCGCATCGCCGTGGACGATTTCGGTTCGGCCGAATCCGACATCAAGCGAATCCGCGACATCAAGCCCGACATCGTCAAGTTCGATGCTCATTGGATCAGCCGCCTGATGGAATCCGGCGCAGGGTTCGCGCTGCTCAAGGAGATGGTGGCGAACTTCGAGGAGAAGGGGATCCGCACCGTCTTCGAAGGGCTCGAGGAAAGCTGGCAACTGCAGCTGGCCGAGCGCTCCGGCGCCTCGATGGTGCAGGGGTTCGTGCTGGCGATGCCGGAGATCGTGCCGGCTGATTTTTCACATTTCGAGCCGGCGGCGCCCGTGGCTGCCGGCAAGCAACAGGGGTCCCCGGCTGCAGCCGGAGACGCTGGCCCGCTGGCAGGCAGCGCGCCGAGACCAGGCCGAAGCTTCGGCAAAAGGACTTCATGATGAGTGACGGGTTTTTCGGGTTTGGAGCACTGCCGGCGGATCTGGCTGCCAGGATCGTCGCCGACGAGATCGGGCTGGAGTTCGGCGTCCATGGCGACTTCCGCCTGCGCTGCGCCATGCAGCCGATCTTCCGCCATGAGCAGGGCCGGCTGACGCCGGTGGCCGCCGATGCGCAGGTCGTGCCTTATCTCAAGGGCCAGCCGGTGGCGATGCCCGAATTCCTGGCCGAGGTGGCTGCCGAAGATCGCGCGATCGTCGGGCGCATGATCGAGCTGCTGCCGCTGGCCAATGTCCACAACATTGGCGTCGAAGGCATTTCGCTGCTGTTCCGTCATGACGGACGCGGTGGCCGCGAAGCCACGGCCGACCTGCGTTTCATGGTGCAGCGCCTGGTGGACGAAGGGTTCGACGTGTCGCAGCTGATCTGCGAAATCGATGGTGTCGACGAAAACCTTGCCCACGCCTTGCGCGAGCTGGGCCTGCGTGTCGCGGTTGGTCATCACGGGGCAGGGCAGCCGGATGCACATGCAGCCGCTCGGGTGAAAGCCGGCATCGCCAGGCTCGATCGGGCGTCGTTCGAGCGATTCTGCGCCGACGCCGCGACCGGCAGGCTGTTGCGGCCCGTGGTCTCGGAGTTCAAGGCGCAAGGGGTATCGGTGCTGGTCGAGGGCATCGACAGCGAAAGCCGCCTTGAAATCGCCCTTGGCGCCGGCGTCGACCTTTTCCAGGGCGACCTGCTCGAGCCGGCCATGCTGGTCGGCAGCGTCTTTGCGGACGGGCCGCGCGAAATGTCGCAATATCGCCGTGGCGCGTGTGTCGTCGTTCCGCTGTTTGGCTGATTTCAGGCGAAACATCACAAATGCTGATGTTTCGGTGCAGAACAAATCGCTGGTTTGACGTTTCTGTGCGGTGATAATCGCGATCGAACAAAGGGGCGAGCGCGATGATCACGATCTATGGAATGAGCGACAGCGGCAACAGCTATAAGCCGCGCCTGCTGATGGCCAAGCTCGGCCGGCCTTTCAGGCATGTTGAAACCAGCTCGCGCGACGGCTCGACACGCTCGGCCGCCTACCTCGCCAAGAACGCCAACGGCAAGGTGCCGTTGCTCGAGCTCGAGGACGGACGCTTCCTGGCCGAGTCCAATGCGATCCTGCTGCATATGGCCGAAGGGACCCGGCTGCTGCCGACCGACGCCTACGAACGGGCGCTGGTCAATCAATGGCTGTTCTTCGAACAATACAGCCACGAACCCTACGTTGCCGTTCGGCGGACGATGTTTCTCTATCCCGAGCGTGCCGCCCAGGCGACGCCGGAACGGATGCAGGCGTTGCTCGACGGCGGCAACAAGGCGCTCGGCGTGATGCAGGTGCAGCTTGAAAAGACGCCATTCCTGGCAGGCGCTGCGATCAGCGTCGCCGATATAGCGCTCTATGCCTACAGCCATGATGCGACCGTCGGCGGCTATGACCTGGATGCTTTCCCCGCGGTGAAGGCCTGGCTTGCCCGCGTGGCGGGGGACGAGGGGCATGTGCCGCTCACCTGGCTGCCCTGACCGCCAGATCCGGAACGAAAAAGGCCCGAAGATCCGATCTTCGGGCCTTTTTCTTGTGTTGCGCTCAGGTGTTGCGGAAGGGCTTCCGCGACTTGAAGCCTGTTTGCGAAAAACAAAAAGGCGGGGTGTAACCCCGCCTTCCGCTGTCAGCAGCTGATCCTGGTTCCTTTGGCCCGGGGCTCACGGCAATCTGCCGCATCGTCCTTCAGGTCTTGGTTCCGGCGCGCTTGTGGCGCGGCCGCCAGTACATCCGTGACTTGCTACGCAATCGGAGCTTTCGCTCCCGCGCGCCTTAAATCAGACTGCCTTGAGAGCTCCGGCAGACGAGCGGCCCGTACGACGGTCCTGCTCGATCTCGAAGCTGATCTTCTGGCCATCGGCCAGCGAGCCCATGCCCGAACGCTCGACAGCGGAGATGTGGACGAATACGTCCGCGCCACCTGCGTCGGGCTGAATGAAGCCGAAGCCCTTGGTTGCGTTGAACCACTTAACGGTGCCAGTTGCCATTGCGATAATCCTTGTCGTCTGCAGTTTGGTCTTGATCAAGCTATGTGCCCGACCCGTGATATCGAAATTTTGGAGATAGACGTCTGCAAACGCGAGAGTGTCGCGGGGCACGGATCTGTCGGCCGAAATATCAACGTGAGCGATATACGGGCAATTGTCGCTCGACGCAAGCCCTTCCTGAAGCGGCATGCTTGAAACCGGCCTCAATAGTCATGCAACCAAGGCGGGCGAAAAGTGTTATATTGCTTGGCGTTACCGCGTCGTGGGATTGGAGGAAGCGCAAGCCGCGCCGCAGTTTCTTGTATCGTCGCATGATCCGGAACCCGATCCCGTCGTCGGGCTCATGCATGAGTGTCGCTGCCGAAGTCTTCGGAGATCCGTCATGAAAGCCATTCTGCTTGCCGTTTGCCTGACCCTGGTCGCTGCCGAGGCCCAGGCCGTCTCGCGCTACATTTCGACCAGCATGAGTTGCGCCCAGGTGCAGGGCGCGGTTCGCGGCGAAGGTGTGGCGATCCTGCGCTGGGCATCGCCGACCTCGGGCGTGCCGCGCTATGACCGCTATGTCAGGAACGACCGCTTCTGCCCGTCGGGCCAGGAGGCGCGGCGCGCCTATGTGCCGACCGCCGATGCCAGGTCCTGCCCGGTCTACAACTGCAAGCAGATCGAGCGCGACCGCTTCTTCTTCAAGCGCCGGCTGTTCCCGCACAATTGAGGCTTGGCGTCGGCTGTTCCGGATATTGCGAACGGGTCGCTTGCCGACATCATGAGAGGTCCGCGCTCCGGCGTTCCTAGAAGCCGAACGACGCTTGCGCTGCCGGCGGCGGGCCGACGCGCACGCCTTCCAGCACCAGCATTCGTTCTTTCATCACCGAGCCGCCGGTCGCCGAGAAGCCGCCGATTTTGCCGCCGGCCGCCAGGATGCGGTGGCAGGGGATGACCAGGGGGATCGGATTGCTGCCGAGTGCCGCACCGGTTTCGCGGAACAGGCCCTTATGCCCGGCCTTCTCGGCCAATCCGCCATAGGTGGTGGTTTCGCCGTGGCGCAGGTTTCTTGCCGCGGCGTAGATGTCGCGGCGGAACGTGTCGACACCGGCGAGATCGACCGGGACGCCGGAGAAGTCGATGTCGGCGCCGTCGGCATAGCGCCTGACGTCGGCGACGAGGGCCGCGATCCATGCCGGGGCAATCCGGTCGGCGTTGGCATTTGCGGCGTCCGTGCCGGCGAGCCGCAACAAGCGCCGCTCGGCTGCCGCGTGGGTTTTTTCGGGCAGGCAGACGCGGGTCAGGCCAGCATCGCTCCAGGCGAGCGCCATGAAGCCGAGCGACGTTTCGAACACTGCGTGGCCGGGCAGGGGCAAGGAAATGGTGCTGTCCATGTCACTCCCTTCCGTGGAGGCATTTGCCGCCAAATCGGTACAAATCAGGAACATTTTCGCACGATCTGCGGCCCTATGCCACCCGAAAACCGCATTCGCCTGTGGATTGCCCGGGCGGGGGCCTTCATGTAAGGAGGGTCGGACGGGACGAAATCATTAACCAGAGTGTGCATTTGCCGGCGATAAAGACCCATCTGCTGATCTCGGCGGCATTGGCGACGGCTCTGCTGTCGGGCTGCCAGACAAACACGGCGGCGCTCAGCACCGACCTTTCGACTGGCGCGGACGTGGCCCTGAGCGCCGATGCGAGCCTTGCGCCAACTGCCGGTTCCGATGCGGGCCTCGTGCAGTCGGCCGACGCCGATATCGCGCTGCCTGAAACCGTGACTGTGGTGCCCACATCCTTTGCCGCGGCCGAAACATCGCCGGCGACCGCCGCGCTCGAGATGGCCGCTGCTGCGCCCGATGCAGCCGACATCGCTGTCGCCGCTGCGGCGCCAGCTCCGGCACCCGGCGGCGAAGCCGCCACCACCGTCGCAGCCACATCCGAAGCAGCCAAGGCGCCTGCCGCGACTGCACCGGCGCCCGTCGTCGCGCCTGCCGTCGCCAAGGCGCCGGTCGATCCGATGAGCGCGCCGATGGCCGGCGGCGACATCGTCGTCGCTGCCAGCGATGCCAAGCTTTCCGGCGAGTTTCCGCCCGCGCCGACGCTTGCCGACTATGCCCTGCCGGCCAAGGCGCCGGTGCCGAAAAGCTATCAGGTGGCGTCGCTCGGCAATGTTGCGCCCGAAAGCTTCGCCGCATCGTCCTATGCCGCTCCCGACAGCCCTGCGCTGGCTTCGCGCGGCAAGGTCGACGAGCTGATCGCCAAATATGCCGCCCTCTACGAGGTGCCGGAGCGCCTGGTGCGGCGCGTCGTCAATCGCGAGAGCACCTTCAACCCGCTGGCCTACAACAGGGGCCACTGGGGGTTGATGCAGATCAAGCACGCGACGGCGCGCGGCATGGGCTATGACGGCCCGGCCAACGGCCTGCTCGATGCCGAGACCAACCTGAAGTTCGCCGTCAAATACCTGCGCGGCGCCTTCATGGTGTCCGACGGCAACGAGGACATGGCCGACAAGCTCTACCAGAGCGGCTACTACTACCACGCCAAGCGCAAAGGCCTGCTCGACGAGACGGGCCTGGGCCGCGACCGCGTGCGCCACCGCGGCTGACGCGTGCCCCGGCCGCAAGGCGACAACGACGTTCGCCTGCGCAAGGTGCTGGGCGGCGACCTCGATACCCCGCAATGGCCCGATGGCTTCGTCATGCGGACGTTCCAGGCGTCCGATGCCCGGCCGCTGCACGATCTGCTCGAACTTGCCTTCGACGACGGCCTGAACGGCCCGTTCGACGTCTGGTGGCCGAGGCTTGCCGACGACGCCGAGTTCGATCCCGGCCTGTGCTTCCTCGTGCATGAAACCGGCGGGCGGCTGGCGGGTGCCGCGCAATGCTGGGCCGGAGGCTTCGTCAAGGATCTTGCCGTGCATCTCGACTTTCGCGGCAAGGGCATTGCCGAGGCGCTGATGCGGCAGGTGTTTGTAGCCTTTTCCGCGCGTGGCGCGAGCTATGTCGACCTCAAGACCAACCGCTTCGGCAACGCCGCCGCCTATAGGCTGTATCTCCGGCTCGGCATGGTCGAGGTCGACTGGGACTGAATGCAATCTAAAGTATACATCAATTGATGTATGCCATCGTAGATTGCGAGAATTCGCGATCGGCATTACGCTGCTCCCTTCACGCCAGTCAGGGGAGGCACTTTCATGGCCGGGCCGAATCTCAGGCAGCGCATTGGGCATGGTTTCGTCAGCAGGCAGGTGCTGGCCGAAAACGCGGTGATTGCCGCAGCGCAGGCGGCGCCGGCCGCAGCCTCGCCGCTGGCCGTCGGCGGCGCGCAGGGCGAGGCGTTCTTCGACTTCATGTTCGGCGAGCTGCGCGGCCAGGCGCTGACGGCCACCGACGACGACCTGCTCGCACTCGCCAGGGCGATGGTGGAGCCCGACCTTCCGGCCGGCGACCCGCGCCAGACGGCGCTCGACAATCCCGACATCCCCGCCGGCTTCACCTATCTCGGCCAGTTCGTCGACCACGACATCACGCTCGACCTGACGCCGCTGAGCGAGGCGATGGCCGACCCCGGGATGACGCGCAATTTCCGCACGCCGGGGCTCGACCTCGACTGCGTCTATGGCGCGGGGCCCGGGCCGCACCGCTTCCTGTTTGCGCGTGCGCCGAATGCCGATGGCGCCATGGTCGACACGCCGAAGCTCCTGCTCGGCGCCGCCGAGGTATCGGTCGAGGGCCCAGACCGGCCCGGCCAGCAGGTGCCGCAACTGCCCAACGACCTGCCGCGCAACGCCCAGGGCGTGGCGCTGATCGGCGACCACCGCAACGACGAGAACCTGATCGTCGCGCAGATCCATCTCGCCTTCCTGAAGTTCCACAACGCCGTGGTCGACCACCTCAAGGGCACTGTGCCCGACGACAGGCTGTTTGCCGAGGCGGCGCGGACGGTGCGCTGGCACTACCAGTGGATGGTGCTGCACGACTGGGTCGAGCGGCTGACCGAGACGGGCATCGTCGCCCGGATCCTGCACGAGGGGCGCAAATTCTACCGCTTCAAGACCAGGCCGTTCATGCCGTGGGAATTTTCCGGCGCCGTCTACCGGCTCGGCCATTCGATGGTGCGGCCGCGCTACAACCACAACCGCATCTTCCGCACGCCCCAACCGCATCTCGCCGAAGGCACCTTCAACTTCTTCTTCCGCTTCACCAACCTGTCGGGCGGGCTCGAAAGCGGCACGCCGGGGCAGGGCACGTTCCCGAGCAACTGGGTGATCGACTGGCGGCGCTATTTCGAGCTGCCGGCGCCCGATGCGATCAAGGCCGAGTTCAACCAGTCGCGCCGGCTCGATCCGCTGCTGGCCGGCGAGCTGCACCGGCTGCCGGGCGCGGCCGCAGGTTCCGCCGCCGCCAGCCTGGCCTTCCGCAACCTCAGGCGCGGGGTGCAGATCGGGCTGCCCTCGGGCCAGGCGGTGGCCGCGCTGATGCGCCAGAAGATCAATTTCGACGCGATCTCGCCGGCCGAGATCGCAACCGGGCCGGACGGAGCGGTGGCGAAGTCGCTCGGCTTCGACGCCCGCACGCCGCTCTGGTACTACATCCTCAAGGAGGCCGAACTGCGCGGCGAGGGCAAGCGGCTCGGCCCGGTGGGCGCGCGCATCGTCGCCGAGGTGTTCGTCGGCCTCGTCCAGGGCGACGCGGGCTCCTATCTCTCCGATCCCGCGTGGAAGCCGCATCTGCCGGCGGCGGTGCCCGGCACGTTCTTCATGGCCGACTTGCTGAGCTTCGTGGCGTCGTGGGAGAGCCCCGGCCAGCTGGACAAGAGCCTGAACCCGGTGGGCGATTGAGGGCAGCGCGGGCCGCTGTTGCCGCCTCGCCGCCTTGCCTGCGAAGCCTGCGCGGCGCGCCGGATGTTGTCGGGACGCATGGGGCGGAGGCTTTTGCCGGGATGACGGCATTGGCGCTGTTTCCCCGCGCGGGGGGTCTTCGCCGCCAGCAAGCCAAGTCTGTTCACCGCCACGCTCGCTTTCGCGCCTGGCCATTGTCAAAGAACACTCCCTGATCAGGGAGGAAGTTCGGGAAGCGGGGCGCGGGGCCGAGCCTGCCGATAGTTTAGTAATGGCGCGACGTCCGCGCCCGCCGGCGATTTCTGTTCCCGCCCGTTCCGCTTCCGGGGCCTAGGCATTTTCGCCCATCGTCCAGCGCACCCGGGCCGTAGTGCCCGAAGGGGAACCCTTGGACGGAACCTCCCCGGACCGCGAACCACGTTAGCCCACGAGCGGAGGCGCCGGCTCCTCCCCGCATGCCGCCGTCGCGACCGGCGTTCCCGCGGGAGGAACTGGCGAGATTATGCGGGAGGGTTTGAGGGGGGTGGAAAAGCGGGACGGGATTTGGGGGTAAGATTGCTGACAGATGGTGACAGAGAGGCTTTTTGCGTTTGTGAAGCGCGAGAGGCAACTGGCCCGAACTGACTGTGCCGGCTCGAATGTGAACTGAACGGCTCTGCTTTACGTGCGACAACTCGCGTAACGGGTTGCGCGGTCCGGTAGATACTTCGGTCCCCTAATCTGACCGATGTGATCTTGCCAGGCGTTGCTGGCCGGCGCCTTGCCCGACGAGCGGCGCATGAACGATGACTCGAGTGCTGGCACCCGCGCGCCGCCAAGGCCTTGGACGGAATAGGTGTCCCGCAGGTCACCCAATTACACATCTACCTGTCACGAAACGTCGGCGACTTCTTTGTCGATAAGCCGAGCGACCTCGTCGATCGCATCAAGAAGCATTCGATCGTCATGGTGGGTCCTCGAGACGATCGAGCCGCCCTGAAAGACTGTTTGGGCGAGCAATGAAAGCGTCTTGGCGCGGTCCGACGTCAAGCCTGACTTCAGCAGCATCTCCTCCATAAGGCCCATCCAAGTGTCGAAAGCCTCGCGGCACAGATCAAGAAGAGCCGGCAGATCGTTTACCCCATCATGTATCAGCGGCGAGATCGGACAGCTCCGCTCATAGTTCGTGATTCTCATGAGGTCTGCGATGCGTTCGGAGATGGCTCTGAGCGCGGTGCCCGGGGTTTCGGCCTCGGCGATGGTCTTGGCCGTCGCCAGTGTGACTTCATCGACCGCGGCTCGGGTTGCTTCCAAGGCAAGCTGCCCCTTGCCGCCAGGAAAGTGGAAATAGAGCGAACCTCGTGGAGCGCCACTTTCTGCGAGGACGTCGTTCAGGCCTGTACCAAAGTAGCCACGCGACTGCAGGAGCCTCGTGGCGGCTTGCAGCATCCGGTCTTTCGTCAAGCTTGCCATAAGGGTTCCATACCACAATTGACGACATATGAAAACTGGTCTACAGAATATGTAGATCGGTCTACATCATTGCGAAACGGGGCGTGTCCGTTTCTGTCGTGCCAAGGAGCGAGGTGTCTGGGCACGATTTATTGACGCGAGATCAGCGTCGGACTTTTGGTTCATCCAGGCTGGTCTCGCGGAGCGTTGAAACGAGGAGGAGGAGACAATGGTCCGCGCTGCAACTCATTGCCGGGGTCCTGCTTGCAATCGGCCCCATGGTCGCACAGTCTGAACCTGTCGGCGCCCGCATCGAGGTCAACGGCATGCAGATGTACTACGAGACCTCTGGCGAGGGTGATCCCCTCGTAGTCCTGCACGGCGCCTATATGAACATTCCTACGATGGGCGAAATCATACCCGCCCTCGCTCGATCGCGCAGGGTCATCGCCGTCGAAATGCAGGGACATGGCCGTACGCCCGATATCGGCCGGCCCATAACCTATCCCAACCTCGCCGACGATATCGCTGCCTTCATGGATGCCGTCGGCGTCGATAAGGCGGACATCTTCGGCTATTCGATGGGCGCTGCTGTCGGACTTCAACTGGCAATCCGGCACCCCGACAAGGTCGACAGGGCCGCCTTGACGTCCATCGCCTACGATTTCAAGGGCTGGCACCCCGATTACCGGGCTTTTGTCCCGCAAATCGTCCCCGAACTGTTTGTCGGCACGCCGATGGAAGATGCTTATCGCGAGCTGGCGGCCGACCCGAAAGGCTTCCCCGCCCTCGTGGACAAACTGATCGCGCTCGAACACGAGCCTATGGCCTGGGAAACCGATGTGGCAAAGCTGAAGACGCCAATCCTCATCATTCAGGGTGATGCCGACATCGTCGACCATGCACATACCCTGGCGATGTTCCGGTTACTTGGTGGCGGCGTGATGGGTGACCAGGGCAAGCCCCTGCCGGAAGCACGCCTCGCCATACTGCCTGCGACCTCACACACCGCCATCATGGGCCAGGTCGAGTTGCTGCGCGCCCTGATCGAGCCGTTCCTCAATGGCGAAACGCCAAAGGGCTGGTTCGAACCGCAAGCTCAATGAAGCAAATTCTCAGTGGAGGACCACAATGTCGAAGACGATCTATATAAACCTGCCGGTGAAGGACCTGGCCGTCGCGACCCGCTTTTACCAAGCGATCGGATGCGAGAAGAACGAGCAGTTCAGCGACCACCAGTCGTCGAGCATGGTCTGGTCTGACACCATCACGTTTCAGTTGCTGGCGCATGACTATTTCTCAACCTTCACACCGAAGGAGATTGCCGACGCCCATGTGACGAGCGAGGTGCTGCTTGCCTTGTCCCGCAGCAGCCGAGAGCAGGTCGACTCCATGGTTGAGGCGGCGGCAGCAGCCGGCGGCAAGGCTGACGTTCGCGAGCGGCAGGACATGGGCTGGCTGTACAACCGGGTCTTCGAGGACCCCGACGGTCACGTGTTCGAAGCGCTGGCGGTCGACATGGCGGGAGCACCGGCCGAGATGCAAGGGTAGCCTGCTGCCAGCGAGCGAAGTTTCCAGACGACCATGTAGTCGGGACCGGTAATGCCGGCCGGCGCGATGCTCTTCGGGCGGAGGCAACTCTTCTTTTCGGACGAGGAGTGCCGGTCTAGCCGTTTGGCTTTATCCGCCCTTTCATCTCCAGCACCCACGCCCGCCCTTCATCCCCGCCCCACAACAGCCAGGCGATGTGGCCGGCTGAAGGGTTCTGTTCGTTGCCAAAATTCTTGCCGCGCTTGTCGATTTCGTGGCGGGCGAAGTAGCTGACCATGCGCTTGATGGTGTGGGGTGAAAGTTCGGTGCGGGCGACGAGCTCCTCGGCGCGGCCGACGCCGATCTCGGTGCCGCCGCGGCCGAATTTCTTTCGCAGCGCAAGGCCCCTGGCGGCGTTGTCGGCGACCACCTGCGGCGGGACCAGGCTAAAGCCCGACGCCTCGCGGCGGATTTCGTCGAACGGGTCGTAGGCGATGGGCATGCGGCGAATCCTGGCTGGCAGGGCAGGGTAGCCGGATGGACGCGGGATGGGGAGGGGCGCGAGGCGGCAATATCTTCTCCCCTTGTGGGAGAAGGTAGCCGAGTGAAGCGAGGTCGGATGAGGGGTGCTGGACGGAGCGGGGGCGTTTCGAGATTTCTCGCAATCCGGATTGCCTCCTGCGACCTCTCGTTTCTTCCAGCACCCCTCATCCGCCCCTTCGGGGCACCTTCTCCCACAAGGGGAGAAGGAGATGATCGCGATGGCCCACCCGTGGCCTCACTTCGAGGCGTAGATGGCGCACTTGCCTGTCGTCTTGACCTTGTATTTCTTGCCGACCGAATTGCAGTTGGCGAGGGCGCGCTCTTCGGCTGCCTTCTGTGTCGGCGCGTTGTAGGCGGGGCCGCAGAAGAAGGCTTCGGTGCTGCCCCTGTGGGTCTGTGCGTAGGCAGAATGCCCGGGCGCCGCGATATAGTCCTTGTAGACCTTCTGGCACGGGCCCGTGGTGTTTCCGAATTGCAGCGGATAGCGCTTGTCGCCTTCCTTGCCGGCCAGCGAGCCCTTGTCCCTGGCCATCGCCGCGTCCGGCACGGCCACAACCAGCAGTCCCGCCAGCACCGATGCCAGTGCCAGCCGCATAGTGTTCAGCTTCATTTTCAAATACTCCCCACCCGATAGAGAAGAGTTATCTGCAATCCATGCGTGTGGGAAGGTGGAGGTGAAGAAATAGCGCAGGGGATCGAAGCAAGCCGGCAGGACAATAGATGCTTGTTACGTAGCTCGCGTCAGGCCACGCCATGAGGCGTTGGGGGGTGTCGTCGCACGCAATGCGGGGGGCGAGCCGGGCAGAAGTGGCGGTTTGCCTGAGGTGTCGCGCTTCTTCGCACCCCCCTCTGGCGTGCCGGCCATCTCCCCCGCAAGGGGGAGATCAGCAGCTTGGGCGTCGCGCTTTACTCGGCGACGGCGGCAGCGCTTGCGCTGCCCCTCATCTGCCTGCCGGCATCTTCTCCCCGTAAACGGGGAGAAGAGAGCTGTGGCGACGCTTTTACTTGAAGTAGTCCTGCAGCGGGCGGACTTCGAGCGAGCCGGCCTTGAGGGCAGCGATGGCTTCGGCGACGGCGGCGGCACCTGAGAGGGTGGTGTAGTAGGGCACCTTCTGCATCAGCGTGGCGCGGCGGATCGACTTGGAGTCCGACACCGCCTTCTGGCCGTCGGTGGTGTTGAAGACGATCTGGATCTGGCGGTTGCGGATGGCGTCCTCGATGTGGGGGCGGCCTTCGAGCACCTTGTTGATCTTTTCGGCCGGCACGCCGTTCTCGACCAGGAAGCGCGCGGTGCCCGACGTTGCCAGCACCTTGAAGCCTAGGCCCGACAGGCGCTGGACGGCACCGAGGATGCCGGCCTTGTCCTCGTCGCGGACCGAGACGAACAGCGTGCCCGAGCGCGGCAGGTCGACGCCGGCGCCGAGCTGGGCCTTGGCGAAGGCGAGCGCGTAGTCGCGGTCGAGGCCCATGACCTCGCCGGTCGACTTCATCTCCGGCCCGAGCAGGATGTCGACGCCGGGGAAGCGGGCGAAGGGGAACACCGCTTCCTTGACGGCGATGTGGCCGGGATTGCGCGCGTCGGGCTTGGCGCCGTAATGGGCGAAGGCCTCGTCGAGGCTCTCGCCCGACATGATGCGGGCGGCGATCTTGGCGATCGGCTTGCCGACGGTCTTTGCCACGAAGGGCACGGTGCGGCTGGCGCGCGGATTGACTTCCAGTACGTAGATGACGCCGTCCTTGATGGCGTATTGTACGTTCATCAGGCCGCCGACATTGAGCGCACGCGCCATGGCCGAGGTCTGGCGCTCGAGCTCGTCGACGAGCTCGGTGGAGAGCGAGTGCACCGGCAGCGAGCAGGCACTGTCGCCCGAGTGGATGCCGGCCTCTTCGATGTGCTCCATGATGCCCGAGACGAAGGTCGCCTTGCCGTCGCAGAGGCAGTCGACGTCGACCTCGATGGCGCCCGAGAGATAGGTGTCGAACAAAAGCGGGTTCTTGCCGAGCAGGGTGTTGATCTGGCCGGTCTTGTCGTTGGGGTATTTCTGCTTGATGTCCTCGGGTACCAGGCCCGGCACAGTGTCGAGCAGGTAGGACTGCAGCATGCCTTCATTGTGGATGATCTGCATGGCGCGGCCGCCGAGCACGTAGGACGGGCGCACGACCAGCGGGAAGCCGAGCTCGCCGGCGACGGTGCGGGCCTGCTCGACGGAGTAGGCGATGCCGTTCTTGGGCTGCTTGAGGTCGAGCTTGTGCAAAAGCTTCTGGAAGCGGTCGCGGTCCTCGGCGAGGTCGATGGCGTCGGGCGAGGTGCCGAGGATCGGGATGCCGGCCTTTTCGAGCGCATCCGCCAGCTTGAGCGGGGTCTGGCCGCCGAACTGGACGATGACGCCGTGGAGCGTGCCGGCGGCCTGTTCGGCGCGCAGGATTTCGAGCACGTCCTCGGCCGTCAGCGGCTCGAAATAGAGCCGGTCCGAGGTGTCGTAGTCGGTCGACACGGTCTCGGGGTTGCAGTTGATCATGATCGACTCGTAGCCGGCCTCGCGCAGCGCATAGGCGGCATGGACGCAGCAATAGTCGAACTCGATGCCCTGGCCGATGCGGTTGGGGCCGCCGCCGAGGATGACGACCTTCTTGGCGGACGAGACCTGGGCCTCGTCGGCGAGGGCGCCGGCGAAAGGCAGCTCGTAGGACGAGTACATGTAGGCGGTCGGCGAGGCGAACTCGGCGGCGCAGGTGTCGATGCGCTTGTAGACCGGGTGGACGCCGAGCTTTTGACGGGTCTTCTGAACGGCTTCTGCCTCGGTCTTCGTCAGCGAGGCGAGGCGGGCGTCGGAGAAGCCCATCGACTTCAGCATGCGCAGGTTTTCGGCATCCTGCGGCAGGCCGTGCTCGCGGACGCGGGCTTCCATCGAGATGATGCCGGCGATCTGCTCGAGGAACCACGGGTCGATCTTGCACATGGCGTGCACGTCTTCGAGCGAGGTGCCCATGCGGATTGCCTGGGCGACCATGCGCAGCCGGTCGGGCGTCGGCGTGCCGAGGGCGGCGCGGATGGCATTGCGTTCGTCGCCATTGTCGCCGTCGGCGCCGATGCCGGGGATCTCGATCTCGTCGAGGCCGGTGAGGCCGGTCTCAAGTCCACGCAAGGCCTTCTGCAGCGATTCCTGGAAGGTGCGGCCGATGGCCATGACCTCGCCGACCGACTTCATGGCGGTGGTGAGCACCGGCGAGGCGCCGGGGAATTTTTCGAAGGCGAAGCGCGGGATCTTGGTGACGACGTAATCGATCGACGGCTCGAAGGAAGCGGGCGTGGCACCGCCGGTGATGTCGTTCTCCAGCTCGTCGAGCGTGTAGCCGACGGCGAGCTTGGCGGCGATCTTGGCGATCGGGAAGCCGGTCGCCTTGGAGGCGAGTGCCGAGGAGCGCGAGACGCGCGGGTTCATCTCGATGACGACGAGGCGCCCATCTGCCGGGTTGACGGCGAACTGGACGTTGGAGCCGCCCGTCTCGACGCCGATCTCGCGCAGCACCGCGATCGAGGCGTTGCGCATGATCTGGTATTCCTTGTCGGTCAGCGTCAGCGCGGGCGCGACGGTGATCGAGTCGCCGGTGTGCACGCCCATCGGGTCGATGTTTTCGATCGAGCAGATGATGATGCAGTTGTCGGCGCGGTCGCGCACGACCTCCATCTCGTATTCCTTCCAGCCGAGCACCGATTCCTCGATCAGGACTTCGGTGGTGGGGGAGGCGTCGAGGCCGCTTTGTACGATGTCGAAGAATTCCTGGCGGTTGAAGGCGATGCCGCCGCCGGTGCCGCCCATGGTGAAGGACGGGCGGATGATGGCGGGCAGGCCGACATGGTCGAGCGCCTGGGCGCCGATCGCCATGCCGTGATTGATGTAGCGCTGCTTGCGGTCGCCTTCGCCGAGGTTCCACTGGGTTTCGAGCGCGTCGAGTGCTGCGTCGAGATTGGCCGGGTTCTCGGCCTTCAGCGCGGCGCGCTCGGCTTCGTGCTTCTTGCGGTCGGCATCCTTGACCTCGGAGGCGTTGGCCAGCATCGACTTGGGCGTTTCGAGCCCGATCTTGGCCATGGCTTCGCGGAACAGCGAGCGGTCCTCGGCCTTGTCGATGGCGTGCGCGTCGGCGCCGATCATCTCGACATTGTAACGTTCGAGCACGCCCATGCGGCGAAGCGACAGTGCCGTGTTGAGCGCGGTCTGGCCGCCCATGGTGGGCAGCAGCGCGTCGGGGCGCTCCTTGGCGATGATCTTGGCGACGACTTCGGGCGTGATCGGTTCGATGTAGGTGGCGTCGGCCAGCTCCGGGTCGGTCATGATGGTGGCCGGGTTGGAGTTGACGAGGATGACGCGGTAGCCTTCCTCCTTCAGCGCTTTGCACGCCTGGGTGCCGGAGTAGTCGAACTCGCAGGCCTGGCCGATGACGATGGGACCGGCGCCGATGATCAGGATGGACTTGATGTCGGTGCGTTTTGCCATTGTGTACGGTCCGTCAGTAGGCCTGCGCGAAGAACCGGGACGGGGCGATGCCCGGGCCGGTGCGCAAGTGAGATTCAAGTATCAGGCTAGGCGCGCCTTATAGGGGAAGGACGGGGAGGGGGGAACCCCGAAAATAGCATTTAAGCCATTGTAGACAGGCAAGAATGCGGCCAGCAGCGGGAAGCTCGACGCGCCATGCCGGTTCGGGGCGTCGCGACCGGCGTCCGGCGCCCGTTTCCCGGGTCAGCCGTCGTCCTTGAGCCGTTCCAGGAGAGGCAGGTCGCGCGCGGCGGTGACGATCGAATCGAGCAGGCCCGGAAAGCGGCTGTCGAGGTCGCCGCGGCGCAGCGAGATCAGCCGGCTGGTGCCGGAAACCTCGGTCTTGGTGATGCCGGCCTCGCGCAGCTTGGCGAGGTGGTAGCTGAGATTGGTCTTGGAGCCGAAATCGAGAAACTGGCCGCAACTCATCGCCACGCCCTCGTTGCGGGCGAGATAGCCGACGATGGCGAGCCGCGTCTGGTCGCCAAGCACGGCAAGCACGTTTGCGAGGCTGATCTGGTCGGGATTGGGATGCGGCAATGACATGGTGCGAAGCTAGCTATGCTGTCCGGTCGGTTCAAGGTTGGCGCCGCCTGCTGACATGACGATGGCAAGAGCGCGTTCGAGGCAGATTGACATGACGCTACGACAAGTTCAATAGTTCAACGAATTTTGAACTAAGGACAGCGTCATGGACAAGCGCCTTATCTGGCTGGCGGTCGGCTCGTTTGCGATGAGCACCGTCGGCTTCGTGTTCTCCAGCCTGCTGCCGGCGATCGCCGGCGATGCCCATGTCTCGGTGCCCTTCGCCGGCTACCTGATCATGGCGTTTTCGCTCGCCTACGCCGTCGGCGCGCCAGTGCTGTCGGCGCTGGCGGGCGAGGTCGACCGCCGCCGCGTGCTGGCGGCGACGATGCTGGTGTTCGTGGCGGGCAACGTCATTGCCGCCATGAGCTCGTCCTTCGGCGGGTTGCTGGTGGCGCAGGTCGTGATGGGCATGGCGGCCGGGCTCTATGCGGCGACCGCGCAGGCGACAGCCGTGTCGCTGGCAGGGCCCGAGCATCGGGCACGCGCGATCGCCGTCGTTGTCGGCGGCACGACATTCGCGGTGGCGCTGGGTGCGCCGGCAGGGTCGCTGATCGCGACGATGTGGGGCTGGCGCGGCACCTTCCTGGCGATTGCGCTGCTCAGCATTTCCTGTGCGGCGATCCTGTGGGTGCGGCTGCCGCGGGGATCGCGCGGCATCAAGCTGACGCTTGGCGAGCGCTTCACCGCCATAGCCCGGCCCGGCATCCTGCCGTCGCTTCTGGTGACGCTGCTTTATCTCGCCGGCGGTTTCACGGTGATCTCCTACATCGCACCGCTGGCGCTGGAAGGGGCGGGGCTGCCGGCCATCGCCCTGCCGGGCATGCTGCTGGCCTTTGGCGCCGGTGCCGTCATCGGCAATCTGTCGAGCGGCTATCTTGCGGACCGGATCGGCGCGACACGCATGGTGGTGCTGTCGCTGCTGATGTCGTCGGGCTTCTGCCTGGCGATCGCACTGACGCTCAAGCTTCTGCCGCACCACATCGCCGGGCCGGTGCTGATCGGGCTGATGGTGCCGTGGGGCATCATCGGCTGGGCCTTCCCGCCGGCGCAGGCGAGCCGCATCGTCGGTTTCGCGCCCGAGGTGGCGCACCTGACCCTATCGCTCAACGCCTCGGCGCTCTATTTCGGCATCGCCTTGGGCACAGTTATCGGCGGGCGCGTGCTGGAGTTCGCCCGGCCGTCCGATCTCGGCCTGGTGGCTGCGGCGTTCCCGCTGGTGGCGCTTGCGGTGCTCGTCTTGTCGCGGCGGTCGGCACCGGTGGCGGTGGCCCGCTGATTTGCCGAGCACTGGCTGGCGTGCCGATCAGTTCAGGACGAAGTCGACCAGCAGCTTGACGTTGAGGGCGGCGATGACGACCGCGATCAGCATGGCGACCGCGATCAGCCAGCGCGGGGCGACGAGCGCGCCCATCTTCTTGCGGTCGGCGGTGAACAGGACCAGCGGGAAGACGGCGAAGGAGAGCTGCAGGCTGAGCACGACCTGGGTGAGGATCAGCAGACGCGCCGTGCCGCTGTCGCCGTACCACATGGTGACGGCCGCGGCCGGTACGATGGCGATGCCGCGGGTGACGAGCCTGCGCAGCCATGGCGGCAGCTTGATGTGGAGGAAGCCTTCCATCACGATCTGGCCGGCGAGCGTCGCCGTCACCGTCGAATTGATGCCGCAGCAGAGCAGCGCGATGCCGAACAAAGTGGGGGCGATGGCGAGCCCGAGCAGCGGCGCGAGCAGCGAATGGGCCTCGCCGATCTCGACGATTTCGGTGCGGCCGGTGGAATAGAAGGCAGCCGCGGCGAGGATCAGGATCGAGGCGTTGATGAGCAAGGCGAACATCAGCGCGATCGTCGAATCCCAGGTCGCGAATTTCAGCGCCTGGCGCTTTTCGACCAGCGTGTTGCCATAGGCGCGCGTCTGCACGATGCCGGAATGCAAATAGAGATTGTGCGGCATGACGGTGGCGCCGAGGATGCCCAAGGCGAGATAGAGCATCTCGGGGTTGGTGACGATCTCGGTGGTGGGCGCAAAGCCAACTATGACCGCGCCCCAGTCGGGGTCTGCCAGCGCCACCTGGACGGCGAAGCAGACGGCGATGACGCCGAGCAGCGTGATGATGAGCGTCTCGACCCAGCGGAAGCCGAGCTTCTGGAGATAGAGGATGAGGAACACGTCGAGGGCGGTGATGATGACGCCGATCTCGAGCGGAATGCCGAAGATGAGGTTGAGGCCGATGGCCGTGCCGATGACCTCGGCGATGTCGGTGGCGATGATGGCGACTTCGGCGAGGAACCACAGCACATAGGCGACGGGACGCGGGAAGGCGTCGCGGCAGGCCTGGGCGAGGTCGCGGCCCGAGGCGATGGCGAGGCGGGCGCAAAGCGACTGCAGCACGATCGCCATGATGTTGGAGACCAGCGCCACGAACAAAAGCGTGTAGCCGAATTTGGAGCCGCCGGCGATCGAGGTCGCCCAGTTGCCCGGGTCCATGTAGCCGACGGCGACGAGGTAGCCGGGGCCGACGAAGGCGGCTGCCTTGCGCCAGGTCGGGGCGTCCTTGCTGATGGCGATCGAACGATGGACGTCGGAGAGCGATCCTTCGCCTCGCGCCGTCCGCCAACCCTCGGTGTCTTCGGCCGGCCGGGTGTAGGAGTCCATTCGATGTTCCTAATCGCAGTTGCAAGTCATTTGCAAGAATAGCGAAGGGCGGCGTTTTGGCAAGCCCTCGTGCGACGTGTTCGCGCGGCCACACGCCTTCCGGCGACGGGAAACATTAGCTATGTGAAAAATAGTTGATGCAAAAAATCAGGAATAACGCTATCGGCTCGCGCGTTCAGGGACCGCGAAGGGGCGGTCGGGGGCGAGCGAAGAATGGATTTCCTGCAGAAACTGGCGGCGCATGGCGAACGCCCGGCCCTGATCTTTCCGGGCCGGCCCGTGATCAGCCATGCCGAACTGGCGCGCCGCGCCGCCGGGATGGCCGCCGGTTTCGGCAACGGCCGCAAGCTGGTGGCGATCGAGGCGGCCAATTCCGAGCACGCCATCACCGCCTATGTCGCGGCCCGCGCAGGCGGGCATGCAGTGGCGCTGATCGCGCCCGGAGAGGCGAGGGCCTTTGCCGATTTCGAAGAAGACTTCCGTCCCGATGTGAGCGTGCGGCTGGTCGACGGGCGCTGGCGCCTGATCGAGCACGAGCGGGCAGGGGAGGCACTGCATGGTGACCTCGCCGTGCTGCTGGCGACATCGGGCAGCACCGGCAGGAGCCGCTTCGTCAGGCTGTCGCGCACCAACATCGACAGCAATGCCGAGGCCATCGCCTGCTATCTCGGGCTGGAGGCCGACGACCGGGCGGCGCTGATCCTGCCGTTCCACTATTCGTATGGCCTGTCGGTGCTGAACTCGCACCTGGCGGTCGGCGCGAGCGTGTTCGTTTCGGCGAAGGGCGTGGCCGAAAAGGGATTCGCCGACGACCTGCGCGCGGCCGAAGTCACCAACATCAGCGGCGTGCCCTATTCCTACGAGCTGATGCAGAAGGCCGGGTTTCGCCCCGAGCAGCTGCCGTCGCTGCGTTTCATGACGGCGGCGGGCGGGCGGATGCCGGTCGAGCTGGCCGAGAGCTTCCGGCGCAAGCTCGATGCCTCGGGGCGGCAACTGTTCCTGATGTACGGCCAGACCGAGGCGGCAGCCCGCATCGCCTATGTGCCGCCGCAGGCGCTTGCGGCGAACCCCGACAGCATCGGCATCGCCATTCCGGGGGGTGAGCTGTCGCTTGTCGGCGACGATGGTGCGAAGATCTACGGCGGTGGCGCGGCGGGCGAGCTCGTCTATCGCGGGCCGAACGTGATGATGGGTTATGCCGAGGGCCGGGCCGACCTGGCGCGCGGCGCCGAGGTGGATGAGCTGCGCACCGGCGATCTGGCCGAACGCTGCGACAACGGCTTTTTCCGTGTCGTCGGGCGGCTGAAGCGCATGTCGAAAATTGCCGGCCTGAGGATCGGCCACGAGGCGGTGGAGCATGCGCTGGCGCGCCATGGCATCGTTGCGGCGGTGACGGGCGACGATCGGCGGTTGGTGGCGGCGTTCTCGTCCGGCCAGGCGCCCGAAGCGGTGTGCAGGCTGATGGTCGAGGCCAGCGGCCTGACGCCGCTGCATGTCGAGGCGGTGGCGGTCGAGGCGCTGCCGCGGTTGTCCAGCGGCAAGGTCGACCACCAGGCGGTGGCACAGCGGGCGCGGCAGGCGGCGAAAGCCGACCCGGGCATCATCGAGGCGTTCAGGCGCGCCTTTTATCCCCGGCAGGTAACGCCGACGGACAGTTTCGAGGCACTGGGCGGCGATTCCCTGCTGTTCGTGCAGCTGTCGCTGACTCTGGAACGCAAGCTGGGCCGCATTCCCGAAGGCTGGGAGAAGATGCCGGTGGGGGCGCTGGCACGGCTCGGACGCCAGACCGGCGGGCTGCGCGTGGTCGATTCCGAACTCTTGATGCGGGCGATGGCGATCCTGCTCGTCGTGCTGCACCACGCCACGCTGTGGCCCATTCCTGGCGGGGCAGCGGCGCTGGTGATGCTGGTCGGCTACGGGCTGGCGCGCTTCCATGGCACCGCGCTGATGCGCGGGGAGACGACGCGGCTGCTCAAGGCGCTGGCGGGTAACCTGGCGATCTATGCGCCGATCGTCGCCGCCTATTCGATCGCGCGCGGCGAGGTGCTGTGGCCGTCGGTCTTCCTTCTGGGCAATCTCGGCATCTTCGATCCCAAGCACATGCTGCCTTATCTCTACTGGTTCGTGGAGGCCTATGCGCAGGTCATGCTGATCGTCGCCGGGCTGTTTTCGCTGCCGGCAGTGCGGCGGCGGGTGGCGGAGAACCCGTTCGGCACGGGCATGGCGGCGCTCGTCGTGACGGTGGCGATCAAGTTTTTCGCGCCCAAGGTCTGGGCGGTGGGGGCGGTGCAGATCTTCACCGTGTCGGACGTGTTCTACCTCGCAGCGTTTGGCTGGTGCATCTTCCATGCGCGGACGGCGCGGCAGCGCATGCTGGTGATGGGGGCGGCCGTGATGGCGTTTCCCGTGATGGCCTATTGGGGCGGCAACTGGACCGGCTCCTGGGTCAAGTTCATGCTGCAACTGGCCTGTGTGGCGGTGCTGCTCTACCGGCCGCGGGTGGCCGTGCCGAAGCAGGTTGCTGCGCTGGCGCTGCCGGTAGCGGCGGCGGGCTACCACATCTACCTGTTCCATCGCCTGGTGCCGGAGCTTCTGGCGCCGCAGTTCAAGGCTCTTGCGTCGTGGCCGGTGGCGACCGCGCTGAGCGTGGCGGTCGGCATGCTGACGGGGATCGCGGCGTTCCATGGGCAGAAGGCGGTTGCCGCCTCGCTCTCGGCGCGGCGCAGCCGGCGGGCGGATACGCCGCTGGCGATACAGGCGGCGCCGGCGGAATAGGGCCGATCCAGCCGGCTCGATGAAACCTGCTGCCGCGTGCCTGACGATCCTGGCGGGAACCAGCGCGGCGCGCCTGCGTTAGCCTGAGCGCCGGCTGGATTCCGGCGCCTGGGAGGAAGCGAAAGATGGCGATCACTCAAGCTCCGACGGCGAAGGGCAAGGCGGCTGCCAAGGGCCTGCACAAGGCCGCGGCCAAGCAAGAACGCAAGGTCGAGGCGAAGACCGGCCAGGACTTCAAGAAGGGCGAAAAGCGCTTCGAGGAGCGGGCCAAAAGCTCCGACGGCAAGAGCGCCGGGACCAAGCAGAAGAGCTGACCGCCGGCGGTTGCGCGCCCGGGTGGCACAACCAAAAACCCTGTGACTTGAATCAAGCGTTGGGCTAATTGTCTCCCTGAGCGGAGCCAAGCCCGCGACGACGAACATTGAGGGATATGCCCATGCGTTGGAGAGGCCGTCGCCAGAGTGACAATGTGCAGGATGCGCGCGGCCAGGGCGGCGGCGGGCTGGGCGGCGGCTTCGGCCGCGGCAGCGGACGGCTGCCGATGGGCCCGCGCATCGGCGGCGGCGGCGGAATTTCCGGCATCATCATTCTCGTCGTGCTGTTCTTTGCATTGCGCGCCTGCGGCATCGACCCGATGCAGATCCTGGCCGGCGGCGACGGCTCGGGGTCGGGCGGCGGCCAGGTGACCGAAGGCGGCGCGCCGGCAAACGACGAGATGACGCAGTTCGTCTCGACGGTGCTGGCCGAGACCGAAGACACCTGGAACGGCATCTTCCAGGCCGAAGGGCTGAAGTACGAAGAACCCAAGCTTCTGCTGTTTTCCGGCCAGGTTTCCTCGGCCTGCGGCTACGCCTCGTCGGCTTCGGGGCCGTTCTACTGCCCCGGCGACAAGAAGGTCTATCTCGACACCTCGTTCTTCAACCAACTGGCCAAGCAGTTCGGTGCCGCGGGCGATTTCGCCCAGGCCTATGTGATTGCCCACGAGGTCGGCCACCACGTGCAGAACCTGACCGGCATCCTGCCCAAGTTCAACCAGATGCGGCAGCAGATGAGCGAGGCCGACGCCAACCAGATGTCGATGCGCGTCGAGCTGCAGGCCGACTGCTTTGCCGGCGTGTGGGGCTATTACACCGCACAGAAGGGCCTGCTCGAGGACGGCGACATCCAGGAGGCGCTGAACGCGGCCCAGCAGATCGGCGATGACACGCTGCAGAAGCGCATGCAGGGCTATGTCGTGCCGGAGAGCTTCAACCACGGCACCTCGGAGCAGCGCCAGCGCTGGTTTGCCGCCGGCCTGAAGAGCGGCAAGCTGTCGTCCTGCGACACCTTCAACAACCCGATCTGAATGGCTGCGGACAGGCGCATCGAACTTTTGCCGGGCGGCCCGTCGCTGTCGCGGCTGGTGTTCGGCGCCTGGCGCCTGCTTGACGGCGGAGCGACGCGGGACGCCGACGCGGTTGCCCGGCTGATCGACATTTCGGCCGGGCTCGGCATCACCAGCTTCGACCATGCCGACATCTATGGCGGCTACCAGGTCGAGGAGGCCTTCGGCGCAGGCCTGGCGCGCTGGAAGGGCCGGCGCGACAGCATCGAGCTGATCAGCAAATGCGGCATCATGCTGAAATCGCCGCAGCGGCCGGAAAACCGGCTGAAGCATTATGACACCGGTGCCGCCCATATCGCGGCGTCGGTCGACCGGTCGCTGAAGAACCTCGGCACCGACTATCTCGACCTTTTGCTGATCCACCGGCCCGACCCGCTGATGGATGCCGACGAGACGGCGGCGGGGCTGGAGCGGGTGGTGCAGGCGGGCAAGGTGCGCGCCGTCGGGGTCTCGAACTTCACGGTGCCGCAGTTCGACCTGCTGGCGTCGCGGCTGCCGTTTCCTGTCGTCACCAACCAGATCGAGCATTCGGTGCTGGAGACCTCGGCGCTGACGGACGGCAGGCTCGACCATGCGCAAAGGCTGCGCTACGCACCGATGATCTGGTCGCCGCTGGGCGGCGGGTCGCTGTTCACCGGCGACGGCCAGCGCGAGCACAAGGTGCGGGCCGCGCTGAGCGTGGCGGCGGCGGAGACCGGCGCGCACGACGTTGCCACCGTCGCCATCGCCTGGCTGCTGCGCCATCCGGCGCGGCTGGTGCCGGTGCTCGGCACGATGAAGCCGGAGCGGCTGGCGCAGCTGGCGCGCGCGCTCGACGTCACGCTCGACCGCCAGCAATGGTTCTCGATCCTCGAAGCGAGCGAGGGCAGGGCGGTCCCGTAACGTTCCGTCCGTGCCTCTGGACACATCAGACATTTTGATGTGTTCACGCATTGTTCCTGATCCTTGCCGCTGATATAAGCGACGTTCCGCACTGCCCCCGGCGGTTCGATATCGCCGCTGCTGCCCCCGGCCGCGGTGGTAAACGACATGCTGCGACAGCTTGAAGCCGCGCATCGGCGATGCGCGGCTTGAGCCAGGTGGGTTAGACATGGTTGACGAAAAGACCGCCAAACGAGGCCTTGCGCTCGTCTTCGTGGCGCTGCTGCTCGACGTCATCGGATTTGGCATCATCATGCCGGTGCTGCCGGCCTTCCTGCAGGAACTGACCGGCGTCGGCATCAGCGAAGCGGCGATCGAAGGCGGCTGGCTGTTCTTCGTCTATGCGGCGATGCAGTTCCTGTTTGCGCCGCTGATGGGCAATCTGAGCGACCGGTTCGGCCGCCGGCCGATCCTGCTCGCCTCGGTGCTGACCTTCGCCATCGACAACCTGATCTGCGCCTTTGCCTGGTCCTATGCGATGCTGTTCATCGGCCGCGTGCTGGCCGGAATCAGCGGCGCCAGCTATTCGACCGCCTCGGCCTTCATCGCCGACGTCTCGAACGACGAGAACAGGGCGAAGAATTTCGGCCTGCTCGGCATCGCCTTCGGCGTCGGCTTCGTGATCGGGCCGGTGCTCGGCGGCCTGCTGGGCGGGTTCGGACCGCGGGTGCCGTTCTTCTTTGCCGCCGGCCTTGCCTTCCTCAATTTCGTCCTCGCCTACTTCTTCCTGCCGGAGACGCTGACCAGGGAGAACCGCCGCAAGTTCGAGCTCAAGCGCGCCAACCCGCTGGGCGCGCTCCGGCAGATGCGCAACTACAAGGGCATCGGCTGGATCGGCATGGTGTTCTTCCTGATGACGCTGGGCCACATGATGTACCCGGCGGTGTGGTCGTTCGTCGGCAGCTACCGCTACGGCTGGAGCGAGCAGCAGATCGGCTTTTCGCTCGGGGTGTTCGGCATCGGCGGGGCGCTGGTCATGGCGCTGGTGCTGCCGCGCGCCATACCGCGGCTCGGCGAATGGCGCACGGCGGCGGTGGGCCTGGCGTTCACCACCGTCGCCGCCTTCGGCTATGCCGCGGCCTGGGAGGGCTGGCTGGTCTATGCGGTGATCGTGGCGACCTGCCTCGAGGCGCTTGCCGATCCGCCGCTGCGCAGCCTCGCGGCGGCCAAGGTGCCGCCATCGGCGCAGGGCGAGCTGCAAGGCGCGATGACCAGCCTGTTTTCGATCACCAGCATCATCACGCCGCTGCTCTATACCGGCATCTTCGCCTGGTTCACCGGGCCGAACGCCCCGGTCTCGTTTGCCGGCGCGCCCTATGTGCTGGGCGGTATCTTCATCGCCATGGCGCTGGCGGTGTTCGTGCTGAAGGTGGAGAGGCCGGCGGAGCAAAAGGCCGCCAGCGAGGCCGAGAGCGTGAATACATAGACTCGGAATGACGGGTGTGGGGTGGGAAAGAGGACAGTCCGCTTTCAGTTTGCATTTAGCGAAAGCCGACATCGTTTGGCTGGCAAAGTTGAGCCGAAAGCGAACTGGCAGCTTTCCGGACCCATCGGCGGGCTAGCGGACGCCTAGCCGACGCCGGTCTGGAAACAAGGCGTCCAGCTGTTCATTGACCAAGACCTGGAATGTCTCAAAGGCCCTATAGGCCTTTCAGTTTCGACTTTGAGCAGGTCCGCCATGCCGGGCCGGCGATAGTGGCTCCTGCGCGCCAAACCTGTAGCCGACCTTGCCGTCCTTGCTGACCTGCCGAACAACCATGCCGCTCACGCCAAACACCAGCCTGGTGGCAGAGATGCGCGGCGGCCTAGGCGAAGCGGGATTTTGATCGCACAGGGCGCGCCCAGCGCAACGGTTGCCAGATTGTCGATGAACTCGACTTTGGCTTCCATGATCTCCTCCTGGTTTAATTCAGGCAGCAGCGCCTGCCACGCGCGGAGGCGATGAAGATTTAACGTCATGGCGTTGGTGTCATTGGCCAGATCACTAGCAAATTCGCCAAGCATCTCGCGATAGGGCATCCAGGCGCTATCGATCGAGCCCGGTGTGATATGCCAATGAAATGGCATCATGCGGCCCCGAGGCCGGTAGCGCTGCCCGGCATGTGCAGAACCTTTGGTAAAGCTCGACCGAGCCATCCACCTTCGATACATCTAGCATTTGAGCCTCTATTCTTGCAGAGGCTTTGGACCGTATTCGGCTGCGGCAGCAAGACTTGAGTTCGCAACGACAATAGGACATCCCATTCATGCCCAGACGGCCTCGGTCTCATGTTCTTGAGGATCTGGCGGAGACCAGGCTCCGCAGTTCGATGAGACCGAGCTGGATACTGCGTGCCAAGGACAAGGATTATGGCATCGACTTCGAAGCCGAAATTCTTGCCGAAGGCGCTTCTGACACCGGAAACCTGTTCTATATCCAGTCCAAGGCAACCGACGCGCAGCTTCCAAGCGGCCGCAAGCTGAGGATCAAGACGGATCGCCTCAATTACCTAGGCTCGTTCGACGCGCCGGCCATCGTTATCCTTTATTTGGCGGCGAGCGATATGCTCCGCTGGATGTGGGCGGAAGAGGCGCGGCAGTCGGTAATTCCGGGCAAAGAGACGGTCACGCTCGACTTTACCGATGCTCACACTTGGGACGCTGAAACGCCGGCCCAGATTGAACGCACGCTGAAATCCATTCGCCTCCTGCGCCGGAAGGAAAGGCTGACCAGCTTTCCCCTGAAGGTCGCCAGCGACGCCTCATTAGCGCTTAATCGCGTGGCACAACGCTTGCGGGCACGGATACCCTTTGCGGTAGACGGCGCGCGATCGGTTCCGATAGGCCTCACGCTAATGGGAGCAAGCCTTAGGGCCGAGATTGCCGGCATTGCCAATCTGGTTTCCGCAGTCGACCCAGATGACATTATCAACCTCGAGCACACAGGGCTTTACCTGGTGGTGGCCCTGCTTGAGAAACTGGATCAGTCCTACCACGCCGCACGCATTGCTCAGATCTGTCTCGATATCAGGGCAACATCCAGCGATGACGCCCTAGTGGGCAGCGCAGCGATTGCTCTGATCCGGAGTGGAGAGCCACGGTCCGCAGTCGAATTGGCGATGCTGAACGGGTTGCACGATAGTCAAGGCATGGGCCATGGCATTTTGCGCCTCGTCATGGCGTCACCCATGATGGCGTCCAAAGGCATCGAAGACGCCGTCGCTGACTTCTTTAGTGCTGCCATCGAAGCCCATGAAAAGCGCTCTGAGCCGGTCGGGGCCCTACGCTACTCGTTCGCAAACCATCTCATGAACAGGGGGCGTTACCGCCAGGCATTGCATTACTATAACGGTGCGCGCCGCGACGACCCTGGTTACCTCGCCAGACATTACTATCTTAAAGAGGTCGGAGGCACGCTCTATCTGGCTGGACGCTACAGGGCCTCGGCGCGGTTCTATGAGCGAGCGGTGGAGAAAAGGTTCGACCTCCAGACCATTTATTGCCTCGGTGATGCCCAGCTTATGGCCGGCCAGTTCGCCCAGGCGATGCAGTCCCTAGCACCAGTGGCCCAATTGGAGACCGCCATCGGCGCCGAGGCGCGGCTCAAAACCTGCCTTGCCGAATGGACATTGAGCGTCGGCGTCGCCAGTGTCGATCGGTCCAATGCACTACTCGCAATGCGCGAAGATGCCCATCGCCAGCAGGATATGGCTACAGCGCTATGGGCGCATATTGCGATTTCATTTATCCGTAACAATGACCCCCATTGCTGGTGCGATGCGCTTGCCTTCGGCATGGCAAATGGGCTTCCCGGCCTCGTGACAGACATCATGCGTGTGTCGGTCGAAAAAACGGGCCTTGAGGCGTTTTCGATGTTCAAGCAATTGCATCGCGGCATCCTAGACCCGATGCCGGATGTCGAAGAGAGCATGGAACGCGTGGTGACAGGATTTGCGAACGACACGATCCCGTAGCCGTCATTCGTGCCATTGCTATGGACTGTCGCGCTTTATGCTCTATGAGCCTTGCCACCCCATAGTGGCTGGGTGTGTCCCAGTCGGACAACCGCTTTAGGACAACGAAGGCACCGCTCTAGTGTCTGAATTGGGGCGTTGAGCTGTTGTCGCACGGTGGAGGTGGAGGTAGATGACAGCTTTTGGGCTTTCATATTCCACGCGAACGTCTCAATTGAGGTCCGCAGCCGAATGGCGGCTTTCATGTCGTGGCGAAACCTGATTCAGGCGGCGCATGAGTCGAAATGACCTGGCTCCGCATGGAGCGTGATCGAACCGCTTCTTCCCGATAAACCCCGTGCTGTGCCGCGCGTGGACCGCCGCATGCCGAACGGCATCTTCCGGGTGCTGCGATCCGGTACGCCATGGCGCGATCTGCCGGAGAGGTGCGGCCCACTGCTACAATACTGGAATGGGGGCAGGGCATCGCCCGATCGGGCCAAAGAAAAAGCCGCCCGGAGGCGGCTTTGTTTCTCGACCGTCGCGGCTCAGCGCTCGGCGAAGGCGGGTTCGCCCTGGCGTTCGCGGATCAGGTTGGCGAAGCGGCGGAAGAGGTAGTGCGAATCCTGCGGGCCGGGCGACGCCTCGGGATGGTGCTGGACCGAGAACACCGGCCGGCCGGCCAGCGCGATGCCGCAATTGGTGCCGTCGAACAGCGAGACGTGGGTCTCTTCGACGCCTTGCGGCAGCGACTTGGCGTCGACCGCGAAGCCGTGGTTCATCGACACGATCTCGACCTTGCCGGTGGTGTGGTCCTTGACCGGATGGTTGGCGCCGTGATGGCCCTGATGCATCTTCGCGGTCTTGCCGCCGAGCGCCAGCGCCAGCATCTGGTGGCCGAGGCAGATGCCGAAGACCGGCAGTTCGGTCTTCAGCAGGTCCTTGATGACGGGGACCGAATATTCGCCCGTCGCGGCGGGGTCGCCGGGGCCGTTGGACAGGAAGATGCCGTCCGGCTTCATCGCCAGGATGTCCTCGGCCGAGGTCTTGGCCGGAACGACGGTGACCTTGGCGCCGAGGCCGGCGAGCAGGCGCAGGATGTTGCGCTTGACGCCGTAGTCGATGGCGACGACGTGCATGGTTTCTTCGGCGCGCTCGCCATAGCCTTCGTTCCAGACCCAGGGGGTCTCGGTCCAGGACGACGACTGGCCGGAGGTGACTTCCCTGGCGAGGTCGAGGCCGACGAGGCCGGACCAGGCGCGGGCCTGGGCCTTGAGGTTGTCGATGTCGAACTTGCCGTCGGGCGCATGCGCGATGACGGCATTGGGCATGCCCTTTTCGCGGATCAGCGCGGTCAGGGCGCGGGTGTCGACGCCCGACATGGCGACGATGCCGCGGCGCTTCAGCCACTGGTCGAGGTGACCGGCGGCGCGATAGCTCGACGGGTTGGTGACATCGGCCTTGAACACCGCGCCGACCGCGCCGAAGCGGGCCGCCGGGTTGAGGTCCTCGATGTCCTCGTCATTGGTGCCGATGTTGCCGATGTGGGGGAAGGTGAAGGTGACGATCTGGCTGGCGTAGGAGGGGTCGGTGAGGACCTCCTGGTAGCCTGTCAGCGCGGTGTTGAAGCAGACTTCGGCGACGGCCGTGCCGGTGGCGCCGAGGCCTCGGCCCGTAATCACCGTGCCGTCGGCCAGCACCAGAACGGCGGTCGGCACTTCGGTTGCCCAGGGGGCGGTCTCTGAGGCCATGGCGATGCTCCTGCGTAACGGGCGCCGCGACTTGAAAAATGGCTCGGGAGAGGCCATATCGCGCAGCGAAAAGCACGGACGACCACCGTCAGGCGGGCCCCGTGCACAAAACAAACTAGTCCTTGCAAGGCGCGGACAATAAGCGAACCCCGGCGGGTGGTCAATGACCGGTCCGGGATTCGTGGCTAATTATTTTTCCTAATGAAAACAGGAAGTTGGCCATTGTCATTCGGTTTGCCACTGTGGCAGGTCGGCGCTATTGTTTGCGACACGTTCAGGAGTAATGGCCATGCGCGAGATGCTCGCCGAGGCGCTGAAGACTGCATTGAAAGCCGGCGACAAGCGCCGCACCTCGACGCTCAGGCTGATCCAGGCCGCCATCCAGGACCGCGACATCGCCCATCGCGGTGCCGGCAAGGACCCGGTGTCGGACGAGGAAATCCTGCAGATCCTGACCAAGATGGTCAAGCAGCGGCAGGAATCGGCCAAGGCCTTCGAGGAAGGCGCGCGGCTGGAGCTGGCCGCGCAGGAGCGCGACGAAATCGCCATCATCGGCGACTTCCTGCCCAAGCAGATGGCCGAGGACGACGTGCGCGACGCCGCCCAGAAGGTGATCGCCGAGGTCGGCGCCGACGGCCTGCGCGACATGGGACGCTGCATGAACGCGCTCAAGGAGCGCTATCCCGGCCAGATGGACTTCGGCAAGGCAAGCGGCATCGTCAAGAACCTGCTGCAGTAGGTCGACGGTCTCCAGTTTCCGCAAATAAGACGCCCCGCTTGTGCGGGGCGTCTTCGTTTTGGGGATAAGGGGAGATTCAGGCGGCGCGACGCAGCTTTGTCGGCGTCTTGTCGCGCAGTCCCCAGATGTGGCCGAACGGGTCGAACACGGTGGCGCCGCGGCGGCCGTCGGTTGCTACGCCAAGCTCTCCTCGCAGGATTGCCCCGGCCCCGATCGCCCGTTGCAGGGCGGTTTCGGCGTTGGCGACATCAAGGATGAAGACGGCGCTGACCGCGCCGTGGGCCTTGGGAAAGAACGGCCCGCCGCGCTGCGGCTCGGATTCGCGGCGCGGATTGGCGCCGCCGACCTGCAGGGCGACGTCGCCGATGCGGAGGTCGATGGAGATCGGCTTGCCCTCGAACATGTAGGCCCCGCCGCGAACGGCCCCGAAGGCGCGCTGGTAGAAGGCGGCAGCTTCTTCCTCGCGGCCATGCTCGACAAGGATTGCCATGGCGAGATCGACCTCGGCATCGCATGCGGCCTTGAGGATGTTCCATTCGTTGAAGCCGAGTTGGCGGGCAACGATCTCGAGGCAGGCGCCGTGCGAGAGATGCACGTCTTGCGCGGCCAAGGCGCCCCGCAGCTCCTTGGCCATGAGTTTGGTTCGGTTCAGTGTCGGCATGGATCGGTTCCCATGAGGGCGACAAATGGCGTCAGTGCTCGCAATTGCTGACGGTCACCCCATGAGGGTCAAACCAGCTTCGTGGTGCATTCACCAATCCGGATGGAGCGAGCGGCAGGCTGCACGGCCGTGGCCAAGTTTACGAATGCGGTCGATTCGCGCAAGCGCGCCGCGTCAGGCGACCGGCAGGCGGTGGCGGGCGATGGCGGCGTGGAAGCGGGCGCCATGGATCAGGGCGTCGTCGTTGAAGTCGAATGACGGGTTGTGCAGCGGCGCCGAGCCTTCGCCATTGCCGATATAGGCGAAGCAGCCGGGCACGTGTTCGAGGAAGCGGGCGAAATCTTCCGAGGCGGTGACGATCTCGCCATGGCCGTTGACGGCGCCTGGGTCGAAGACGGAGCTGGCCGCCTCGATGGCGGCCGCGGTGGCGTCGGCATCGTTGATCAGCGGCACGAACTCCCTGGTGTAGGTCACTTCGGCGCTGCAATTGTAGGTCAGTGCCGTGCCCTCGGCGATGATGCGCATCTGCTGTTCGATCGCAGCGCTGACTTCGGGCCGGAAGCTGCGCGCATCGCCGAGGACGCGGGCGAAGCCGGGCAGGGCGTTGCGGGTGCCGTCGGTGATCAGCTCGGTGACCGAGACGACGGAGATGTCGGCCGGGCTCAGCCGGCGCGAGACGATTGTCTGCAGGTTGGTGACCAGCGCGCAGGCGGCGACGAGCACCTCGCGGCCGCCATGCGGGCGGGCGGCATGGCCACCGAGGCCGCGCAGCACGATCTCGAAATTGTCCTCCGCCGACATGATCGGCCCGGGCCGCGTCTCGAAACGGCCGACGGGCAGGCCGGGCATGTTGTGCAGGCCATAGATCTCGTCGAAGGGAAAGCGGCTCATCAGGCCGTCGTCAAGCATGGCGAGCGCGCCCTTGCCCCATTCCTCGGCCGGCTGGAAGACGAAGCGCACGGTGCCGTCGAAGCCGCCGTCGGCGGCGAGCATCCTGGCTGCGCCGAGCAGCATCGCGGTGTGGCCGTCATGGCCGCAGGCATGCATGACGCCGGGATTTTGCGAGACGTGGCCGTGGTCGGCCTGCTCGGCGATGCGCAGCGCGTCCATGTCGGCGCGGAGCGCAATGGCCCGGTTGCCGCTGCCGCGGCGCAGCGTGCCGACGACGCCGGTGCCGCCGATGCCCTCGACGACCTCGTCGAGGCCGAATTCGCGAAGCTTGCGGGCGACGAAGGCTGCGGTGCGCTTTTCCTCGAAGCCGAATTCGGGGTGGGCATGCAGGTCGCGCCGCCATGCGGTCATCTCGGCGATGAGGGCGTCGTGGTCGAGCGCGGCCATGTGCTGGCTCCCTTGATGTCGGGAGCAGCCTCGCCCGGAAAGGCGGGACAGGCAAGGGCGGTTGCTGGGGCCAGCGGGCGGATGAGAAAGGGCCCCTCTCCGTCACGGCTTCGCCGTGCCACTTCTCCCCCACGTCGTGGGGGCGAGGAACCCAAGTCCTGCGAGCTTGCGGGCGGCTCGCCTGTGCCGGACAGACCTGCGCTTCGCTCCGGTTTCCGGGCCGCTCAGCTGGCCTTCAGCCGCGAGCCGCGCAGCAGGCCCTGCTCTTCGAGCACGGGGTAGGCCATCGAGGCGAGCAGGGAGTTGATCTGCTTGAGGTCGCGGATGGTGTCGAGGTGGATGGAACTGGTCTCGACGCTCTTGATGGTGCCGTCGCGCAGGCGCAGGAAGTGGCTCTGGCTGGTCTCTTTCTCGACGTCGCGCAGCCTGTCCTTTTCGAGCACGAGCTGGCGGGCGGTGTTGGCGTCGCGCGACACCAGCACGTTGAAGGCGAGGCGCGCATTGGCCATGACCGAAGCATGGAAGCTGGTCAGCTCACGCCAGCCCTCGGGCGTGAATTCGAGGCCGCGGTCGAGCTTCTTCTGGACGTGGGCGAGCATGTTGCGGACGATGATGTCGCCGACCTGTTCGAGCTTGACGCAGGCGCCGAGCAGTTCCTGGCAGCGCAGCGCCTCGTCCTCGGTCATCGGCCGGATGGTGGCCTTGGCGAGGTAGAGCTTGATGGCGGCATGGCGGCGGTCGACGCGGTCGTCGAGCGAGGCGAGGGCCGCGATCTTGTCGGTGTCGGGCTTTTCGTAGAGCTCGATGATGCGCTGGAGCATGATCTCGACGGTTTCGCAGACCCGCACCACCTCGCGGGTGGCGTTGGCCAGCGCCTGGGACGGCGTGTCGAGGGCGGCCTCGTTGAGCGCGCTGAGTTCGGCGACTGCCATGTCCCTGGCCGGGCCGGCCTTGGTGCCGAGCGCCACGATCTTTTCCGACGCGCTGTAGACCAGCTTTGCCAGCGGGATGCCGGCGACCAGGATGATGCAGTTGAACAGGATATGGGCGTTGATGATCTGGTCGGGCACGGTGGCGCCGAGGAAGGCGACCGAGGGCTTGGCCCAGAGGAAGGCGACCAGCATGACCAGCGACCCTGCGCCGCGCATCAGGAGGTTGCCGATGGGGACGACGCGGACGCCCGGCTCGGCGTTGCGGGTGAGCAGGGGGGCGATGACCGAGCTGCCGAGATTGACGCCGAGCACCAGCACGATGCCGAGCTCGGGCGGCACGAAGCCGCGGCCGGCCAGGGTGACGATCAGCAGCACGGCGGCGATCGAGGAATGGAACAGCCAGGTGACGATGGCCGCCAGCAGATAGGCGGTGACGGGGTCGCCGGCGAAATAGTCGACGATGACGGGCAGGAGCCTGCTTTCGCGCAGCGGCTCGGAGGCCTGGCCGACCATTTCGAGCGACAGCACGAGCAGGCCGATGCCGACGAGGATGCGGCCGGTCTGCTGCCAGCTGCGGCGGTCGGTGGCCAGGAACATGGTGGTGCCGGCGGCGAGGCAGATCGGCACCAGCAAGGACAGGTCGAAGGTCAGGATCTTGATGACCAGCGCCGAGCCGATTTCGGCGCCGCGCACGGCGAGCTGGCCGGCGATGCCGCTGACGATGCCGGCCCCGGCGAAGGAGCCGACGAGCAGGGTGACGGCGGTGGAACTCTGGAATGCGATGGCGAGTGCCGTACCGGCCAGCACCGCCAGGATCGGATTGCGCATGGTATTGCGCAGCTTGTGGCGCAGGACGTCGCCATAGGCGCGCTCGACCCCGGTGCGCACCATGCGCGTGGCGAACAGCAGTAGCGCGACGGCGCCGGCGAGATGCAGCAGGACGACAGAGCCGCTCATCGGCTGCACCGGCGGAAGCGTGGGGCGGCTGCGAGCGGCAGGACGCGGATGCGAATCACTGTCATGACCATGCCGATTATCTTAGCCGGATAATATTTTTCGTCTATATTGCACGCGTGTGCATTGGCGACAAGAGGCGACACATTCGAGCTTAGCGCGGCTAGCCTGCTTGCTTGTCTTTCTTGGTCTCGCGCATGAAATGGCGGAGCACCGCATTGATACGCGTCTGGTAGCCTTTGCCGGTACCCTTGAAGAAATCGATCACGTCCTTGTCGAGGCGGATCGAAATCGCCTGTTTGGGCAAAGGGTAGACCACGGAGGCGTCCGACCAGTCGACGTCCATTAGGTCTGCCCAGTCGGGATCCGAACGCATCGCGGCTTCGATGTCGGCGTCGGTCATGGCATCGACGCGCGCCCAGTCGGACTTGGCCACGCCACGCGCGATCCTGTCACGGATCTCTTCAAGGGAATAGGAAACGATACGTTCTTTGCTCATTGTCTCGCGCGGCCCTTGCCGAAATGATCCTGCATTTTTGGCCCCTCATGGTGTAGACAACCGCAATAATCCGGCGAGACGAAGGGCATATGGCAAGAACTCGTAGCTCTCCTTGTCGGTTGCTTTCACGTTCGAGGTGAGGTTGAACAATGGCTACTGCCGCCTCATCGAATGTGATGCCGTGCTTCCCGAAGTTTGTTTCGGCCTTGTGCTGGTCCCATTCGAAATCGTCGAATTCCGCTTTATGGACGACACGCATGACATGCTCATTCTGATCGAGTGAAGGCGATACGTCATGCGTCGTCTGTATATACGCCTTGTATATATCCTTGCCTGGTTCCGAGTTCAAGCTGTGAACATCGGGCATGCCCGTGGGCGGGGAGCGAATAGGAGTCGTGTCGGAGGGGGCGAGGGCCTATATCAGTTTCAAACAAGCAGGACCCGATGCGCTTTTCCGACGGATTTTTGAGCGAGATACGAGACCGCGTGCCGATTTCGGCCGTGGTGGGACAGCGCGTGACCTGGGATCGCAAGAAGACCAATGCGCCGCGCGGCGACTTTTGGGCGTGCTGTCCGTTCCATGGCGAGAAGTCGCCTTCGTTCCACTGCGAGGACCGCAAGGGCCGCTACCACTGCTTCGGCTGCGGCGTGTCGGGCGACCATTTCCGCTTCCTGACCGACCTCGACGGCATGACCTTCCCGGAGGCGGTCGAACGCATCGCCGAGATGGCCGGCGTGCCGATGCCGGCGCGCGACGCGCATGAGGAGCGGCGCGAGAAGGAACGCGCCAGCCTGACCGACGTCATGGAACTGGCGACGACATTCTTCGAGGACCGGCTGCAAAGCGCGGACGGCGCGCGGGCACGGGCCTATCTGCGCGACCGCGGGCTGACGCCGGCGACGCAGCAGACGTTCAGGCTCGGTTTTGCGCCGGACAGCCGCAATGCGCTCAAGGAATTCCTCGCGTCCAAGGGCATCGAAAAGCAGCAGATGGAGGCCTGCGGGCTGACCGTGTTCGAGGACGTGCCGGTGTCCTACGACCGCTTCCGCGACCGCATCATGTTCCCGATCCCGGATTCGCGCGGCCGCATCATCGCCTTCGGCGGACGCGCCATGTCGGCGGAAGTCTCGGCCAAATATCTGAACTCGCCTGAAACCGAGCTCTTCCACAAGGGCAACGTGCTCTACAATTTCGCCCGCGCCCGCAAGGCGCTGCAGAAGGGCGGGGCGGTGATCGCCGTCGAAGGCTACATGGACGTGATCGCGCTGGCCCAGGCCGGGTTCGACAATGCGGTGGCGCCGCTCGGCACGGCGCTGACCGAAAACCAGCTCGAGCTGCTGTGGCGCATGTCGGGTGAGCCGGTGCTGTGCTTCGACGGCGACAAGGCCGGCCTCAAGGCCGCCTATCGCGCCGCCGACATGGTGCTGCCGCTGGTGGCGCCGGGCCATACGGCGCGCTTTGCCTTGCTGCCCGAGGGCAAGGACCCCGACGATTTGGTCAAGGCCGAGGGGCCCGAGGCGTTTCGCGCGGTGCTTTCGGAAGCACGGCCCTTGTCCGACCTGGTCTGGATGCGCGAGACCTCGGGTGGCGTGTTCGATACGCCCGAGCGTCGTGCCGAGCTCGAAAAGACGCTGCGCGAACTGACCGGCCGGATCAAGGACGAGAGCGTCCGCTATCACTACCAGCAGGAGATGCGCGAACGGGTGCTGAGTTTCTTCGGCAACCAGCGCGGCCGGCAGCAGGGCCAGGGCGACCGCGGCAAGGGCTCGTTCGGCAAGCCCGGATTCGGCAAGGGCAACGAGCGCGGCCAGTGGAACAAGGGCGGCGGTGCCGCCGCAGGCAGGCTGGCCGTGTCGGAGAGCCTGGCACGGTCGGCGATGGTCAAGCGGGCAGGCGGCATCATGCCGCTGCGCGAGGCGGCCCTCGTGGTGGCCCTGGTCAACCATCCCTCCCTGATCGACGAGAATTTCGACCATGTCGAAAAGCTCGATCTCAGCCATGGCGAATTGCGGCAACTGCATTCGGTGCTGATCGATGCCATGGCGCATGGAGAGGCCAACACGCGCGAGGGAGTGGTGGCGGCGATCGAGCGCGCCTCCTGTGCCGAGATGTGGGAGCGGGCGGTGGCGCTGGCGCGACGGACGCGGCAGTGGACCGCGCTCGAGGACGCGGCACTCGAAGATGCCCGCGACGCCTTCGCGCAGGCGCTGCACTTGCACCGCAGCGCCCGTACCTTACATAAGGAACTGAAACAGGCCGAGGCGGCGCTGGCCACCGATCCGACCGACGAAAACTATCGGCATCTGGTGGAGATCCAGGCGCAGTTTCATGACGTGCAAGCTACCGAGGCGCTTATCGAAGGCTTCGGTGTGTCCTCGGGCCGAGGCGGGCGAAACTAGGGCGAGAGAGCGAAAATCCCGCATTTGATTCGCTTTTTTGCAGCGAATCATGCGACAGGCGCTTGACCTTCCGCCGGAATGACGGAATCAGGTCGATTCGAAAAGTTAACCGGCGGCCAGACCGCCAGTCGTGTCGACGGCCTGTAGAATGCGGATTGGGTGCTTGTCACTGGACAGGAAGATAATCCGCCACAGATATCAGGGTTAATCTGGACTTAACACAGGTGCAGCTACTGGCAGTTCAGGCGCAGGTTGGATGAGGCCATCTGATTTGCACTGTCCGAGAGTTTAAGCGGCTGACGGGCCGCCTGGAGAAAGCAAAGAATGGCGACAAAAGAAAAGGAAGAGGTCGAGACCGAACGCGAAGGCGCTGCTGACGGCCCTTTGCTCGACCTTTCCGATGACGCTGTCAAGAAGATGATCAAGCTCGCGAAAAAGCGCGGCTATGTCACGATGGACGAGCTTAATGCGGTGCTTCCCTCGGAAGAGGTGACCTCCGAGCAGATCGAAGACACGATGGCGATGCTGTCCGACATGGGCATCAACGTGGTCGAGGACGACGAGCAGGGCGAGGAAGCCGAGGCCGCCGAAGGCGATGCCGAGGAAGATGCCAACGAGCTTGCCGAACAGACCGGCACCGCCGTCGCCGCGACCACCACCAAGAAAGAGCCGACCGACCGCACCGACGATCCGGTGCGCATGTATCTGCGCGAGATGGGCTCGGTGGAGCTTCTGTCGCGCGAAGGCGAAATCGCCATCGCCAAGCGCATCGAGGCCGGTCGCGAAACGATGATCGCCGGCCTGTGCGAGAGCCCGCTGACCTTCCAGGCCATCATCATCTGGCGCGACGAGCTCAACGAAGCCAAGATCCTGCTGCGCGAGATCATCGATCTCGAAGCGACCTATGCCGGCCCCGAGGCCAAGCAGGCGCCGATCGTCGAGCGCGTCGATGAAGACGCCAAGCCGAAGGAAGAGCCGAAGGCCGGTCGCCGCCGTGGCGACGACGAGGATGACGTCACCAATGTCGGCGGCGACAACCGCGGCGAGGAAGAGGAAGAAGACGAAGACGAGGCCAGCCTGTCGCTGGCGGCCATGGAAGCAGAGCTTCGGCCGCAGGTGATGGAGACGCTCGACGTCATCGCCGACACCTACAAGAAGCTGCGCAAGCTGCAGGACCAGCAGGTCGAGAACCGTCTCGCCGCCGCCGGCACGCTGTCGCCGAGCCAGGACCGTCGCCTGAAGGAGCTGAAGGACCAGCTCATCAAGGCGGTGAAGTCGCTGTCGCTGAACCAGGCCCGCATCGAGGCGCTGGTCGAGCAGCTCTACGACATCAACAAGCGGCTGGTGCAGAACGAGGGCAAGCTGTTGCGCCTCGCCGAAAGCTACGGCGTGCGCCGCGAGGAATTCCTGCGCGAGTACCAGGGCTCCGAGCTCGACCCGAACTGGACCCGTTCGATCGCCAACCTGTCCAGCCGCGGCTGGAAGGAGTTCACCAAGAACGAGAAGGACGCGATCCGCGACCTGCGCGCCGAGATCCAGAACCTGGCCACCGAAACGGCGATCTCGATCCTGGAATTCCGCAAGATCGTCAACCAGGTGCAGAAGGGCGAGCGCGAAGCAGCGATCGCCAAGAAGGAAATGGTGGAAGCCAACCTTCGCCTGGTGATCTCGATCGCCAAGAAGTACACCAACCGCGGCCTGCAGTTCCTGGACCTGATCCAGGAAGGCAACATCGGCCTGATGAAGGCGGTCGACAAGTTCGAGTACCGCCGCGGCTACAAGTTCTCGACCTATGCCACATGGTGGATCCGGCAGGCGATCACCCGTTCGATCGCCGACCAGGCCCGTACCATCCGCATTCCGGTGCACATGATCGAGACGATCAACAAGATCGTCCGGACCTCGCGCCAGATGCTGCACGAGATCGGCCGCGAACCGACGCCGGAAGAACTGGCCGAAAAGCTCGCCATGCCGCTCGAGAAGGTGCGCAAGGTGCTGAAGATCGCCAAGGAGCCGATCTCGCTCGAAACGCCGGTCGGCGACGAGGAGGATTCGCACCTCGGTGATTTCATCGAGGACAAGATGGCGATCCTGCCGATCGATGCGGCGATCCAGGCGAATTTGCGCGAGACCACCACGCGCGTGCTCGCCTCGCTGACCCCGCGCGAGGAGCGCGTGCTGCGCATGCGCTTCGGCATCGGCATGAACACCGACCACACGCTCGAAGAGGTGGGCCAGCAGTTCTCGGTCACCCGTGAGCGTATCCGCCAGATCGAGGCCAAGGCGCTGCGCAAGCTCAAGCACCCGAGCCGCAGCCGCAAGCTGCGCAGCTTCCTCGACAGCTGACATAAAACCAACAAATGGCCGTCCCCCGGGACGGCCATTTTGCTTTGTATCGGTCGAAAATGGATCAGGCCTGTTTGAGTTCACCTGTCTACTACGATCTGAGCGAGCTTTACCTGCTAAGTCGTGGCAGGCTGAAGTTCTATGGCATCGCCAGGGTGGTGGCGGAGATCGGCTACGAGCTGCATCTTCTCGACAAGGGCGTGATCTTCGTCGTCTACGACGAGACGGCGCGCGCCTTCTTCGAGGTCACCCCGCATTTCGGCAAAGCGTCCTACAATGGCGTGGTCGATCTCGGTTTTCCCGAAGGTGCCGTTCCCTACCGGCTGCGGGGGCCAAAGCCGGGCCGCAGCCTGCCGAACCGCGTGTTTGCGACCACGTTCAGCACCTTCCTGAGGGCGGTCAATCGCTCGAAGCTGCGAGCGCTGCGATCGCATCTGAAGCCGATTGCGCTCCAGGATGGTTATCTGGTGTCGGCCGGGCGGCCGAAGCTTCTGGTCGACATGATCGATTGCCTCGCCCGGACTGGTTCCAGGACGCGGTTCTACCCGCTGCTGCACGACTGCATCCCGCTGCATGATTTCGGCGACAAACCGGATGCGTTCCAGCGCAACTTCCATGCCGACAACAACAAGGTGATCCGGCACGCCAGCCATATCATCGCCAACTCGCAGTTCACCGCGAAGGACCTGCAGGCCAAGGTGGAGGAGGGGTTGCTGCCGCCGTTGCCCGGGATGTCCGTGGTTCCGCTGGCGCATGAGTGCCGCGCGGATGGCGAGACGGCAAAGCTCGAGCTGCCGGTACGGCCCTACGTTCTGGGCGTCGGCATCACGCTCGGGCGCAAGAACCTCGACGTCGTTCTCGCCGCGCAGAAGCTGCTGCTGGAACAAGGCAAGACGCCGCCGCTGATGGTGATCGCCGGCGCCAACCGGTGGAGGACGATCGCGGGCCTCAACAGCGGCCGCAATGCAACGGTGGCCCAGCATGTGCTGATGATCGACAACCCCTCGCAGGCCGATCTCATCAGGCTGTACCAGAACGCACTGGCGACGCTGATGCCGAGCAAGCTCGAGGGCTGGGGCTTGCCGCTGGGGGAATCGCTGTGGCTGGGCACGCCGGCGCTGGCCGCACCGTCGTCGAGCCTGCCCGAGGTCGGCGGCGACCTCGCCGTCTATTTCGACCCGGATTCGCCGGCGGAGCTGGCCGGCTTGCTGGAGCGGCTGGCTACCGACAAGGACTACCGCCTGGGCCTGCAACGGCGGATCGTCGCGGCGCGGTCCAGCTTGCGAAGCTGGAAAGACGTGGCCGAGGACATGCTGGCGGCGTTGCAGATCCCCGGCGGCCAGGCGATCGACGCGGCCGGCTGATCGAGGCAGGCCTCTCGATGTGACCGGCAGGCCGAAGGTTCGGTTGCAGCCCCTTTGCCGAGCAGGACTATGCGCCTTCGAGGCGCTGCAGGATTTCCCTCATCTTGTCGATCTCGGCCTGCTGGCCGGGCACGATGTCGCTGCACAGGGCGGCAATCTCCGGATCGCTGACGGTCGCGTTCTCGCACATCAGCACCGCGCCGGAGTGGTGCGGGATCATCGATTTCAGGAACTGCACGTCGGCGATTGCCGTCTGTTCCCGGATCATGAACCACGAGGCGGTGAATGCCACGAGGCTGAAGGCGACGATCGCGACGTTGATGGCGCGGTTGGGGTACATGGCGCGCATGAGCAGGAGCTCGATCAGGATCATCGGGAACACCATCAGCGCCGCCATGTAGAACTGGTTCAGGTTTGCAAAGACATCGGCGAAGGTGTTCACCATGGCGTACATGAGGGCAAACATGGCGATGAAGGACAGAACTGCCATCGCCAGAAGACGAAGGTAGTTGTGCATGGAATGATGTTGGCTGTTCATGGCATTTACCTTGGTTTGATCTGACATGGGTCGTGCCAGCCAAACCGCTCGATTGAGCAAAGGTTCCGATTTCCTGCTTGCTGGGGCCTGGATGCCGGCTTCCCGACATCGCCTGGCCGTGGAGAGGCCCACGCAACGGAGGCCGCGTGGGCGCGCTCATCGTCAGCGGCAGGTGGCCGTCATCCGGCTGGCGTCGAGGGCGCCGCCGTTGAGGGTGAGCACCGAGCCGTCGGTCTGGGTCAGCGACGTGGCCGACCAGGTGCCCTGGTCTGCGAGGCAGTTCAGCGGCGTGCCGACGACGGTGATGTCGCCGCGGATGTTCTCCGCCGGGCCGGAGAAATAGAGGCCCGCTGTGGATGCGTTTTCGACGCGCATGTTTTCGAAGGTGATGTCGCTCACCGGCCCCTGGAAATTACTGCCATAGATGAATGCGCCATAAGATCCGGCGTTGGTGATGGCGACATCCTCGAAGTGCATGTCGGAAACCGGATTGAAGAAGATCCCGGCATTGCGGGTGCCGTCGATGTCGAGCCCCTTGACCTTGACGTTGGTGGTTGCTGCTTCTTCCGGCAGCGACATCGCCGAGACGAGCATCAGCCCGTTGACGCCGCCCTTCAGCGTCATGTCGGTGATGGTCACATCGGAGGTGCCCTGGAGCACCACCAGATCCATGTCGAGCCCCTGTTCGGAGTTGTCGATGGTGACCTTGTTCATCTCGACGTCGTTGGCGGCGACCAGCAGGATGCCTTCGCGGCGCGACTTGCTGATGGTGACGTTGTCGATGACGATGTCGGTGGCGGCATGGGTGATCACTTCGGGCCAGTCGCTCTGGTCGATGCGGCTGCCGGCGAAGATGCCGTAGGTGACGCTGTCGATGACGGTGTTGCGGACGCTCAGCCCGCTGGTGCCAAGCGCGCTGATCGCGGCATGGGGAGCGAGGTTCGGCCGCCCGACGGCGAACTCGCAGGCGGTGTTGTTGTCGCAGACGAAGAGGTCGTGGATGTAGGCGTTGTCGATCGCGGCACCCGTGACGTTGTCGAGGCGGATGCCGTCGCCGTCGGTTTGCGAGATGTCGACGTTGCGGATCGAGATGCTGGACGCGCCATTCGAGGCGATGCCGGCCAGGCCGCCGGTGATCGTCACGCCTGCGATCTCGCTGCCCGAGGCCATGGCGACGACATTGGCGAGCGGATCCGTGCCGTGCAGCGCCGTTGCCTGGCCGTCGTTGCGGAAGGCGGTCTCGATGCGGCTGTTGGTGCCGCGCACGGCGATGACCCCGCCGCCGCCGAGCATGTGCTGGCCGGTGCCCAGTTGCATCGCCTGGTCCAGCGCGATCGTGCCGTTGGCGAGCACCAGCGCATTCTGGCCGGCGGCGGCGAGGGCTGCGTTGATCGCGGCAGCGTCGCCTGACGCGTCGTCGACATTGACCACCTTGCCGACCGCCCGTCCGCCATGGACAAATTCGGCGGCCTCGATCAGGCCATTGCCGTCGGCGTGGGTGCGGACGAAGTCCGAACGCTCGACGCGCTGGAACATCGGGTCGAACGCGGCATTGCCGCTGCGGCTGGAGCCGCCGAGCGGCACGCGCAGGCGGGCCGTCAGGCCGAATTCGGTGTCGTTCTCGTTGTCGTGGGAAACGGACGCGCCGAGCGTGAAGGTCGAGCCGGAGACGCCGGGCAGGCCGGCGAAGCTTACCTCCGTGCGCGCCTTGACGCCCAGCGTGTCGTCGAGGCCGGTGTCGCCGTCATACCAGTAGGCACCGCCGAAGATCTTCATCTCGGCCGCCATGCCATCGGGGAACACGGGCAGGCGCATGCCGGCTTCGGCATCTGCGCCGGTGCGGGCGAGTTCGCGGCCGGCCTGGATCCTGAGGTCGCTGCCGGAGACGAAGGCGCGGCTCAGGCTTGCGGCATATTTGTCGTCGGTCAGCGGCAGGTAGATATTGGTGCGGGCTTCGTAGATCGGCCCCAGCGCCTCGGCGCCGAAGGACAGCTGGTTGAAGCTGTTGCCATGGTCGCTGTTGAAGACGTCGTAGTAGCCATAGGCGCCGAGCAGCCAGCCATTGTCGATGCGATGGCGGTAGCCGATGCCGAACGAGGCCTGGCGGGCAGAACCCTCGACGAAGCTGCCGCCGGCATCGAAGAACAGGCCGTCGCCGCCGTCAAGCAGGAAGGGCAGGAAGATGCCGACGCTGCCGGTGCCGTGGCCATAGGCGAGGTTGCCGTCAAGCTCGACTATGGGCTGCTGGACTTGCGCCAGGGCATGGCTGGAGAGGGCGGTGCCGGAGACCAGCGCCGCTGCAAACAGACTTGGGAATTTCATGATCTTTACGTGGGCTTCCGATTGAACGGCGCCGGGATATAATACTTGAGTATGAGAGTCTAGTTTGTAGCTGGACCATCTTTGGATGAAGCTTGTTGTGCCAATTCAATGGGTTGGCGCTTGAGTGGGTTTTTGCCGCAGGCGCCGTTGCAGACGCTGCGGCAGGTGGGGCGGAGCGTGGCTGTGGATAGTCCGGAAGCCGGCGCGGGCAGGAGCGGGTGGCGCCTGGCGCCACCCCTCGAGATCACGGCGCCCTGGGAGACTCGACGACCAGTGCGACGATACGGCGGACGAGCGGCAGGACGAGCAGCAAGGTGGGAAACGCCACCAGCCAGGACAGCGCCCAGGCCGAAGGCCAGGTGGCGAGGAAGGCGGGCGTCGGGCCGAGGCTCTTCAGCGTCGAGATGGCGGAGACAATGAAGGTCATCACCACAGACAGGACCAGCGGCATGACAAGGGCGGCATAACGCGCCGGCAGCTTGCCGGGCGACTTCGAACGTAAGGTCATTGAAGAGTATTTCCTGAAGTCGGCATCGGTCACGAGAGTGCAAGACATGGCATTCCTCCCGGACGGGCCGGTTGAATGCGTTGCTTGACGTGAGACGCTTACGGCGTGCGCTTGGCGCAGCGGCCCGTTCCTAGTGGGCCTTGGTGCAAAAGGCAACAGCTGCGAAATCAGGTGGCTTCCGCAGCGTCCAGCGTTCAACTAAGGTCCGGTCAAACAAGGGAGATTGCCGTGTCGATCGAATTCCTGCTGACCACGCTGATCATCGTCGCATCGCCCGGCTCGGGTGTCGTCTACACGCTGGCCGCGGGGCTTTCGCGCGGCGGCAAGGCAAGCGTGCTCGCGGCTTTCGCCTGCACGCTCGGCATCGTGCCGCATCTGATTGCGGCGCTGACCGGCATTGCCGCCTTGCTGCATACCAGCGCATTGCTGTTCGAGATCGTCAAATATGCCGGCGTCGCCTACCTGCTCTACATGGCCTGGCAGAGCCTGCGCGAACATGGCGCGCTCAAGGTCGAGGCCAATGCCGACCCGCGCAGTGCCCGCCAGGTGCTGATCGACGGCGTTCTGGTCAACGTGCTGAACCCGAAGCTGTCGATCTTCTTCGTCGCCTTCCTGCCGCAGTTCATCGCGCCCAACGATCCGAACGCGCTGGCGCGGATGCTCGAACTGTCCAGCGTGTTCATGCTGGCGACCTTCGTCATCTTCGCCATCTACGGCCTGTGCGCCGCCGCCGTGCGCGACAAGGTGACGGGCAGCCCGAGGGTCATGACTTGGATGCGGCGGACCTTTGCCGCGGCCTTCGTCATGCTCGGCGCCAAGCTGGCGCTGACCGAACGCTGAAAGGCGACGTCATGCAGTTCAGCATCGGCCGCGAGGATCCGGCGACGCCGGAGGTGATTGCGCTGCTGGAGGACGGCGACGCCTATGGCGCGTCGCTCTATCCGGCCGAAAGCAACCACTTCCTGCCGCTCGACGCGCTGCGGGCCGACACTGTGCATTTCGTCGTCGCGCGCGACGGGCAAGGGACGGCCGTCGGCACCGGCGCGATTGCGCTGGCCAATGGCTGGGCCGAGCTCAAGCGCATGTGGGTGGTGCCGGCCGCACGCGGCAAGGGGCTGTCGAAGGCGATCCTCGGCGACCTTGAAAGCCGCGCGCGCGACGCCGGCCACAGCCTGATGCGGCTCGAGACAGGGATCGAAAATTACGAGGCACTGGCGCTCTACGAACGCACCGGCTTTGTCCGGCGCGGGCCGTTCGGCGACTACCGCGAAGATCCGTTCAGCGTGTTCATGGAAAAGCGGCTCGACTGAGCCGAGGCAACGCCGGCTGAGCACTGGAGACGTGCAGCCTGTCGGCGGGCAAGGCCATCACAAACTTGCACCTGACCCGGCACGGGAGGATACTCCGGCGCGTCGGACGCATTTCAGGGCAATGACCCGGATGCCTGCCCCGGCTTTCCGCCGTGCGCCGTGGCACCGGAGGGAGGTTGCCGTGACGACTTACATCATGCTGATCAACTGGACGGACCAGGGCATTCGCGATGTCAGGTCCTCGCCCAAGCGGCTCGACGCCGCCAAGAAACTCCTCGGCGACATGGGGGGCTCGTTCAAGCAGTTCTACCTGACCATGGGCGAGTGCGACATGGTGGCGATTGCCGAGGCGCCGGACGACGCGGTGGTGGCGCGCTTCGCCATGATGCTGGGCCAGGGCGGCAACATCAGGACACGCACGCTCAAGGCATTTCCCGAGCTTGCCTATCGCGAGATCATCGCCTCGCTCGGGTAGGGCCGGCAACATGGAGGCCGGGCGCACGGGCCGCGCGTGCGCCCTGGCTGCGGCCGGTTCGAAACGCCTCGACTGATTCAAGACAAGCGTCTAAGCTTCGGAAAAACAACGGGAAGAACAGCATGTCGTTTCTGAAGAGGCTTTTCGGCGGTGGTGGCGGTGCGGCCGAGCCTGCCGCTGCGGCCGTTGCCAAGGAGATCGAATACAAGGGCTTCTCGATCAAGGCGATGCCCTACAAGGAAGGTGGCCAGTTCCAGACCTGCGGCGTGGTTTCCAAGGACGTCGGCGGCGAGGTCAAGGAGCACAAGTTCATTCGCGCCGACCGCTTCGCCGCGCTCGACGATGCTGTCGAGGTGTCGCTGACCAAGGGCCGGCAACTGGTCGACGAGCAGGGCGAGCGCATGTTCGCCTGAAGCCGGCGGCTATCGCCTGGCAGCTTATGGCCCGGCCTTGTGCCGGGCCTTTGCGTTTCAGGACCGCTCGGGCAGCATCAGCCCGTCGATGACAGCCGAGATGACCGTTATCTCGTCTTCGGGCGAGGCGCCGGCATTGATCGCCAGGGCCGCGCGGTCGAAGGCGGCGGCAAGCAGGCCGGTCAGCGCGGCCAGCGGCAGGCGGCGCATGGCGCCGGTCCGCATCGAGGCGGCGAGGCCCTCGCGCAAGGTACGGTTGCCGTGGCGGTTGTCGATATCGTCCATGCCGGTGCGGCCGAGCACGGCGGGACCGTCGAGCAACAGCAGCCGCGTCCTGCCGGGCGCGCGCATGGCCTGGAGATAGGTCTTGCTGCCGGCAAGCAAGGCTTCGCGGGCGCCAATGGCCGGCGGCGCTGCCGCCTCGATCTCGGCGGCGACGGATGCCGCCTCCTGCTCGGCCACGGCCCGGAACAGCTCCTGCTTGTCGGCGAAGTGGTGGTAGAGCGCGCCGCGCGTGACGCCGGCGGCGGCGACAATCTCCGGCGTGCTGGTCTCGGCGTAGGATTTTTCGGCAAACAGCGTGCGCGCGGCCTCGATCAGGAGGGCGCGTGTCGCCTCGGTGCGGTCACGGTTGGAGCGGCGCTCGGTTTTCTCTTGCATACATTCAGCCTGTATGTTACTTCGCATTTGCATGCAGACTGTATGTCTTTTGAGAGGAGAAGGAAAGCCATGAAGACGACCAGCTACTATCCCGTTCTGATGACCGGCGATGTCGCCGGCACCGCCGCCTTCTATGTCAAGCACTTCCGCTTCGCGTATGAGTTTGACGCCGGCTGGTATGTCCATCTGCGGTCGACGGAGGACAGAAAAGTCGATCTCGCCATCGTCCAGGGCGACCACGAGACGATCCCCGAGGAGGGGCGCGGACGGGTGGCCGGCGTGCTGATCAATTTCGAGGTCAAGGATGTCGATGCCGTGCATGAACGGCTCGTCGCGGAGGGGCTGCCGATCTTGCGCTCGCTGCGCGACGAAGACTTCGGGCAGCGCCATTTCATCACCAGGGATCCCAATGGCGTGCTGATCGACGTCATCACACAGATCCCGCCGAGCCCCGAGTACCTGGCGATGTATGTACCGGACAGGGTTGACGCCTGACGCAAACGAAAACGGGGGCGCCGCGAGGCGCCTCCGTTACTTTATCCCAACCGGCTTCGACCTGGCCGGCAGGCTCAGTCCTGGATGTAGCAGCGCTTGCGGACGCCCGGTGCCGGATCGCCGAAGGTGTCGTTGTCGCATTCGACGCCGTCGCGGAAGACGCCTTCCTCGTAGCTGCCCATCGTGCCGTATCGCACCCGCTTGCGGCCATAGAAGTCGCAGAAGCCGTTCTCGTTGGCGCAGACTGTCCATCTCTGGCGGCGTGGCTCGTCATAGCCGCCGCCCCGGCCGCGCTGCACGATGTAGCACTCCTTGCGCAGGCCGGGAGCCGGGTCGCCGAAAACGCGGTTCGAGCAGCGTACCGACGGCCTGTCGATGAAGCGCGAGGTCATCCTGCCTTGCGCGCCGTAGACGACTTCGGCGGGAAATGGCAGCCGACAGGTGCCGCCCTCGGTGGCGCAGCGAACCATGCGCTGGGCCGCGGCCGGGGCAGGGGCCAGCATGGACAGGGTTGCAGCCAGGCCGGCGACGCAAAGGGAGGCAAGGGCTGTCCGCATTGAAAATGTGTGGGCGGTTGACACTGGGATGTCCTCGAATCGTTGGAAGACCGCGACTTTGGCCACGACATCTTGAATGCACGATGAATGGGCCTTTTTGACGAACGAACAGCTCAGTGTTTTGCCATGCTCCCGTCCGTTCGGGTGCCCGTCATCGGCTTGGGGTGCAGGCGTCCTGGCCAAATGCAAAGAGGCGCCTTTCGGCGCCTCTGGCGTTTTCAGGGGCAGCTCAGGTCAGAGCTTGCCGGAGAGGCCGAGGTTGAAGGTGTGCTGGTCGCGTTCGGCACCGAACGAACCGGCGTAGCTCGAGGTCAGGCTGAGCCGGTTGGTGAAATCGGCTGCGAGGCCGGCCTCGACGCGGCCGAAGGTGCCTTCGCCGGTCTCTGCCTGACTGAGGAAGGCGGTCGCCGCGGTGGTGTAGCGGGTCGGCACCGTCTCGTCGTTGCCGAAGAAGGCGCCGCCGATGCCGACGCTGCCGAAACCGCGCAGGGATGTGTCGGATTCGAGTTGCCAGCTGCGGGATGCGCCGATGCCGGCGAGAGCTTCGAGGCGATCGACATCATAGGCCTGGACGATGAGGTTGCCCGCGCCGGCACCGGTCTCGGTGTAGGAATCGACGTGGGTGCGCAGGTAGGCCAGGCTGGCGAAGGGCGTGACCCTGGCCACGTCTAGCTCGATGTCATGCGAGGCGCGCAGATGCGCTCCCAGGCTGTAGCCGTCGATCTCGGCAGAAGCCGTGGCTGCACCTGCGGTGCGGGCATATTCCCAGCGCTCGGTCGAGGCGGCAAGCCGGGCGTCGAAGACGGTGCCGGTCGGCGCCTGCCAGCGGATGTAGGGCGAGGCGGTGAACTGGCGGTTTTCGATATTGGCATAGACGCCGTCGATGTCGCCGTTGCCGCTGGCATAGCCGCCGGCGAGGCCGACGAGCACTTCGGGCGAGATGGCGTGCTCGACGCCGAGGCCGGTGACATAGCCGGAGAAGTCGAGCTGTCCGGCAGTGAAGTCCTGCGAGCCGGTGGTGTAGCCGCCGAAGAGGAAGCTGCGGCTGCCGTCGAAGCCGGCGAGCGCAACATTGCCGCCGGCATCGCCGATCGAGCGGGCAAGGGCCGCGGCTCCGTCCGAGCCGGCCGTGCTTTCCTCGGCATATTGCAGGGCGCCGGTGGCGAGCTGGGCCGTGGCCTGGCCGCCGGTCGCACCGGTGCTGCGGGCAAGCATGAGGTCGTAGGCCTCGTGCAGGCGCTGGGACAGCGCGACGGGGCCGCCAGCGGCGACGAGGCCGGTGTCCTTGACGGTCCAGTTGAGCAGGCTCTGGACCTGGGCGGCGGTCAGGCCGGAAAATATCGGGCTGTTGATGAACAGTTCCGACTGCTGGATGGCACGTGCCACGTCGGCGGCATAGAGCGCGCCGTCGGGGTCGATATTGCGCCCTATTTCGCCGAAGAGCAGGTTGACGTTCATGAACGACACGGTCTGGCCGTCAGCGACCGTCACCGGGAAGACGATGTAGGGGTTGTCGTCGTGGTTCTCGAAATTGGTTATGACCTGGCTGAGGGCGTAGTCGTTGTTGCCGTAGAGATGGGCGATGACCGCAGTCAGGGACTCGTTGCCAGGCTGAAACTGGCCGGTCACCACGTAACCCGATTCCGCGGCGTGAACGTACATGTCGTCGCCGGCAACGAGAGTGCCGCCGAAGACGATGTTGGCGGTAATCGTGGCGCCGGTGTCGTTGGTGAAGCTGTCGAACCAGCGAACCGAGTTGGTGGGAAGTCCCGGCACCCCGATGTAAGACTGGGTTTGCCGCCAGGCCTTCAGCCCGTTGAATTCAGAATCATAAGCGACGACGCTGTTGATGTGGTAGTCGATCGTCGATGCGCCGTAAATCACGCCCCATTTGTCGTAAGCGTTGTCGCTGTCGTCCGAACGGGATTGACTGACTGCGCCAGCCGCGCCGGTCCCCCAATATGCGTCGTCGAAACCCTCATCGACGTAGGCATCCGACCATGATTCACATTCGCGCACGGTGCAAATTTCAAACTCGATCGTGCTTTGGCCGGCCTGTGCCGCATCGATGCCCAGCACAAGTGCCGCAATCGATACTGAGGCGCTGAACGCAGATCCCGATAGTTTCATGAATTGCCTCGAAAAGTCGTCATTCAAATTTCTTGAGATTGCAGAAGCACAATTGCCTTCGATCTACTGTTATCTCAGGTGTTAAATTTCTTCGAATCTTGTCATTTTCTAATTAAATTCTACAGAATTTTTGAAAAATCAATCCATATTCTATACAATCTTGGATTGATGAAAATTTCTTGCATGCACCTATGGGCGATCATTGTGATCGGCAATCCTCGCCGGAGGCGTTTGGGCGCAGGACGGGCCCAAACGCAAAGAGGCGCCTTTCGGCGCCTCCGGAGCAGAGCAGTTCGGCAGGCTGCCTATCTCACGACGAGCACCGGCACCTTGGAATAATGGACGACCTCGGCGGTCTGGCTGCCGAGCAGCAGCCGGCTGACGCCGCGGCGTCCGTGGGAGGCCATGACGATGAGGTTGCAGCCACGTTCCGCGGCAGTCTCGACGATCGCTTCGGCGGGTGACTCGCCGAATGCCTGGACGGGATCGACGGTGACGCCGGCCTTTGACGCTGCCGCCTGAGCGAGGTTCAGGGCCGCGTCGGCATGCTTTTGCTGGGCATCGCTCCATGATGCCATCGTGGCCGGGCTGTTCAATGGATAGGGCTCGGTCACCGTGATGACCGTGACCTTGCTGCCAAGGTTCCTGGCCAGTGTCAGCCCGTGGTCGACACCCTTCTGCGCGAGTTCGGAACCGTCGGTGGTTATGAGGATATGCGTGTACAAATCTACCTCCACTGCTTGGATCATCGTCGTTTTCATCGGTCCCGCAGCGCCGGTTTCACCGCCGGCTGCTGCGGGTGTTCGGTCGATCAGCCTGCCGTGACCGCGCCCGCGATCGCGTCCTTGAGCATCAGCCGGCGCTTTCGCAGCGTCGCCTCGTGTTCCTGGCTCACGGGCTCGATGTGGGTTTCGGCCTTGTGGATCTGCTCGTTCACATCGTCATATTCTTCGAGGATGCGGGCGAAACCCGTGTCCCGAGCTTTCAGGGCGTGGATGGCATCCAACTTGCCGGGGAATTCTTCACCCAGAGTGTGCGGTGTGTTCGACATTTCATCTCCTTGCGAATTGTCGAGCCAACTATAGTGCCGGGTGGAGGGGGCGAACTTGATCTGGGTCAACTTCAAAACGGCAAGACGACGACAACTCATTCGCTGCCGTTGCTGGCCCGCAGACGATGGTGAAGAACGTTGATCTCTTGCCAGCCGTACTGCGACCCCGACTGCGTGACGATCCTTGCGGTGTCGTGCTGGCGGCGCAGCGGGACGTTGACCGCGTGCCGCACGGCCTGCGACAGGTGATCGAACAGCATCCCCGGACCCAGCCGGCTCTCGTAGAACGTGGCTGCTTCGATCCAGTCGATCGACTTGACGTCCTTCATCGCGCGCCTCACCGCTGATCGTTGTACGGTTCCTTCATCTGCCCGATCATCCGGGCCAGCCTGGAGAATGACGGAATGTCCGCTTCCGGCTGGCATTGGTTGGCAAGCTCCAGCACCCTGATCGGGAAGTTGATGGCGTCGCGGTTGGACGACGACATGCCCTCGGATCGATCTTCGGCTGTCTCGCTGGCTTCGGCCTTGCGCAAGGCGATGTCGATTTCCTCAACCGTCAGAACGCCCTTGCGGACAAGGACGTGGTTGATCGCTGCGATGGCCATGATCAGGCCCTCGAGTTGCAGGTTGGCGACGTTCATGGCGATTGCTCCTTTCAACGAAGCAACAACGCCTGAACGCGGAAAGCGATCCGGTCGACGGGGATGGCGGTTGGATCTGGCGGCGTCAGGACTGCCAGAAGCGTGCCCGCTTCATCCTGTAGCCCGGCTGTTCGCTGCCGCCTGGTTTTTCAGGAACGCGCGCGCGGCGGCCCGGTGCGTTCTGGCCGTCCGAGTGACGCGCCTTTTCGTTGGTTTCGTCGACGGGCTCGGTGTTGCCGTAGCGATCGGCCGGGTGCCTGTTCTCGGCAGCCTGCTGCGAGAAGGCATCGCCGGGGTCCGGGCCCTTTCGTTCGACGGGCTTTCGTGCGCCGGTTTCATAGTTGTTCGGCATCGATTGTCTCCTGTCTGCTGCAGGGACAACATGGAGGGCGGCGGAAGGTTCCTTTGGTGCCTCGAGGCGGTCGACTCATCGATCAGGCGCGGTCTCCGCTGCGACATGCGCGATCATTGGGGAGATAGGGCGCCGAGCACGATTGCGATGAGCATCAACAGCGGACCCATCCACTTGAAGTGCTTCACGAGATTGTCCAGCCACGCTTGCTGGGGCGGGACGGGAAAGGCGATGTAGCCGAAGCCGACGGCCGTCATCCAGACAGCGGCGCAGGCCATGATGATCTCGTCGATATAGGCTGCGAGCACGCTGAGGCTATCCCGGGAGGCGAACCGTCCCACAAGACCAGAAATGGGGCCGGCCGACAAGCGACGGCTGGCGGGAGAGACGGCTGTCCGCCCTAGGTTTTCCGGGCGCGTTTCCGGTTCACGGCGATCGTCGCCGCACCCGCCACCGCGATGACGCAGCCGAGGATGAACGGCGGAATGAAATAGGCCAGCGCCTCGCTGTCCTCCCAGCGCAGCCGGAAGCCTTTGCAGCCGGTCGGAATCATGCCGCAGGCGAAGCTGTTGAGCCAGACCCACAAGCCGAAGGTGACCGCGCAGACGAGCACGCCCGCGCCGGCCAGGACATATCCCAGAATGCGCATAGTGGCCTCCCGGCGATGGTTCGAGCTCGACAATGGAGGGTGGGCAGCGCTTCGGCCGGGTGGCCGAAGACTGAATCAATCCAGCGGGTTGGCCGGCGCGACTGACAAGATGAATCCGCGCCGGTGCGATGCCCGGCGTCGGCTCAGAGGCTGGGGCCGTCCGCCTCGGCCGACTTCTTGGAGCCCTTGGACAGGCCGGTGAGGCGGTCGATATAGGCCAGCAGCAGCGCCGACAGCACGAAGGTGAGGTGGATGATCGTCAGCCACATCAACTGGTCGGAAGTGTATTGCTGGTTGTTGAGGAAGACCTGCAGCAGGTGGATCGACGAGATCGCGACGATGGTCGAGGCGACCTTGATCTTGAGCGAGCTGATGTCGATGGTGCCGAGCCAGTGGACCTCGCCATCGTGGTTGTCGAAGCGGCTGACGAAATTCTCGTAGCCGGAAATGATGACCATCACCACCAGCGAGGCGACGAGCGCGGCGTCGATCAGGCCGAGCACCTTCAGGATGGTGTCGGTGTCATCCAGCACCATCACCTTCATGACGAACTCGTAGAGCTTCCGCGTGAAGGACAGGGCGTAGACGCCGAGTGCGACGGCGAGGCCGAGGTAGAACACCACGAGCAGCCAGCGCGAGGCGAGAATGATGGATTCGACGGCGTGTTCGAGGCGTTTCATGAGACGTCCGAAATTTTGCGTTTGGGGAATTTGCGATTGCAGATTGCGAAGGTGCCGACGAATGCAACAGGTTTTGGGATAAAACAAGGCCCGGCCGCTGGAGGGGGAATTTCGGCCGGGCCTTGATCTCCTGGAATGCCGGAGATGGGACGGGGCAGGGAACCACGTCGCCCTCAAAGTGGCATCAAAATCCAGCGAATCAATGGCGAAAGCCGGGTCATCGCGTGATTGTGACCGGGCGACAGGATGGCCGGATGCGGGCCGGGACAGGCCGCGCCGGCGGCAGTCCGGCTGCTGGAACGCAGCAAGAAGGCCCGGCCCACGAGGTGCGGGCCGGGCCTTTTTGGATGCTGTCAGTGCCTATTTGGCGCTGGCGATGGGGGCCACCAGCGGCGTGATGCGGCGGATGGCGACGCGGCGGTTCTCACGCTCGCGCGCGTCGGTCTTCACCTTCAGGTAGCGCTCGCCGTAACCTTGCGTCGACAGGTTTTCCGGCGGGATGCCGAAGACGTTGGAGAGCGCGTCCGCCACCGCCTCGGCGCGGCGGTCCGACAGCGCCAGGTTGGCGACGTCGGAGCCGACGGCATCGGTGTGGCCTTCGATGAGGAAGGTTTCGGCCGGGTTCTTCTTGAGCAGCTTGTCCATCGCGTTGGCGACGCCCTCGAGCTTGGCGACTTCGGCTTCGTTGATGGAAGCCGAGCCGAACTCGAAGTTCAGCGTGTCGAGGTCGACGCGGCGGGCGATGTCGCGCACGCGGGCCGAACGCTTGACCTCGTCGACCGAGTAGAGGCGCTTGACGCGCTCGACCGGCGGCTGCTCGAGGAACTCGTAGTAGGCATCTTCATCTTCGACATACTGGGCATCGAGGATGTATTCGTTGCGCGGGATGTGAAGCTGGAGCGGGGGCAGGTCGAGGCCCGGATCGCGCCACTCGTCCATCTCGCCGTAATACTGGTCGTCGACATAGCTCAGCACATATTCCTGGCCGTCGGGCGTGATGCGCGAGCGCTGCACGATGTCGCCGTAGCGGTTGCGGATGGTGATGATCTGGTTGCCGTTCTCGCGGACGATGACCTCGCGGGTGCGGCCGCGCGGCAGTTCCTCGTAGTAGACCTCCTGGGCGTTGCGCGTCATGCGCGGGCGCTCGTTGCTCTCGACGATGACCTGGTTGTTGATCTGGATGATCACCCGGTCGCCGATCTCGCGCAGGACCTCGGTGCCCTCGGGGCGCGGCCTGCGGCGCAGGTCGATTTCGGGTGCGCGCTCGAGGCGGGTGCCCTGCTCGGCGGTGATCGCCTGGATCTCGACCGGCTGGGCCTGTTCGGCGGCAGCCTTGTCGTCGGCCGGCGGCGGGCCCGGATCGACCGGCACCGGCTGCGGCTGGGCCGTCTGTCCGCCGGCCTGGCCTTCGGGCACAGGCTGGCCTTCCGGCGCAGGTTGCGCGGGCTGGCCCTCGGCAGCCGGCTGCTGGCCACCGGCAGGTGCAGGCGCCGTTTCCTTCTGGCTGTCGAGGATCGGGGCCGCGTTCGGGTTGACGGGCGCCTCGCCCTGCTGGGCCGGCTGTTCGCCGGTCGCGGGCTGCTGCGGCTGCTCGCCGGTTGCCGGCTGCTCGCCGGCAGCGGGTTGCTCGCCGGTCGCGGGCTGTTCGCCGGTTGCCGGCTGCTCGGCCTTGGGCTGTTCGGCGGCAGGCGTCTCGCCCTGGGCTGGGGCCTCTCCGGCGGGTGCCGTCGTTTCCGGGGCAGGCGCAGGAGCCGGCGCTTGCTCAGGCGTTGCCTCGGCGGGTTGTTCAGCGGGCTTCTCGGCAGGCTTCTCAGCCGGCTTTTCCGCCGGCTGCTCGGCCTGAGGTTCGGGGGCGGGCTCGGCTTCCGGAGCCGGCTGCTCGGCGGCTGGCGCCTGTTCCTGCTGTTCCGGCGCTGGCTGCTCGGCGGGCTGTTCGGCGGGCTTTTCCGCCGGCTGCTCGGCCTGAGGTTCCGGCGCGGGCTCGGCTTCGGGGGCCGGCTGTTCGGCGGCAGGCGCCTGCTCCTGCTGTTGCGGTGCGGGCTGCTCGGGCTCCGGTTCGGGGGCTGGCTGCTCGGCCTGGGGCTCGGGCGCCGGAGCGGGCTCCGGTTCCGGTGCCGGCTCGGGCTGAGGCGCGGCCTCGGGTTCCGGCGCGGGTTCCGGCGCCGGCTGCGGTTCTGGTTCGGGGGCAGGGGCCGGCTCTTCCGCCGGTGCCTGCTGGCCGCCCTGGCGTGCGGCGCAGGCCTCGGCCGATTCGCCTTCCTGGCAGTCCGACTGCACGCGAATGAGCGGCAGCGCCGCGCCGGAATCCGGCAGCGCGCCATTCGGCAGCGGCAGTGCGCCCAACGGCGCGGATGCCATGAACAGGCCGATCGCCGTGCCTGCGAGAATCCGTGGTTGGCGTTTCATCGTTGGAAATCTCCTCGAAGTGAACTCTTGGTCCCGTCCCGGCCCAAACAGATGGAACCCTGAAATGGTTCCGCTCCACCCGGCAGTCGCATCGTTTCGGGGCATTTGCCCGACGGCAACAAGGCAATATCGTGGCTTCGCTGAACTGGCGATGAATGCAACGCGCAGGCGACGATACAATGCGAGCGTGCTTGACGACGCCGGAGATGCGCGCCAAATGCCGGGCATGGACGAGCCCTACTGGAAAACGACGCCGCTGGAGGCGATGAGCCCTGCCCAGTGGGAGCGGCTGTGCGACGGCTGCGGCAAATGCTGCCTGTCCAAGCTCGAGGACGAGGACACCGGCGACATCTACTGGACCAGCGTCGGCTGCCGGCTGTTCGACGGCGCGACCTGCCGCTGCTCCGACTATGCCAACCGCCTCGCGCGCGTGCCGGATTGCGTCGGGCTGACGCCCGACAACGTGCGCACCATCACCTGGCTGCCCAGTACCTGCGCCTATCGCCTCGTCGCCGAGGGCCACGACCTCTACTGGTGGCACCATCTGGTTTCGGGCAGCGCCGAGACCGTGCACGAGGCCGGCATTTCGGTGCGCGGCAGGCTGACGGCTTCCGAGGACGACCTGGCCGAACCGGAAGACTATTTCGAGCATGTGCTCGACGAGGAACCGTAAGCGCCGGCTCGCCATATTCCCGACCATTTCGGCAGGCTATTTCGCGCTCGCGCGGCGACTCACGAATGCGTGATCGCATCATATTGTCCAATGGAATCAGTGTCTTGCCAGATGAACCGAAAATGAATGCACGGTTCGAAATCGGTTCAGCTTGGGTGGGGCAATCTGCAGCCATCGCTCAGGCACAGACGGCTTGACGCCACGGAGTTCAAGGAGAAGACCATGTTCGACAAGATCAAGACTGCCGCCCTTTCGGCGCTCATCGGCTTCAGCACGCTGGCGGCGATTCCCGCTTCGGCGCAGGCAGATGGCCTCTACCTGAACCTCGGCCAGGGCGAGCCGCGCGTCGGCATCTATGTCCAGGACGGCTATCGTGACGGCAACCGCTGGGACAACCGCAACGACGGCCGCTGGGACAACCGTAATGACGGCCGCTGGGGCAATCGCCCCGACCATGGCCGCTGGGATCGCCGCTGCACCCCCGACCGGGCGCTCGACAAGGCCGACCGCATGGGCCTGCGCCGCGCCCGCGTCGTCGACGTCAACCGCCGCACCATCACCGTCAGCGGCCGCAAGTATGGCGAGCGCGTCGCGATCAGCTTCGCCCGTGCCCCGAACTGCCCGGTGGTTCGCTGGTAACAGCCGGGCCGGGCGCCGCCCGGTCCAGAGTAGCGGGAGCCCCTTTTCGCCAAGAGAGGGCGTGGCTCCAAACAAAACCCCGGAGGCCTGGCCTCCGGGGTTTTTCATTGCCCGATCGGGGCGTCCGGCTTGTCCGAAGGCTGCCGCCCCGCGACGGCAGCCCTGGATCCTAGGCGTCAGTTCTTCAGTTCGAAGGTGACGTTGACCTGGACGCGGTAGGCGTTTTCACCGGCCTCGACGGGGACGGCACCGGCGGCGGCGCGGTCGAACGACTTGGCCTGCTGCAGCGGCATCGGCGGCGGCGCGAAGGACTGGTCGGCGATCTCGATCACCTTGCCGAGGCTGACGCCGGCGGCCTCGGCCAGCACCTTGGCCTTGGCGATGGCGTCGGCAACCGCAAGCTTGCGCGCCTCGGTGATGACGGTGTCGGGCTTTTCGTTGGTGAAGTTGATGCCGCCGCCCTGGTTGACGCCGAGCGATACCGCCTTGTCGAGGACCTCGCCGGTCTTGGCGATGTCGCGGATGCGCACCGACAGCGTGTTGGTGACCTGGTAGGCGACGAGTTCGGCTTCCTGCGAGCCGTCGGGCTTGTTGGTGTAGTTGTAGCGCGGCTGGATCTGGATGCCGGCGGTTTGCAGGTCGCGGTCGGCGATGCCGGAGGCCTTCATCGCGGCGATGACGGCGGCCATGGCGTCGTTGTTGGCGTCGAGTGCCTCGCGCGCGGTCTTGGCCTCGCGCATCACCGACAGCGACAGCAGGGCAAGGTCGGGCGCGACCGAGGCTTCGCCTTCGCCCGTCACGATGATGCGCGGCGGCGGCTGGTTGTCGGCGCGGGCGGCAGCGGCGGGAACTGCGAGTGCCGCTGCAAGAGCGAGCGCCATGTATTTGCGATTCATAATATAATCTCCGTTGTCCTGAGCCCTTCAACCGTGTCGAATAGGGGCGGATTATGGGTGGATTGCGGCAGGGCACACGAGATGCGCGAAGATGGCTTGTGCCAGCGCGCAAAACTGACTATCCAGCCCGCGTGTGGGGCCTGTAGCTCAATGGTTAGAGCCGGCGGCTCATAACCGCTTGGTTGGGGGTTCGAGTCCCTCCGGGCCCACCATCACGTCTTTTAGGCGTTGAATTCCCTAAGTTTCTGCGTTTATTGTGCTTTCAGTTCCGATCTGTCACACAATGGTGTCACACACGTGGCTTGGAAAGTCGTCTCGAAAGACCGCTATCTCTATCGACGTAATGACACTTATTATGTTCGTCGCAGGGTGCCGAAGCAGTTACGCAGCACCATCGGCGCAGAGTTTTTGACGGAAAGCCTCAAGACGACCGACCTAAAGGAGGCTTCTAGACTGGCTTCCTACGTAGTCCAGAAGCATCAACAGCGTTTGGACGATGCGGCCGGGCGATTGGTGGTCGAGGATAACAGTCGCAAGCTAGACGACCTGCCAACTCATGAGATCGAAAAGATCGTCATGGAATGGTTCCGCTCCGGATACATGGCGGCCGTTAGCGCATTCGCTGGCGAGGACGCCTATCAGCGGCCGGAGGATGAGTTTGCTACGCGGGCGGAGCTACAGGAATATCGGGAGCGCCTCGTCCGGAAGATCAGCTTTCTGACCATTCCGGATCACCCCTCACATAGCGAGTTGCTGCGATCCACCGTCAATCATTTGATCCGGGCAAACGGTCTAGCATACCGCCAGAAGGTCGTCGGCGGCATCGCGATTGCATCCCATCTCGAACTCGTCGCCAATCGTAGTGGCTGGAAGTATCGTGTCTTCACCGATCTTATTCGCCGTGGTGTCAAATCTCTGTTGGAACAGGAGGTCGCTCAGATCGCAGCAATCCCGGCAACTATCACCGATCCTGAATTTCAGGAGGTAGTCGAAACGCCGCGCAGGCGTGGCAAACGCACGGTGACGCTCGGCGAGTTGATCGAGGAGTTTAAGACTGATGCGCGTCGCGGACCTATGCGCAAGAAGGTCGAACTGGACTACAGCCTTTTATTCCGTGTTATGGATGAAGTTATTGGCTTTGATCAGCGGCTGCGCAACATAAACCGGGATGACTGCAAAGCAGTTCGAGACATCCTCGTTAAGTTGCCGCCTAACTCCACCAAAATTTACGGCGGGTATACTTTTGCCGAGGCCGTTGAGAAAGGTGCAGCGGACGAGCGTCCCGTGCTTAGTGGCACGACTGTGAACAGCTATCTCCATAAGATGAGCACGCTGTTCAACTTCGCTGTGGCCGAGGAGCGCATGGAGCGAAATCCGGCCAAATCGCTGGCTTTGTCCGGGCACGATCATACCGAAGAGGATCGAAAGCCCTTTTCGGACGCTCAATTGAAGAGCATCTTTGCTGCCCCGATTTTCACCGGTTGCGAGAACGATGGCCGAGGCTGGGCAAAAGTTGGTGCGTCCCGGCCTAGGGGAACCAAGTTCTGGATACCGTTGATCGGACTGTACCACGGCATGCGGTTGAACGAAATCTGCCAGCTTCGCGCCGATGACTTCTACAAAGTGGACAGCGTCTGGGTTTTTGACGTGCGGACGACGGAGGATGGTAGTCGTGTGAAGAGCGAAGCCGGTCGCCGGAAAGTTCCGCTGCACCCGCAGATTGAGGCGCTGGGCTTCGTTGATTTTCATAAAAAGGCTTCTAAAGGCAGGGACGCGCGCCCCTTTCCGGACCTCCGGCGGGATAGTCGCGGCTACTATTCCGATAGCTTTCAAAAGTGGTTTGCCCATTTGCTGGATAAACAAGGAGCACGGGAACCGAAGACCTCGTTTCACTCCTTCCGGCACAATTGGCGGGATGCCATGCGGGAAGCGGCAGTCCCGCAGGAGCGTGTTCGTCTTCTTGGAGGATGGAAGCGAACGGAAGTAGATGAGCGCTATGGCTCCAACCTTTCGCTGAAGGCACTATATTCTGAAATGGGCAAAGTTGCGTATCCAAAACTCGATCTCGACAAGCTTCTTTGAAAATTTCCTCTGAATGCGGCGATAAGAGCAATTTGAAGGCGACATATTGATGGATGATCACGACGAGGACATTCCACTTGGGCTGTCGAAAGAGCAATGGATGTCCATGCTTGACGAAGTCGAAAGGCGAGATGCCGCCAATCGTAAGCGCTCAGAGACCATGAAGGCTAAGTCCGCCGCCAAGAGGGCCGAGCGGCTGGCGAGGCCGCCGGCAAATCTGGACGAAGCATGGGCGCGACATGCTGATACGTGTCCTCATCCGGCTTACTCACTGGCGGCCCAAACATGGTTCCGGGAAAACCTACGCTTTTACTTTGATGGTACCTTCTGGCGGCGTGAGCGAAGATATCAGACCACTAACTCCGGCAAAGGCAGGCGGCTACGCAGCCTCACCTACTATGGTGAAGACGGACGCGTAGTTACGACCCACGAGGTAGGGCCGAACCGACGAAATGATCCAGATCGTGACTATGGGTTGCCAGACTAGTTTGCTGGCTCTCTTTTTTGGATTTGCGGCAGCCCGCTCGGCGGTGCGAAATCTGCTTTCTCTGTAACGACTACGGGGCCAATCAGTTCTGGGACGTTGAGGGCATCGCAAAAGAACATGGCTTCAGAGCCTTGCCGACTAGTTCTTGCGCTATAGCCGATGCTGTAAATTGCGCGCCGACGTTCACCATACATATGACGGATAGCGGGGACGTTGTCGTACGAAACAATCCACTTTTGCCTTATTATGTTATCTTGAACATACTTAGATAGATTTGAGTGATCGCCATCAATGTAAAAGTTATAATAAAGTTCTCTACCTTTGTTGTAGTATGGTGGATCAAGATATATTAGTGTCTTTTTGGGCCACTTCTCTTTTCCGATTGAAAGGAGTTCGAGTGCGTCTAGCCTTGTTAACTCGATCCGCGAGCCGAGATTTGCAATTGCCTTTATCCTCGCAACCAAATCTTGAGCATTAAAGCGAGCATCGATCTTCCATGGTCCGGTCTGCCCTCTGCCTCCGATGATGCCGCCATTCAAAATTCCCGAACGGTTGGTTCGGTTGAGGAAAAAAGTAGCAAAGCCGACTTCGAGGATTGAATGTTCGGACGGCGACATCAGCACGCGTTTTTGCTGATCCCATTCTTCGACAGTGCGCGGCCGGTCGGTAATCATTCGACATAGGTCGTCGGTGGCGTGGAGAACGCTCCACCAAAAACTGTGCACCAACTCGCTAACATCATTGATATGGATGCGCGAAACGTACTCTTGCAAGAGCAACTCAATGGCTATGCCTGCACCGCCTGCATAGGGCTCCACGTACTCGCCATCGACGAGATCATTGGCGACTAACAGCGCCTTGATATAGGGGGCCAGCCTACCTTTCCCGCCGGGATAGCGCAGAGGCGTAAAATGACCGAGGCGGCTTGGACGTGGCGGTACGTCGTCCGAACTCATGGCCACAACCTCTCGAAAAATGGTTGGGCATTGTCCCAGCCAACCATCAACTCCCGCTCGGTTGGTGAATAGAACGCGTTATGCACGTACACATGCAAGGTATCTGGATGCAAAGGATTGTGCTTGTCCGACAATGCCTTGGTAATGCCGGTTAGCTCTTTTGATGGTGCACCTGCCGCGATCATATGCTTCACAGCCTCATCAACCTTTGTCCGCAGCTTCTTGTCTCCGACCTTTCCATTGGGTGCGGTAAAGGTGAGGTTAATGCTGTGTCGCTTTAGATACTCGTCGACTGATAGCTCTAAGAAAACCCGAAAAAGAACCGAAATCGCGTGTGGATAGGTCTTTACAGAGAGAGACCGTAGCTCTTTCACAACCTCCGCGATTTTTGTGTTCGTTACGCGCAGCACGCAAGATTTCGGTATAAGTGCACTGCCCCGGCTTGGCGTCCGTCTTTTGGGCGTTCCACCTGTTGGCGTTCCACCCGTTCCAGTTCCACCCGTTCCGGAGGTTGTGCCGCCGCCCGACCCATTAGCGCTGCTGGTGCCGCCACCGGAACTTGTAGCGCCGCTCGTGCCGGTGCTGCTGCCGGTTGTAGCTGGGGCAGGGGGGAAAAGGTCCTCAACTGGTACAAGGGGAGAGGAGGCTGTCGATAGGTTCGGCAAGTCGGTGCCCAGACCACTTGTGTAGCTCACCATCTGGGGCTGTCGTTTGAGATGAGTGACGGTGACGGTGCCAGATACGAGGTCCCGAACCATTCGCTGGAGCGGTTTCATTACTTCTTCGAATGGGAGCCCGGTGAGCAGCTTTCCGCGTGTGATCTCTACCCCGATTGCTGAACGAACTGCTGGTGTAGACAGAAGGCGATCAAGCGTCGTTATCGGGAAGCGCTGCGCGATCTTTTCCTTTTCGTCGGCATCTAAGCTGCCCCGCGTTGCCACGAAGTCCAAAGCTTGTAGCGCGGGATCGTTGCCTCTGAAGCGAGCGCTCGCCACGCCGCTCCAGTCGACTATCCCACGCCCTTGGTTCTCTCCGGTGTGCCGTTGGTTGATCCACATCGCGCCGTCTTCACGGGCTTCAACCTCAAAGCAATCGACTTGTGACATGCTGCTGCTATCGAAAAGTCGGGCAAGTTCCTCAAATCTCTTCTGTACAGGGGCACGAACCTGCATGCCGGTAAGAACCGAGGGGTTTCTCAAGACTTTGAGGGCAGCCAATCGGCGATTGCCTTCGAGGACTACAAATTTCCCAGCATCGTCTTCCGATGGAATGACTAGAAAACGATCCATAGGGTTCAGGCCGTCCTCCACGATGCTCTCGGCTAGGGCAACGAGTTTGATGTCCTGATCGGTAATGATCTTTTGCAAAGCCTCGCGTTGGCTCGTCGCCTCAACTATGCGCGGATTTTTTAAGTCGAGCCGTAGGTCTTCAACCTGAAGTGATTTCGCTGTCATCTAAGCCCCTCCAGTGCGGACCCTACTGACTGGCCCTATTACCTTCAAGCGCTATGCGGTCAGCTAACTCGTTTACCAACAGACCTTGCCCCAGCGAGACGGGTCCGAGGCACTTAGGTGGCGTCCCAATGAAGTTATCCCTTGCGTTTTGACGCATGTGTCTCATTGTCTCCAGATACATGTGAGACAGGAAGCGCGGTATGCTTGTCGGATATGCCAGAACATCGACTGCCGAGCAGGCCGCTGGGCTTGAGGCACAAAAACGCGATCTCGGTGCAACCGGTTGCACCAAAATGTTTGTCGAGCAGGTTTCCTCGGTTGGCGAGCGTCAGCAACTGAAAGCGGCGCTCGATTTCGTGCGCGAAGGTGACACGCTCGTGGTCACCCGGCTCGACCGTCTAGCAAGGTCGACCTCCCATCTTCTGGCGCTTGTCGAGGAACTGGACCGCAAAGGTGTTGCGTTGCGAATTCTGGATTTCGGAGGAGGCGAAGTCGATACGCGCTCGCCATCCGGGCGCATGCTTCTGACCGTGTTCGCAGCAATGGCGCAGTTTGAGCGGGAGGTGATGCTGCAACGGCAGCGAGAGGGGATTGCAGTAGCGAGAGCCGCAGGGAAATACAAAGGTCGTGCGCCCACGGCGCGTGCCAAAAGCCAATCCGTCCTCGATCTCAAAGAGGCCGGGATTGGACCGAGCGACATTGCCCGACAACTCGGCATTGGCAGGGCCTCGGTTTATCGTATCCTAAGCCACTCGCAGGAGGCCGGAGGGTGAAGAATGCTATACATCACGCCATATGAACCACCCCAGAAGCGCCGGGGCTTTGTGGTCGAAGGGATTGAACACAAGTTTTCGGAAGCGGCGGTGATGTTGGCTTATGCCTTTCATCTGCTCGATGAAGCTGGTGGCGGATCGAAGGTAACCATCCATCCCGATGGCGAGCATGCAAAGATTTTCGACATTTCCGGTTTTCTGCTCCATCACGGCTTCGCGCGAGAGCGCTCGATAGGCTCAACCCTGTATGGCGGGCACTACGTTCGCGGCGACCATACTGTCATAGTTAACCCACGATCAGGACAAGGCGATGTGGTGGGGGAATTGGACGGTCGGCGTGTCGTTGCTGAATGCAAAGGCGGAACGATCAACAGCAACCATCCCGGTCAGAAAAGCCGATTGCGAAAAGGACTGGCCGAACTGATAGGACAGTTGATGGTGCGCGACGTCTCGGACGAACGACAAGTGGCGGTACTGCCATCCACCACAGAGGTGGAGCGTCTAGCCGTCAAGCTTGCTCGCCGGTGCGCCGGCGCAGGAATAGAGATCGCGTTGATCGAGCACGACGGCCGCGTTCGATACATTGCCGCCCCCTGACCGCTTAGTTGGCAGTAATTGCGATGGGCAGCGGCCGTTCTGTTTGACAATATGTTGGCGTCCGCGCAGATAAGTGTTGGCGCTGCACGTACAGCGCTGGGGCGTGGAAACCCCGAGTAGTCCGACCGATGCCAGTCGATTTGGCATCGCCTCCTTGACCTTCTAGGTCCGGGAGCTTGCGACGTATGTCCAAGTTCTCCGGAACCAAAGGTCGTAGGGCCGGGGCTACTCGGTTTCCAACTCCCGGATCAGGGGAGATCAAGGGCATCGCTCGCGGGGACGTACCGCCTGCACAGCCCGCCGAGGGAAGTCATGGCACATGAGCAGCCGAAACCCGCAGCGCGGCGCACCAAAACCGATTTAGCGCCCGACAGTTTAACCGCAGGGGACGCGCAGTCACCTGACCCGCAGCGCTTCAATCGTAAATGGCTGATCAGCATCGCCGTGTGTGTGGCGGGAGTTCTTGCTGTTGCCGCAACGTTTGCGCCTCTGATCTATCCGGAGGCTAAAGCGAAGTCATCCAAGATCGTCAGTGTGCCCAGTAAGCCAGATATCGGCAAATGGCAGATTGTCCGAACCAAGGATGGTATGACGGACGATAGCGTCGCAATCGTCGGGCTAGTTGCCGAAGGCTACACGTTGTCTGACCCGCGAAGGGTGACATTCGCTGTGCGCTGCGACAAGAGCGGGGCCCCTGTCATCATTTCGTGGAACCGGTATCTCGCTGGCGACAAGGCAGGGGAATACCTCCTGAAGACAGTGACAGTCCGTAAGGGTGACAGCCAGCCTGTTGAGGAGACATGGGCGGTCAATCAGGACGGCACGTCGACGATCCGCCCCAGTCCGAGCAGTGATTTCATCATGGCGCTGCGAGCAACGGATCGACTGGTTGCACGGATCGAGCCATACATGGAAAATCCGCTCACTGTGACATTCGACACGCGCGGCATGACGGAAGCGCTAAAACAGGCGCGGCCCGAATGCGAATGGTATCTGAGCGATGTATTGCGAGAGGAGTTTGCAGCGACAAAGGCTTCGAGGGGCGAGGCCCCGGCCGAAGCCGTCAGAAGCTGGCACACGCCGAAATGAGGGAGACACTATTCGCGGGCTTAGCTGTACGTTTCGCGCCATTGCCGGAGAATATCGCTATCGGCGCGCTGGGCTGCATCCTGTCGCGCTCGCCTGCGGCCCGGGTAGCCATCAGGGCGCTATTCGGCGTCGGTGGGGTGCCGATGCCCGCCGAACTGTCCTTCGCCACTCAGGCGGCTTCAGACGACCTCGCACGGCCGACCGGGTTCTCGACGGTCAGACGCTCGTCGAGAAGGGACCGCCGCTTGCTAATCACGCTGCTTCCGGACCTCAAACGCCCCGACATCGTCGCCATGTACGCCAAAGAGCCCGCACCAGCGCCCGACCTGATCGCAGGTCCGGAATGAAGGGACTGCGCAAATGGCGATGGGGAACGCTGCCGGTCTATAACGGCTTCGCCCACGAAGAACGTGTGCGCGGCTGGCAACTGGTCATGTTTCTCGTGGACAACGACCTGCTACCGAAACCGACAGTCTGTTGCATTTCCGGGCGGTCGGATCGCATACAGTGGCATTCGGAGAGCTATTATCACTGGCGGCCTTACGCGCTGAACCAGAGCATTCACCTCGCGCTACATCGCCGGTTCAACGCCCCTGACCGCTGGCGTGTCCTAGTCGACCAATACGCCGTCACAGGCGAGGAATGGTTTGCGCGGCTCTCTCTGGTGCCGGCAGACCTTGCCGGCCAACTACGCGCCGAGCATGGCGACCAGATTGCCGATATCTTCGACCGGGTGCCATTGCCGTCCGGTATCCAAGTTCCGTTTCGTCAAATCTATCGCGGTGATGGGGCAAGCGCATGAACATCAAGAAGATACTAGCTGGCGACTGGCCGGTTCGAGCGGAAGCGATGAAGGCGCGGTTGCTCGGGCCTATCCTTACAGGGATTTTAGCTGCCTGTGCTCCGACTGTGTCGCCTATTAAGCAGGGGTCTGAAGGGTACGACGCGATTGAGTTTACGCGTGTGACCCAAATTCAGGATCACGCCTTCAACATCTACACGTTCGCTGCGGGGCGACGCTTCATCGCCGACCGTTACGGGAAGGACGGCAGGAAGTTGTACTGCGGGCTCCTGACGCTAAACAACGACGTGAAGCCCTATGACACGTGTATAGGCTTCGAAGCGCCTAACGTCATTATTCTCGGGCCCGGAGAAGGCTTCAAAGAGGTGCGGAGGCCACAGAACCCCAGATCAATAAGGGCTTTGAAAGCACGATTTTAGAGTGCAACAGGTTGCATAAGGGCAATTTGCAGGGAAGTTGGATGCTCTGGGCAGGTAGCGTTCTTGTTGGACAACCGGAACAATGTAGCAAGCCGCTTGCTTGTGTCTTGCTCCGTCGGCCATTCTGGGCGCATGTAAGTATGCAGCGTTAGGGGGAGCATGGTTACGTACGAAAGCAAGTTCATCGGTGACTTCAAGCTAGGGGACAACGTCGTCTTCAACCTGTCTGTGTTGGCGTCGCTTTACGAGCTTCGCGCCAACGGAACAGCCATCCATAAACGCCACCTTCAGAAGCCCATCACGCTCTTCAACATCTCGATAATCGAGGCGCTGCTGTACGACTTCCATCTGCGTCTCACCTCATTCACGCGTGAGGCCATCAGTATTTCGCAGGACGTTCTTGACGCGATCAGGAGCAAAAAAATCGACGAGTTCGAGAAGTACATCGCCAGCGCGAAGAAGAACGACTTTTTCGACCTGAAGGACACAGTGTTCTACGACAAGCTGGATGAACTCCGTAAGCTACGGAACCGATTTCACATTCAAAACACTAAGAAACACTTTGAAAAGGATGACGTGCAGGCGTTCAGCGAGGCCCGTATGATCCTATCCGAGCAGGCTTTGGAGGAAGTCATTCGGACGTTGGCGAGGAAGTACGCTCGGCCCCACAGCTACGTGGCGAATTTCAACCTGCCATGGGATACACACTTTCCGGCGGCACGGTGACTGCGATGCGCCCCGATGATCAGAAAGCCTATTTCGAGTTTTTGCAGGAGCTTCGTCGTGAGAGTGACCGAGGGCTTGCGCTGATCGGCGGCGCATTTTTGGACGAAAAGCTGGCGGCGATACTGGCGGAATTCTTCGCGTCGGAAAGTCTTGGGTTGCTGCACGGGAAGAACGCGCCGCTGGGAAATTTCTCGGCGCGGATCGAGACATGCTTTGCGCTGGGCTTGATCGAGGAAGGCGAGCGGAACGAATGCGATTGCATTCGGCGCATCCGCAATGAGTTCGCCCACAAGCTGGTCGGCACATCGTTCAAGCAACAGCGCATCGTCGACCTTTGCAAGAACTTGAAGTCCCCGTTGCCAGATGGCCCCGACGCGCATCCGCCACGCTTCCAATTTGAAAACGCGGTAATCGCCATGTCGTCGCGGCTGTTCTATCGGCCCCAATACGTCGCCATGGAAAAGCGCGAAGCCAAGCAGTGGATTGACCCCGCGCAAGTTGGGTGGCGGCGCACTGCTGACGAACTGCCACCGGATGACATGCCGGTAATCGCATTCGGTCCCGTATTCCGTAAACAGCCTTAGACGCTACTACTTCGTCTAGAGAGTTGCGTTTCGGGAAGGGTCCACTGGAGCGTCAATATGCTGCCGGCCACAAATTAAGGTAGAGCAGACCTTCACCGAGTTCGTTCGAGGGCTTGGCCTTCTCCCGAGACATGTTCGTCCGAGATGCCCTGTTCACCGCAGACGGTTTCAACCTGACGCCGAAGGTGTTCACAAAGTCGACTGCCGACCTCACCGACGAAACCAAACGTGTGGCGTCCGTCTCGACCAAGGATCACTTCCCATACTTCGTCACCCGCAAGGACAAGGCAGGTGAGTTCGTCACGCGTCTGATCGAGTTCCAGAAGACGTCGAAGATGAAGTCCACCTACCTAGGTAGGCGAGAGGATGGCAACGGCTTTTGGCAGTACCTGTCGCCAGACGGCCGTATCTTCCCGAGCTTCGCACTCCACAAAACCAACACAGGACGAACTGCCTCCTCCGATCCGAACGGGCAGAACTACCCCAAGCGTGGCATGTGGGCGAAGAAATTCCTGAAAATCTTCAAGCCAAATCCGGGATACCGCTTCGTCGCCGCCGACCTGAGCCAGATCGAACTCCGCATCGCCGCATGGGAGAGCGCCGATCCGACGATGATGAACATCTACCTCAACAACGGCGACATCCACACTATGACGGCCGCAGCCACTATGCGACTGTCTCTCGAAGAGTTCGCACAGCAGGAAGTAGGTATCCGCAAGTTCAAACGCTTCGCTGCCAAGGCAGTTAAGGCGCTTTCGGCAGGCCCTATCATTAGCTAAAAACAAGAAGTTCAGCACAAGGGAGCACGGAGCACATGGCAGGTAGCGGCCAGTTTATGTCGGGAGACTTGCACCCACGGGCGAGCGATTTGCAAAGCATCGAGCGAGAGGTAACGTCATTCCCTATTGGCACATACAGTGTGGTTGCCGGTTCCATCCGCAGAGAAGGTCGCTACAGGTTCGTCGATGCACAGTGCTCGGCGTGTGGGGGTACCAAAAAGCTGTATGTGGACAACATTCTATCCGGCAAGACGATGGGATGCCCCTGCCAGCGTGGCCACAAGTATTTCGACCCTCGATCTGAAACCCTTGGGCGGCGATACGATGCAATGATCCAACGTTGCGAGCGTGACACTCATGTATCATCTGAGAACTACAAGGGGCGCGGCATAACTGTTGAGTTTGAAAGTAGGGAGGACTTTGTGAGGTGGGCACTTGATAAATTTCCCGACACAGATTTCAAAGGGCTGGATTTCGACCGAATTGACAATGATGGACCTTACTCGAAGACCAATCTCCAAGTTGTCTCCCGGTCTGAAAACCTCAAAAACACCCGCAGGTCGAAAAAGCTGTAACACTCTTGTGTCACACAAATTTTTCCACGGTTTGCATAAGGCATTGAAAATAATAGAATTACTATTGGGAGCTTCCGCTCCCTCCGGGCCCACCAAAATCTAAATATTGATTTTATCTATATTTTCGTCCGCTCCGAGCCCGAGTGTGCACCAAGACGTACACTGGAGCGCGCGTGTATCCTTGGCAAAAGGATTCAGGCTTTTTCTTTCGGATGCGCATCCCAGCCGAGCGAGTCGCAACCCCGGTGCAACTCCCTTGTGTCTGGGGTTGGCGAATTGGTGGCGTGCATACCCAACCCAATGGGCGCTTGTGCGAGGAGACAGGCGGGTGTCGCAACGCCCGTCTCCTTGCGCTGGTCGAGACATCAGGACTCGAGCCAAACCTTCTCAAGCTGGATCTGGAGGAGCGGATGAGCGTGATGATCTTTGACCTTTGGAACAAAGTGGGTAAAGACCTTCCGCCAGTATGGCTGGATGATGACACCAGACTCCTGAAGGATCTGTTCCATGTGCTGCATGGCAGCGCGACGTTTGTCGACTTCGGATATCGACAGAGCCTCATTCAGTTTTGCGTCGAAATCGTCGTTGGCAAACCCGGTTTCGTTCCAGGCTTCGCCGCATGTAGAGGAAGGCGAAACCTTCACCGCAGATTGCCGGAAATACGTCTGTCTCATGGGACAGGGATATCAAGCTGGTTTCAACACGAAGTCCGCCGGCGCCAGCCTGACCCAAGGGGGGGCGGCTGTCTGACAACGTCGCTGCTGGCTTTAACGAAGACCGCCGCACTTTCGGATTCGAAACGGCTCACCAACCAGGTAATTGGTATCGCCAGGCCGTTCGCAATTGCCTGCAGCGTCGTAAGGGAAGGTGAGATTCCCCCATTTTCGACTTTGGACAGCATGCCAATCGACAGGTTCGTGGCCGCCGCCAGGTCACTTACCTTCATGCCATGTCGCGTTCGAAAGGCACGAACCTCGCGACCGATCGCGCTATGCAAGAATGGTTCTCTGGCTTTGGTCACAGCGATCGTGTTCTGGCTACTGTGTGATGCGGTTGCGTAAAGCAGGCGCTTAGAGCAGGTGACCCGCGGTGAGCGGGCCACCTGCCGCGCTCAGTACTCGTATCCGCCTCGCCTTGCCGGCATGACCATTGTCCTGGTCAGGCCATAGTGAAGGATCGCCGCCACGATGCAGGCGGGGACCGATGCGCTGACCCAGATGAACGGCCCGTGCGCGGCGAGGGACTGGGGGTCGAACAGTGCGTAGTAGACGAGGCCGCCGCCGGCGAGGGCAAGGAATGCTGCCGGATTGATGCCGCGCCAGTAGGCGTAGTCGGAGTCGGCGCCGTCGTTGAAGACGTCGCACTGCTTGATGCGGCCTCGCCGCAGGACCAGATAGTCCATCGCCGTCACGCCGGAGAGCGGTGCGAATCCGAGCGCGGTCCAGGCGAGAAACTTGAAGAAGTTGTCGTAGATCTGGCCCGGGAAGAAGGCGATGACGATCACCGGAACAAACAGGGCGCCGGTCAGCAAACCCCAGGGCATGGCTTCGAAGTAGCGGCCGCCGGCCTGCCGCATCGCCAGGCACATGCCGTAGAAGATGCTGACGATGGCGGTGATGTTGGCCAGTCCGACGAAGAGCAGGGCGGTGACGCCGACGAAAGCTCCGCCCAGCGGGATCATCCAGGCCGTCGGGTCATGCGATCCCAGGCTCAGGGCGGCAAACAAGCCGACCAGTTCGCCGAGCACGGCCGCGGCGAAGATGCCGATCAGATTGGGCCAAAGGGCTGCGCGGGGCGTACGCGTGAAGCGCGAGATGTTTCCCAGCACCGGCCACCAGCCGAAGCCCGCCGCCAGGTTGAATTCGACCGCGATCATGAAGTTGAGCCGCCGATCGTCGAATGGCGCAAGCGGAGCGGCATTGGCGATGTCGCCCCAGCTCTTGTGGCTGAAGATGAGGAACAGGATGCCGAAGCAGAGGATGAGCTTGCCCGGCCCGACAAAGCGGTTGAGCCATTTGACGGCCGTCGGCCCTTTCCAGAGCAGAAGCCATGAGATGGTGATGGCCAGGATGGCCAGAAAGGTCACGCCGAGATCATTTTCACCGATGTTGGTGCCGCCGACCTGGTTCATGACGCCGCTGATCGCGCGGCCGAACATGATCGACAGGATCGCCGACCAGCCGACGCCGTAGATCGCCAGGAAGAAGCCGACCAGGATCAGGATGCCGAGGGGGCCGAACACGCTGCGCATCAGGGTGAACTGCTCGATGCCGAACTTTCCGGTCGAGATGCAGACGCTGACGGCCATGATCGACACGCCGATCACGTTGCCGATGATGATCGCGTAGATCCCGTCCCGGGCGCCGACGACCAGGGCCGTGCTGCCGCCGAGCAGGAACGCCCATGTGGCGATGGCGAGGCCGATGTTGATCCATGAATTGTCGAGGAAACCGAGCTCGCGTTCTTCCTTGAGCACGGGAAGCGTGCCGAAGGCGGCGCTCGCGCCCGTGAATTTTGGTGCGGGGGCCATCAGTTGCCTCCGACCCACATAGCAATCGCGCCAAGCAGGATGGTGGCGGTTACGGCGAACCATATCCCGAGCTCCCGGCCCGAAATATCCGTGCGTGCCGGGTCCATGTAGCTGGGATCCGCGATGATGTTCAGCCGCCGGTTCAACTCCCGGCGCATTTCGTTGTCTGGGCTTTCTGAAGCGATAGTCATTTCATCCTCCTCCAAAGATTAAATGATCACCTGTCCCGGTTCCTGAACGTCCTTCAGTTCTCCGGGGCTGGCATCGTCGTGTTCTCCTGGCTGTCCGGAATCACCGCGGCTTCCCCTGCGGGCAAAACTTTCGCCCGACGCATTGGTTCTGTTGAGGACCGGGAAGCTCGCAAGCGGGGTTCTCCTGTCTGATCGACCCCAGGGTTCCATCGGATTGTCGGATGTGCGGCGCGCCCTTTGTCTTGTCGCGCAGGGTCGCTGCCCATCACGCCGTAACGTTGCGGCAGTTTGAATTTGGTGTCAAACAATTTTCCTGACACCAATGTAAAAATATTAGCTGGGATGCACATATGTGGAGGGTGCGAGTGCGCATCCGCCCAACTTCTGGCGAAGCGGAAGGTTGCTAAATTACTTTATGATTACAGATATTTATTCAGAATATATGCATTCCTCGTGCTACCTGCGAACATGTCTGGTGCATAGGTCCTGTGCCTGCCAATTCCTGTCAGGTTGGAAAAAATCCTCAAATCACCGTGTTGACAGCAATGTCAAAGCTACGTAGCGTCAAGGTCGAAAGCGCAGCCTCGTTGCAAGCGCCTCGCCGTCCGAAGCGGCAAATCCCGCCCTGCTTCGGACGTTGAACGCACGCAGCCGCTGCGAACTTCTCCGGCAATGCTCAGGGTCAGGACGTCATCGATGGAATCCGCCGCTCTCATTCATCTCGAAGATCGCGTGAAATCGGTCAAACGGGCCAAGACACGCTTCTATCGCAATCCGGGCGTCCGGGCGGAGTCGTTGCTGGAAGCGGCGCTGGAGTGCTTCGCCGAGGAAGACTACGAGAGTGTCACGATCCCGCTCATCGCCAAGAAGCTGGGCGTTGCTCACTCGCTCATCTATTATTACTTCAAGAACAAGGACTCTCTGTACCAGTCTTCCGTCCTTCATGCGCTTGACCGGCTGATGACCAACTACGGAGAGGTCGTCGCCCGGCACGAAAGCCCGGCCGAACTGCTGAGCGCCTATCTCGACCTCAATGTCGAGATGTCGGAGACGCTGCGCAGCCTCGTGCGCATCATGTTCGTCAATGCCGGTGGCGCCAGGGACTCCGGCCCGAAGTTCATCGACAGCTTCGTCGAGGATTTCTACGAGTCGGAGAAGAAGGTACTTGCCGACTGCATCCGCACCGGCGTCGAGGTGGGCATCTTTGCCTGCCCGGATCCCGACGAGATGGCAGCGTTCATTTCGCGCAACATCGACGGCATCTACTTCGGCAGCTTCATGCCGCACGGCGCTCCGATCCCGGCTGCGATGCGCTACCTCAAGGAGGTGGTCTGGGGGCTGCTGCACTATGCCGGCGACCCGTCCGCCAACAAGACGTCCACGGCCAAGAGCGGGAGATAGCCATGTGCCAGGTATGCGGCTGCGGCCCTGAGAACATTCGCATCGATGGCAAAGGCGACGCCGGGGTGGGGGGCGGCGATCACGGTCATCACCACCACCATCACGACGGCGGGCATCACCACCACCATGGCGACGGGCACCACCACGATGACGGGCACCATCATCACCATCATGCGGACGGCCATCACCACGAACATGTTCACCTTGCAGACGAGGATGCGCCAGGGGCCTTGGCCCACGGCGACCTGCATTTCGGCAGGGACGCCGCCAAGACCCATGTTCCGGGGATGAGCCAGAAGCGCCTGGTGCAGATCGAGCAGGAGATCCTGGCGAAGAACGGCATGTTCGCGGACGACGTGCGCGATGAACTCAGCTCGCAAGGCGTGCTTGCGCTCAACCTGATTGCAAGTCCGGGGGCGGGCAAGACCACTTTGCTGGTCGAAACGCTGCAGCGTTTGAAGGGAGCCTTCCCGACCTGGGTGATCGAGGGCGACCAGGAAACGGCGAATGACGCCGACCGCATTCGCGCGACTGACACCCAGGCCGTGCAGATCAACACCGGAAAGGGGTGTCACCTCGATGCCGACATGATCCAGCGCGCGCTTGCCTCGCTGTCGCTGGAGCAGGGCGGTGTCCTGTTCATCGAGAATGTCGGCAACCTGGCCTGTCCCGCCGGCTTCGACCTTGGCGAAGCCCACAAGGTGGTCATCCTGTCGGTGACCGAGGGCGACGACAAGCCGGTCAAGTATCCCGAGGCGTTCGCCGCGGCGAACCTCCTGGTGATCTCGAAGTCGGACCTTGCGCCTTATTGCGATTTCGACATCGAGGCCTGTGTTGCCCGCGCCCGTGAAATCAATCCGTCAATCGAGAGCATTGTCGTTTCGGCCCGCGACGGCACCGGGATGACCGAGTGGCTCGACTGGATCGTTCGCGCCCGCCAGACGCAGTTGCAGGATCTCGCGCGCGGCCTGCAGGCACGGATGGACATCATCCACAACGCGCTGCACGCCTGAGGTTGCGCCATGCATGAGCTCACGATTGCCTCGAGCCTGATCGAACTCGCCAGCGATCACGCGTCCAGGAACGGCCGCGGTCGGGTCACGGGAATGCATGTACGCCTCGGCGTCATGTGCGGCATCGCCCGCTCGCTCTACTTCTGCTTCGGCCCAGCGACGCGCGGCACACGGTGCGAAGGTGCCAAGCTGCACATCGAGGAGGTGCCGCTGACGATATTCTGCGAGCACTGCGCCGAAGCGCGGTCGCCGCTCTCGCTTTCCAATCTTCGTTGCCCCGACTGCGGGAGGCCTTCACGCAAGGTGCTGTCGGGACGCGAGATGGAACTTACCCACATCGAGCTCGAGGACGAACCGCCGCAACCGGCGGCCCAGGCTCGGCAAACACTTCAGTAGTTACCTGTTGGGAGGAACAGAATGCTCGATCGAAAATCAGAGACAGCCAAGTGGCAATTCACGCCACATCAACATCGCGGGCCCGCCGAGCAGTTCGGCGAGGATGACCACATCTATTCGCCGAAGCTGCACAATGGCTCGTTCAAATCCAGGGGGCTCGCCACCTTCATGGGCGCGCCCTACTGCCCGCCGGACCGCCACAAGATCCGCGAGATGGGCGCCAAGATCTGCTTTCTGGCGGTGCCGTGGGACCAGGGCCAGATCGTGCGCGCCGGCGCTTCGCAAGGCGCCTCGGGCCTGCGTGAGGCGACGACCCAGTATTTTCCCTACATGTTCGAATATGACGTCGACCTGCTCAGCTTCTTCCGGGTCGTCGACTGCGGCGACGTTCCGACGGTCCCCGGCAACAACGTCAAGTCGCAGGAATACACCACCGACTACGTCACCGAGTGCCTCGAAGGCGGCGCCAAGGTGATCCTGTTCGGCGGCGACCATTCCCTGCCGATCCCCGGCGCCAAGGCGCTGTCGCGTTTCACCGGCAGCGGCAAGATGGGCTACCTGCATGTCGACAGCCATCTCGACGCCGGCCCCGACTGGGCGGGCAACCTGATCACCAACTGCTCCGGCACGCCGCGGGCGCTCGACCTGCCCAACTGCAATGCCAGGAACATGGCGCACATGGGATCGCGCAACGGCCTCAATCCGAAGGACTGGTGGGACTTCTACGTCGACAACGACATCCGCGTCGTGACCATGCCCGAAATGATCGAGCGCGGGCTGGAGGTGTGCGCCAACGAGATCTTCGAACGGGTGAAGAAGGACGCCGACACGCTGTACTTCACCTGGGACACGGACTCGATCGACATGAGCTGCATGCCCGGCTCGACCTCGCCGGAATGCTACGGCCTGAAAGGCCGAGAAGCGATCCAGTTTGCGCGCATCGCCGGCCGGCACGGCTGCGACATCCTCGATGTCGTCGAGCTCTGCCCGTATTTCGACTCGAGCCAGATCAGCGCCAAGATGACGGTCAACATGATCTACCACTATCTCGGCTCGCGCGCCCAGACGCTGCGCCAGCAGGGCAAGCAACCGTAAGAATTCTCAGGGAGGAGACACAGTCATGAACCCAGCAAAATCCTACGCCCATCTGTTCTCGCCGCTTGGCGGCGACGCCGGAGACAACTATCGGGCGCCCGGCCTGATCACGTTCCTGCGTTCGGCTCACGTGCCGCTGAATGCCGAAGCGCTGAAGGCCTGCGGCGCGAAATACGCCTTTGTCGGCGTGCCGTTCGACGAAGGCAACATCGGCAAGCCCGGATCAGAGGACGGTCCGCGCGAGTTCCGCCTCGTCTCGCAGGAGTACTTCTCATACTGGTTCGAATACAATGTCGACCTGCATGGCAAGGCCGTCGACTGCGGCGACGTCTCGATGCCGAAGGTCAGCCCCGAGGTGGCGCACGAGCGCATCTATCGTGCGGTCCGCGAAGTGCTGAAGTCGGGACTAACGCCGATCATCTGCGGCGGCGACCGCTCGATCTCGATCGCCGCGGCGCGCGCGCTGTCCGACCATATCGGCGCGCAAAAGAAGATGGGCTACATGCATTTCGGCGCCCAGCTCGATATGGCCGACAGCTGGGCCGGCGAGCGCAACCTGGCGCCGTGCGCCATGGCGCGGATCACCGAACTGCCCAATCTCGACATCAGGAACGTCGCGCATCTGGGCGCGCGCAATGCGATGAACCCGAAGGACCACATCGACCTCTCGAAGGAGAGAGGACTGCAATACGACACCATGTTCGACCTGATCGACGGCGGCATCTTCCCGCTGGTCGAGCATTCCATCGACCGCGTCTGGAGCGGCACCGACGCGCAGTATCTGAGCTTCAATTTCAACGTCATGGATTCGTCGGCGGCGCCGGGCGTCACGTCCACCGAACCCGGCGGCATTGAATCGCGCGAAATGATGCGCATCGCCGACATGATCGCAAAGCGCGGCAGCGTCAGCGTGATCGACCTTACCGAGCTCTGCCCGATCTTCGACATCAGCGGCACGGCTGCACGGCTCGCGGCGTGCGTGATCATGCGGCTGATGGCGTCGCTGGCAGCGCAAGGCGGGGACGTGATCGACGCAAATCTGCGCCGCACCGACCTGGTAGCCGCCGAATAACGAATATCCACTTGGACAAGGCCGGGTGATACCGGCCCATGGAGTCGATGGTGAACACGACAAGCACTCGAAAGATCACGCGGTTCGCAACCGCCGTCGCTGTGGCCTACGCCGCATCGACGATGCCGAGCTACGCGCATTTCCTGCCCAACGCCGGTGGCCTTGGGGCAGGGCTCTCGCATCCGCTCTCCGGTCTCGATCATATCCTGGCCATGGCCGGGGTGGGCATCTGGGCCGGGCAAAATGCCGACAACGAGCCGGTGTTCCGCTGGCTGCCGCTCGGTTTCGTCATCGGCATGATCGCCGGTGCGGTCTTCGGCATGACCGGGTTTCCGCTTCCCTTCGTCGAACTTGGTATCGCCGGCTCGGTGGTTGTTCTGGGCGCGATCGTGGCACTGGGCAGCCGGGTGCCGTTCGGCGCGGCCTTTGCGATGACGGTGGTATTCGGCGGCCTGCACGGTTTTGCCCATGGCCAGGAACTGCCGATCGCCAGCAACGCCTTGCTCTACGGACTGGGCTTTGTGGTGTCGACCGCCGTCCTGCATGCGATCGGCTTCTCGCTGGCAACCTTCGTGGCGCGCCTGTCCTGGCGCACTGCGCTCAGGGTGGGTGGCGGCGGCATCGCCGTAGCGGGTGTTGCGCTGGCTTCGAGTCTCGCCGCCTGACCACGCATCTGGCGGAGGGCCTCGCCGCCCTCCGCTCATGCCTGGGCGCCGAGACGTCCAGAGCATCAACGACCCAGGCCGGAGCCGGGTCCCTTTCCAAACATCCGCATGGCTCCTTCTCTAGGGAGCGAAAGACGTCACTGGCGTGCGTCTGCCGCCAGAACGAACCCTGTTTGCCAAGACATGACCGGAGGAAAAAAATGACATTGAGCTGGCGTTTCTCAGCCCTTGCTGACCGTCACCGCGCCCTAGGCTCCAATCTCGAGGATTGGAGCGGGATGGGCACTGCCTGGACCTACGACGCGGACCCGTACGACCAGCACGTCGCGATCCGTACCAAGGCCGGGCTGATGGACGTGTCGGGGTTGCGCAAGACGCACCTGATCGGGTCGCATGCCATTGCGATCCTCGAATACATCACCACCCGCAGCGTCGCCAAGATCCAGCCGGGCCGATCGGTCTATGCGGCCATCCTCAACGAACGCGGCCACCTGACCGATGATTGCGTGCTCTACCGCAATGGCCCCAATTCCTGGATGCTGGTTTCCGGCACCGGCACCGCGCATGAGGAGATCGTCAAGCAGGCTGCGGGCCGCAACTGCGCCGTGCTGTTCGACGACGACCTGCACGACCTGTCGCTGCAAGGGCCGGTGGCGGTCGATTTCCTGGCCAGGCACGTGCCCGGAATTCGCGACCTCAACTATTTTCACCACGTCCACACCACGCTGTTCGGCGCCCCGGTGACGATTTCCCGAACCGGCTACACGGGCGAGCGCGGTTACGAAATCTTCGTGCGCGGCCAGGACGCCCGGCTGGTTTGGGATACGATCCTCTCGGACGGCAAGGAGATGGGCATCATCCCGTGCTGCTTCAGCACGCTCGACCTGCTGCGGGTCGAGAGCTACCTGCTGTTTTATCCCTACGACAATTCCCAGATGTATCCGATCGCAGGACAGCCGGTGGGTGACAGCCTGTGGGAGCTCGGCCTCGATTTCACCGTGTCGCCCGGGAAAGCCGGCTTCAGGGGCGCCGAGGAGCACTATCGACAGAAGGGACAGGAGCGGTTCAAGATCTTCGGCATGCTGATCGAGGGCGACCAGATGGCCGATCTCGGCGACGAGGTCTGGGCCGACGGCAAGAAGGTCGGCGTCATCACCTGTCCGTCCTATTCCCGGCTGACCAAGCGTTCGATGGCCATCGCCCGTCTCGATGTGCCCTATGCCCGGCAAGGCGTGAAGCTGGAAGTGCGGGGCAAATCGCTGAAGGCCAGCGCAATTGCCCACACCCTGACCTTCGATGATCCGGAAAAGAAGAAACGGACGGCAAAGGGCTGAGATCCGCAACGGCGGAGGGATTCGATCAGACTATTGGTCAGCGTTGCCGCCAATCTGGTCGGATCCCTCTTTTGTTGGCGCAGTACTGCAGCCGATCCCGTCCTGCAGGGTCAAACACGCCAGACTGGCGCTGGGAGGAATGCTCCGACGATTTTGGTGAATCGGCCCGCCTCGGCCCCGGATCGCCGACGTTGGCGCACCTCCCGGCAAATCCGGAGGCGTAGTGGCCAGGCGCAGATCGACTCCGTTTTGCGCCGGCAGAGCGGCCGAAATGTCCCGCTCTCCCTTCCGGGGAGGGGTGGTATTGCGCCGGACTCCGCCTCAGACCGTGTAGAGCCCGGCGAATTCCTCGCGCAGGGCGTTCTTCTGGATCTTGCCCATGGCGTTACGGGGGAGCGCGTCCTTGACCAAAACGCGCTTCGGGATCTTGAACTTGGCCAGCACGCTTTCGAGTTCGCCGCGGATCGCGGACTCGTCCACGGTGCGGCCGGGGCGTGCCGTCACAACCGCTGTCACCGCCTCGCCGAAATCGGCATGCGGCAGGCCGATCACCGCCGACTCGCCGATCGACTGCAATGCGTCGAGCGCGTTCTCGACCTCGGCCGGATAGACGTTGAAGCCGCCCGAGATGATCAGGTCCTTGGCGCGGCCGGAGATGGTGAAATAGCCTTCAGGATCGACATAGCCGAGGTCGCCGGTGATGAAGAAGCCGTCGGGGCGGAACTCCTGCTCCGTCTTCTCCGGCATGCGCCAGTAGCCCGAAAAGACGTTCGGCCCCTCGATCTCGATGACGCCGACCTCGCCTTGCGGTAGCGGCGTCCCCGTCTCCGGATCGGCGATGCGTACCGTGATGCCCGGCAGGGCGAAGCCGACAGCGCCCGGGCGCCGCTCGCCATCATACGGGTTGGAGGTGATCATGTTGGTCTCGGTCATGCCGTAGCGCTCGAGGATGGCGTGGCCGGTGCGCGCGGTGAAGCCGCGGTGCGTCTCGGCCGACAATGGCGCCGAGCCCGATACAAACAGCCGCATGTGGCTCGCGGCGGCGCGGTCGAAGCGGTTGTCGGCAAGCAGCCTGGTATAGAAGGTCGGCACGCCCATCATCGTGGTGGCGCGGGGCAGGGCCGCCATCACCGCGTCAATGTCGAACTTCGGCAGGTAGATCATCGACGCACCCGACAGCATCACCGTGTTGATGGCGACGAACAGCCCGTGCGTGTGAAAGATCGGCAGCGCGTGCAAGAGCACGTCGCCGGCGCTGAAGCGCCAGCTCTCGACGAGGGACATCGCGTTGGAGCGCAGGTTCTCGTGGGTGATCATCGCGCCCTTCGAGCGACCCGTCGTGCCGGAGGTGTAGAGGATCGCGGCGAGGTCGTCCGGGCCGGCAACGACGGTGTTGAAGGTCGCCGGCATGTCGCGGACCAACTGCTGAAGTGTGCCGGTGCCGGCCGCGTCCAGCGTTTCGATGCGACTGACCGCCGCGCCAAGTGTGGAGCGCAGCGTGGCAAGGCTGCCCGGCTCGCACACCACAAGCCCCGGCTCGGCGTCGTCGGCGAAGTAGCTCACCTCGGCCGGCGTATAGGCCGGGTTGAGCGGCAGGTAGACCGCGCCGGCCCGCAAGCAGCCGAGATAGAACCAGACGCTGTCGACATGCTTGTCGGTCTGCACCGCCACGCGGTCGCCCGGCTTCACGCCCAGCGACGCCAGAAGGTTGGCATAGCGAGCCGAGGTCTCTAGCATGTCGCCGTAGGACAGCGTCTTGCGGCCGTCGGCGTGCAGGAACGGACGTGCCGGATCGGCGATCGCGGCCTCGATGGTGGTGAATAGGTTGCCGTTCATGGCTTGATCCCCTCGATCGTCGCGGATTCGACCAACCGCCCGCCGGCTGCGCTGAGCCGGCCCACTGCGGCGGATGCCGCGACCGACTGGCCTGATGCATATGCCTCGTGATTGCGCTCTATCTCGTCAAGCTTGTAAAGATAGTTGATCATGATGCCATGCGACGACGACATGCCGGCATTGCCGGTATTGGCCAGGAAGTTGATCCGCTCCAGCCGAGCGCCGTTGCCGAGATGGAAGCGCGCGACCGAATAAAAAGTCGTACTTCATCGGACAGATCCGCCTTTCGCCAGATCCATCTCAGTGCGGCCTGCGCACGCTTTCCGTGATGGTCTGCGCCAGGGTTTCGGCGGCACGGGAGGGTTTGTTGCGGGGATAGGCTATGTGGAACATGTCCTCGAAAACCATGCGCTCGGGCGCCAGCACCCGAAGACGGCCGGTGCGGACCCATTCGTCGGCATAGTGGTCGGGCAGGAAGCCGATGTAGGCGCCGGAAAGCAGAAGCAGCAGTGTACCCTCCATGTGAGGTGTTGCGGCTGCCCAGGTGAAGTTCACTCCGCAGATCGTCTCGTTCAGCATGTAGGTGCGGCCGGCGAAGGGCTGGGCGGAGAGGCGGTCGTCGGTAAGCTCGGCATCGGGGAGGGCGAAGAGGGCGTGACCCTCGGCACAATAGAGCTTCTGGACCTCGGAGAAGACCGGCTGGGCGCGGAAATGCGGCGTGACGCTGCCGACCGACGGCATCAGGACGATCTGGTAGGAGCCGTTGAGCAGGCCCTGGTGCAGCACCTGGGGGGCTGCGACGTCGATCTCCAGATGAACGCGCGGGGCCGCGCGGTGAAAGGCGGCAAGCGCTCCCTGCAAGTCGAGGTCACGGTTGGTGATCATGGCGTCGACGGTGCCGAAGCTGAGATTGCCGGTCAGTTCCCCTTGCGCCTCGCCGATGCGGCTCTGAAATTTTTCGAGCGATCCGAAGAGTTCGAGCGCTGCGTCATAGACGAGACGCCCCTCGTCGGTGAGCAGGAAGCCGCCGCGCCCACGGCTGCACAGGCGCAGGCTCAGCCGTTCCTCGAGGTGGCGCATATGGGTCGAGATCGTCGCCTGGGTCATGCCGAGCGCCGATTGCGCGGCGGAAAAGCCGCCATGCTGCACGACGGAAGCGAAGACACGCAGCAGCCTGAGTTCGGCATCGCCAAGCGAAAGGTTGAGGACGCGATGGCGGACCTTGTTGATCATTCATTGATTAATGCACAAGTAAACATCCAATCATAGATTCTTTTAAACGTATTGGCTTTTGGCACACTCCTTCGACCTTTGGAGGAGGGTACATGGCCAGCAATTCTTATGAGACCGGACGCCTGAACCTGCCGTTCGTCGGCATCTGCACGTTCGGCAAATATCCCTACCAGCCCGACTGGGACGCCATCGACGCCGATGTCGCGATCCTCGGCGCACCGTTCGACTGCGGCACGCAATGGCGGGCCGGAACCCGCTTCGGCCCGCGCTCGATCCGCGAGGCTTCGACGCTGTTCTCCTTCGGCCACGGCGGCGCCTATGACCATGAGGACGACGTCACCTACCTGCCGAGCGGCGAGGTCTCGATCGTCGACATCGGCGACGCCGACATCGTGCACACCGACACGATGAAAAGCCATGCCAACATCGAATTCGGCGTGCGCAAGATCCTGGCCGCCGGCGCCCTGCCGGTGGTGCTCGGCGGCGACCATTCCGTCAACATCCCCTGCATCAACGCCTTCTCCGACGACTGCGCCAGGAACGGCCCGATCCACGTCGTCCAGATCGACGCCCATCTCGATTTCGTCGACGAGCGCCACGGCGTGCGCTACGGCCACGGTAACCCGATGCGCCGCGCCGCTGAAAAGCCCTATGTGAGCGGCCTGTCGCAACTCGGCATCCGCAACGTCTCGTCGACCGCGAAAGAAGGCTACGAGGACGCGCGCAAGATGGGCTCCGACATTCTCTCGGTCCGCCAGATCCGCGCCCTTGGAAGTGCGGCCGTCGCCGAGCGCGTCCCCGCCGGCGCGCGCTACTACGTCACCATCGACATCGACGGCTTCGACCCATCGATCGCGCCGGGCACCGGCACGCCCTCGCATGGCGGTTTCATCTACTACGAGGTGCTGGAGATCCTGACCGCACTTGCCAAGCGCGGCACCATCGTCGGCATCGACCTGGTCGAAGTGGCGCCCGACTACGACCACACGGGCGGCACCTCGATCCTGGCCGCGCAGGTGCTGATGAACCTCATCGGCCGCGTCATTCATGCCAGGCCAAAACAACGCTGAACGAAGAACTTGGGACGAGCCGGCCGCTTGCGGTGCCCGGCCGAGGAGGAAGCACATGGACGACACCGTCCGCAATTATCTTGACCACTATGGTGTCAGCGACGCGACGCGGCGGTTCCTGGCGAAGCCGCAAAAAATGTTCATCGACGGCGCCTGGGTCGACAGCAGCAATGGCGCGACCTTCGACATTTTCGAGCCCTCTACTGGCGGATTGGTCAGCTGCGCTCCCTCAGGCACGACCGATGATCTCGACCGGGCCGTGCGGGCTGCCCGACGCCAGTTCGACGGCGGGGCCTGGCGCCGCCTCAAGCCGCTCGAGCGCGAGCGCCTGCTCCATCGCCTTGCCGACCTGATCGAACTGCATGCCGACGAACTGGCGGAAATCGAAGCGATCGACATGGGCAAGTCGGTGACCTTTGCCCGCGAGATCGACATCCAGGGCACTGTCGACACATTCCGCTACTTCGCCGGCTGGCCCTCCAAGCTGCACGGACGCACGGTGGAGCCGTCCATTCCCGGCAACTATCTCGCCTACACCCGCAAGGAACCGCTGGGTGTGGTCGCGGCCATCGTGCCGTGGAACTTCCCGCTCCAGACCATGGCCTGGAAGCTCGCGGCGGCACTTGCCGTCGGCTGCACCGTGATCGTCAAGCCGGCCGAACTTACCTCGCTCTCCACCCTGCGCTTTGCCGAACTGGTGCAGGAGGCCGGCATCCCGGATGGTGTCGTCAACATCGTGACGGGCCGGGGCAGCGTGATCGGCGCCGCCATGTCGACCCATCCCGGCATCGACAAGGTGACCTTTACCGGCTCGACGCCCGTCGGTCAGGAAGTCGGCCGCTCGGCCGTCGGCAATCTCAAGCATGTCACGCTGGAACTCGGCGGCAAGTCGCCGGTGCTGGTTCTCGACGATGCCGATCTCGCCAGCGCGGCCCGGGCGGTGGTGAACGGGGTGTTCTTCAATTCCGGGCAGGTCTGCGATGCCGGCACGCGCGTCTACGTCCAGCGCTCGGTGCACGACGCCTTCCTCGACGAACTGGTCGCCGTCACGCGAACGCTCAAGATCGCTCCCGGCCTCGACCGCGATTGCTACATCGGCCCGCTGGTCTCGGCGCAGCAGAAGAAGGTCGTCTCGTCCTACATCGACGCCGGTCGCCGGGAGGGCGCCGAGCTGATCCATGGCGGCGTGAGCCTGGACCGGCCGGGCCATTTCATCGAGCCCGCCATCTTCGCGCGCTGCAAGCCCGAAATGACGATCGTGCGCGAGGAGATCTTCGGTCCCGTTCTGGTGACCGACGCCTTCGACGATCTCGATGATGCGGTCGCGCTCGCCAACGACACGCCGTTCGGCTTGGCGGCCGCGATCTACTCGAACGACCTGTCGCGGGTGCACGGGCTGATCCCGCGCCTGCATGCCGGCTCCATCTACGTCAATGCCCACAGCACGATCGATCCTTCCATGCCCTTCGGAGGCTTCAAGGCCTCGGGCTTTGGCAAGGATCTGGGGCCCGAGCAGCTCGACTACCTGATGGAGACGAAGGCCGTGTGGATCACCCTGCCATGAGGGCCTGAGTGACAACCCGGCCGTCGCCCATGGGCGGCCGGTTGGCAAGATCCGTGGCCGATGGAGCCGCATTCATCGCGGACAGATGCCGAAGGCGCGACGCGAAAGGGGAACGACAATGGAAACCGATATCGCCTGGCAGAAAGAGCTCGAGCGGCGCGCCCGCATCTATGAGGACATCGAGGCCGGCGGCCGTTTCGAGGGCGTGATGACCACGCTCGACTATGCCGGCATGAGCCTTCTGACGCTCGTTCTGGTCGTCGGATTCTGGATCTGGGGGGCGTGAGATGACTGATCACACCTTCAATGCCGGGCTCGGGGCCGCTGCGGCCGAGCGCCAGGAAGCCGCCCGCAATCGCGATGCCGCGGAACGCGGCGATGCGCCGCTCCTGCCTTCCGAAAGGCTCTGGGGCTTCTGGGAATTCACCTATGCCAACTCGGCACTCGCCATCGCCACGTGGGCCTTCCTGATCGGCGGCGCCATCGGCCTTTTCGTCGGGCCGAAGGAAGGCATAGCGGCCATCGTCATCGGCAACATCGTCGGCGTCGTGCTGACGGCGCTGGCCACCACGCCGCTTTCCGGCCGCTACGGCATCGAGCAGTTCGTCGCGCTGCGCAGCCAGTTCGGCTACAATGGCAGCCGCGTCGTCTATGTGCTCGCCGTTGTCGTGCTCACCATGGGCTGGCTTGCCGTGCTTGCCATGATGTTCGGCCGCTCGATCGACGGCCTCGCTGCGCTCAGCGCGGGCGAGGCGGCCAATCCGACCGGCATCAAGATGGTTATCGCCGCCGTCGGCGCGATCCTCGTCACCTGGTTCATAGTCGCCAAGGGGCCGACATCGATCAAGTTCTTCAACATGGTCGTCTCGCCCGCGCTGGTGATCCTGATGATCGTGATGCTCTACCTCATCCTCCAGAACCGTTCCTTTGCCGAACTCCTGGCGATGCCGGCGCTTGCCCCGCCCTTCGAGGACGACACGCTCAGCTTCATCATTGCCGTCGAGGTCAATCTCGCAGCCGGCTTCTCCTGGTGGCCCTACATCGGCAACCTGGCGCGTCTGACCAAGAACGAGCGCACCGCCTTCTGGCCGAACATCCTCGGCATCTTCGGTGCGGCAGCCCTCGGCGAAATCGTCGGCTTGCTCGCCGCCGTGGCCCTCGGCGAAAGCGATCCGACGATCTGGATGACCAAGATCGCCGGCCCGATGATCGGCATCATCGCGCTGCTCTTTGTCGCCTTCGCCAACATGACCTCGATGGCGAACATCCTCTACACCTCGATCGTCGGTCTCCGGCAGGTGGGAACGGCGTCGGTGCGGGCGATTTCCTGGGGCACGATCCTCTTCCTGTTCTGTCTCATCCCGCTCGGCCTCGTGATCTTCTATCCGCAGATGTATGACGGCTTCTTCATCTTCCTCGTCTGGACGTCGGCGCTCAATTCGGCGCTCGCCGGCATCGGCATCGCCGATTACTTCTTCCTGCGTGGCCAGAAGCTGGACATGCGCAGCCTGCACGGCCCGCAGGAAAACGGTCCCTACCATTTCTGGGCCGGTTTCAACCCGATCGGGCTCGCAGCACTTGCCGTCGGCTTCGTCGTCTATGTGATGATCTTCAATCCGCAGACGCTCGCGAGCATTCCGGCCTTCAAGTACCTGACCGCCTCCGTCCCGTCCTGCCTCGCCGCCGGTGGCGTTCACTATGTCCTGACCCGGCTGTTTGCCCGCGGGCGCGGCTGGGGTCTCTATCCGTAACTCTTAGGTGACCGCCATGACCTACGACTACATCATCATCGGCGCCGGATCGGCCGGCTGCGTGCTTGCCAATCGTCTTTCGGAAGATCCGGCCACGAAGGTCCTGGTCCTCGAATATGGCGGCAGCGACAAGTCCGTCTTCATCCAGATGCCGACGGCGCTGTCCATCCCGATGAACGGCACCAAGTACAACTGGAAATACATGACCCTGCCGGAGCCGGGTCTCGACGGCCGCCGGGTCCATTGCCCGCGCGGAAAGGTCATCGGCGGTTCCTCCTCGATCAACGGGCTGGTCTACATGCGCGGCCACGCCCGCGACTTCGACCAGTGGGAGGAACTGGGGGCGCGGGGCTGGCGCTACGCCAACTGCCTGCCCTATTTCCAGCGTGCCGAAAGCTGGCAGGACGGGGGCGACGCCTATCGCGGCGCCACCGGCCCGCTCGCCACCAATGCCGGGAACAAGATGCAGAACCCGCTCTACAAGGCCTTCGTCGATGCCGGCCACGAGGCAGGCTACATCACGACGGAGGATCCCAACGGCCATATGCAGGAAGGTTTCGGCCCGATGCACATGACCGTCAAGGACGGCGTGCGCTGGTCTACCGCCAATGCCTATCTGAAGCCGGCGATGAGCCGGCCGAACCTCACCGTGGTAACCCATGCCATGACGCGGCGCGTGCTGCTCGAGGGCAAGCGCGCCACCGGCGTCGAGTATGAACTCGGCGGCGAACGTGTCGTGGCCAAGGCGAGCCGAGAGGTGCTCATTGCCTCCGGCCCGATTGGCTCGCCACATCTTTTGCAACGCTCCGGCATCGGCCCGGCGTCGGTGCTGCAGCAGGCGGGCGTCGAGGTGCTGCACGATCTGCCCGGTGTCGGCGAAAACCTCCAGGACCATTCCGAGGTCTACATCCAGTACGCCTGCAAGGAGCCGATCACGCTCAACGGCAAGATGGGACTCCTCAGCCGCGCTTTGATCGGCGCCGAATGGTTGCTGTTCAAGAAGGGACTTTCGGTCTCCAACCATTTCGAGAGCGGCGGTTTCATCCGCTCCGATGCCGCGCTCGAATGGCCCGACATCCAGTTCCATTTCCTGCCTGCCGCCATGCGCTACGATGGCAAGAAGCCGCTCGACGGCCACGGCTTCATGGTGCTGACCGGGCCGAACAAGCCGAAAAGCCGCGGCCATGTGCGCCTGCGTTCGCCCGAGGCGCACGAGCAACCGGACATCCTCTTCAACTATCTCGACCGCGAGGAGGATCGCGAGGGCTTCCGTCGTTGCCTGCGGCTGACCCGCGAAATCGTCGCCCAGCCGGCCTTCGACAGGTTCCGTGGCGAGGAGATTGCTCCCGGCAAGGATGTGCGCCGCGATGACGAAATCGACGCCTGGGTGCGCGAGACCATGGAAAGCACCTACCATCCCTGCGGCTCCTGCCGTATGGGCGAGGATGCCATGGCCGTGGTGAACAGCGACCTCAAGGTTCACGGTCTCGAAGGGCTCAGGGTCATCGACAGTTCGGTGTTCCCAGCGGAGCCGAACGCCAACCTCAACGCGCCGACCATCATGCTCGCCGAACGCGCTTCCGACATCGTGCGCGGAAAGCCGCTGCTTGCCGCCTCCAATGCGCCGGTCGGCATTGCCCCTGGCGTCGGGGTCAGCCAGCGCAGCGGCAATCCCTTGCGCGCCGTCCAACACTGAGTTGTCGGGAGCACGGGGATGGTGGAACGTGGAATAGGCTATGTGGTCTGCCGACAGGATCGTGATGGATCGGAGGCGCCTCACGATCGGGCGCCTTTCATCGCGGCCTTGCTTCGTGGGCTACAAGCCCGATTCCTTGGTATGTTTGCCTCAGCCCTGGCGCGGCGGTCTCACAACCGGACGAGTGCCTCGGCGAGGCGGCCGAGATAAGGCTTCATGCGTTCTGCCGGAACGCCGGCATAGCCGAGGATAAGCGCGTCGGGCCGGGTCGGGCCGATCGCATAGTCGGACAGCGGATAACATTGCAGCCCGGCCTCGAACGCGGCGCGATGGGCTGCCCGATCTTCTCGCCCGCCTTCCAGCCAGGCGAGCGCATTGAGCCCGCTCTCGGAACAGTCGATGCGAGCAAGGCCCGCGAGGGCCGTCTGACTGGCGTCCTTGAACGCCTCGCGGCGCTCGGCATAAAGGCTGCGCATGCGGCGCAGATGGCTGGCGAAATGCCCGCCTCCGATGAACTCGGCCAGCACGAGCTGGGTTTCCACCGGTACGCTGCGATGGATGAGGCCGGCAAGGTTGCGGAAGGCGCCGACGAGCGCCGGAGGCAGCACGAGGTAGCCGATGCGGATGCCCGGATAGAGCGCCTTGCTGAAGCTGCCCGTATAGATCACCCGGCCATGGCTGTCGATGGAACGCATCGAAGGCAGCGGCGCGCCGTCGTAGCGGAACTCGCTGTCATAATCGTCCTCGATGATCCAGGCGTCGTTGATCCGGGCCCATTCCAGCAGCGCGAGCCGGCGCGGCAGCGAGAGCGTCACCCCAAGCGGATGGTGTCGCGAAGGCATGACGAAGGCGAGCCGCACATCGGGGTGGCGCGCCATGGCGCCGGCGACATCCATGCCATCTGCATCGACATCCACAGGGCAGAGGTCCAGGCCAAGCGTGCGGAAAAGGTTGCTTGTGGTGACGGGGCCAGGATCCTCGAACCAGATACCGTCGCCGGGATTTGCGAGCGCCAGAGCCGCGAGCGTGAACGCCGCGTGTCCTCCCGGCGTGATGACGATCTGCTCGGGGTCGCAGGGATCGCGCCGATGCAGGGCGAGGTACTCGGCGATCCGCTGTCGCAACACCAGCTCGCCCGCGATATCGCCATAGCCCATCGCCGCCTTGCTGCCGCGCGTCACCGAATTCCAGCATTTGCGCCAGAGGGCGAAGGGAAAGCGGTCGAGCGCCGGCTGGTTGGGCAGGAAGGGCCGATGGTCCATCCTGCCGATCTCCGCCGACACGCCACCCGCCTGTGTGCCGATCCGCGACAGCCGCGGCGGTGCATCGCCCAGCGGTTTCGCGGCGCGCGGTTGTGGGCGTTGATGGGGCAGGGCGGTCGAAACGAACGTGCCGGCACCCTGTCGCGCCTCCAGATACCCTTCCGCCTTCAGGTTTTCCAGGACGCGAACCAACGTCTGGCGCGACAGGCCCAGTTCCTGGGCCAGGATGCGGCTTGCCGGCAGGCGGGTGCCGGCCCTGAGGTGCCCGCGCAGGATCGCCGTGCGCAATTGGTCCTGCACCTGCCTGAACTTCGGCAGGGACGCGGAACCTTCGAGGCGAAGGAAGGGCAGGATCGGGCCTTCGAACTGCTTGGCCAAGGGGCATCCTAAAATTGGTCTAGTTGAATGCATGATAATGGACGTTTGATTGTTGTCCAATTGTTACATGCTCTGCCTACACGAGAACGCACCGATGCAGCCCCAGGGGACGCAGACAGGTGCCAGGGGAACCGGCGTGAACGGCAAGGCCGACGGCCGGATGCAAGGATCAACGCAGCCATTGCCCACGAACCGTCGCTGACGGTCAACAGGAGGACTTCATGAACCGCATCATCTCGCGCGCATTCGTTTCCGCGCTCGCCCTCGCGGCGGCCTTGCCGACGGTCGGCTGGGCAGAGCCCGCGCAAGACCTCGTGGACGCAGCGACCAAGGAAGGCATGCTGACGGTCATTGCCCTGCCGCATGACTGGTGCAATTACGGCGAGGTCATTTCCAGCTTCAAGGCGAAGTATCCCGGCATCACGGTCAACGAGCTGAACCCCGATGCCGGCACGGCCGACGAGCTGGAGGCGATCCGCGCCAACAAGGGCAACACCGGCTCGCAGGCCCCCGACGTCGTCGACCTCGGCCTCGCCTTTGCACCCACTGCCGCCAAGGAAGGCTTGCTGCAGCCGTACAAGGTCGCCACCTGGGACGAGATCCCCGACAACATCAAGGATGCCGACGGCTACTGGTATGGCGACTATTACGGCGTCATGGCCTTCGGCGTGAACAAGGACCTGCTGGCGACGGCGCCGGCCGACTGGTCGGAGCTTTCCAAGCCCGATTATTCCGGTGCGGTGGCGCTTACCGGCGATCCGCGCTCCTCGGCGCAGGCGATCCTCGCGCTGATGTCGGCGGGCATCTCGCGCGGTGCCAAGCCGGGTGCCGAATCCGGCGCCAAGGGACTGGAACTGTTTGCCGAGCTGAACAAGGCCGGCAACTTCGTGCCGGTGCTCGGCAAGGCCGGCACCATCGCACAGGGCCAGACGCCGATCGTCGCCGCCTGGGACTACAACCTGCTTGCCTGGCGCGACTCGTTGAACGGCAACCCGCCGATGGAAGTCGTTGTACCGACCAGCGGCGTGGTGGCCGGCGTCTATGTGCAGGCGATCTCGGCTTATGCACCCCATCCGAACGCGGCAAAGCTCTGGATGGAGTATCTCTATTCGGACGAGGGCCAGACCGGCTGGCTGAAGGGCTACTGCCACCCGGCGCGCTTTGCCGCCATGCTGAAGGCCGGAAAATTCCCGCAGGAACTGCTCGACAAGCTGCCGCCGGCCGAAGCCTATGAAAAGGCTATCTTCCCGGCCGTCGAAGAGCTGGACGCCAACAAGACTGCCATCGTCGAGGGATGGGACAAGGTCGTCGGCGCCAACATCAAGTAGGCACGCGCAAAAAGCGGGAAGGCTTGCTGCGGCAGGCCTTCCCCATCGCGCCCGTTGGGAACACTCCGATGACGACAATCGCCCTATCCCTGCCATCGGCGCGGCAGCCGAGGCAGATGCTCAGCTGGTTGGGGGTTGCCCCCTTCTTCCTCTTCGCCCTGCTGTTCCTGATCTTGCCGACGCTCAACATCGTCGTCGGTGCCTTCCGCAACCCGCAGGGGCAGGTCACGCTGGAGAACTTGGGCAAGCTCTTGTCGCCCTCCATCCGCTCGGCCTTCTGGATCTCGATCGAGCTCAGCCTGCTGACTGCGGTGCTCGGCTGCCTTTTCGGCTTCCTCATCGCCGCCGCCATCACCCTTGGCGACCTGCCGCGCCCGCTGCGCAATGCCATCCTCACCTTTTCCGGCGTCGCCTCCAATTTCGCCGGCGTGCCGCTCGCCTTCGCCTTCATCGCGACGCTCGGACGCCTCGGCTTCGTCACCATGCTGTTGCGCAACTGGTTCGGCATCAACCTCTACGGCAGCGGCTTCAACATCGTCTCCTTCCTTGGCCTCGCGCTTACCTATCTCTATTTCCAGATCCCGCTGATGGTGCTGATCATCACGCCCGCGCTGGAAGGGCTGAAGCGTGAGTGGCGGGAAGCGGCCGAGAGCCTCGGGGCTTCCGGGGCACAATATTGGCGGCTGGTGGCGCTGCCGGTGCTGTGGCCCTCGCTGCTCGGCACGCTGGCTCTGCTGTTTGCCAATGCCTTCGGTGCGGTGGCCACGGCCATTGCGCTCACCGGTTCGTCGCTGTCGATCGCGCCCATCGTGCTCTTCGCGCAGATCCGCGGCGACGTGCTCAACGATCCGCATCTCGGCTACGCCATCGCGTTTGCGATGATCGTTCTGACGGCCATCGCCAACGGCATCTACATCCTCCTGCGCATGCGTGCCGAAAGGTGGCTCAAATGACGGGAAAGCAGCTTTGGTCCTGGCTCGCCGTCGTGTTTGCCGGGCTCTATTTCCTGCTGCCGCTGGTCGGCATGTTCGACTTCTCGATGCGCATGCAACGTGGGGTCTATTCGTTCGAAGCCTATCGCATCGTGCTTGCCGATCCGCAGTTCCAGCAGACCTTCGGCTATTCGGTCGCCCTGGCCTTGCTGACCATTGTCATCGGCATCCTGCTCGTCGTGCCGACCGCCTATTTCGTGCGCCTGCGCTTTCCGGGCCTGAGGCCGGCGATCGAGTTCATCACGCTGCTGCCGCTGGTCATCCCGCCCATCGTCATCGTCTTCGGCTACATCCGCATCTACAACACCTCCTCGGTACTGCCGCTGACCGGGAGCTGGTGGGGCACGAACATCCTGCTGCTCTGCGGCTATGCCGTGCTGTCGCTGCCCTACATGTACCGCTCGGTGGACACGGGGCTGCGCACCATCGACATCGCCAGCCTCACCGAGGCCGCACAGTCGCTCGGTGCCGGCTGGGCGCGCATCCTTGCGGTCGTGATCCTGCCGAACGTCTTCGTCTCGGTTCTGTCAGGGGCCTTCCTGACCTTCGCCATCGTCATCGGCGAATACGTCTTTGCGGCCCTGCTGAACGTCAATTCCTTCGGCCCCTACATGGTCTGGATGGGTGGCAACCGCGCCTACGAGCCCTCGGCGCTCGCCGTCGTCGCCTTCGTCATCACCTGGGCCTGCATGGGGCTGATCCAGCTTTTCACCCGCTTTTCCAAATTCTCCACCGCGAGGCGCTGACCGTGGCCTTTCTCGACATTCGCCATCTGCAAAAGTCCTTTGGCGCGCTGCGCGTCGTCAAGGATTTCACCCTCGGAATAGAGAAGGGCGAGTTCGTGTCCTTCCTCGGCCCTTCCGGCTGCGGCAAGACCACCGTGCTGCGCATGGTCGCCGGCTTCGAGACGCCGACATCGGGAGCCGTCAGTATCGATGGGCACGACATCACGGGTCTGCCTGCCAACCGCCGCAAGATCGGCATGGTGTTCCAGGCCTACGCGCTGTTTCCGAACCTGACGGTGGCCGACAACATCGGCTTCGGCCTCAGGGTGGCCGGGCAGGGTAAGGCGGAGATCGCAAGGCGGGTTGGCGAGATGCTGGAACTGATCGGCCTGCCGCAACTCGGCAGCCGCTATCCTTTCCAGCTCTCCGGCGGCCAGCAGCAGCGCGTGGCGCTGGCCCGCGCGCTGGCGCCACGCCCGCAGGTGCTGCTGCTCGACGAGCCGCTGTCGGCGCTCGACGCGAAGATCCGCGTCAGCCTGCGCGAGGAGATCCGCCGCATCCAGCGCGACCTCGGCATCACTACGATCTTCGTGACCCATGACCAGGAGGAGGCGCTGTCGATGTCGGACCGCGTGGTGGTCATGCATCAGGGCATCGCCGACCAGGTCGGCACGCCGTTCGAGATCTACAATCGGCCGGCGACGCGTTTTGTCGCCGAGTTCGTCGGCACGCTGAATCTCATCGATGCCGACCTGGTCGATGCCGCGGCCGGCCATGTCAGGCTGGGCGGCGTGCCGGTGACGCTGGGCAGGCCAGCGCCCGGGCGGGCCGGGGAGCGCATCAGCCTGGCGCTGCGGCCAGAGACGGTGGCGCTCGGGCGCGATGGGGGCGACATCGTCCTGCCGGGCCGGATCGCCGAGGTGCATTTCCTTGGCCCGGTGCTCCGTGTCCGCGTCGCGGTGGAGGGCGGCGGCTTCATCTCGCTCGACACGTTCAACCAGGCCGACAGGCCGCCGCCATCGGTCGGTGCGCCGGTCGATATCAGCATGTCGCATCGCGACCTTCTGGTGCTCGCTGCCTGATGGGGCTTGAAGCCTCGACATCTCCAGCGAAGGAGCTGGCATATTGATCGACATGCCCTGGAACACGGCGCAGTCCGCCGACTGGCGGACACGTATCGCACAGCTTCCGGCGGGACGCCGCGCCCGGCTGGCCGCGCGTGCGACGAGCGCGCCGCTCTTTGCCCATGCCTATGCCTTTCATCTCAACATGCGCTTCGGCGGCATGACACCGCTTCACCTTGCCGAGTTCGCCAAGGCGCAAGGCCTTGCCGGCCTGAAGGTCCATGTCGAGGATGGTGAAGGCGCATGCCTTGCCCGCATGTCCGATGCAGCCCTGGGCACCTATAGAGCGGCGGTGAGCCACCTCGGGCTGGAGCTGCATGTCGAGACCAGCACGACCGAGGCGGACGGGCTTGCAGATGCCGTGCGGATCGCCCTTGCCACCGGCGCCACTTCGTTGCGCTGCTATCCGCGCTACGAGGGACGCGTTTCCGACATCATCGCCTGGACGGTCGCCGACCTTCGCCGGCTGGACAGCTTCGACCCTCAGGGGCGGCTACGGTTCACGCTCGAGCAGCATGAGGACCTCAAATCGGATGAACTGATCGGCATCCTGCATGCCGTCGCCAATCCGCGCCTTAGCCTGCTGTTCGATTTCGCCAACATGACCAACGCCTATGAGATGCCGCTGCCGGCACTCGCCGCCCAGGCGCCCCATGTCACCGAGGTGCATGTCAAGGATTGCCTCGTTACGCCCGATCGCGGCGGCTGGGCGCATCTGGCCTGCCAGTCGGGCAGCGGCCACTTGCCGATGCATGCGATGTTGGTGGAACTGCTGCTTCTGGGCGAGGACCGGCCGCAGGTCCTGGCCTTCGGGCTGGAGGAGGAGGAGGGCTATTTCGCTCCCGCCCTGCGTTTTGCAGCCGAGGGGAGCGATCCTTTCATCCCCGCCCGCTCCGCCAGTTTCACCGAGCTTGGGACCGATGATCTCCCAGCGCGGCTGCGACAGGAGGCCCAGGCCGCGCATCGGCAGGTCGAAACCGTCAGGGCGATGTTGGACGAGATCGCCGCCGAGGCTGAAAGGACCCGATGATGAACCATGCCTGTCCCCCCGCCTGCCTGGCGCTCGCTCATGCGATGGCGGATGCCGCCGCGCAGGTGATCCGCCCGCATTTCCGCAAGCGCATCGCCATCGACGCCAAGGCCGATTCCAGCCCCGTCACCATTGCCGACCGCGATGCCGAGGCCACGATGCGGCAAATGATCGAAGCACATTTTCCCGATCACGGCATCAGGGGCGAGGAGTTCGGCAGCTGCCGCACCGATGCCGAATGGGTCTGGGTGCTCGATCCGATCGACGGCACGAAATCCTTCGTCTCCGGTTCGCTCGCCTTCGGCACGCAGATAGCACTTCTCCATCGCGGCGAGCCGGTGCTCGGTATCATCAACCAGCCGATCACGGGCGAGCGCTGGGTCGGGACGGGGGGCATGGCGACGCTTGGCGGCGAAGCGATCCGCACCAGCGAAAGGACCACGCTCGACCAGGCGATCCTCTACACCTCGGCGCTCGAACAGTTCGACCGGCCGCGCCATGACCGGTTCTCGGCGCTTGCCGCCAGCGTCCGTTTCACCCGGCTGTCGCACGACTGCTACGCTGCCGGTCTCCTGGCGCTCGGCGGTGTCGATCTCCTCGTCGAAAGCGACGTCTTCGACTACGACATCCTCCCGCAACTGCCCATCGTGAAGGCCGCGGGCGGCGTCGTGACCGACTGGGGCGGTGAGCCGCTCAAGGACGCTCGGAGCTACGCCACGGTACTCATGGCGGCGAACGGCGACCTCCACAGGGCCGCCTTGGATGTCCTTTGCCGAACATGATTTTCAGACGAGCGACCAGGGTGGTTGATTGGATAGATGTTGCAGGTGAGCACTGGTCGTGCGGTTGAAGCCAATGTGAGACGAGCGCGATGGGTTGCTTGCCGAACGTGCGTTTTAGCCAATTTGCTTGTCCAAGCGGACAGGTCACTCACGGCCCCGAGCATGCCACCGCTGTGACCGGGCTTTGGGTAGAGGGGCATGTCGGCGCGTGCTCTGTCATGCAACCGGCAAGCTTCACGTGCGTTGAGGTTCATGGATTTTACGCCGAATGTCTGGATCAAGGACGGAGACTTCTCGCTGCGCGAGGTTGTCTCGGTGCCCGACGCTGCCGAGTTTCTTGAGGCGTGGCCGCACGACAGGCGCAGTCCGTTTTTCTATCTGGCCGAGAACGCCATGCAGGCGGCGATCAACGGGTCGATCCCGGTCGAGGAAGCAAGAGAAGCGTTCGAGACGTTTTGCACCGAGGCCGGAATCCTGGCCGACGAAGCGCCGAAGGACTGAATTTGTCCGCTGCCGTCGCCATTTCCTTGTCAGCATGTCGTGGCGATCGCGGCAATGTCCGCTTGCTCGAGACGACGGTCCAGGACCGAGGAGGAAGTGATGACAGCAAATGCCTTTTCCCGCCCGATCTTCGTCAAGGACGAGGGTCAGGCCGTCCGCGAAATCGCATGTGTCGCCGATGCGCTGGCATTCCTGACGAAGTGGCCGGAAAACCGGCGCGGGCCGATCCACAGCACGGCCGTTCGCGCCTGCCAGGCGGCGCGCGAAGGCCGGCTGACCGTCGACGGCGCGCGCAACGCGTTTGCCGGCTTTGCCCGTTCCGTGCACATTCGCGAAGCCGGCCCGGTGTCGGTGGAGCCGTGGATGGTCACGCCCAGGCGCGGCCGAATGCCGATCTAGATCGGCCACGACAGGTTCTTCTGGACGGTCGCGATGCGGCCGGCCGCAGCACTGGATCCGTTTTTCCCTTTACCGCCTGGTGCCATTCAAGGTGCAGCGAAGCGCTGACGTAAGACTGCGGCCATGTCCCGGGCAAGCTCCGCGACGATGCCGCCGGCCTCCCACGAATACAGCGACACGACCATCGACGGTTCCGCGCCGAAGGCGGCGGACTGGCGGACCCGGCGGCCCGTCGTCGTGCCGACCGGAAGCAGGGAGAGGCCGAGGCCGGCCTCGACGGCCGACAGCACGCTGCTCAGGCTGCTGCTGGTGAAGGCGACGTACCAGCGCAGCCGCTCGCGGTCGATCCGCTCGAACATCGCATCGCGGTACAGCCCGCCCGGCGGAAAGGTGACCAGCGGCAAGGGCTCCGGCCAGGCCGGACTGGCGTCGGCACCTTCGAACCAGGCGATGGCTTCGGGGAAGGCGGCGCGATGATCGGCGCTCGGCGTGGCCTCCTTGACCACCACGATGTCGAACTCGCCGCCGCGGTAGCGCTTGGTCAGGTCGAGGCTGAGGCCGGCGGTAACGTCGAGGCGCACCTCGCGGTGCCGCTTTGCGAATGCCGCGAACGCGCTGGTCATGCTTCCAGTGGCGATGTCGTCAGGCAATCCGATGCGGATCGACGCGGTTCCGGCGGTGTCGGCAAGCAGGAGTTCGGCTTCGCCCTGGAGCAGCAGGATGCGTCGCGCATGGCCGATGAGGCGCTCGCCGGATGCGGTGGGCCTGACGGGGCGGGCGGCCCGGTCGATCAGCTCGCGGCCGACGGCATCCTCGAGCCGCGCCAGCTGCTGGCTGATCGTCGATTGCGTCATGTGCAGCCGGTCGGCGGCAAGCGTGAAGCTTCCGGTGTCGGCGATTGTCACAAAGGCGCGCAGCAGCCGAGGGTCCAGCATGTCAGTTCATTATCATCATGAATGATTATCATTCATATATCCCATTTGCGCATGAAATACCAAGGCGCTAGGCAAGGATGAGCCGTCCAGGCTCGCTTCAATCGTTCTCGTCGCTTTCGCGCTGCGGCCCAAGGGGGCGCGCGCTACGGGGTCTTTCGTGCTGGCATTCAGGCAAACACAGCTTTCGGCTGCGGGCGAGGGCCTTCACGGCCGGCAACGGACCATCGCCACCTGCGCCGTCCTGCTGAACGTCTGCATGGCCAATCTCGACACGGCGATCGCCAACACGGCCCTGCCGACGATCGCCCGCGATCTCAACACGACCGAGGCCCAGTCGATCTGGATCGTCGGCGCCTACCAGCTCGCGATGGTCGCCTCGCTCCTGCCTGCCGCGGCGCTGGGCGAGATCGTCGGGCTCAGGCGCATCTCGATGGGCGGGCTGGTGCTGTTCACGCTGGCCTCGCTGCTTTGCGGCCTTGCGCCGTCGCTGGAGTGGCTGGTTGCCGGCCGCGTCGTCCAGGGCATGAGCGCGGCCTGCATCCTGGGCACGGGCGTGGCGATGATGCGCTTCATCTATCCGCACGTTTTGCTCGGGCGCGGCATGGGCCTGAACGCACTGGTGGTCGGGCTGTCGTTTGCGGCCGGGCCGTCGGCGGCCTCGGCCGTCCTTAGCCTGACCAGCTGGCACTGGCTGTTCCTGATGAACGTGCCGCTCGGCCTGATCGGCATCGCGATGGGATTGTATGCGCTGCCGCCGACGATCCGCAGCGCGCGGCGCTTCGACGGGTGGGCGGCGGCCTTGTGCGCGCTGTTTCTGGCAACGACGGTGTTTGCGCTGAACATGGCGGCGCAGGGCGCATCGTGGGCATCGGTGGCGACCAACGCGACGATCGCCATCGCCAGCCTCGCGGTGCTGCTGAAACGCCAGGGCAACCGCCCGGGGCCAATCCTGGCCATCGACCTCATGCGAAAGCCGGTCTTCGCGCTGTCGTCCGTCTGCTCTTTCTTCACCATGATCACCCAGGCGCTGGCATTCGTGTCGCTGCCGTTCCTGTTCCAGGCGCTGTTCGGCTATAGCCAGGTCGAGACCGGTTTCCTGATCACGCCATGGCCCGCGCTGGTGGCGTTTTCGGCGCCGCTGGCCGGGCGGCTGTCCGACCGTTTTCCCGCCGGCCTGCTGGGCGGCGCCGGCCTTGGCGTGCTCAGCCTGGGCATGCTGCTGCTGGCAACGATGCCGCCCGACCCGGATGCGCTGGACGTGGCCTGGCGCATGGCCGTCTGCGGCGCGGGCTTCGGCTTTTTCCAGTCGCCCAACATGCGCACCATGATCACCTCCGTGCCGCCCGAACGCAGCGGCGGTGCGGGCGGCATGTCCAGCGTCATCGGCAATCTGGGCCAGGCCTGCGGCGTCGCAATGGTGGCCGCGCTGTTCAACCTGTTCGGGGCGCACGGAGCCGTTGTCGCGCTGTGGATGGGCGCCGTGTTTGCGTTGCTGGGGAGCGGCGCCAGCTTCATGCGGCTGCGCCACCGGCCCGAGATGGGGCTGGAGCCGCTCAAGACGCTGCAGGACCGGCCATCATCCTGAGGCATTCAGAAGCACACTGCAGAGTATCCAAACATTTAATGACCGAATGCCAGTGGCCGGCATCATATACAGGGTGGATGACTGCAGCCCCGATCCGCCATTGTCGGCGGCGCTGGCGCAGACAGGCGGCGAGAGCCGCAACACAACTGGAGAAGGAAGCTTCATGGCACTCTCGCAACGTCGCATCGGATGGCTCGGAGCGCCTGTTCTGCTCGCCCTGGTGTTCATGCTGTTCAATTCCATTCCCTCAGGCGCTTCAGGAGAGAACATGAGCGACCTTCCACTGCATGCGGCGGCGGCCAATGACGATGCCGCGGCCATCGGGCAGCTTCTGGCCAAGGGCGCCAAGATCGACGTCCGCGACAAGGACGGGCGTAGCGCCCTGCTGGTCGCGACGCTGGGCAACAAGGTCAACGCCGCCGAGGCGCTGATCCAGGCCGGCGCCGACGTCAACCTCAAGGACAACATCAACGACAGCGCCTATCTCTATGCCGGCGCACGCGGACATCTCGACATCCTGAAGCTGACGCTGCAGAACGGCGCCGACCTGAAGAGCACCAACCGCTATGGCGGCACGGCGCTGATCCCGGCTTCCGAGCGGGGGCATGTCGATACGGTGCGCACGCTGATCGAGGCCGGCGTCGATGTCGACCATGTCAACAATCTCGGCTGGACCGCGCTGCTGGAGGCCATCATCCTGGGCGACGGCGGCGAACGCCATGTCGAGATCGTCAAGCTGCTGGTCGACGCCGGCGCCGACGTCAACCTCGCCGACAAGGACGGCGTGACGCCGCTCAGCCATGCGCGCTCCAGCGGTTATGACGCCATGATCGGCCTGCTTGAAAAGGCCGGCGCCAAGTGAGCGAAACCGACGGCTTCCTCGCCGAGGCGATCGCCCTGGCATTCGACAATGTCGAGCAGGGCGGGCGGCCCTTCGGCGCGGTCGTCGTCAAGGACGGCGCAATCGTCGCCCGCGCGGTGAACCGGATGCAGGCCGACAACGATCCGACGGCGCATGCCGAACTCCTGGCCCTGCGGGCCGCGGGCAAGGCGCTGGGATCGCCACGGCTCGACGGCTTGGCCGTCTATGCGAGCGGACAACCCTGTCCGATGTGCCTGGCCGCGATGCGCATGTCCGGCATCAAGGACATCGCGTTCGCCTATTCGAATGAAGAGGCCGAGCCCTTCGGCCTGTCGACCGCCGCCCATGCCGCCGAACTGTCGAAGCCGCTCGACCAGCAAAGCGGGGTGTCGATCAGGCACTGTCCTCCGAAGACCGGTGACGGGCGCCATCTCTATCAGGCCTGGCAGGCCCGCGCCGGGTCGAAGCCGTAGGCGGACGCCGGCGCTGCGCCATCGGTTCTGGACTGATGGCGCCTTCCATCGACATCACCAGATCATGGAAAGCGCAGGCGTGGCCGACGCTAGGCGTCGATGGCGACGATCGCCTCGATCTCGACGGTGATGTTGTCCGGCAGCGAGCCGAAGCCGACGGCGGAGCGGGCGTGGCGGCCGCGCTCGCCGAAAACCTCGAGCAGCAGATCCGAACAGCCGTTGATGACCTTGGGATGGGCCGTGAAGTCCGGCGTGGCGTTGACCATGCCGAGCAGCTTGACGACACGCCGGACCCTGGAAAGGTCGCCGGTCGCCGCGTGGATGATGGAGAGCAGGTTGAGCCCCGTCAGGCGGGCGTCCTCATAGGCCTGCTCGATGCCGATCCCGGCGCCGACCTTGCCCGTCTTGAGGGTGCCGTCGGCCAGCTTCGGTCCCTGGCCGGAGAGGTAGAGCATGTCGCCCTCGAGGACGAAGGGCACGTAGGTGGCAATGGGGGAGGGCGGCGGCGGCAGGGTCAATCCGAGCGCGGCAAGTCTGTCATAAGGGGTCATCGATCAGTCCTGGTATGTTTCCACAAGCTCGGCCTGGCGGATGCAGGCGACGCTGTGGCCGGAGCCGACCGTCTCGCGCGTCGGGACGGTTTCGGCGCAGGCTGCTGTCGCATGCGGGCAGCGCGTGCGGAAGACGCAGCCGGACGGCGGGTTGAGCGGGCTCGGAATGTCGCCCTGCAGGATGACCCGCTCGCGCCGGGCAGTGGGGTCCGGCACCGGCGCCGTCGCCAGCAGCGCGCGCGTATAGGGGTGGCGCGGGTTGGCGTAGACCGAGCGTGCCGGTCCCTGTTCCATGATGCGGCCGAGATAGAGCACGACGATCTCGTCGCAGAGATATTCCACGACGGTCAGGTCGTGGGAGATGAAGATCATGGTCAGGCCGAGTTCGCGCTGCAGTTCCTGGATCAGGTTCAGCACCTGCGCCTGCACCGAAACGTCGAGCGCCGACACCGGCTCGTCGGCGATAATCAGTTCGGGCTCGACGGCAAGTGCGCGGGCTATGCCGACACGCTGGCGCTGGCCGCCGGAGAACTCGTTGGGATAGCGCCGGGCGTGCTCGGGCGAGAGCCCGACGCGCGTCAGCAACTCCTCGATCCGGGCCTGGCGGGCAGCCCCCTTGGCGAGGCCGTGGGTGTCGATCGCCTCGCCGATGATGTCGCGGACCCGCATGCGCGGATTGAGGCTGGAATAGGGGTCCTGGAAGATGATCTGCAGGCGCCGCCGGTAGGCGCGCAGGGCCTTTTCCGGCAGGCTGAACAGGTCGACGCCGTCAAAGATCGCCTCGCCCGACGAGGGTTCCACCAGCCGCAGCAGGCAGCGCCCGGCGGTGGTCTTGCCCGAGCCGGATTCGCCGACGATGCCGACGATCTGGCCGCGCCGGACGTCGAAGGAGATGTCTTCGACCGCCTTGACCGGGCCGCTGCCGGTCGAGAATTGCTTGCTGAGCCCGCGCACCGACAGCAGGATGTCGGCGGCGTCAGGCTGTTGCGTCGTTTGCGTCGTGTCGGTCACAGAAGTTCGTGCCTCCAGCAGCGGGTCAGGTGTTCGGGCGAGGCGTTGAGCAGTTCCGGAGGCGCGGTTTCGCAGTGCGGCTCGGCCAGCGGGCAGCGCGGGGCGAAGGCGCAACCGGCAGGCAGCGCCAGCACGCTCGGCACGCTGCCGGGGATCGGGTTGAGCATCTTGCGCGTGCCGTCGTCGGCGCGGTCGCGCTTGGCATCGGGAATGCAGGCAAGCAGGCCCTTGGTGTAGGGATGGCGCGGACGGGCGAACAGGTCGTGCACCGGCGCCTGCTCGACGACGCGGCCGGCATACATGACAGCCACCTCATGGGCGATCTCGGCGACGACGCCCAGATTGTGGGTGACGAACAGGATGCTCATGCCGATCTCGCGCTGCAGCCGGCGCATCAGGTCGAGGATCTGCGCCTGGATGGTGACGTCGAGCGCGGTCGTCGGCTCGTCGGCGATCAGCAGGGCCGGATTGCAGGCGAGAGCCAGGGCGATCATCACACGCTGGCGCATGCCGCCGGACATTTCGTGCGGGTACTGGTCGAGACGCTTGTCGGGGGCCGGGATCTCGACCAGTTCGAGCATGCGCCGGGCGCGGGTGCGGGCCTCGTGCCGGTCGACCGGCTCGTGCAGGCGGATCATCTCCATGATCTGGTCGCCGACGGTGTAGAGCGGGTTGAGGCTCGTCATAGGCTCCTGGAAGATCATGGCGATCTCCTTGCCGCGGATCGCCCGCATGCGCTTGTCGCTCAGCGTGGCGAGATCGACGACGCCGCCGTCGCGCATGCGGTAGAGCAGGCGGCCGCCGACGATGCGGCCGGGATGCGCCAGCAGCCGCATGATGGACAGGCTGGTGACCGACTTGCCCGAGCCTGATTCACCGACGACCGCAAGCGTCTGGCCGCGGCGGACGGTGAGCGTGACGCCGTCGACCGACTTGGCGGCGCGTGCGCCCATGATGAAGTGCGTGCGCAGATTGTCCGCCCGCAACACGATGTCGTCGGCGAGCGCGTCGGGATGATTGCCTGCGTTGGGTGTGGACATGGCCATGTGTCAGAGGTCCTTGCGCAGGCGTGGATCGAGCAGGTCGCGCAGGCCGTCGCCGACAAGCTGGAGCGAGAGCACGGTCAGGATGATGGCGAGGCCGGGGAAGATCGTCATCCAGTCGGCCTGGCCGACATATTGGCGGCCGGCGGCGATCATCGTGCCCCAGGTCGGGATTTCCGGGCTGACGCCGACGCCGAGGAAGGACAGGCCGGCCTCGGCGAGCATCGCATAGGCGAAGATGAAGGTTGCCTGCACCAGGATCGGCGAGACGAGGTTGCGCAGGACATGGCGCGTCATGATGCGCCATGTCGGCACGCCAAGGGCGCGCGCGGCCTCGACATAGGGGAGTTCGCGGATGACCAGCGTCGAGGCGCGCACGACACGCGCCAGTCGCGGGGCATAGACGACGCCGAGCGCGACGATGACGGTCGCCAGCGACGGCCCCAGTGCCGCGACGAGGGCGATGGCCAGAAGGATGTCGGGAAAGGCCATCATCGCATCGATGATGCGCGAGACGATGCCGTCGGCCTTGCGGAAGAAGCCGGCCACCAGGCCGAGCGTGATGCCGACGGTGGCGGCAAGGGCGGTGGCCGCGGCGCCGACCAGCAGCGATAGCTGGCCGGCATAGATGGTGCGGCTGAAGATGTCGCGGCCGAACTCGTCGGTGCCGAAGAACCAGGTCGCGCTCGGCGGCTTGAGCCGATTGACGATGGACAGCTTGCCCGGTGCGTAGGGGGCGATCAGCGGGGCGAGAACGGCGAGCAGGGTGATCACCACGATGATGGCGAGGCCGATCGCCAGCGTCTTGCGCTGCAGGATGAGCGTCGAGATGCGTGGGCTATCCACGCTGGATGCGGATGCGGCGGCCATCAGTAACGTACCCGGGGATCGATCATGAGGTAGAGCAGGTCGATGCCGAAATTGATCAGCACGTAGATCGCTGCGATGACGAGCAGGGCGCCCTGGATGACGGGATAGTCGCGTCGCAGAACGGCCGACACCACGAGATTGCCGACGCCCGGCAGGCTGAACACGGTTTCGGTGACGACGGCGCCGGAAACCAGCAGGGCGGCGGTCAGGCCGACGACGGTCAGCACCGGGATCAGCGCGTTCTTGAAGGCGTGCTTCATGATGACCCGGAACTCGCCCATGCCCTTGGAGCGGGCCGTGCGCACGTAGTCGTCATTGAGAACGTCGAGCATCGAGGCGCGGGTGAAGCGGGTAATCAGCGCCGACGAGACGACCCCGAGCGCCACTGCCGGCAGCACGAGATGGCTCATGCGCGTCAGGAACGAGGCATCGGGGCCACCGTAGCCTGCGACCGGGAACCAGCCGAAGCGGACTGCGAAGACCTGGATCAGGATCAGGCCGAGCCAGAAGCTCGGGATACTTGCGGCGAGCATGGTCAGGGTGGTCACCGACTGGTCGAAGAAGCTGCCGCGCTTGTAGGCCGACATGATGCCGACGGGGAGCGCGATGGCGCTGGCGATCAGGATCGCGAAGACGGTAAGGAAGAAGGTCGGCTCGGCACGATCGAGCAGCGCTGCGGCGACCGGCATGTCGAGGAAGATCGAATGGCCGAGATCGCCGCGGGCGAGCTGGGCGAGGAAATAGAGGTACTGGACGGGCAGCGACTGGTCGAGGCCGAGGCGCACCCTGAGCACGTCGATGTCGGCAGGCGTGGCGTCCGGGCCGAGCATGACCGCGGCCGGATCGCCGGGAGCGACGCGCACGATGACGAAGACGATCGTGACGACCGTGAACATCACGGTCAGCATGCCGAAGAGGCGTTGCAGGACGTATCGTGTCATCGATCGGCTCCCCCATTGGCCCGCCGGCGCGACAATGGCCGCGCCGGCGGAGATTGCTGTTGTTACTTGGCGATATAGGCGTTCCAGAAGTATGGCCATGCCGACGGCGTGAAGCCGGCGAGCTTCGGCGACTTGGCCGACAGCGCGTTGAAGTCGCCGACCTTGTAGAAGGGGGCCTCTTCATAGATGAGCTTCTGGATGTCGGCGAAGATGGCGACACGCTTCTGCAGGTCCATCTCGGTGTTGAGGGCGACGACGAGCTTGTCCTTCGCCTCGCTGGCCCACCAGCCCGGATAGGACGAAGGCAGCGGTGCGATCAGCGCCGGATCCGGCAGGAACGGGCTGTGGGTGATGAAGATGTCCCACAGCGCCGGCTCGGCACGGCGCTGCACCAGCGTCGCCCAGTCGACGACGTCGAGCTGCACCGCAAGGCCGGCGGCCTTGAGATATTCGGCCGCGACCTGGGCCATCTTGTAGTGGAACTCGTACTGGCGGCTGGTCAGGATGCGGATCGGCTTGCCGTCGTAACCGGCTTCGGTGGCAAGCGTCTTGGCCTTGTCAGGATCGGCCTGGTTATAGCCTTCGATGCCGGCGTCCGAACGCCACTGGTAGCCATCGGGGTAGAGCGCGCCGTCAAGCGCGAAGAACTCGGGCTTGCCGAATGCGGCTGCCATCATGTCCTCGGCGTTGAGCGCCGACTGCACGGCCTTGCGCAGGCCGGGCTTGGTCATCATGCCTTCCTTGTTGTTCATGATGAACATCGGCCAGCCGAACGACTTGAGCACCAGCGGCTCGGTCTTTGCCTGACCGTTGAGGCGGTCGAATGCCTCGACAGGCAGCAGGTCGGCGTAGTCGTATTGGCCGGCGATGGCGCCTTCGACGCGGGTGTTGGCGTCCGGCACCGGCACGAAGCGGATCTCGTCGAGATACTGCTTGCGGGCGCCGCCGAAGCCGTCAGGCTCGCCTTCGCGGGCCTTGTAGCCGTCGAAGCGCACGAGCTGCAGATACTGGTCGGCCTTGCGCTCCTTGATCATGTAGGGACCGGTGCCGACATAGTCGGCCAGCGTCTCGGCGATCTTCTCCGACGGCAGCACCACGGCGGCCGAATTGTTGAAGGCGAGCAGTGCGGTCAGCGGCGCAAAGGGCTGCTTGAGCGTGATCTGGACGGTGTAGTCATCGACGGCTTCGAGCTTGTCGAGATTGGCTGCGACCAGCTTGCCGCGCGAGGCGACTTCCAGCCAGCGCTTGAGCGAGGCGACCACGTCCTCGGCGGTCATCGCCGAGCCGTCGTGGAAGACTATGCCCTGGCGCAGCTTGATGGTGTGGACTTTGCCGTCGGCCGATACCTCGGGCAGCGCCTCCGCCAGCAGCGGCGCGACGTTCCAGTCCTTGTCGAAGGTGTAGAGCGTCTCGAAGAAGTGCTGCGTGACCATGCCGAGCAGGTCGCCCGTCGCGGTCATCGGATCGAGCGTGGTGAGTTCGCCGATCGTCGCGACGTTGACGACGCCGCCGCGTTCCTGTGCAAAGCCTTGTGCGGCAACGAGCATGCTCACGCTTGCCAGGCCCGCGATAGTCAATTTCTTCAGCATGGTTCCCTCCCTATATCCAAATCAAAAGTTGACGGTAATTCTCAATTCGCCTTGGTCAGCGACCTCACCACGCGCTCCAGTTCGTTGACGACCGCGTCGGTGATCAGTTCGCCCTTGCGGGCGCTCGCCGTGGACGGATCGCCGACCACGCCGGTGCCGCCGGACATCTGGTGCATGGTGCGGAACAGCGCTCCGCGGCTTGCCCGGATCATGTCGGCGTTGGCCCAGTCGTACGTCTCGACGTAGGACATGTCGCCGATCAGCTCGCGCCGCACGTTGTCGGGGGCGGCGAGCAGCATCAGTGAGGTCTCGAACTCGCAGGCATGGTTGACGCCGGCAAAGCCGCTTTCGCGGATCGCCTCCAGCTCCGGCGCGACCAGCCGCCACCAGGTGAGCATGGCGATGGTGCACTCGCGATGGCGGGAGCCGAAGGTTTCGAGCAGCACCTGCCCGACAGCCTGGTTGCCGCCATGGCTGTTGAAGATGACGAGGTTGGTGAAGCCGTGGCGCACGACGCTTTCCAGAATGTCGCCGACATAGGCGAGGAACGTCTCGTGGCGCACGGTCAGCGTGCCGGCAAAGTCCATGTGGTGCTCGGAGCAGCACACCTTGACCTGCGGCAGGATGAGGACCTTGTCGCCGAGGCGCTCGTCGAGGCGGTCGAGGAAGTGGCCGCCGATGGCGACGTCGGTGTCGATCGCCAGATGCGGACCGTGCTGCTCGATGGCGGCGACGTTGACGATGACCGGAATGGAGCGGTCCAGTCCGGCGAATTCGTTGGTGGTGAGCTTGTCCCAGCGCATCCGGGCTACCCTCAGGAGATCGTGCGTTCGGAGGTGCGGAAGCGGGCGAGGGCGGCCTCGTCGAGCTTGACGCCAAGTCCGGGGCCGTCGGCCGGGATGCCGACATGGGGCGGCTCGAAGGCGAGCGGGGTTTCCAGCAGGTCGTGGGTGCGGATCATGCGGCCGAAGATGTCGCCCGGCCAGACGCAGCTCTTGGCCGCCGCCGACTGGTGGACATACATTGCCTCGAGGATGCCGAGGTCGATTTCAGAACCGTGCCAGCAATACAGGCCGGCGGTTGCGGCAATGTGGTCGAGCACCTGGAACTTGGCAAGGCCGCCGTTGAAATTGAATCCGTCGACGGCGTTGTGGGCGATGGCGTTGATGGCGTCGTGCGGGCGCTGGCCCTGGAAGACGTAGGGCAGCGAGACGTGCAGCACGATCGGGATCGAGGAGAAGCGGCGCAGCTCGGCAAAGTCGAGCTGCATCCAGCGCGGCAGCGGATCCTCGAGCAGCAGCACGTTGCCGACGGCCTCGAGCTCGCGGATGATGCGGCGGGCGTTGCCGGCATTCTCCCAGCGCTGGTTGGGATCGAAGATGACCTTCATGCCGGGCGCGTGCTTCTTGATCTCGGCGCACCAGCCGGCGACGTCGTCTTCGAGGTCGCACTTGAACTTGATGACCTTGTAGCCCTGCTCCTGGTAGCGCTTGACCCAGGGTCCGACCTCTTCCTGCGTGCGGTGGCTCGACCAGGCGCTGACAGGGACGCGGTCGCGGATGGCGCCGCCGAGGAGGCGATGCATCGGCACGCCGAGCGACTTGGCATAGGCGTCCCAGATGGCGCATTCGAAGCCGTCATATTCGCGGCAAAGCGGCAGCGGCAGGTCCTGCAGCGGCAGGTCCATGATCGACTGGCCGAGCAGGTTGTCGCAGATCGCCTCGATACGCGGCCATTCGTGATCGCGGTAGAACTCGCCAAGGCCAACCGTGCTGTCGGCCAGCGTCATGCGCAGGACGAGCTTGGGCAGTTCGTCGAACTGCATGCTCCAGGCGGCCTTGCCGCCGACGGGCAGCATGTGAAGCGGCTTGGCCAGGCTGTCCGAGTTGATGACGCCCTTGTGCGCCGGCACGATGACCTCGTCGAAGCGGAAGGAAACAATGGTCTTGTCGGCTATCGGCATGGGCGGCTTTCGGATTGGACTGGGTGTCGTTTCGAGAAGCAGGATGTAGTTTTATTACTCACAAGTCAACAAGTGCGGAGTAAAATTTCATACCCTGTGGACCGCGCGCGACCATCCGGCACGTTCCGGATTCGGGCGGGTGGCTATCTGATTGTATTTGTTAGATGAAATTGCATCCGTTTCCGCGAAGTGCGGCTCTCGCCGCACCGTCAGGAGTTGCGGATCGAGCCGCCGATCAGTCGCCGATGGGCTGGTTGTCGGTGCTGCCGTGCAGGGCGACGAGCGTCGAGCGCGCCCGCCACAGCTTCTTGCCGACCGTGTTGCGACGGCGGGCGCCGATCAGGGTCGAGATGCAGTCGAGCACGAACAACTGGCCGTAGCGCCCGCGGTTGGGCATGTAGAAGAACTTCTCCTCGTCGAAGGCGACGAGCGGCACGTTGACGGTGGCGTGGCTGGCAAGGGGGCTGCCGGGATGGGTGACGGTGACCACCTTGGCATCGAGCGAGACGGCGAGCTTGGCGCTGTCGACCAGCGACAGCGGCTTGCCGGTGACCGAGAATATGAACAGCACGTCGTCCGCTTCGACGGTCGAGGCGATGATGCGCTGCTTGTAGGGGTCGGCGGTGGCCGAAACCGCCAGGTCCAGGCGGAACAGCCGGTTCTCCGCCTCGCGGGCGACGTTTGCCGAACTGCCGCCGACGCCGAAGCAGAAGATGCGGCGCGCGTTGTGGAGCAGTTCGGTCGCCCGCTCCAGCGCAGCCGGGTCGCGCTGCGAGAAGGCCACGGCAAGGGCCTGGATCGTCGCTTCGTAGACGTTTTCGGCGACGTCGGGGCCGGTTTCCGCCGCCGAGGTGCGCTCGCCGACGATGTACATGCGGCCGATAGCATAATCCTGCGCCAGGCGGATCTTGAAGTCGGTGAAGCCGTCGCAGCCGATGCGCCGGGTGAAGCGGACGATGGTCGGTTCGCTGACCTTCGCCCGGGCCGCAAGTTCCTTGATCGGCAGCCGCGTCGCCGCCTCGATGTCTTCGAGGATGGCGTTGGCGATGGCGCGGTCGGCCGGGTTCATGTCATCGTTTTCGATGCGCAGGCGGTCGATCAGATTGACTTGATTTGCCATGTGCCTTCATCGATTTGATGAGTCGGATTGCCTCATCGTTACCATAAGCGCCCCTTCGAACAACCATGCGGCCGAGCGGGCGGTGATCGGGGAACCGCTTGCCTGGGGCGGGCAAGCGCGGGCGAGGACGCGATCTCGTTCCGGCCGACTGGCAGCCGCTGCGCGTGGCGGAACGCGCCCGACGCTTTTAAGGAGCTTCTGCAGTTCTGTGAAGTCCAGGCGCATGCAACGGTCGCGCGACAGGCGCAAGCGCGCCTGGATGCCGGCGCTCACACCGTCGGAATGCAGACCGTCGAGCGTGTCAGGAAGCGCTTCTCGCGACCATTGTCGAGCGAGAACATGCCGCCGCGCCCGGGCACGACGTCGATGACCAGATCGGTGTGTTTCCAGACCTCGAACTGCGCGGCGCCGATGTAGACCGGCGTGTCGCCGATGGTGCCGAGCAGGACGTCGTTGTCGCCGACGATGAAGTCGGAACGCGGATAACACATCGGCGAGGAGCCGTCGCAGCAGCCGCCGGACTGGTGGAACAGCACCGGCCCGTGGTCGGCGATGATGTCGTCGAGCAGGGCGACGGCGTCAGGTGTGGCGGAGACCTTGTCGTGGGGAGGATGCGAGGACATGGGCGCTGGGTTCCGGCGTTGCGGCCAGCTCTCCTCTCCCCGTGCACGGGGAGAGGATGCCGGCAGGCAGGTGAGGGGCGGCGCAGACCTTGGTGGTCGAGCTGCCCCTCATCCGCCCCTTCGGGGCACCTTCTCCCCGCAGGCGGGGAGAAGGAAAAAAGCTCAGAAGAACCCGAGCTTCTTGGGGCTGTAGCTGACCAGCATGTTCTTGGTCTGCTGGTAGTGGCCGAGCATCATCTTGTGGTTCTCGCGGCCGATGCCCGACTGCTTGTAGCCGCCGAAGGCGGCGTGCGCGGGATAGGCGTGGTAGCAGTTGGTCCAGACGCGGCCGGCCTGGATGGCGCGGCCGAAGCGGTAGAGCCGGTTCGCGTCGCGGCTCCAGATGCCGGCGCCGAGGCCGTAGAGCGTGTCGTTGGCGATCGACAGCGCGTCATCGTCGTCCTTGAAGGTGGTGACCGAGAGCACCGGCCCGAAGATCTCCTCCTGGAAGATGCGCATCTTGTTGTGGCCCTTGAAGACGGTCGGCTTGACGTAGTAGCCGCCGGCAAGGTCGCCGGGCAGGGTGGCGCGCCCGCCGCCGGCCAGAAGCTCGGCGCCTTCCTGGCGGCCGATGTCCATGTAGGACAGGATCTTTTCCAGCTGCTCGGACGAGGCCTGCGCGCCGATCATGGTTGCGGGGTCGAGCGGGTCGCCCTGGACGATCGCCTCGACGCGCTTGAGCGCGCGTTCCATGAACCTGTCGTAGATCTTCTCATGCACCAGCGCGCGGCTCGGGCAGGTGCAGACCTCGCCCTGGTTGAGCGCGAACATGACGAATCCCTCGATCGCCTTGTCGAAGAAGTCGTCGTCTTCCGACGTCACGTCCTGGAAGAAGATGTTGGGCGACTTGCCGCCGAGTTCGAGCGTCACCGGGATCAGGTTCTGGCTGGCATATTGCATGATCAGCCGGCCGGTCGTCGTCTCGCCGGTGAAGGCGATCTTGGCGATGCGCGGGCTCGACGCCAGCGGCTTGCCGGCCTCGAGGCCGAAGCCGTTGACGATGTTGAGCACGCCCTCGGGCAGAAGATCGCCGATCAGGTCGGCCCACAGCATGATGGAGGCCGGCGTCTGCTCGGCCGGCTTCAGCACCACGCAATTGCCGGCGGCAAGGGCTGGGGCCAGCTTCCAGCAGGCCATCAGCAGCGGGAAGTTCCACGGGATGATCTGGCCGACGACGCCGAGCGGTTCGTGGAAGTGATAGGCGACCGTGTCGTCGTCGATCTGCGACAGGCTGCCTTCCTGGCCGCGCAGGACGCCGGCGAAGTAGCGGAAATGGTCGATCGCCAGCGGCACGTCGGCGGCGGTCGTCTCGCGGATCGGCTTGCCGTTGTCCCAGGTCTCGGCGAGCGCCAGGAGGTCGAGGTTTTCCTCCATGCGGTCGGCGATGCGGTTGAGGATCAGGGCGCGGGCCGCCGGCGCGGTCCTGCCCCAGGCGTCCTTGGCCTTGTGGGCGGCGTCGAGGGCTGCCTCGACGTCGGCGGCGTCGGAGCGGGCGATCTCGCCGAGCGGCCGGCCGGTGACCGGCGAGATGTTTTCGAAGTAGCGGCCGGATTTCGGCGCCACCCACTGGCCGCCGATGTAGTTGTCGTAGCGCTTGGCGAAGGGCACCTTGGCGGTGCGCGAAAACTCGACCTTGTTCATGAACTTCCTCCCGAGAAGCGACGCCGCGGGATGCGACGTGTCGGGAGCAGCGTCGGAGAATATCGGGGCCGTGTCAGCCCGGGCGGAGCGGTCGCCGGCGCCACCTGTCGCAGAACTGCGACAGTTCCGGGCGGCAACCTCAATGCGTGCGGCGGATGCCGAGGCGGTTGAGCTTGCGGTGCAGGGTGGCGCGCGAAATGCCGAGCTGCTGGGCCGCGGCCGAGACGTTGCCGTCGGCGCGGGCAAGCGCCCGCTGCAGGGCGGCACGCTCGGCTTCGCCGAGGTCCTCGGCGACCCGCATGCCGCCACCGACAATGTCGGCGACCGGCAGCCGCCGCTCGAGCCGTTCCCGGGTGATGCCGTAGGTCAGGCGCGCCTGCCTCGTTGCGCCGATGACCAGGTCGTCGGCGTCGACGGCGATCATGCCGCCGGGGCTGCGCTCGACCTCTGGCGTCAGGATGATGCGGGCATGGGGGAAGGCGAGACGGAAGTTGTCGGCCTCGATGCGGCGCGCGGCATCGCCGACGGCGAGCGCGATCAGGTTGACGAATCCTTCGGTCAGGTCGGCCCGGCAGGACGACACGTCGAGGGCGGCCGCGACATTGCCGTGGTGGTCGTAGATCGGGGCGGTGGTGCAGGACAGTGCGGTGTTGCGCGACAGGAAGTGCTGGCCGCGATGGATGGTCAGCGGCCGCTGCTCGACCAGGCTGGTGCCTATGGCGTTGGTGCCTTCGCTTTCCTCGCTCCAGACGGTGCCCGTCCACAGGCCCCAGTCGTGGAAGGTCTCGTCGTCGGCGACGGCGCCGCGGCGCTCGACGGGCACGCCGTCGCGGTCGGCCAGCAGCACGCAGCAGCCGACTCCGCCGACGGCGAGGTAAAGCCGGTCGAGGCTGGCCTGGGCCGCTGTAATCAGTGGCTCGATGCGCTGCCGGGCGAGCGACAGCTCGGCTTCGGTCAGCCGCTCGGGCGGGCTCCGGTGCGTCGGGTCGAGACGGTGCTGCGACGAACGCCGCCAGGACGCGACAAGCGCCGAGCGCGCAGCGTCGCTCGACTTCAGGGCCGCCTGGACCTTGTCGGCATGCTCGACGATTGCGGGGCCTCTCATCCTCTCCTCCGACGGTGGTCTGCACCCTTCCTTGTCGCGTACAGTCGTCGCCTGCTTCCGCGCGCCGGTCAATTAGCCGTTAGACCCAGACAGGCATGCAGGCCGGGAGCGACGAGCTCGCCGGCCTGCAGCGGTTTGAGTTCAGGACTTGTGATGGACGTCCTGCAGCCCGTAGACCTGGGTGGCGAGCCCTTCCTTGCGCGCCTTGAGTTGCAGGGAGAGATACTGCGAGTAATGCCTGGACTGGTGCAGGTTGCCGCCGTGGAACCACAGCGCTTCCTGCTGGGTCGGCTTCCACATGTTGCGCTGCTCGCCTTCCCAGGGGCCGGGATCCTTGGTCGTGCTGGAGCCAAGTCCCCAGCACTTGCCAACCTTGTCGGCGACATCCTGGCTGATCAGGTCGGCGGCCCAGCCATTCATCGAGCCATAGCCGGTGGCGTAGACGATGAGGTCGGCCTCCAACTGGCGCCCGTCTTCGAGCACGATCGAGGTTTCGGTCAGTTTTTCGACGCCCACGCCGCTGACCAGCTTGATCCGGCCGTCGGCGACTAGCTCGCAAGCCCCGACGTCGATGTAGTAGCCGGAGCCGCGCCGAAGGTATTTCATGAACAGGCCGGACTCGTCGTCGCCGAAGTCGAGCATGAAGCCGGCATCTTCGAGACGCTGGTAGAATGCCGCGTCCTTGTCGCGGATCTTGTTGTAAATCGGCACCTGGAATTCGTGCATGATGCGATAGGGCAGCGAGGCGAAGATCAGGTCGGCCTTGCGCGTGGTCATGCCGGAAGCGACGGCGCGCTCCGAATAGAGGTCGCCGAGCCCGATCTCCATCAGCGAGTCGGACTTGACGATGTGGGTGGAGGAGCGCTGCAGCATGGTGACGTCGGCGCCGCCTTCCCAAAGGGCTGCGCAGATGTCATGCGCGGAATTGTTGGAGCCGACGACCACCACCTTCTTGTCCTTGTAGGCATCGGGTCCGGGGTGCTGGGAGGAGTGCTGCTGCTCGCCCTTGAAGATGTCCTGGCCCTTGAATCTCGGGACGTTGGCCTTGCCCGACATGCCGGTGGCCAGCACGAGCTGTTTCGGCTTCAGCACGATCTCTTGGCCATCGCGCTCGACCGCGACGGTCCATTCCCCCGCAGCCTCGTCATAGCTGGCGGACTTGCAGGTGGTGGAGGTCCAGTAATTCAGCTCCATGACCTTGGTGTACATCTCCAGCCAGTCGCCGATCTTGTCCTTGGGCGCAAAGACCGGCCAGTTCTCGGGGAAGGGGATGTAGGGCAGGTGGTCGTACCAGACGGGGTCGTGCAGGCAGAGCGACTTGTAGCGCTTGCGCCAGCTGTCGCCGGGTCGCTCGTTCCTCTCGATGATGATGGTCGGCACGCCGAGCTGCCGCAGCCGGGCGCCAAGCGCGATGCCGCCCTGGCCGCCGCCGATGATGACGGTGTAGGGCTGGGTGGTGAAGCCGAGCTCGGCGGCTTCGGCCTCGCGCTTTTCCTTCCACGTCCGGCGGCCGGCGTCGCTGCCGTGCTCGGCTCCCATCGGCCGCAGCAGGCCCTTGGGTTCCTCGTGGCCCTTCAACTCGCTCATGGTGGTGAGCAGCGTCCAGATCAGGCCGTTCTTCAGCCTGACGTGGCCATAACCGCGCGCCACTGCCGTCTCGAACTCGAACCAGCCGTCGGTGATGCCGCCGCTCTGACTGGCCAGTTCCTTGCCGTCCTGGCGGAAGCGGCCCGGCTTGATCGACGCGAGCTGGCTTTTCAACATGTCGCGGATCTGGTCGTGGCCTTCCATGGTCTTGAGATTCCAGGTGAAGGTCACGAGGTCGCGCCAGTAGCAGTCCGCCTGGAACAGGTTCACGGCGGCGTCGATGTCGCCGCTGGCAAGCGTCTTCTCCAGCTTGCCGAGAATGCTGTCGATCTTGGTCTGTGGGCTGTCGTCGAGCATTTTGTCTTCCTCCGAATTGCCGATGATTGTTTGCTTCGGGACCGGCCTGTGGCCGTCCGCGGCGGGGACTTGCCGGTGGGTCATCCCGGTCGTCCCGCAGGGTTCAGCCGGGCGTCGATGCCCGAACTGTTCGACGTGGCTTTCCTCCGATTCCAGTCGCTCCATGCACAGCAAGTGCCGTGCCAAGTCGCCGATGGCGGGAAAGACCGGGATTTCCGGGAGGAGGTGTGACCGCAGCTGTTGCAGCGCGCCTGGCGCATGCCACAGCTGTTGCAGCAGGCGCTGCAACAACTCAGTTGAGCGCGGTCAGGCCGTAGCGCTTGATCTGGCGGTGGACGGTGGAACGGTCGACGCCCATCCGGCGGGCGGTCTCGGAGATGTTCCAGTTGCACGCGGCAAGCATTGCCTGCAGTGGCGCGGGGCCGGACACGGCGTCGTCCTTATGGTCGGTCACCTCGGCCGCCGCGGCCAGCGTTTCGGGCAGATCGCAAATCTCGATCACGCCGTCCTGGCACAGTGCGGCCGCAACCGCGATGACGTTGTCGAGTTCGCGGATGTTGCCCGGCCAGCCATGGCCGCGCAGGGCAAGCAGGGCAGCGGGTGCCACGGTCAGCGTCTCGCCGTCCTGCCTGTGGCGGGCAACGACCGTGTCGAGCAGCCAGTCGAAGTCGCGGCGCTCGCGCAGCGGCGGGATGGACAGCGTCGCGGCGTTGAGGCGGTAATAGAGATCCTCGCGGAAACGCCCTTGCTTCACCAGGGAGCCGAGGTCGCGGTGCGAGGCCGAGATGACCCTGAGAGTGACCGGCTTCGGCCGCGATGCGCCGACCGGCAGAACCTCCCGTTCGGCCAGCACGCGCAGGAAACGGCTTTGCAGCGGAAGCGGCATGTCGCCGATCTCGTCGAGGAACAGGGTGCCGCCGTCGGCCTCCTCGATCAGGCCCTTGCGGCCCTTGGCGGACGCCCCGGTGAAGGCGCCGGGCAGGTGGCCGAACAGCTCGCTTTCGATCAGTTGCTCGGGGATGGCGGCGCAGTTGATGGCGACGAACTTGCCCCTGGCGGCAGCGCCGTCATGGATGGCCTTGGCGAGATACTCCTTGCCGGTCCCGGTTTCACCCTGGAGCAGGATGGGCAGCGGCCTGCCGGCGAGCTTCGCCGCCTTGGCCTGGAGGGCCGCCATCTGCGGATCGCCGCCGCTCAGACCGCGCAGCGAGACCGGGATCTGGTCGCGCGCAATCGCCGGAGCCTGGACCTTGTGGTGCGGTTCGATGGCATGGGCAAACAGCGCATTGCCGTCGCGGGCGAAGACCAGGCGGTCCTGCGTCGGCCGCCGGCGGGTGAGATCCGGCAGGTCGTCGATCTCCATGTCGAAGAAGCGCGCGATCGGCTGGCCGATCAGCCCGTCTGGCTGGCGCCAGTCGAGGCCGACCGAGCGTGCCAGGATCTTGGCGCCGCCATGGGTCATGCCGATGATGCGGCCAGCGCCGTCGATGGAAATCGCCGCCTCCGGGTCGACGTCGAGGAATTCCGGCGAGCGGGCGAAGCGCAGCACCCATTCGTCGCGGGTCTGGGCCATCAGGTTGGCGAGTTCGATGCGGCGCACGGTGGCTGCCACCAGATGCAACGCCAGATTCTGGCTGGTCTTGCGGATCGGCGAGCTCAACAGCGAGATGTCGAGCACCGCGGCAAGATCGCCCCCGGTATCGTAGACCGGTGCTGCCGTGCAGGACAAAGGCGTATGCGTGTTGTCGAAATGGTCGGTCTGGTGGATGGTCAGGGCTTCGCCGGCCTCCAGGCAGGCGCCGACGGCGCAGGTTCCGGCGCGCGCTTCTGACCATTCCGAGCCGAGGTAGAGGCCGGCCTTGCGCAAATTGTTGTCGAACAGCGGATCGCCGAGAAACTCGACGGTCACGCCCTTGCGGTCGGAGAGCAGCAGCACGTAGTTCTGGCCGGCGACCTGGCGGAACAGGTTTTCGAGGCCGGAGCGGGCAATGGCGATCAGTTCCTCGGACTGCTGGCGATGCTGGCGCAGCTCGCCGTCGGGCAGGATATAGGCTTCGCAGGCCTGGCTCGGGTCGAGCCTGTGCTGCTCGATGCAGCGCAGCCAGGACTTGACCACCTGCTCGTCGCGCCCGGTCGAAGCTCCAAGGCTGACGCTTTCGATCTCGCGAATATGGTCGGAATGCGAAAACATCGGCAATTGCAGCGCGCCTCCCAACGCACCGCCCTCCCATTTCCTCCGGATGCCCATGACTGCATGGCCTTGGGGCATTGTAAAGGAGACTAAAGGCCGAGGTGCCGCGGTGAAAGCTGCGATGCGCTCCACGCCGACAGGGACGGGGAGTGCTTAGCGGAACAACTGCAGGATCGACTGCGGGTTGGCGTTGGCGATCTGCAGCGACTGGAGCGCCAATTGCTGCTGCGTCTGCAAGGCGGTCAGCCTGGTCGACGCCTTGTCCATGTTCGCATCGACCAGTTGCCCGACCCCGCGGCTGATCGAATCCGAAAGGCTTTTCGCGAAATCGGCGTGCAGGTCCAAGCCCTTTTTCAAGGCGCCCAGTTCGCTGGCCGCCGTCATGACCTTCTTCAGCATGCCGTCGAGACCGGAGATGTAGTTGTCCAGATCCGCTGACGAAGCGGTGACGTCGACGTCCATCAGGTCGAAGTCAGGCAATATGCCGACATTGTCGGTGACATCCCGCAAGGCGATCGTGGAACGCGCACCGGCGTTCGGATGCACCGTGTCGTCGACGACCAAGCTTACAGAACTGCCGCTTGCGACGGCGTTCACGCCCTGGCCGCCGAGTGCGTGGTCCAGGAGGGCGGCAAGTTGAGCGGGATCGCCGACGATGCCGTCAGTGGTTCCGAGAGCCGCGTCCACCATGGCACGGTCGATGGTGATCCTGGCCGGCGTATTGCCGCCAACAGCGATCTCGAAGCCGAATTCCACATCGTTGTGGATGCGGAAGGGACCGGAAAAGAAGAAGTCGGCTCTCGCGTAGCTGTCCCTGACATTGGGCGGCAGGGGATTTTCGAGACCCGCAGCCAGACCGCCGATGGTCTCGGTCAGGGCCAGCGCGACGCTCGACCCCGATTCTCCGGTCAATTCCTGGCTCTGTATCGTCAAGCGGCCGCCCGAGGCACTGGCAAGAGCCGGCGCACCTATGTCGTCAAGTGCGGCCTGAAGCACTCTTTGCATTTCCGAGGCAGTGTCTATCTGGCCATCGCTGGTGCCGAGTTCGGCGATGACCAGCGCCTTGTCGATGACGACATTGAAAGTCTGCCCGGCCGCGTGAGTACCCTCGTCCAGCGTCAAGGTAAAGCGTATCGCCTCGGTGTCGCCGATGGTGACAGGGCCGGAAAAGCCGAAGTTCTGGCTTCCGCTGATGCCAGCTTCATGGAGAACCTGCCCCCGCAATCCGCCTATATCGCCCAAGCTGCGCAGATCGGCCTGCAGTGCACCTCCGCCGCCGGCATTGAACAGGCTTGTGCGGATAAGGTTCACGTCGGTCTTGCCGATCGAAGCCTGACCTTCCGGCGACCTGACGAATGACGACACGATTTCCGTCTTGTAGACCGAAAGCTCGGCGAGATTGTCGGGATGTTCGGTGCTCAGCCAGTTGGCACCGCTGAAGGTGGCGGACGAAGCGATGCTGGCGATCTGTTGCTTCAGGCTGTCCAATTCGGTCTGGATCTTGGCCCGGTTGTCCGGTTGATCCTTGGCGAGGATGACCTTGGCGCTGAAATCCGAAAGAAGTCCAACCGTCGAATTGAGCGCGGTGTAGGCAGTGTCGGTACGCGCAGTCCCAAGGCCAAGAGCATCGGAAACGGTCGACAGCGCCATGTTGTCGGAGCGCATGGTGGTGGCGATGGACCAGTAGGCCGCATTGTGCGAGGCCTCCGATATGCGAAGGCCCGTGCTGACCTGGCCTTGCGTCGCCTCGAGACTCCAGCTTGCCGACTTCAATGCCTGCAGAGCAGTCATCGAAGATGAGTTCGTCAATATGCTTGTCATGCTTTTCTGTAAAAATGCGGCAGTATTGCGAGAGTAGATTAATAGTCGATTTCATGAACTAATGTGTATGTCATGGTTAAAAAATCGTAAAATCTTTCCCCTGCTCGATGAAAAACTGTTGACGGCACTTTCCGGTGCGCCGGCGCGTTGCAGCGCCGCCTCCGTGATGTCGAAGCCGTCAGTGGCCCGGTGCTGCTTTGGACAGGCCGAGTTGCAAAGATGTTCCGATCAGGTAACCTCTCCTTTGCGAGTAAATTCTGTCCAAGGCACATGAGGGGATCATGACCCAGGACCAAGGAAACTCCGGTACCGTTCGGCCCGACGTTTCCACGCGCCGCAAAGAGCTCTTCGCGTTTCTAGTCCTGGCCTTCGGCATCTGGCCAGTCGTCGCCGTCGGCGTCGTCGGAGGCTACGGCTTCATGGTCTGGATGTGGCAGATCATCTTCGGGCCGCCCGGACCTCCGGGAGGTTGAGCCGATGGCGGCGCCGGGCAGCATCAGCCGCAGGTCGTTCCTGACCGGCCGCGAAGATCAGCCGGTGCGACGACTCCTGCCGCCCGGAGTGGCAGAGGACGGACTGGCCGCCTGCACCGGCTGCGGCTCCTGCGTCGATGCTTGCCCCACCGCCATCATCGCGCTTGTCGCAGGCAAGCCATCGCTGGACTTCCTGGCTGGCGAATGCCTGCTGTGCGGCGACTGCGCCACGGTTTGCCCCGAACCCGTCTTCGACCGGGCCGTGCCACCGGCGTTTGCCCATGTCGTTGCCATTTCGGACGCCTGCCTGGCGCGCAACGGCGTGTCCTGCATGAGCTGCCGCGACGCCTGTCCGCCCATGGCGATCGCCTTCAAGCCGCGGATCGGCGGACCGTTCCTGCCGCAGCTGGACGAGGCCGCCTGCACCGGCTGCGGCGCCTGCATCGCGCCATGCCCGGCGCAGGCGATCGCGGTCACCCCCATAAGCATGGAGCCGGCACATGCCTGACCAGCGCCGCTATCACCACATTTCCAGCGCGGTCGTTGCCGTCATGCCCGGGCGGCTGGCCGAAGTGGCCGAAGCGATCGCCGGCATGGGCGGCCCGGAAATCCGGGCGCAGGAAAACAACCGCATCGTGGTCGTGATGGAAGGCGACAGCGCCGGCGAACTGGGGGCCCAGCTCACCGCGCTCGGCGCCCTCGACGGCGTCGTCGCGGCCAACATGGTCTTTGAACACATCGAGGAACTGGAGGGCTCTGCACCATGACGGCAGAACTGAACCGACGCGAGCTCCTGAAGGCGCAGGCGGCGGCCGTTGCGGCCGCAACGGCGGGCATCGCGCTGCCAGCATCGGCCCAGCCGATCCCAGGCGGCGTGGGCGCGCTGGAGATCAAGTGGTCGAAGGCGCCGTGCCGCTTCTGCGGCACCGGCTGCGGCGTCATGGTCGGCGTCAAGGACGGCCAGGTCGTTGCCAGCCATGGCGACACCCAGGCCGAGGTCAATCGCGGCCTCAACTGCGTCAAAGGCTACTTCCTGTCCAAGATCATGTATGGCGCCGACCGGCTGACGACGCCGCTGATGCGCAAGCGCAACGGCGTCTATGACAAGGATGGCGAGTTCGAGCCGGTAAGCTGGGACGAAGCCTTCGGCCTGATGGCCGAGCGGGCGAAGAAGGTGCTGAAGGAGAAGGGGCCGACGGCGATCGGCATGTTCGGCTCCGGCCAGTGGACCATCTTCGAGGGATATGCCGCGACCAAGCTGATGCGCGCGGGCTTCCGCTCCAACAATCTCGATCCCAACGCCCGCCATTGCATGGCGTCGGCCGCCTATGCCTTCATGCGCACCTTCGGCATGGACGAGCCTATGGGCTGCTACGACGATTTCGAGGCCGCCGACGCCTTCGTGCTGTGGGGCTCGAACATGGCCGAGATGCATCCGATCCTGTGGACGCGGCTGGCCGACCGGCGGCTCGGCCACGAGCACGTCAAGGTGGCGGTGCTGTCGACCTTCACCCACCGCAGCATGGACCTCGCCGACATTCCCGTGGTGTTCAAGCCGGGAACCGACCTCGCCATCCTCAACTACATCGCCAATCACATCATCACGACCGGCCGGGTCAACGAGGACTTCGTCAACAAGCACACCGTGTTCATGCGCGGCGAGACCGACATCGGCTACGGGCTGAGGCCGGAAGATCCGCGCGAAACCTCGGCCAAGGGCGCGGCTAATGCCGCAAACATGGAGCCGATGGACTTCGAGGCCTACAAGAAGCTGGTCTCGGAATACACGCTGGAGAAAGTGGCCGAGCTCAGCGGCGTCGAGAAAGGCTTCCTCGAGGAGCTGGCAGAGCTCTATGCCGACCCGTCGCGCAAGGTGATGTCGCTGTGGACCATGGGCTTCAACCAGCATGTCCGCGGGGTCTGGGCCAACCAGATGGTCTACAATATCCACCTGCTGACCGGTAAAATCTCCGAACCGGGCAACAGCCCGTTCTCGCTGACCGGCCAGCCGTCGGCCTGCGGCACGGCGCGAGAGGTCGGCACCTTCGCCCACCGCCTGCCGGCCGACCTGGTGGTCACCAATCCCGAGCACCGAAAGCACGCGGAAGGGATATGGAAGCTGCCGGCCGGACTGCTGCCCGACAAGCCGGGCTTCCATGCGGTCGAGCAGGACCGGATGCTGAAGGACGGCAAGCTCAATTTCTACTGGGTGCAGGTCAACAACAACATCCAGGCCTCGCCCAACAGCAGCAACGAAGCCTATCCAGGCTATCGCAACCCGGACAATTTCATCGTCGTCTCCGACGCCTACCCGACGGTGACGGCGATGTCGGCCGACATCATCCTGCCCGCCGCGATGTGGGTCGAGAAAGAAGGTGCCTACGGCAATGCCGAGCGCCGCACCCATGTCTGGCACCAGCTGGTGCAAGCCCCCGGCGAGGCGCGTTCGGACCTCTGGCAGCTTGCCGAGTTCTCGAAGCGTTTCACCACCGACGAGGTGTGGCCGCAGGAAATCCTCGACGCCAATCCTGCCTATCGCGGCAAGACGCTGTTCGACGTGCTTTACGGCAACGGCAATGTCGACAAGTTCCCGCGCAGCGAGATCAACCCGGATTATGCCAACAACGAGGCCACCGAATTCGGCTTCTACATCCAGAAGGGCCTGTTCGAGGAATATGCCACCTTCGGCCGCGGCCACGGCCACGACCTGGCGCCTTACGACACCTACCACGAGGTGCGCGGGCTGCGCTGGCCGGTGGTCGACGGCAAGGAAACGCGCTGGCGCTACCGCGAAGGCCTCGATCCCTATGTGAAGCCGGGCGAGGGGGTCAAGTTCTACGGCCGCCCGGACGGCAAGGCGGTCATCCTCGGCGTGCCCTACGAGCCGCCGGCGGAATCGCCCGATGACGAGTTCGACATCTGGCTGGTCACCGGGCGCGTACTCGAGCACTGGCACTCCGGCTCGATGACGCTGCGCGTGCCCGAGCTCTACAAGGCGTTTCCCGGCGCGCGCTGCTTCATGAATGCCGACGACGCCCGCAAGCGCGGCATCAACCAGGGCGCTGAGGTGCGGGTGATCTCACGGCGTGGCGAAATCCGCTCGCGCATCGAGACGCGCGGGCGCAACCGGATGCCGTCAGGGGTGATCTTCGTGCCCTGGTTCGACGCCAGCCAACTCATCAACAAGGTCACGCTCGACGCCACCGATCCCATCTCCAAGCAGACGGATTACAAGAAATGCGCAGTCAAGATCGTTCCGGTCGCATGAACATGCGGCGCAGCGTCCCCGCGCTTGTCTTTGCCACACTGTTCTGCGCGGGCACGGCGGCCCTGGCCCAGATGGCCTCCGACAGGTCTCCCGAGCTGACGGGTCCACCGTCGCCGATGGAGACGATCCCGGCGGCGCCGGTTCCCAAATGGGTGACCGACGACGTGCGCAAGATGCGCGCATATCCCGAGCAGCCGCCGGTCATCCCGCATTCGATCGAGGGCTACCAGCTGTCGGTCAACACCAACCGCTGCCTGTCCTGCCACAAGCGCGAGTTCACCCAGAGCTCGGGCGCGCCGATGATCAGCGTCACCCACTACATGACGCGCGAGGGCCAGATGCTGGCCGACGTGTCGCCGCGGCGCTACTTCTGCACCGAGTGCCACGTGCCGCAGGCGGACGTGCGGCCCTTGGTCGAGAACCGTTTCAAGGACATGAGCGAACTGGGCTTCAAGCCCGCCGGCAGCGAGTAGGCCCATGCAACGATTGAAGGAATGGCTGCTGTGGGCGTGGCACATCGTCAGCACACCGGCCGGAACGCTGAGCCTCGGCTTCCTGACGCTGGGCGGCTTTGTCGGCGGCGTGATGTTCTGGGGTGCGTTCAACACGGCGCTGGAGGTGACCAACACCGAGAAGTTCTGCACCTCGTGCCACGAGATGCGCGACAACGTCTACCAGGAGCTGACCCATACGATCCATTTCGCCAACCGCTCGGGCGTGCGGGCATCCTGTCCGGATTGCCACGTGCCGCACAACTGGACCGACAAGATCGCCCGCAAGATGCAGGCCTCGAAGGAAGTCTGGGGCAAGATCTTCGGCACCATCGACACCCGGCGCAAGTTCCTCGACAAGCGGCTGGAGCTTGCCCAGCACGAATGGGCGCGGCTCAAGGCCAACGACAGCCTCGAATGCCGCAACTGCCACTCGTCGGTGGCGATGGACCTGACGCGCCAGACCCAGCGCGCGGCTGAAATTCATACCCGCTACCTGCTGTCTGGCAAGGCGACCTGTATCGACTGCCACAAGGGCATCGCCCACGAGCTGCCCGACATGAAGGGCATCGCGCCCGGCTGGCAGGTGCCGCCGGAACTGCAGGGCGAAACGCTACCGCAATCCTCGGCGGTCGATGCCCTCGAACGCTACGTCAAGGCGTCGCATGCCGGCCTTCCGATGGAGGTGATGGCGCTGGATTGAGGCGCCGCGCAATCGCGCGCTTGTTTGTCCGCGCGCAAGGAAGGCTAAGGCGCAAACGTCCATCCTTGGGGCTTCACAGCGGTGAGTGACGATGAAGCCACGTTTCAACGACGACATGAGCATGGACGCGATCATGCGCCAATGGCCGGGTACCATACGCGTGATGCTTGGCCACGGCCTGATCTGCATCGGCTGTCCGATCGCCTCGTTCCACACGGTTGCGGATGCCGCGCGGGAGCATCACCTTGACGAGGACATGCTGGTTCGCGACCTGACGAGCGCGATGAAGTGAGGATGGCGGGCCGTCCGTCAGCCTTTTTCGGCGCGGCCCTCGGCCAGCGCGAACAGCCGGTGCGGCTCGACCACGGTCACCTTCTGGCGACCGCTCTTGACCAGCCCCTTTTCCTCCCAGGCCGTGAGCAGGCGGCTGACGGTGTGCAGCGTCGTGCCCGTCATCTCGGCGATGTCCTGGCGTGAGATCGGGAAGTCGATGAGGATGCCTTCCTCGGTCTTGCGCCCTGTCTGCTTGACCAACCGCAGCAGCGCATGGGCGACGCGCTGCTCGACCTGCTCGGTGGCCAGTTCGACGACGCGGGCCTGGGCCTCCTGGAGCCGGGCGCCGACGGTCTTGTAGGTGCCGGTGGCGAAGCTCGGAAAGGACCCCGCCAGGTCCGGCCACAGATTGCCGGGCCAGGCGAGCACGACGCAGTCGACGGCCGCGACCGCACTGGCCGGATAGGTGGTGCGCCCGAGCGCATGGGCGATGCCCATCAGTTCACCCGGGCTGATGTAGCGCACGATGACCTGCTGGCCGTCCGGCGTGGTCTTGACGACGCGGACATGGCCGTCGAGCAGGAGGAAGAACGAGTGCGCCTCGCCCTCCTGTTCGAAGACCGTCTGGTCCTTGGCGATGCGCAGCGAACGCGCCTGCTGGAGAACTCGGTCGAGATCCGCCGGGGTCATGCCCTGGAAAGGGGGCAAGCCGGTGATTAGCGAGCGGTCAAGACGGCTCATTTCAGTTGCTCCTGCGCGTTCCCCATCCTGCTCTCCGAAACCACAGATCATCTCGCCGCGGTTTGCGCTGGATCAAAGTGTCTCCGGCAAAAACGACATAGGCAAGGGCCCAACGGCTGGAGCCGTCGTGAAAGGAAAGAAAAGATCATGAAATACGCCATTGCTACCGCAGCCGCGTTCGCAGCCATGCTTCTGGCCGGTGCCGCGCAGGCCGCCGACTACCAGGTTCAGATGCTGAACAAGGGCGAAAAGGGCTCCATGGTGTTCCAGCCCGACTACATCGTCGCTTCACCCGGCGACACCATCACGTTCGTGCCGACCGACAAGTCGCATGACGCCGAGAGCATCAAGGGCATGATCCCCGAGGGTGCGACGCCGTTCAAGGGCAAGATGAACGAGCAGATCACCATCACGGTCGACAAGGAAGGCGTCTACGGCGTCAAGTGCACGCCGCATTACGGCATGGGCATGGTGGCGCTGATCGTGGTGGGCAAGCCGACCAACCTCGAGGCGGCCAAGGCGGTCAAGCAGACCGGCAAGGCCAAGAAGACGTTCGAGGCGCTTCTGGCCCAGGTTCCCGCCAACTGAGTGCGGCGTATCCATATCTGTCTCTAAGCCAGCCGGGTGGAACGGTTCCGCCCGGCATTTCCCGTTGGAGGGGCTGTCATGGCTATTCCACGCGTTCGGCCGGGAAACTATCCCGCCGTGCTTTCCTACGGCTTTAGGCCGTTTTTCCTGCTCGGCTCGCTCTATGCCGGCCTGACCATCCTGGCATGGCTGCCGATGCTCTCCGGACGGCTCGAGACCGCGAGCGTGTTTGCGCCGGTCGACTGGCATATCCACGAAATGATCTTCGGCTACGTCGCGGCCATCGTCACCGGGTTCCTGCTGACCGCCATTCCCAACTGGACGGGCCGGTTGCCGGTGCAGGGGCTGCCGCTGGCGGCACTGGTGGCGATCTGGCTGGCCGGCCGCCTGGCGGTATTCTTCTCGGTCGACATCGGCTGGCTCGCCGCCGCCCTAATCGACAGCTCGTTCCTGCTGGCGGTTGCCGTCGCAGCCGCCGTCGAGATCATCGCCGGCCGCAACTGGCGCAACCTCAAGGTGCTCGTGCCGGTCAGCATCTTGTTCGCCGCCAATGTCGCCTATCATCTCGAGGTGCATGTCAATGGCGAGGCCGACATCGCCCGCCGGCTCGGGATCGGCGCCACCGTGATCCTGATCATGATCATCGGCGGCCGCATCATCCCGAGCTTTACCCGTAACTGGCTGGCGCGCCAGACGCCGGGACGGTTGCCGGTGCCGTTCAATCGCTTCGACGCCGTCACGATTCTGGGCTCGGCAGTCGCCCTTCTGGCCTGGACCTGCTTCCCGGATCATGTGGCGAGCGGCGCGGCATTGCTCGCGGCAGGAGCACTCAACGTGGCAAGGCTCGGCCGCTGGGCCGGCGACCGCACCTGGCGCGATCCGCTGGTGGTCATCCTGCATGTTGCCTATGCCTTCGTGCCGGTGGGCTTCTTGCTGGCGGCACTTGCGGTTCTCCTGCCCGATGCCGTGGCGCCGGCCGCCGGCCTGCATGCCTTCGGCACCGGCGCCATCGGGGCGATGACGCTTGCAGTGATGTCGCGGGCCACGCTGGGGCACACCGGACGCGCGCTGCATGCCGGCAACGCCACCTGCATGGTCTTCGTTGCGGTCGTCGCGTCGGCAATACTCAGGATCGCCTACGCTTTCCTGCCCGGCACGACATCGCTGCTGCACGCGTCGGCTGCCGCATGGACACTCGCTTTCCTGGGCTATGCGGCAGTCTATGGCGGCATGCTGCTGCGGCCCAAGCTGCGCGCGCGGCAGGCCAACGCGGCGCCGTCGTGACAAGGCTGGCCTGAACTCCGCGGAAACGAGAAAGGCCCGGATCTCCATCGGAGGTCCGGGCCTTTTGCCGTTGGAACGCCTAGCCGGTGGCGCCGCGCCAGAGCGCCCTGAAGGCCGACAGCATCGACGGGCGCTCCCTGACGAGGCGGATGCCGAGATTGTCGGGTGGCAGGCCTGCCGCGCAGCCGCCGCTCTTGCCGTCGCGAATGAAGAACGACATGTAGCCGCGATGCTTGCCGGCGACGACGCGCACGCCGCAATTGTCGGTGCTGGTGTCGACGCGCCCGTTCCCGTCGAGCGCCACCCTGCGGTAGCAGGTCGTCGTCCACTCCCAGACATTGCCGCCGACATCGTGGAGGCCGTTGGAATTGGCGCCGAAATGTCCCTGCGGCTTGGGCTCGGGGTCGCGGCCTTTCGCTGCCTCGGCCTCGCCGCGGTAGCGCGCCAGCCAGCGGGCGATGGCGTCGCTGCCGCCGTCGGGGTCGATGCCATGGTCGCTGAAACGCTCGGCCGCGGCGAAAGCCCATTCCTCGTCGGTCGGCAGCCGCCAGCCTTCTCCCGTCTTGTCCGACAGCCACTGGGCATAGGCGTTGGCATCGCGGAAGCTGACGCCCGTCGCGGGCAGGTTAGCCGCGCGCTGGACCGCGCCATCCGCCGGAGCGCATGCTCCATCTGCGACGCAGAGGGCATAGTCGGCGGCGCCGACCTGATAGGCCATGATGTCGAAGGAGCGGCGGAAGCGGACGCGATCCTCCGGCGCATCGACCGGGCGCTCGGCGGTCTGGAACTCGCCGGGCAGCCTGTAGGCCAGCCGGCCCGGGGCAATGGCAACCGTCTGCGGCGAGGCCATTGCCGGCTGGGCGGTCGGCCCGGCCGGATCACGGGTCAGGTAAACGGCCAGCGCGATGGCGGGAACCACGAGCGCGGTGGTCAGGAGTAAGCCGGGTTTCATCGATTTCATCCTTCAAAAAAACGGCCCGCAGGCATGCCGGCGGGCCGAGTTGGACAGTGAAAGGAGCCCGCCGGTCAGTTGGTCGGGATCGGGCCGGGTGCCTGGACCTGCTTCATCAGGTCGTCGTCCCATTCACCCTCGACCATCACGTGGGCGGTTGCACCGAGTTCGGCTGCCTCGATCAGGTTGTGGTTGACGTAGGCGTAGACACCCGGCTGCAGGAAGGTGTAGAGCGCCGCCCCCGCAGATCCGCCGCGGATGAACCAGGTCTCCAGGTCCTTGGCCGGGGCGTTGACGAACTTGCCTTCTTCCCAGACATGGTCGCCATGGCCGCCGATCAGGTGGGGCCGGCTGTCGCGGTTGGCTTGGGCGTGGACGAACAGCACCGTTTCGCCGACCTTGGCCTTCAGCGCGTTGTCACCCGTGAGCGAACCGACCTTGCCGTTGAAGACGACGTGGGTCGGGATCAGGCCGCGCATCACCTTGAGCGTCTCGTCGTAGCTGTCGCCGAGGCTCTCGTACTTCTTGTACTTGCCGTTCTCGTCGCGCGGCACATAGAGGTCATGCTCGCCGATGTAGAAGATGCGGTCGTATTTCAGCGGCTTGCCGGCGCCGTCCTTCAGCCCGTCGCGAGGCAGGACCATGACGGCGCCGCTCATGCCGGAGACGACGTGCCAGGGGATCATGCCGGTCGGCGCGCAGTGGTAGACGAAGGTGCCGGCGCGGGTCGCCTTCCAGCGCAGCACCGCCTGTTCGCCGGGGTTGACGTGGGTCAGCGCACCACCGCCCAGCGCGCCGGTGGCGGCATGGAAGTCGATGTTGTGCGGCATCTCGTTGCTCTCGGGATTGACCAGCGTGAGTTCAACATAGTCGCCTTCGTGGACGATCATCAACGGGCCGGGCATGGAGCCTTCATAGGTCATCGCCTGGAGCGTCGTGCCTTCGTCGTCGATCACCATAGGCAGTTCCTTGATGGTCATCCGGTATTCGATGACCTTGGGGCCGCCCTTGGCGATCTGGTCGTGAGGGTGGGCGAAGGGCGGGGCGACAAGGTCGACCTTGACCCGCGGCAGGCCGGCTATGTCGGCCACCTTGGCCTGCGCCAGCGCCGGAGTTGCGATGACCGAGCCCAGGAGCGCGGCCGCTGCCGCACCTGTGGCCGTACCCAAGAGTGCTTCGCGTCGCGTCAACATTTCAGTTCTCCTTCGTGATTGGCGTTGCCTGTTATTACGGTCAGGAGGATATGCGGCTTGCGGCAAGTGATCTTTGTTGCAGCGCAAACAATTGTTGCAGTGCCGCAACTTGGTCTGCTCTTGCGGAAAATGACGGGTCGGCAGTACAGCGCCGCAATGCTTGGCCGGGCGGCCAGGACAGCGTCCCGCGCGGGATGCCCTGTCAGTCGGGGCAGGAGGTCGTCCGCAGTGCGGCGAGCAGGTTCTGCTCGCATGCCACATGGCGACGAACAGCCAGGAAATAGGCGCGCAGCATGTAGCCTATCGCATCCCAGGTGCGCTTGCCGCCACCGCGCGACAGGCCAACGAGGATGCGGACTATTTCGTCGGCGGCAGCATTGTCCTGCGCATGTTCCAGTCGCAGCCGGTCGATCGTCGCCCCGGTGCCGGCAGCGGGCAGGCGACCAAGGGCGGCGGGAAAGAGAATTTCCTCCTCCAGCCTGTTTGCGGCTTCGATGGCCGGCTTGAGCTCGGCGGCGATTTGCCGGCAGAGCCTGCGGTCGGGACGAGGAAGGGAATCGGCGACGGCCTCCAGGCTGTCGCAGATCTGCAGCGTCGCGCGATAAAGCCTGTGCAGTTCGGTGAAACCAGCCGTCGAATTGGGATCGCTCATCGCGGCGCTGCAACGTCTACTGGTTGAAGAACAGCACCGCGGCGATGGCGATCGAGGCGAGCACCGCGGAAGCTGCCCCCGTGCGCTGCAGCACACCCATGCGATAGAGCAGCAGCGCGAAGCCGACGATGATCGGCGTGGCGACCGAAAGGCCGAATTGGGCGTTGCTCATTGCGGGCTCCGTTGACTGATCCGATGTCGCGATGTCGCAGATTTTCGCGCCCGCCACCTTGCGCAAACGCAAAGAAGCCTTGCCGCCGCCTGCCTAAGAAGCAGCATGGACATGACTGTTTCGACGCGCGCGCAGGAAGACGAGGCGCCGGACGCCGGCGATTTCCTGCTCTGGATCCTGGTGTGGAGCGAACTCGCCGCCTTCGGCATCCTGCTTGTCGCCTTCATGGTTGCCGGCGTCGTGCAGGCGGACCAGTTCGCCGCTGCGCGGCTCCACCTGAACGCGCCGCTCGCCGCGTTGAACACCGCCGTGCTGCTGACCAGCGGCTGGCAGGCGGCGCGCGCGGCACGGCCCGGGGCGACACGCGGCGAGGCCAGGGGCGCGCTCATCGTGGCTGCCCTTTTCGGCCTGCTGTTCGTCGCCATCAAGCTGTTCGAATACCGCGGCGAGATCGGACATGCCGGCGATGAAGCCTATGGCGTGTTCTTCGAACTCTATTTCCTGCTGACCGGTTTCCACCTGCTGCACGTCGCCTTCGGCGCGCTGGTGCTGCTGCTGGTCAGCTGGCGCGTCGGACGTGCCAACGTCGTCCTCATCACCACGCTCTGGCATGTCTTCGACCTGATCTGGATCGTCATGTTCCCGCTGGTCTACCTGGCGTGAGCGGCATGACGGACGGCTCCCTCCGGCGGCTTGCCCGCTCCTGGCTCTTCCTCCTCGCTTTGACCGGGGCAAGCGTTGTGGCCGTGCGCTTTGGCGGCGCTGCGGCCGGAGCCTCGCTCGTTCTCGGCCTCGCCATGCTCAAGGCCCGCCTCGTCATCCTTGATTTCATGGGCCTGCGCGGCCAGGCGGCGATGTCGCGCGCGTTGCTGGGCTGGTGCCTGGTGCTTGCGCTGGGCGGCGCGGCAAAGACGATCGCTGTTGCGATGGCGGTTGGCTGAGCCGCGGGCGACTTGTTTGCCAAAACGCAAAGAAGCTCTTCCCCAAACCCATAGAAGGTTCCCGTCCGGGTAACCGGAGACCGCCGGGCTGTGCCTGTCGGGAGGGAAAACGATCGGGCCGATCCGCTGGCGCGGCCACCTGACTGGAAAGGATCACGTGATGGCAGAACGCCTCACAAAAACAGGGGCTCGAAACGTCTTCTACGGCGGTTCGATCTTCTTCTTCGCAATCTTCGTCGGGCTGACGGCCCACAGCCATTTCTACATCCGCACGACCTCCACGGACGAGAAGACGCTGACGGACTCCGTCGCGCGCGGCAAGCATGTCTGGGAAAAGAATTCCTGCATCAACTGCCACACCATCCTGGGCGAGGGCGCCTATTTCGCGCCCGAACTCGGCAATGTCTGGAAGCGCTACGGCGGCGAGAGCGACCCCGAGGGCGCGCGCGAAACGCTGAAGGCCTGGATGGCGGCGCAGCCGTCGGGGATCGAGGGCCGGCGCCAGATGCCGCAGTTCAACCTCAACGACGAGGAACTGAACGACCTGGCCGACTTCCTCGAATGGACCAGCCGCATCAACACCCAGAAGTGGCCCCCGAACGAGGCAGGCTGAGGAGACAGACATGAAATACGAAACGCAAAAGGTCGCGATGACCTATTTCTACGGCGCCCTGGTCCTGTTTTTGGCCCAGGTCGCCTTCGGCGTGCTCGCCGGCCTCGTCTATGTCGTGCCCAACACGCTGTCGGAGCTGCTGCCGTTCAACATCATCCGCATGATCCATACCAACGCGCTGGTGGTCTGGCTGCTGATGGGCTTCATGGGCGCAACCTACTACCTGCTGCCCGAGGAGACCGAGACCGAGCTCTACAGCCCGAAGCTGGCGATCCTCCAGTTCTGGATGTTCTTCATCGCGGCCGGCATCGCCGTCGTCGGCTACCTGTTCCGCATCCACGAAGGCCGCGAGTTCCTCGAGCAGCCCTTCGTCATCAAGGTGGGCATCGTCGTGGTCGTGCTGATGTTCCTGTTCAACATCACCATGACGGCACTGAAGGGACGCAAGACCGCCGTCACCAACATCCTGCTGTTCGGGCTCTGGGCGCTGGCGATCTTCTTCCTGTTCTCGTTCTACAACCCGTCAAACCTGGCGCTCGACAAGATGTACTGGTGGTACGTCATCCATCTCTGGGTCGAGGGCGTGTGGGAACTGATCATGGCGTCGGTGCTCGCCTTCCTGATGATCAAGCTCAACGGCGTCGATCGCGAGGTGGTGGAGAAGTGGCTCTACATCATCGTCGGCCTCGCCCTGTTTTCGGGCATCCTCGGCACCGGCCACCACTATTACTGGATCGGCGCGCCGGGCTACTGGCAATGGATCGGTTCGCTGTTTTCGACGCTCGAAGTGGCGCCGTTCTTCTCCATGGTGCTGTTCACCTTCCACATGACCTGGAAGGCCGGCCGCAATCACCCCAACAAGGCAGCGCTGCTGTGGTCCATCGGCTGCTCGGTCATGGCCTTCTTCGGTGCCGGCGTCTGGGGCTTTTTGCACACACTGTCGTCGGTCAACTACTACACCCACGGCACGCAGGTGACGGCGGCGCACGGGCATCTCGCCTTCTTCGGCGCCTATGTGATGCTCAATCTCGCCATGATGGCCTATGCCATTCCCGAGATCAAAGGCCGCGCGCCCTATAACCAGTGGCTCAACATCACCAGCTTCTGGATGATGGTCACGGCGATGTCGGTGATGACCTTCGCGCTGACCTTCGCCGGTGTCGTCCAGGTGCATCTCCAGCGCGTGCTGGGCGAGAGCTTCATGGACGTGCAGGACCAGCTGGCCCTGTTCTACTGGGTGCGCCTCGGCTCCGGCGTCATCGTGGTGATCTCGGCGCTGATGTTCATGTGGGCCGTGCTGGTGCCCGGCCGTGAGCGCAGCGAGAAGCCGGTCCGCGCCCTGCAGCCTGCCGAATGACACCGTTTTCCGGCCCCGGTTCGTCCGGGGCCGGATCCCGCACCTGCGACGCTTCCCCACGGAGTTCCCCAATGACCATTGCCTTGCCGAATGTCCGCCCCGCCGCCGACAGCCCCGCCTTTTACAGCCCCTCCGGCAATGAATGCAGTCTGTTCGAGCGCGCCTGGGCGCGGCGGCTGCCGCTGCTGCTCAAGGGCCCCACCGGATGCGGCAAGACCCGCTTCGTCAGCCACATGGCGGCGAAGCTCGGCCTGCCGCTGTCCACCGTCTCGTGCCATGACGATCTTGCCGCCGCCGATCTCACCGGCCGTTACCTGCTGATGGGTGGCGATACCGTCTGGGTCGACGGGCCGCTGACGCGCGCCGTGCGCGACGGCGGCATCTGCTATCTCGACGAGATCGTCGAGGCGCGGAAGGACGTTGCCGTGGTGCTGCATCCCCTGACCGACGACCGCCGCATCCTGCCGCTCGAGCGCACCGGCGAAGAGCTGATGGCGCCAGCGAGCTTCATGCTCGTGGTGTCCTACAATCCCGGCTACCAGAACCTGCTGAAAAGCCTGAAGCCGAGCACGCGCCAGCGCTTCGTCGCCATCGAGTTCGATTTCCTGCCCAAGGCGGAGGAGGTCGCGGTGGTGTCGGCGGAAAGCGGGCTGGCCGAAGGCCAGGTCGCGCCGCTGGTCGAACTCGCCCGGCGCATCCGCGCGCTCAAGGGCCACGACCTGGAGGAGGGCGCTTCGACCCGCCTGCTCGTCTATTGTGCCACGCTCATCGATGCCGGCGTGCCGGCGCGCGAAGCCGTGCTTGCCGCGATGATCGAGCCGCTGACCGACGAGCCCGATGTCAAGGCGGCGCTGGTCGAGCTTGCCGATTCCCTGATCCGCTGAGGCCGGCCATGCTTGATTTCCTCGAGCTGGAAGAAACGGTCGGCCGCGCCTGGCATCGCCTGATCGGCCATGTCCAGACCTGGCCGCGCCACCCCGAGCATGCGGTGCATCTGGCCGCGGTGCAGCCGGTGCTGGCGGTCTGCTTCCGCGGTTTCGGCGGCGAGGGTGCGGTCCAGATCGCCACCGTGCGCGGCAAGACATCGGGCCATCGCCTCGGCTGGCGCCAGCGCATGGGCCTCGGGGAGGAGAAGCTCGCCCAGCCGGCGCGCGACGGCTCGTCGCTGATGCTGCCGTCGGTGATCGACCTGTTTCCCGACAAGGGGCTCAACCGCGATCTCTACATCTGGCTTGCGGCCTACATGGCCTTGATGCCGCTCGATCCCATCGTCGAGAGCGACCCGCTGCTGCGCGACCTCGAAGCCTTGCTGAGGGCGGAGGCGACGGTTGCCAGGGTGACGGAAACCTTTCCGGGGCTCGGCCGCCGCTATCGGCGGCTGGCGGCGGCAACGCTTTCTGCGCGCCATCGTGCACCGCTGCCCTCGGTCGAGGCGCATGTCGAGCGGCGCGTGACCAGCCTGCTCAGGCAGCAGGCCGGCCTGCCTGACGATACGCTGCCTGCAATCTTTCCGCACCGCGCTCCGGCGGGGTACCTGCGGATGCTGCCCGTCCCCCTGTGGCCCGACGCGCTGCTGCGGCCGGAGACGGCACCCCGCCGCGACGAGGACGAACCGGTGACCGGCGGCCGCGATGCCGGTGGCGTCGAGATCGAGCGCCAGGTTGCCGTGCGCGAGAACCAGGAGGGGCGCAAGGACGACCGCAGCCCGTTCATCCTTAACCGCTTCGAGAAGATCCTGGCGATGGCCGAGATGGTCAATGTCGACCGTCCCTCGGACGACAGCGACGACGATGCCAAGGCCGCCGAAGACCTCGACGACATGACGCTCGGCGAGCGCAAGGGGCGCCCGGCCTCGCGCTTCCGCTTCGACCTCGACCTGCCGCCGGAAGCACTGGATCGAACGCCGCTGACGGCGGAACTGACCTATCCCGAATGGGATTTCCGGAGCGGCAGCTATCTTGCCGATCATTGCCGCGTGCTGGCGGCGCCTGCCGCGGAAGCCGGGACAGCCGGGGAGCCGGATCTGGAGACCCGGCGCCTCATTCGCCGGGTGCGCCGCCAGTTCGAGGTCTTGAGGCCGCGGCGCGAGATGCTGCGCGCCCAGTTCGACGGTGCCGAGCTCGACCTCGATGCGGTGGTGCGCGGGCGTTGCGACCTTGCCGCCGGCGGCCAGGGCAGCGACCGCATCCACCTGATGAGCCGGCCGCAGGCGCACGACCTCGCCGTCACCATCCTGGTCGACGTGTCGCTCTCGACCGATGCCTGGTTCGACAACCGCCGGGTGCTCGACGTCGAGAAGGAGGCGTTGCTGATCCTGGCCAACGGGCTCGCCGCCTGCGGCGACAACCACTCGATCCTGACCTTCACCTCGCGGCGGCGCGACTGGGTGCGCGTCGAGACCGTCAAGGCCTTCGACGAACCGATGAGCGCTGCGGTCGAGGCCCGTATCGCCGCGCTGAAGCCGGGCTACTACACCCGGATCGGGGCGGCCGTCCGCCACGCCAGCTCGGAGCTGGCCCGGCAGCCCAACCGCAAGAAGCTGCTTCTGGTGCTGACCGACGGCAAGCCCAACGACCTCGACCACTATGAGGGCCGCTTCGCGCTGGAGGACAGCCGGCGCGCGGTGGTGGAGGCGCGGCGCAGCGGCCTTGGCGTCTTCGGCGTGACGGTCGACCGCGAGGCGAAGTCCTACATACCGATGCTGTTCGGCCAGAACGGCTATGCCGTGGTCGGTAACATCTCGAAGCTGCCGGCAGCCCTTCCCGCCATCTATCGCAGCCTTGCAGGATAGGGGGACAAGGTCGCGATGGCGAAAGGCCCGGCGCGCCAGAGCCGGGCCTTTTTGCTTTTGTTGATGAAATGTTAGGCGCCGAGTTCCGTCGCGCGCGCCCTCCGTCCGGCAGGACAGGGGGACGCGAAGGAACGCGACCTTTTCAGGGGACGCTCGGCCTAAGCCGCCTTGCTGTGCGTACGCGCCGACTGGTCGATGTAGGCGTCGAAGGCTGCGGCGACCGCACGGATGACGAAGCGGTGCTCCCGGCTGACATGGACCACGCCGTCGGCAATCGTCACCACGCCGTCGTTGGCCAGTTGCTTCAGCCTGCCATTGCCGGCCAGCAGCGCCGATGGGTCGACGCCGTGCGCCTTGCAGATCGCGCCGACATCGGCGCTGAAATCGCACATCAGGCGTTCGATGATGTCGGCCCGCAGCCGGTCTTCCGCTGTCAGGCGGTAGCCCTTGGCGGTCGCCAGCTTTCCCGAGGCGATGTGCTGGGCATAAAGGCCGGGCGCGACCTCGTTCTGCACATAACCGCCCTTCATGCGGCCGATGGCCGATGCGCCGAAGCCGATCAGGGTCTCGCAATTGTCGGTGGTGTAGCCCTGGAAGTTGCGCCGCAGCCTGCCTGCTTCCTGGACCTTGACGAGGTCGTCGCCGGGCAGTGCGAAATGGTCGAGGCCGATCTGCCTGTAGCCGGCGGCGGTCAGGGTCTCGGCGATAGCTTCCGCTTGGGCATTGCGCGCGGCGCCGTCGGGCAGGGCGGCCTCGTCGATCATGCGCTGGTGCTTCTTGAACGAAGGGATGTGGGCATAGCCGAACACTGCGAAGCGATCGGGCAGCATGGCGATGGCAGCATTGGCGGTGTCGATGCAGGATTGCACCGTCTGGTGCGGCAGGCCGTAGATCAGGTCGAAATTGATGCCGCCGACGCCGGCGCGGCGCAGGTTGTCGGTGGCCTCCGCCGTCTGCTTTTCGGTCTGGATGCGGTTGATCGCCTTCTGCACCACCGGATCGAAGCTCTGGACGCCAAGGCTGGCGCGGGTGACGCCCGCCGCCCCCAGCGCCAGCGCCATCTCGGCCGTCAGCCGCCGCGGGTCGATCTCGACGGCGATGCCGGTTCTGTCGGAGAAGTCGTAATGGTCGCGCAGCAGGGCTGTCAGCGCCAGGAATTCGGCCGGCGAGACGATGGTCGGCGTGCCGCCGCCGAAATGCACCTCGCCAACCGGCAGGCGCTGCGGGATGCGTTGGGCGACCATGCGGATCTCGTCGTGCAGGACGTTGAGATAGTCGAGGATCGGGCGGTCCTGCCTGGTTATGCTGGTGTGGCAGCCGCAGTACCAGCACATTGAGCGGCAGAACGGGATGTGCAGGTACAGCGACACCGGTTCGTTGCATGCCAGCTGCTGCAGCCAGTCGCCATAGGCGCCCGTGCCGATGGCCGGCGAGAAGCGCGGCGCGGTGGGGTAGCTTGTGTAGCGGGGCAGGCGCGCCTCGCCATATTTCTCCAGGATGGTCGGGGGCATGGCTTTTCCAGTTCTGTCGCTGTGACTTGCGACCGATCTAGGCCCTCGGGCGCGAGGTCTCTTTGCGAAATGCCAAGCTGGGGCCATTTCCCCGAATTGTTTGCGTTTCGGCAATCTCGGTCTTCGCCCGTCGCTTTAGGGTTGCCGCATCCGGGGGCAGGCGGCCGCTCCCCCGGCATTTTCCGTTGCGGGCCGAAGGACAGAACGACATGGCAAATGCCGAAGTTGGAACCAACCCGGTCATCGATGTCAGGACCATCCCCAGGATGGAACGCCATCCCCGGATTTTCGCCATGGTCGACGGGCTGTCGCTCGGCGGGACCTTGATCCTGACCAGCGACCATGACCCGCGCCCGCTGCATTACCAGCTCGAAATGGCGTTCCCGACGGAACTCACGTGGGAATATCTGGAGCAGGGGCCGGAGGTCTGGCGCGTCGAGATCGGCCGCAAGGACGGCTCGGGCTGCGACTGCTGCTGCGGCAGCGGCCACTGACGAGGTGGCGGCCGACGGCCCCAGCGCCCAGGCGACCGGCCGGCAGTGCCGCCCTCTCATCGTTCCGACGGAAACAGTCGCAGATGCCGGCGCTTTCTGGCGCAGGGATGGGATTTGATCTAATATCCGCGCCAGGTGCCGGCGCGTGCCGCGGCCGAAAGTGGCAGCGCGGTGTCCGGTCGGTGTCCACCGGTATTTGCTCTATTCGCCCAGCACGTGTGTCGACGGAGGATGGCGATGCGGAAGCTCCAGTCTCAAGGCGTTCACCACATCACGCTGGTCGGCGCCGACAGGAGGACGTCGATCGATTTCTGGGAGGGCGTGCTCGGCATGCCTTTCATCTTCGAACAGCCCAATCTCGACAGGGCCAGCGAGAGCCATCTCTATTTCGATCCCGGCGATGGACGCCTGATCACCATCTTCACCGACGAGAACCGCAAGCCGGCACCCGAGCGGACCCCGACGGACATCGGCTGCGTCCACCACATCGCTTTCGCCGTCTCGCGCGTGACCTTCCTCCAGGCCGTCGCCCGGCTCGACGAGCGCGGCATCAGGCATAGCGGGGTCAAGGACCGCGGCTTCATGGATTCGATCTATTTCGAGGATCCGCTCGGCCTGCTGATCGAACTCGCCTCCTATCGCTTCGAGCCGCCGCACGGCCATACGCACGCCGACGTGCTGATGGAAGCGCACAAGGTGAGGGTGGCGCGCGGCGACTACAACATCGCCGAGATCCACCTGGCCGACGCCATCGAAGCGCTGGCCGAGAGGAGCCGCGCGACGCTCTCGTCCGACCGGACGCCGAAGGATCCCTACACCAAGAGCTGACACAAGCAGGGAGCGATGACATGCCCGACATCAAGCTCAACGTGATCAAGCCCAGCGTCAACAACATGGCCGCGCGCGTGTTCGTCCGTGCCGCCGGTCTCGACTTCGCCGAGAACGACGTGTTCGGCCAGACCAGGTCGCCGGAATACCTGGCCATTTGCCCCGCGCATCTGACGCCGATGATCGAGACGGCGGAGCTTCCGAACGGCGCGCTCTGGGAGAGCTGCGCGATCATGCAGTATCTCAGCAACAAGCACGGGCTGGAGGGGCTTTATCCGAGCAGCCCGGAAAAGCGAGCGATGATCGACAGCGCCATGTTCTACCTGATCGGCACGTTCTATCCGTATCTGGCGCGGGCGACATATCCGGCCCTGAATTTTCCGCAATATCCGGGCGAGGTCGGCTTCAGCGATGCCGATCCTGACAGCAAGGAGAGAGCGCGCAAGGCGGCCGTCGAGGCGCTGGCCGAACCGCTCGACGTCTTCCGCAGCTTCTACATCAAGGACAAGAGGTTCATCGGTGGCGACAGGCCGTCGATCGCCGACATCCGGTTCGCCGCGACGCTGGAATTCCTGGCGGTGATCGACTATCCGCTGCCGGGCTGGGCGAAGGACTATGTCGCGGCGATGGAGGATGCGCTCGGCCAGGCCTATGCCGAGCCTGCGGCCGACGTCCGTGGCTATATCGGTTATGTGAGGTCGCAGGCCCACTGAGGCGCAAGATCCGCAGCCGACGCGTGCACGACGTCGATTGCCGCATTGCACAATCGACCGAGGCGCGCAAGATAGGGCATGGTCGCCAAACCTCTCGCCGTGCTCGTGATAGACGAAAACCGCATCCGCGCCTCGATTATCGAGGCGGGGCTGCGCGAGGCCGGCCATGACGATGTGACGCTCGTCCACGACGTTGCCGGCATCGCCCGGCGTATCGCCGAGATCAATCCCGACGTCATCGTCATCGACCTGGAAAATCCCAACCGCGACATGCTGGAGGACATGTTTCAGCTGTCGCGCGCGGTGAAGCGGCCGATCGCCATGTTCGTCGACCGCTCCGATAGCGCCTCGATCGAGGCGGCGGTCGATGCCGGTGTGTCGGCCTATGTCGTCGACGGGCTGAAGCGCGAGCGGGTCAAGCCGATCCTCGACATGGCGGTGAGCCGCTTCAATGCGTTTTCGCGCCTGTCGCGGGAACTGGAGGAGGCGCGCAGCGAGCTCGAGGACCGCAAGCTGCTCGACCGGGCCAAGGGCATCCTGATGAAGTCGCGCGGCATGTCCGAGACGGAGGCTTATGCGCTTCTGCGCAAGGCGGCGATGAACCAGAACCGCAAGCTGTCGGAGATCGCGCAGAGCCTCGTGACTGCCGCCGGACTGCTGGGAGACGACGCATGACCGACGCCCGCTTCGAGATCTCCGCCGGTTTCCTGCCACTGCTCGACAGCGCGCTGCTGGTCGCCGCCAGGGAGAAGGGCTTTGCCGCGGCCGAGGGCATCGAACTCACGCTTGTGCGTGAGACGTCGTGGGCCAGCATCCGCGACCGGCTCGCCGTCGGGCATTTCCAGGTGGCGCACATGCTGGGGCCGATGCCTATCGCCTGCAATCTCGGGCTGACGCCGCTGGCCGCGACCACCGTCGTGCCGATGGCGCTGGGCCTCGGCGGCAACGCCGTCACCGTGTCGAATGCGCTGTGGCGCGAGATGGTCGGGCATGGCGCGAGCGGGGATCTTTCGCCCGGCGCCGCTGGCAACGCGCTTCGGGGCGTCGTTGCCGACCGCGCCCGTGCCGGTGCGGCACCGCTGCGTTTTGCCGTCGTGCACCCTTATTCGGGCCACAACTACGAACTGCGCTACTGGCTCGCCGCCTGCGGCATCGATCCCGATCGCGACATCGAGATCGTCATCCTGCCGCCGCCGCTGATGGCCGATGCGCTGGGCTCGGGCGCCCTCGACGGCTTTTGCGCCGGCGAGCCGTGGAATACCGCCGCCGTCATGCTCGGCCATGGCCGCATCGTCACGGTGAAGGCCAAGATCTGGCGCTCCAGCCCGGAAAAGGTGCTGGGCGCCGACGCGCGCTGGGCCGAAGCCAATCCCGATGCGCTGGCGGCATTGCTGCGCGCCATCCATCACGCCGCGCAGTGGTGCGCCTCGCCAGCCAATCGCACTGAGCTTGCAGGCATCATGTCGGCTGCGGCCTATGTCGGGCGTCCGGCCGGCTGGATGTCGCCGGCGCTTTCGGGGCATCTCGGGACATCGACGGACAGTTCCGTCGTGGTCGAGGACTTCTTCGTGCCCCAGGCGAGGGCGGCAACCTTTCCGTGGAAGAGCCACGCGCTGTGGTTCTACAGCCAGATGGTGCGTTGGGGGCAGGCCGGGCACTCGCCCGAGAATGCCGCGATTGCCCGCGAAACCTACCGGCCCGATCTCTACCGGGCCGCGCTCAAGCCGCTGGGTGCGGCCCTGCCGGGGGCGAACGCCAAGGTCGAGGGCGCGCTGCCCGTGCCGACGCCGGTCGGGTCGGCTGGAGCCAGCCTCGTGCTCGGACCGGACGGCTTCTTCGACGGCGGCCTGTTCGATCCCGACGATCTCGACGGCTACATCGCCGCCCAGCGGGTTCTCGGCGGCTGACTTGCCGTCAATTTTTGTGCACTGCACATGAAATAGGCATGGACCGTTGCCGGCTGTACATCCCTTGATCGCCGGGCACCTGGACGGTCTGCATCGTCGTTAGTGCATAACTATCTGAAAGTAAACGGAATTGCCGCAGCCCCGCCGAGCTGGCATGGTTTGTGCATTGCGATAGACGAGGCTGAAAGGCCAGACATATCGGCGTCCAGTGGCGGGCGCCCCAGGCAAAGCTGCCGACCAGACGACCGCGATCCCGGATGTACGGACGCGCGACCCTGGCCGGCAGCTTTTTTGTTTTCGCGATCCAGACCAGCGCGGCGCCTCCCACGCCGCACAACGGAGCCGACAATGACCGCACCCTTCCAAGCCGCGCCGAGCCAGGACAATGCTCCGGCCAGGGCGCTTGCCATCTCCACCCTCGCTTTCACCGTCTGCTTTGCCGTGTGGACGATCTTTTCGATCATCGGCGTGCGCATCAAGCAGGAGCTCGGCCTGTCCGAGACGCAATTCGGGTTGCTGATCGGCACCCCGATCCTGACCGGCTCGCTGGTGCGCATCGTGCTCGGCGTGTGGACCGACCGTTTCGGCGGGCGTCTCGTCTACACCGCGACCATGCTGGCTGCGGCCATCGCCACCTTCCTGCTCGCCTTCGCCCAGACCTATGCGCAGATGCTGGTCGCCGCGCTGGGCGTCGGCCTCGCCGGCGGTTCGTTTGCGGTCGGGGTCGCCTATGTCTCGCGCTTCTTTCCCTCGGGCAGGCAGGGGACCGCACTCGGCATCTTCGGCGTCGGCAATGTCGGTGCCGCCATCACCAAGTTCCTCGCGCCCTTCGTGCTGCTCGCCGGCGGTTGGCAGGAGGTGGCGGTGATCTGGGCAGCTTGCCTCGGCTTCATGGCCTTCATCTTCTGGTTCGGCAGCGAAGACGACCCCGTCATCCGCCAGCGCCGCATCCAGGGCGCCCAGCCCAGGAGCTTCTGGAGCGAGTTCGCGCCGCTCCGCAACGTCCAGGTCTGGCGCTTCGGCCTCTATTACTTCTTCTCCTTCGGTGCCTTCGTCGCACTTGCGCTGTGGCTGCCGCGCTACCTGATCGGCGTCTACGGCTTCGACATCGTCACCGCCGGCATGATCGGCGCCGCCTATTCGATCCCGGCCAGCATCTTCCGCGCCTATGGCGGCGTGCTGTCCGACCGGGTCGGCGCGCGGACGGTGATGTACTGGACCTTCGGCATGTCGGCCATCGCGACGCTGATCCTGTCGCTGCCGACGGCCGACTATGTCGTGCGCGGCATCAGCGGGCCGATGTCGTTCCATTTCGAGGTCGGGCCGGCAGCCTTCATGGTCGTCGCCTTCGTGCTCGGCTTCTTCATGAGCCTGGGCAAGGCCGCCGTCTACAAGCACATTCCGGCCTACTACCCCGACAATGTCGGCGCCGTCGGCGGTGTCGTCGGCATGATCGGCGGCCTTGGCGGCTTCATCCTGCCCATCGCCTTCGGCGCGCTCAACGACCTCACCGGCCTGTGGTCGAGCTGCTTCATGCTGCTGTTCGCCATCGTCGTCGCCTCGCTCGTCTGGATGCACCTGTCGATCCGCAGGCTGTCGCGCGACAGCGCCGGCGAGCCGCTTCCCCTCACTGCCCAGTGATACCCTCAAGGAACACCGTTATGACCGAGAGACTTGTCATCATCGGCAACGGCATGGCCCCCGGGCGCATGCTGGAGCATCTGTTGGAAGCGGCGCCCGGCCGCTACCAGGTCACCATCTTCAACGCCGAGCCGCGCGTGAACTACAACCGCATCATGCTGTCGCCGGTCCTGTCGGGTGAGAAGGGCTATGAAGAGATCATCATCCACGGCGACGGCTGGTACATCAAGCACGGCATCACGCTCTACAAGGGCCACAGGATCGTTGCCATCGACCGCGCGGCCAAGACCGTCACGTCAGATCATGGCGTGACCGAGCCCTATGACAGGCTGGTCATCGCCACCGGCTCGGTGCCGTTCGTCATCCCTGTGCCCGGCAACGACATGGCCGGGGTGCTGAGCTACCGCGACCTCGACGACGTCAACGCCATGCTGCTTGCCGCCCAATCGCGGGCCAAGGCGATCGTCATCGGCGGTGGCCTGCTCGGCCTCGAGGCCGCAGCCGGCCTGCAGGCGCGCGGCATGGACGTGACCGTGCTGCACGTCATGCCGACGCTGATGGAGCGCCAGCTCGACCCGGCCGCCGGCTACCTGCTGCAGAAGGCAGTCGAGGCGCGCGGCATCAAGGTCATGACCAAGGCCAACACCAAGGCCATCGTCGGCAAGGGCAGGGTCGAGGGCGTGGAACTGGCCTGCGGCACCATCGTGCCGGCTACGCTCGTCGTCATGGCGGTCGGCATCCGGCCCAATGCGGCGATCGCCAGGGATGCCGGCATCGAGACCAATCGCGGCATCGTCGTCGACCAGGGCATGCGCACCTCCGATCCCGACATCCTGGCGCTCGGCGAGTGCGCCGAGGTTGGCGGCCAGGTCTACGGGCTCGTCGCGCCGCTCTACGAGATGGCGCGGGTCGCTGCCGCCCATCTCGCCGGCGACGAGGCGGCCGCCTTCGTCCACTCCGACACGCCGACCAAGCTCAAGGTCACCGGCATCGACCTCTATTCGCTCGGCGATTTCGCCGATGGCGACGACCGCGAGGAGATCGTGCTTCGCGACGCCGCTGCCGGCGTCTACAAGCGGCTGGTGCTGAGGGACAACCGTGTCATCGGCACCGTGCTCTATGGCGATACCGGCGACGGCGCCTGGTTCAACGATCTCAAGAAGAAGCGGACTGACATCTCCGAGATGCGCGAGACGCTGATCTTCGGCCAGGCCTATCAGGGAGGATCGCCGCTGGACCCTATGGCGGCCGTTGCGGCACTGGCGGATGATGCGGAAATCTGCGGCTGCAACGGCGTCTGCAAGGGCAAGATCACCGGCACCATCACCGAAAAGGGGCTGACGTCGCTCGACGACGTGCGGGCGCATACCAAGGCGTCGGCCTCGTGCGGTTCCTGCACTGGACTGGTCGAGCAGCTGATGTCGCTTACCCTCGGCGACAGCTACAACCCCGCCGCCGTGCAGCCGATGTGCACATGCACCGATCTCGGCCATGACGACGTGCGCCGGCTGATCAAGGCCAAGGGGCTGAAGACGATCCCCGAGATGATGCAGGAGCTGCAGTGGAAGACTTCCTGCGGCTGTGCCAAGTGCCGGCCAGCGCTCAACTATTACCTCGTCTGCGACTGGCCGGATGAATATGCCGACGACTACCAGTCGCGCTTCATCAACGAGCGCGTGCACGCCAACATCCAGAAGGACGGCACCTATTCGGTGGTGCCGCGGATGTGGGGCGGGGTGACGAATGCCAGCGAGTTGCGCGCCATCGCCGATGTCGTCGACAAGTTCGAGATACCGCTGGTCAAGGTGACCGGCGGCCAGCGCATCGACATGCTGGGCATCCGCAAGGAAGACCTGCCGGCGGTGTGGTCCGATCTCGGCAAGGCCGGCTTCGTCTCGGGGCACGCATATGCCAAGGGGCTTCGCACGGTGAAGACCTGCGTCGGCTCCGACTGGTGCCGTTTCGGCACCCAGGATTCGACCGGGCTCGGCATCCGCATCGAAAAGTTCATGTGGGGCTCGTGGACCCCGGCCAAGCTCAAGATGGCGGTGTCCGGTTGCCCGCGCAACTGTGCCGAGGCGACCTGCAAGGATGTCGGCGTGATCTGCGTGGACTCCGGCTTCGAGATCCACTTCGCCGGTGCCGCCGGCCTCGACATCAAGGGCACCGAGGTGCTCGGCCTGGTCAGGGACGAGGACGAGGCGCTCGAAGTCATCGTCGCACTGACGCAGATGTATCGCGAGCAGGGCCGATATCTCGAACGCATCTACAAATGGGCCAAGCGTGTCGGCGTGGCCGAGATCAGGCGCCAGATCCTCGACGATGCCGGCAAGCGCCAGGCCTATTACGAGCGCTTCGTCTTCAGCCAGAAATTCGCCCAGGTCGACCCATGGTCGGAGCGCGTCTCCGGCAAGGACAAGCACGAGTTCCGCCCGATGGCGTCGGTCGGTTTTGCGGAGGCAGCGGAATGAGCGAGATGGACTGGATCGCGATCGGCACGATCGCCGACATACCGTTGCGTGGGGCGCGCTGCGTGGACACGCCCCAGGGCAAGATCGGCGTGTTTCGCACCGCAGAGGATCAGGTCTTCGCCATCGAGGACCATTGCCCGCACAGAGGCGGGCCGCTGAGCCAGGGCATCGTGCATGGCGCTGCGGTAACCTGCCCGCTGCACAACTGGGTGTTTTCGCTGGAAACCGGCAAGGCGCTCGGCGCCGACGAAGGTTCGGTCAGGACCATCCCGCTCAAGGTCGAGGACGGGCGGCTGTTCATCGCCCTCGATCTCCTCGCTTCGAAGGCAGCCTGACCGTGACGGATGCACGCGAGGTGCGGACCGCCTGTCCCTATTGCGGGGTGGGTTGCGGCGTGCAGGCACGGGTCGCCGCGGACGGCACGGTGTCCGTGCGTGGCGACCCCGGCCATCCCGCCAATGCGGGCAAGCTCTGTTCCAAGGGCTCGGCGCTCGGCGAAACGCTCGGTCTCGACGGGCGGGTGCTTCATCCCGAGATCGCCGGCCGCCGCGCCGCCTGGGACGATGCGCTCGATTTGGTGGCCAGGCGGTTTTCCGAAACCATTGCGCAGCACGGGCCGGATTCGGTCGCCTTCTACGTCTCGGGGCAATTGCTCACCGAGGACTATTACGTCGCCAACAAGCTGATGAAGGGTTTCATCGGCTCGGCCAACATCGACACCAATTCGCGGCTGTGCATGGCATCCAGCGTCGCCGGCCACAAACGCGCCTTCGGCGAAGATATCGTGCCCGGCGTCTACGCGGATTTCGAGGAGGCCGATCTCGTCGTGCTCGTCGGGTCCAACACCGCCTGGTGTCATCCGATCCTCTACCAACGCCTGCTTGCCGCGTGGGCCGAGCGCGGCACCAGGATCGTCGTCATCGATCCGCGCCGCACGGCAACCGCTGCGGAGTGCGACCTGCACCTGCAGCTGAAGCCGGGCACCGACGTGCTGTTGTTCAATGGCCTGCTGGCGCATCTCGCGGGCTGCGGCGCCGTCGACCAGGCCTATGTCGCCGCCCACACGTCGGGCTTCGACGCGACGCTCGGCCTTGCCGTCGCCGACGCGCCATCGGTGAGGCGTGTCGCCGACGGCTGCGATCTCGATCCCGCCGATGTGGCGACTTTCTACGGCTGGTTCGCTTCGACGGAGCGGACCGTCACCGTCTACAGCCAGGGCGTCAACCAGTCGGCGCACGGCACCGACAAGGTCAATGCGATCCTCAACTGCCACCTGGCGACGGGGCGCATCGGCAGGCCGGGCATGGGGCCGTTTTCGGTCACCGGCCAGCCCAACGCCATGGGCGGCCGCGAGGTCGGCGGCCTCGCCAACCAGCTTGCCGCGCATATGGGATTCGACGATCCGTCGGCGCCGGAACGCGTCGGCCGCTTCTGGAACGCGCCCGACATTGCCCGCAGGCCGGGGCTCAAGGCGGTGGACATGTTCGAGGCGGTTGGCGACGGGCGCATCAAGGCGCTGTGGGTGATGGGCACCAACCCCGCCGTCAGCATGCCGGATGCCGGCAAGGTGCGTGCGGCGCTGAAGACGTGCCAATTCGTCGTCGTCTCGGATGTCACCCGCACCGACACCAGCCACTTCGCCGACGTGCTCCTGCCTGCTGCCGCCTGGGGCGAGAAGGACGGCACGGTGACCAATTCCGAGCGCCTGATATCGCGCCAGAAATCGTTCCTGCCGATGCCGGGCGACGTCAGGCCGGACTGGTGGATCGTCTCGGAGGTCGCCCGGCGCATGGGTTTTGCCGAAGCCTTCGACCATCCGGGTCCGGCAGCGATTTTTCGCGAGCATGCCGCACTTTCCGCCTTCGAGAATGACGGCGCCCGCCTGTTCGACATTGGCGGCCTGGCCGGTCTCACCGACGCCGAATACGACGCGCTTGTGCCATTGCATTGGCCGTTTCCCATAGGCGCGTCGGCTGGGGCGCAACGGTTGCTCGGCGATGGCCTGTTTCCCACTGCCGACGGCCGCGCCCGTTTCGTGGCCGTCCGCCAGGAAGGCGCGGCACTGCCGGTCGACGCGGCGTTTCCGCTCGTTCTCAACACCGGCCGGTTGCGCGACCAGTGGCACACCATGACCCGCACCGGCAGGGTGCCGCGCCTGATGGCCAATGCGCCGGAGCCGGCTGTAGAACTCAACGCTTCCGACGCGGCCGCGCAGGGGATCGCCGACGGCGACCTCGTCCGCATCGATAGCCGCTATGGCTGCGTCCGGGCCAAGGCGCGGATTGGCATCGGCCAGCGCATGGGCGAGGCGTTTTTGCCGATGCACTGGAGCGGGCGCTTTGCCGCCAACGCCGCGGCCGGATCGCTGTCGGCGCCGGTCACGGACCCGTTCTCCGGCCAGCCGGAACTCAAGCACGTTCCGGTGCGCATCATGCGCGAGCCGGTCGCCTGGGCCGGCGTGCTGATGACCCGACGCGACATCAGGCCGACAGGGTTGGTCCACTGGAGCCGGGCGGCGGTGGCGGGTGGATGGGTCTACGAATTGTCCGGCACCGAGCCGCCGGAGCAAGGCATCCTGCTCGCCCGGCGGCTGGTCGACGTGGTGCCGGCCGACCAGTTGCTCGAATACACCGACCGGCGAACCTCGACCTTCCGCGCCGCGGCGACCGACGGCGAAGGCAGGCTTGCCGAAGCATTGCTGGTGGCGCCGCAGGGGCATCTGCCCGAACGCGACTGGCTGCTGTCGCTGCTTGCTTCGGGCGAGCCGCTGTCGCCGCTCGACCGGCGCGCGCTTTTGTCGGGGCGTGCGCCGGTGCCGGTGCCGGCGGTCGGCCGCATCGTCTGCTCGTGTTTCAATGTCGGGGTGAACCAGCTCGCGGCGGCAATCTCGGGCGGCAGCGACAGCCTCGACGAGATCGGCAAGGTCCTGAAAGCCGGCACCAATTGCGGTTCCTGCCGGTCGGAGATCAGGGCGATGCTCGATGCCGGGCAGCTTCAGGCAGCGGAGTGACGTTCCTCAGCTGCCGGCATGGGCGATGTGCTGGAACCGGCGGAACATGCGCCAGCCGGTGGCCGCCAGCCTGTCGGCGGGCGGGGCGACCGGCAGGACCGGCTGGGTCAGCAGGCGGCGCAATTCGGCCGGCCCGACCTCGCTGGTCATGACGATGCGCGACAGCGTGAACGGATCCTCGGTCGTCGTTGTCAAGGCATGGCGCACGCGGCAGGCCGACTGGAAACCGGCCCCGCGGACGAGCGCGCGGGTGGTGCGGCTGGAATAGCCGTGCGGATAGGCGAAGCTGTGCACCGGCCGCTTCAGCCCGTGTTCCAGGGCAAGCTTGCTGTCGAGGATTTCGCGCGCGGCCTCTGTCGGCGACAGGATGTCGAGCTGCGGGTGGCTGACGGTGTGCGCGCCGATCTCGATGCCTTCGCAGGCAAGACCGCGAAGCTCGTTCCAGTCGAGCATGCGGCGTTCGCCTTCGCCGCAGGCGGTGAGCCATTCGCTGGTCTTTCCGACGAAGCCGGAGACGACATAGAGCGTGGCGGCGAAGCCGTAGCGCTCCAGCACCGGCATGGCACCGGTGAGAAAATCGCACAATCCGTCATCGAAGGTGATGACTACCGTGCGCGGCGGCACGGGTCGGTGCTCGCGGAAGATGGTCGCCAGCGCCGACATCGTCACCGGGCGGTAGCCGCCTTCGACCAGAACCTTCATGTGCTGGTCGAGTTCGTCCGGCGTCATCATCCAGCGCCGGTAGGCCGGGGCGCAGTCGGTGTCGATGCTGTGATAGAGCAGGATGGGCACGGTTGGACGCATGGCGGTCGACCCTCCTTTGGCATAGGTGTCCTGTCCGTTTTCCGTCCGCGCGACACCGGGTGCCGGGCGTCGGGAGGCGGCATAGCGGCTGCGCAGGTAGTTGGGAACGCCGGCCGCGATGCCCAGCCGCTCGCGCCAGATCAGGGTGCCGGGATAGTCGCCGGGAAGGCGCTGGTTCTTGGGCGAGGTCGGGCCGGCCATGTGGGCGATGCCCGCCGGCATGGCGCGTGCCAGCTGCAGGGCCGCAGGCGGATCGTCGACCACGACCTTGGTCAGATAGGCGCCCAGGCCCATGCCGTAGCCGTAGGCCTGGCGGCGCATGCCGTCCTCGCCGCGGCGATGGTGATGCCAGACGAGCGCGCGCGGTTCGTAGACCAGCTGGAAGCCGGCCTGGACGACGGCGTAGAAAGAGGCGAGGTCGTCGCCGCCGCGCGCAACGGTGCCGGCGCCAAGGGCGGAATCGAAGCCGCCGATCTGGCGCAGCGCGTCGGTCCGGAACGCCATGTTGGCGCCCGATCCGAACTGGCCGGCGGTAAAGGGAAACAGCGACCCGGACGGCCGGTTGCCGGCAAGGTCAAAGACCTTGCGCGCAAATCCCTTGCCGAAGCCGCCGTGGCGCTCGGTCCAAAACTGCGCACGGGTGTCGAGCTCGGCGGGCAGGATCAGGCCGGTGACGCAGCCGACCCGGCCGGCCCGGTCGAAGTTCGCCGCCATCGCGGCCACCCAGTTGGGATCGACGATGACGTCGTCGTCGGTGAACAGCGCAAGCTCGGAAGAGATGTTGGCGAGGCCGGCATTGTGGGCGCGGCCGAGACCGGGGACATCCTCCCTGACATAACGCACGGCCTTGCCCCGGGCATAGCGCGCGGCGATCAGATCGGCGGTCTGGCGATCCGAAGGCGCGTTGTCGACGACGACGATATCGAAGGGCTCATAGGTCTGGAGAAGCAGCGAATCGAGGCACCGGGCCAGGCTTTCGGCACGGTTGCGGGTGGCGATGACGACGCTGGCGAACGGGCCTTCCTTCTTCGGCAGCGGCGCGTCGTGCTGCAAGGCGCCGTCCTGGACCGCCTTGTCCCCGGCGATCCTGGCGCGCAGGTCGAACGTGGTCAGCACGTCGCCGTCGAAGGCAAACTCCATGATCGAGACCGGGCGGCCCAGCCGCCTGACAAGGCAGAACACGCCGCCATAACGCTCGCCGCTGACGGGGTCGCGCATCTGCACGTCGTTCATCGGCCGGCAGACATCGACATCGAGGACCTTGATCGGGCGGAACTGCGCTTCGCTCATGCCTGCCTCCATGCCCGGTTCAGCCGCGCGCCGAAATAACCCCAGGCCGTGTAGCCCAGTCCGAAGACGATGCCGCCGGCTCGCGCCAGCGCCCATGGGTCGAGCTTGAGCACGCTGTCGCCGAGGGCGCGCAGGACCCCGGCGGGCAGCACGCGCATGACGTAGCGCTGTTCGCTGGCGAGCCCGTCCAGGGCCCCCACCGCCTTGACGACCTGGGTCTTGGAGCGGCCTTCAGCGAGGCAACGCTTGCGGAAATAGCGCCAGCGCGCGCGCTCGGCGGTGACCTGGTGATGCACGCTCATCTGCGGGTCGTAGAGGATGAGGGCTCCGGGCATGGCCTGGGTGGCGCGGATGCAGAGCTCGGTCTCTTCGCAGCCGGCGGCATCGGCGGCGGTGCGGCCGATGCCTTCGCGAAACCCGCCGGTCAGCTCGAAGACGGTCCGGCGGAACGACATGTTGCAGCCGATGGGATTGCGCACAGGTTCGATCCGGTCCGGCTGGCCGCGATAACTGCAGCCGACAACCCACTGGAATTCTTCGGGAAACCAGCGCGGCCGGTCAACCTGCCACAACGGCAGCACGCGGCCGCCGACACCGATGACCGAGGGGTTGCCGTAGTGCGGCAGCATGCGCGCCAGCCAGTAGGGATCGGCGATGGCGTCGTCGTCGAGGAAGGCCAGGATGTCGCCGCCGGCACGCCGGATTCCGGTGTTGCGGGCGCCTGAAAGGCCTCGCGCGCCTTCATTGACGATCACGGCCAGGGCCGGATAGGCAGCAAAGACATGGAGCCACAGCGGCGTGTTGTGGTCGATGACCACGATGATCTCCTTCGGCTTGCTGCGTTGGGCAAGCACGGAGGCGATGGCGCGGTGAAGCTGCTCCCGGCGATCGTCGGAATAGGCACATATGATGACTGATACCGTATCCCCCGACGCCGCCATGACCGCCCGCCTAGATGCTGGGTTGTTGCAGTCCGGCTGTCGTGCGGCGGCGCGCCGGCACCTTGGGCAATGGTGAAATGCCCAGCCTGACAATCGTCTTGAGCACGCGCCAGCCATCGGGGAAGGTGCGCAGGTTGCTGGTACCGTGGATGCGCGGGAACTCCTTGCTGGCAACCTCGAAAACGTTGAGGTCGGCGCGCAGCGCCTGCACGTTCATCTGGGTCTCGATCTCGAAACCCGTTGCCTGCTCGAGGTTGAGGCAAGGCAGCACGTCGCGCCAGAAGGCGTTGTAGCCGTAGCAGAGATCGGTGAACTTGCCGCCGAAGCGCAGGCGCACGAGGCGGAGCAGGCCCCAGTTGCCAAGCTTGCGGTACCACTCCATGTCGGTGGTGTCGCCGCCCTGCATGAAGCGGGAGCCCTTGACGAAGTCGGCGCCGGCGAGGAGCGCGCCGACGAAAGCGGGGATTTCGCCCGGGTCGGCCGAGCCGTCGGCGTCCAGCGTGATGATGATGTCGCCCTTGGCGGCGCTGAAGCCGGTGTAGAGCGCAGCGCCCTTGCCGCGCTTCTCCTGCTGCAGGACAATGATGTCGGGCAGCAGTTCGCGTGCAACGGCAATGGTGTCGTCAGTGGAATTTCCATCCACAAGGATGACTTCATCGACCCAGGCTGGAATGTGAGGAAGAACGTGCGGCAAGTTCTTGGCTTCGTTCATGGCCGGAACCACGACGCTGATCCGCGGAGAGCCGCCGAGGGGCATTCCTGCCGCCTTGAAGATTTCCATAGCAGGTCGATGCGGGAATGCTACCGCCGTCATAACGCTTACTCCAACCCAAAGGTGGCGGCATTACCTGACGACTACGCGAACCAAACAGACCGGACGCAGAATAGCACCCTGGTGACAATGACAATTTCGCAACCAGGTTGTTCCCGTGGAAAATCTGGACGCAAGTGTTTGTAAGCCCCACTCGCCAACTGAACTGTACCAATTTGTTTACCTTTTGTAAACCATGGTTAATATTCGTATCTATATGATGAAAATCAGTATACATAACGAAATACCGTACTTGTATGAAAGTGTTAGATTGTTGTCTTTGCCTAGATTATCTTTTGTTTAGATTTTTTGGAGAGTGTCGAAATTGTGAATCTACGCTTATTGGGGGTGGTGTATCAATTTGACATTCGTATATTATGCATCGCTTTAATATCGTTTCTTCGGTGGTTACCTCGCATTGCGCGTTCCGGCAGCTTGATTGAGCGGCGAAAAGCGCGCGCTGGTTGCATATTCGGGAACGTTCACGCGGTCGGTCGCAATATTGTGATCGGCGGCCAAAGCGGCGGGTCATGGCATCTGCCGGGCGTCCGGCACGAGCGCTGGAGGGGCGCCGGCTGCTTTCCACAACTGATTGTTAGCTCTGGCGCATATAGCGTGCGCTAGCGAATGACGCTCGATCCTCTCCATGTTAGATTGCAGCCTGACCAATGCGGCGGGGTCAGTCCGAGTAACGGCACGCAGTTGCAGTGTCGCTTTTCCATTCCGCGCCATGCGGATTGTTCGAGGGTCCAATTTGCCTAGTTCGCACCAGCCTGAAAAACCCGGAAAACACGACGCCGTCGATGCCTGGGTCGTCCTGATGAAAAAGTGGGACACCGCCTACAAGGACTATCTGTCCGCGCGCAATGCGCGCGCCGCCGGCGAAGCCGGTTCGGGTGAGGCGAGCGCCGAGCTCAAGCGCAACGAAGCCGAGGCGCTGGCGCTGCTGGCCGAAATCAAGGCGGAGATGGACCGGGTGGTTGCCGAGACACGGCAGCGGCGCGAGCCGATCGGCGAGACCATCGTCATCGGATCGATCAGCGCCGGCGAAGCGGACGATGCCGGCGACACGGACAAGTCCCCGACCGACCGTTGATGTCCCAACGATCGGCCGTGTTCAGGCGCCTGGCCCTTGGCTGTGCTCGCCGGTGACGGCGCCGGTCATTCCGGGCGCAGGAAGCGACCGTTGACCCAGCCTTCCTGGCCGCGGTAGCGTACCTTGCACCAGCTCTGTCCATCCTGGCAGCCGAGATTGCGCAGGCCACCTGCGTCGAACGGGATCTCGGCGAGGACGGAGCCGCGCGGCGACGGCGTCGAACGCATGTTGAGCACGTCGTTGGGCGTCACGCCGACGACGCGCCAGGAGCGCGGTCCCGGCATCGGGTCGGGGCCTGGAGCAGGGCCGGGCTCCACGCCGCCGCGGCCGAAGATCGAGACGTTGAGCGAGAAGGGCGCCGGCCGGTTGCGCCGGGCTTCGGCGCGCACGAGGTAGATCTGGATGGTGTAGAGGCCGGAGGCCGGCAGGCGGCCGTCCCATTGGGTCTGCTCGCGGGCGATGGCGCGGCCGCGCGGATCGAGTACATTGAAATAGAGGAAGGTGTTGCGCGAATTGAGGTCGAGGCTCATGCGCTGGCCGGCACGCGCCTCGAGCCGGTAGGATGCGCTGATGCGGCCGATGACGATGCCTCGCACCGTCGTCTGCGTCGCGCCCGGGCGCATGCGCAGGGTTTCCACGCGTTCCTGCGCCGCCGCGACCTGCGGCAGGGCCGGCGCAAATGCCAGCATGAGTGCCAGAAATAGACTGCTGCGTCGCATGATTGCCGCTCCCTGGAAGAGAATCTGTCGCGATCCTAGCGCAATGGTTGCGGGAGGGAAGCCTGCGGCTGAAGCTTGTCGTCGCGGCAGGAGTCCAGTTTAGCCGCCGCTGATCGCGGTGAGCACGAACACTTCGACGCCTGGCTTGAGCTTTGTCTTCAGCGTGGCGCGTTCGCCCTCGACGAAGACGTTGATGTGCTTGCGGATGGCGGGGCGGCTGTCGCAGAGGCGGTCGCGCATGCCGGGCCAGCTTTTGTCGAGCTGGTCGACCATGTCGCGGACGGTCGCGGCGGGCACCTCGACCCGGCGCGGCGCGCCGGGAAACAGGTCGACCAGAACGCCGGGCAGGCGCACCACGACGGCGGCAACGGCGGCCGGTCTGGCTTCGGGGGCAGGGGTGTTGTCCACGAGCCGTGCCTCAGCCGTCGACGACGAGGGTTTCCACCGACAGGATCGACGGCAGGTGCTGGGTGACGTCGATCCAGCTCTCGCCCTCGTCGGCGCTGGCGAACAGCGCACCCGAACTGGTGCCGAAATAGACACCTGCCGGGTCGAGCCTGTCGGTCGCCATCGCCTGGCGCAGCACGCCGATATAGGCATTTTCCTGCGGCAGGCCGTTGCGCATCGCCTGCCATTCGCTGCCGGCGCTTCGGGTGCGCCAGACCGCCGCCTTGGCGTCGGGCACGTAGCGGCCGGCGCTGTCGCCGTTGAGCGGCACGAGGTACAGCGTTTCAGGGTCGCGCGGATGGGCGGCGGCCGGGAAGCCGAAGGTCGAGGGCAGGCCCTTTTCGATGCTGACCCAGCGCTTGCCGCCATCGTCGGAGCGATACATGCCGCAATGGTTCTGCTGGTAGAGCCGGTTCGGCATGCCCGGCGCCATGACCAGATTGTGCACGCACTGGCCGAATTCGGGATAGTTCTCGCCCTCGGGCATGAAGTCGGCGCGGGTGCCGAGGTTGCGCGGCTCCCAGGTCTTGCCGCCGTCGCCGGTGTAGAAGACGCCGGCCGCCGATATGCCGATCCAGATGCGGTCGTGGTCGGCGGGGTCGATGACCAGCGAATGCAGGATCAGGCCGGCACCGCCGGGGTTCCAGTGCGGCCGGGACGGATGCTTCTGCAGGCCCTCGACGTGGCTCCAGCTCCGGCCATCGTCGTCGCTGCGGAACAGCCCCGCCGGCTGGACGCCGGCATAGAGGCTGCCATTGCCCTTGGCGAGGCTCCACACCGCCTTGATCGGCTCCTCGCCTTCGGCATAAGCGAGCCCTTCGCTCGAATGCGTCCAGGTCTCGCCGAGGTCGGTCGATTTCCACACCGCCGGGCCGAACCATTCGTTGCCGCCAGCACCCCAGATGGTGCGGGTCGCCGGATCGGCGACGACATGGTTCATCGGCCAGGTCTCGCAGAACGGACCTCGCAGCTTCCACGAACGCCTTTCCGCATTGCTCTCGGCGATGAAGGCGCCTTTCTTGGTGCCCAGCAGGACAAGGACTTTCTCGGCCATCGTTCTCTCCCACGGATGCGCCATCCTCAGAAACTGAATCCGGACCGGCGGCTATCGCATTCGAATATATGGCGTTCCCATCCGCCCGCGGCTTGCTCGCTGGCGCCCCGGCTGCTCTCCGGTGCTGCCGTCCGTCAGGTGGATGCAGCGAGCTTAACGGCATTGCCGCAGGCCGAACAGCTTGCCGTTGCCGGTCTACTGACAAATGGCGGCCTGCCGGTGCATGCCTGCAAGGACATTCAGGTTGACACCCGGCCATAATTCAATACCGGTCGGTCGTTAGATACATATGCTTCGCTTCTTCGGGAGATCACTCAGATGACCATCAACGTCGCTCCGGTGGGCTTGACGCGCGATCTCGTCGAGCGCCAGAAATCAGGCAAGCCGATCCGCATCGGCCTCATCGGCTGTGGTGAGATGGGCACCGATATCGTGTCGCAGGTGGCGCACATGCCGGGCATCGCGGTGGGCGCCATTTCGGAGTTCCACCCCGAGCGCGCGCTCAAGGCGGCCGAGATCGCCTACCGGGAAGGCGGCCATGCGCGCGAGGCGACGACCGCCTCGGCTCTCGCCGACGCCATGGAAAGCGGCAAGATCGCCATCACCAACGACGCCGACCTGATCCTCAACAGCGGCCTGATCGACGTCGTCATCGACGCCACCGGCGTTCCTGCCGTCGGCGCCGAGATCGGCCTGCGCGCGATGGAGCACGGCAAGCATCTCGTCATGATGAATGTCGAGGCGGACGTCACCATCGGCGCCTATCTCAAGAGCGAGGCCGACCGGCTTGGCGTGACCTATTCGCTCGGCGCCGGCGACGAGCCGTCGTCGTGCATGGAACTGATCGAATTCGTTTCGGCGATGGGCCACACCATCGTCGCCGCCGGCAAGGGCAAGAACAACCCACTCAACATCGACGCCATCCCCGACGACTATGCCGAGGAAGCCAGGCGCCGCAACATGAACGTGCGCATGCTGGTCGAGTTCGTCGACGGCTCGAAGACGATGGTCGAGATGGCGGCGATCGCCAACGCCACCGGGCTCGTGCCCGACAAGGCGGGCATGCATGGCCCCTCCGCCACGCTGCCCGAACTCAACAAGGTGCTGGTGCCGCAGAAGGACGGCGGCGTGCTGTCCAGGGTCGGCGTCGTCGACTATTCGATCGGCAAGGGCGTCGCCCCCGGCGTCTTCGTCATCGCCGAGATGTCGCATCCGCGCATCCGCGAGCGCATGGAAGACCTCAAGGTCGGCGAGGGACCGTATTTCACCTTCCACCGGCCCTATCACCTGACCTCGCTCGAAGTGCCGCTGACCTGTGCCCGTGTCGTGCTGCACGGCAAGGCCGACATGGTGCCGCTGGCGAAACCCGTGGCCGACGTCTGCGCCGTCGCCAAGAAGGACATGCAGCCGGGCGAAAAGCTCGATGCCATCGGCGAATATTGCTACCGCTCGTGGATCATGACCGCGCCGGAAGCCCGCACGGCAAAAGCCATTCCCTGCGGCCTGCTGCAGGGCGGCACGGTGACGGCGCCGATCAGGAGGGGCGATCTCATCACCACCGCCAACGCCGCCGTGGCGCCTGGCTCGAAGATCGCCGAACTCAGGGCCAGGCAGGACAGGCTGGTGTATGGGGCCGAGGGCTAGACGTAGCCTCCTTGCCGGCGTCTGCCTTACTTAGCCGCCGTTCCACGACGTATCGACTCTTTGCCGTTCTCGCCGCAGGATGTCTTCTTGGTGAACTTGTGGGGACGGGTTCGGCATGGAGGGACGGTCTGGCGCGTCGAGGGTCGTGAAACGCCGGGATCTGCTGTGGCTGCTCGGCGTGGCTGCGGCGGTATCGGCGACGCCGGGCTGCGCGCGCTGGCGCCCCGAACCGGGCCGCTGCGCGTTGGAAACCGATCCGGTCATCGACGTCCACTGCCACTTCTTCAACGCTTCCGACGTGCCGGTGCGAGGCTTCGTCGAATATGTCGCGCTCGGCGAATTGCGCGAAGAGTTCTTTCCCAGGGCAACCGACGTCCAGACGAAAGGCCTGTTCAACGGCCTGATCGCGTTTCTGGTCGATATCCTCAGCCGTGGCGCCAAGGACGCTGCCACCGAAGCCCGCCGGCTGCGGTCGGGACAACCGCTCGAATCCGCTTCGACCGCGGCACAACGCAAGACCGCGATACTGGCTGATGCGATCCAGGAAATGGATCGGCGGGCCAGAGGGATCGAAACCTTCGGCAGGAATGCCAGGGGTTTCGACGTTGAACCCGACTATCCGGCACTGATGGAGCAGTTGGCCCGGGATGCCGGCACGCCGCAGGCGTTCAGCCGTTCGCGCAGCCTGTCGCGCGCAGATGCGCTCGGGCTGGCCACCGACCTTCAGCGTCAGTCGAGCGAAATGCAGCGCTACATCTCTTTCGCGCTGTTGCTGCTCGACGACCGCGAAGCCATCTCGCGCGAATATCTGCGCGTCTTCGCGCCCAAGGGCTGTGTATCCCTGGTGACGCCGAGCTTCCTCGACATGGAGAACTGGCTCGGAAGCAGCCGCGCGCGATCACGCTTGCCCCAGCAGATCGAGGTGATGCACCTGCTTCAGCTTCAGATCGCGCGCACGACAGACCTGCACATGCATAGTTTCGTCGGCTTCGATCCGTGGCGAGCGGCTGCGGGTGGCGGCTCGCTGAAGCTGGTCAAGCAGGCGGTCCTCGATTGCGGCTTTGTCGGGGTCAAGCTCTACCCGCCCATGGGTTTCCAGGCGTTCGGCAACGACAAGATCAAGTTTCCCAAGGGCGCTCCGAAAGGCATCGAAGCCGCGCTTCGAAGCCTGTATGCGTGGTGCGAGGACAACGACGTGCCGATCATGGCCCATGCCGAAAACAGCCTCGGCTCGCTCTGCGGCTACGGTCACCGCGCAAGCCCCGCCTGGTGGAGGAAGGCATTGGACGGTTTCCCGAATTTGCGCGTCAATCTCGCGCATTTCGGTGGCTTCGACGAACTGCGCCCGCAACCGCCCGCGAAGGAATGCCGCGAGAACGACTACAGCGGGAAGGCTTGGGAATTCATCATCGGCGAGACGATAAGGGTCGACGGCAGGGACACCCTTTTTGCCGATCTTGGCTATCTCTACGAGCTGACCAGTCCGGAGTTCGATGACCGGGCGCGCTCCGAGATCAGGGGCTATCTCCAGCAGTTCCAGTCCCGCTACGACCCCGATGTCCGGCATCTGCTCTATGGCACCGACTGGACGATGATCGCCAAGGAACTGGACAACAACAACTACATGGCGCGGCTCGGCGCGCAGCTGACGGCTACCGGCTACACGCCCGAGCAGCAGCAGAACATCTACTGGCGCAACGCGGCGCGTTATCTCGGGCTCGGCAAGACCGACAGGACGCGCGCCCGCCTGCATGATTACTGCCAGAACCACCAGATCGATGCGGGCTGGCTGTCGGCATTCGACCAGTAGCCGGGTGCGGGACGGAGCGGCCGGCATTGACCTGCTGCCCTCGCGCGGCGGCTGAGCCAAGGCCGGCCATCGTTGCTGCCAGCCGCCGCCGTGGGTGGATAGTTCAGCGCCAAAATGCCAAAGTCGTGTCGGCAAGAGTTCAAATATCGAGGTCGCTTCCTTCATCCCATCCACAACCGATGTTGAGGGTTCACGAGATGACCGGTTTACGAACCTACCTGCTGAGCTTGCTTTTCCTTGTTCCCGCTCTCCTTGTCGGCCACAGCGGCGTCGGCCTGGCGCATGACTACGCCATCGAAGTGTCGGGCGTGGAGACCGAGCCTCCCGTCGCGCCGACAGGGAGCGTCCTGTTCGAAAACGTCAGGATATTCGACGGCAAGGCAAGCGCGCTGTCGCCGGCGTCGAACGTGCTGGTCAACGGCAACCTCATCGAGCGCATCTCGACCGCTCCTATCGAGGCGGCCGGTGCCAAGGTCATTGCGGGCGGTGGCCGCGTGCTGATGCCGGGCCTGATCGACGCGCACTGGCACGCGATGCTGATCGCGTCGACCCCGGCAGAGGCAATGGGTGACATCGGCTTCGCCAATCTCGCAGCAGGCGACGAGGCAACGCATACTTTGATGCGTGGCTTCACGACGGTGCGCGACGTGGGCGGTCCGGTGTTCGGCCTCAAGCGCGCGATAGACAGTGGAATCGTCGCGGGACCGCGCATCTATCCATCGGGCGCCATGATCACGGTGACCAGCGGACATGGCGACTTCCGGCAATTCAGCGACCTGCCGCGGACGATCGGCGGCCCGTTCACGCCCATGGAGAGAAACGGAGGCAGCATAGTCGTGGACAGCCCGGATGAGGTGCGCCTGCGTGTCCGCGAGCAGTTCATGCAAGGGGCCGCCCATGTCAAGCTGACAGCCGGCGGCGGGGTCTCCTCCCCATTCAGCCCGCTCGATGTCACCACCTTCACCGAACCCGAAATGCGGGCCGCGGTCGAGATCGCCGAGAACTGGGGTACCTACGTGATTGCGCACGCCTTCACGACGGATGCGATCAAAATGGCAATCGCGGCCGGCGTGAAATGCATCGAACACGGCTTCCTCATGGACGAGGAAACCGCCAAGCTGATTGCTGAAAAGGACATCTGGCTGAGCTTGCAGCCGCTTCCGGAGATGATGAGGCTGGGGCTTCGGGAAGGCTCGGTCGAGCGGGCCAAGGCGGAAGAGGTGTGGCCGGGCATCGGCCGGACATACGAACTGGCGAAGAAATACAAGATCAAGACTGCATGGGGGACGGACGTGTTGTTCTCCCGCGATCTGGCGCGGCAGCAGGGCGCGATCCTTGCGTCGCTCATCCGCTGGTACACGCCTGCCGAAGCCCTCGTGATGGCGACCGGGACCAATGCCGAACTGCTGACACTTTCGGGGAAGCGTAACCCTTATCCCGGAAAGCTGGGCGTGGTGGAGGAAGGCGCGCTGGCCGATCTGCTGCTGGTCGACGGCAACCCGCTCGAGGATCTCCAACTGGTCGCCAAACCCGAGACGAGTTTCCTGGTCATCATGAAGGATGGCCGCATCTTCAAGGATACCTTGCCGAAATGAGGGTTTGCCGGGGAGGGCGCAGCCGCAGGACGGCTGCGGCCCCTCAGTGGCAAGCGGGAGGATCCTGGTTGCGGTCGGCGGCGCGGAGCAGCCAATGATGAATTCAGCTCATGGTTGCGGCGGCCGGCCTACGCCTCCAGCGCGCCTGACCGGGCGTCGTCGCTCGGACGCGTGCCGACCAGCTTGACCAGGTCGTCGCCGGCGCGGGTGGCGCGGTGCGAACGGCGCGTCAGGATGTAGCCGTCCTGCGGCGCCAGCACCTCGACCCTGCCGCCGTCCTCGCCGGGCGCGCGCACGATGGTGGCGATATGGGCGCCAGCCTTGACCGTATCGCCGGGATTGACGTGGTAGAGGATCGCCCCAGCGCAAGGGGCGGGCACCATCTCGACATGGTCGATCGGCGCCACCACGCCCGCAAATGTCTTTAGGGTCTCGATCCAGGTGTCCTCGATCACGCCACGCGCCACAAGCAGGCGATAGAGGCCCTGGGCGTCAGCTTCGGCAACTGTGGCGTAGACATCGGAAACGCCGCGATATTCGACTGTCGTGACGACGCGGCTTTCGAGCCGCGCTTCCTTGCGAGGCATCTTGAGATAGGGGTGCAGCGAGGCCTCGTCGAAGGACGAGCCCGACTGGCCGCTCCACAGGATGACGGCGTCGACGCCCATGTTCGCGGCGCAATCTTCCATCGCCGGCCAGAGCTCGTCGGGCACGTAGAGATAGGCGACGCCTTCGTCGTCGCAGTGCAGGTCGAGCACGATGTCGTGGCCGACCGAAAGCTTGAGCAGCCGTGCCTTGAGGCGCTTGTCGGCCGACATCGGCACGTCGTCGCCGGGCAGAAGCGACACGTCCGGCCTGTCGAGCAGCGGGAAGTCGCGGTTGTAGTTGGTGCGGGTGCCGAGATCGAAGCGCCCCTGGGCGGCGTGGAACAGCAACTGGTTGGCGCCGATCGGGTTGGCACGCGGCACGATGGTCAGGTTGCCGCGAATGCGCCCTTCGGCAGCTGCCTTGCGCAGGCGCGGCATCAGCGCGTCGATGGCCACCACGCCGGGCAGTTCGTCGCCATGGAGCGCGGCCTGGATATAGGCAGACGGGGCCGACGCGGACGATCCCGAAACGCGGTAGACTGGGAGTTCGTAGGCGATGCCCTCGCTGTCGCCCCGGATCGTCTCGACGCTCTTCTTCATTTGCTGCCCCCCGAATCTTGGTCCGAACGGTAGATCATCGCGCGGCGACGCCGTCCTGATCCAGCAGGAGGCGTCCGCCGCGCCAGACCTTGGGTAAGCTTACGTGGCAGCGCCCCATTGCTTCATCAGGGCAACCGAGCGCGCCAGCTGCGGTGCCGCGTGGAAGTCGTGGCCGAGGGTGGCCGCAGCCCGCCACGGCCAGCGCGGATCGGCGAGCAGGGCACGGCCAAGCGCCACCATGTCGGCGCGGCCTTCGCGCACGATCGCATCGGCCTGGGCCGGCTGGTCGATCATGCCGACCGCGCGCACCGGGATGCCCGTCGCCTTTTTCACCGCCTCTGCGAGATGGACCTGATAGCCTGGACCGGTGCGCAGGCTCTGGTGGGGCGAGTTGCCGCCGCTCGAACAGCAGATGTAGGCGATGCCAGCCTTGCCATAGGCCCTGGCCACCTCGATGGCCTCTTCCAGCGTGAAGCCGCCATCGACCCAGTCGGTCAGCGACATGCGCGCGCCGAGCATGAGGTTGGGGACGGCTTCCGCGACACGGCGCGCGACCTCGAGGGGGAACCGCATGCGGTTTGCCAGCGAACCGCCCCATCTGTCGGTGCGGTGGTTGGACAGCGGCGACAGGAACTGGTGCAGCAGGTAGCCATGGGCCGAATGCAGCTCGATGAAGTCGAAGCCGGCGCGCTCGGCGCGCCTGGCCGCCTCGACGAAGTGGCCGATGGTCCGCTCGATCGCGGCTTCATCAAGCGCATGCGGCACTTGCCAGCCGTCGCCATAGGCGATCGCCGAGGCCGACACGACGGGCCATGCATCCTCCTCCGGCGTCAGCGGGCCGGAGCCGTCCCACGGCCTGTGGTTGGAGGCCTTGCGGCCGGCATGGGCCAATTGCACGCCGAATTTCGCTCCCGGCGTCGCCACGCGCCGGGCGGCATCGAGCGTGCGTCTTGCCGCCGCTTCGTTGGCATCGGAGTAGAGACCCATGCAGCCATGGCTGATGCGGCCGCGCCGCTCGACGTCAGTCATCTCGACGGTGATCATGCCGGCGCCCGACATTGCGAGGTTCATCCAGTGCTGCAGATGCCAGTCGGTGGCCGAGCCGTCGTCGGCCGAATACTGGCACATCGGGGCAACGGCGATGCGGTTGGGCAAGTCGAGCTTGCCGAGGGTGATCGGCGAGAACAGATGGACGGTCATGGCGGCTCCGATATCAGGCAGTGCGAATGTAAGGCGTCGGCGACTGGCGACAACCGTATTGCATAGGGCCAGCGCGTGTTATCTGTCACCACGATGACTGCATGCCAGCAACGGGTGACCGAATGACGACGCGCGACCGGCTCGAAGCGATCCTTGGGCGGCTTTCCGTCCGTGCCGGCGACGAACGCGTGTTCATGAAGCTCTATGCCGAGGCCGCGCGTGGTGCTGCCGATGCCGCCGACGCGCGCGCCAAGGCAGGGCTGTCGCTCGGGCCGCTCGACGGCGCCATCGTCTCGATCAAGGATCTGCTCGACGTCGCCGGCGAGCCGACGCTGGCCGGCTCGCTGATGCGCCGGGACACGGCACCCGCAGAGCGGGACGCGCTGGTGGTCCGGCGCCTGCGCCGGGCAGGGGCGGCGATCATCGGCAAGACGGCGATGACCGAGTTCGCCTTCACCGCGCTCGGCATCAACCCGCATTACGGCACGCCGGGCAATGCCGCCGATCCGACGCTGATCCCCGGCGGTTCGTCGTCGGGCGCCGGGGTTTCGGCGGCCGAAGGCACCTCGGACATTTCCATCGGCTCGGATACCGGCGGCTCGGTGCGCATTCCGGCAGCTCTCAACGGCGTCGTCGGTTTCAAGCCGACGGCGCGGCGCGTGCCGCTCGACGGCGCGTTCCCGCTGTCGCCGTCGCTCGATTCGCTCGGGCCGCTGGCGCGGACGGTCGGGGCCTGCATCGCCACCGACGCCGTCATGGCCGGCAAGGAGTTTTCCGCGCTTGTGCCGCTGTCCCTGCCGGGCCTGCGCATCGGCGTGCCGCGCGGGCGGCTGATGGAGCATTGCGACGGCACCGTTTCCGCCGCCTTCGAACAGTCGTTGAAGCGCCTCGCCGCATCGGGGGCGCGGGTCGAGGATATCGCCATCGACGATTTGCTGCTGGCCCTGCGCGAGACGACGCGGGCGGCGTCCATCGCCGCCATCGAAGGCGCGGAAATCCATGCCGACTGGCTGTCGGCAGGCGCCAAGGTGGCGGTCGACCGCCATGTCAGTGGCGGGCTCGGCCGGGCCCTACAAGTGCCGGCGGTCGCCTATATCAGGACCATGCGCCGCCGCGCCGAACTGGTGGCGGCCATGGACGAGCGCCTGTCGTCGGTCGATCTCATGGTCGTGCCTACCACGCCGGTCGTGGCCCAGCCGATCGCCGAGATGCTGGATGACGAGCGCCATGGCGACCGCATCGAGGGGCTTCTGCTGCGCAACACCCAGGTCGCCAACCAGTTCGACCTCTGCGCGCTGTCGCTGCCGGTGCCCGGCACCGGGCTGCCTGCCGGCCTGATGCTGGTCGGCCGCCACGGCCACGACCGGCGCGTGCTTGCGGCGGGGCTTGCGGTCGAGGCGCTGTTGAAGGGATAGCGCTGACGATGCCGGTCACCGGCGATGGCATCACGCGCGCCTCGGCGAACCCGTGAATCGGCCTGCCTCTGGCTCTTGCGGAGCCGGCTCAAATAGTGGTCATCTTGGCGCTGGACCAGCGCGTGCCGGAATCGGACGAGGAGTTTTGAGAGATGCCGTCGACAATGAAGGGACCAGCGATCTTCCTCGCCCAGTTCGCCGGCGATTCCGTCCCGTTCAATACACTGAAATCGATTACATCGTGGGCTGGCGGGCTCGGCTACAAGGGCGTGCAGATCCCGACGCCGGATAGCAGGCTGTTTGATCTCCAGAAGGCGGCGACGTCGAAAACCTATTGCGACGAGATCAAGGGCATCTGCACGGATGCCGGCGTCGAGATCACCGAACTGTCCACCCACCTGCAGGGCCAGCTGGTGGCGGTGCATCCCGCCTATGACGCGCAGTTCGACGGCTTTGCGCCACAAGCGGTACACGGCAAGCCGAAGGAGCGGCAGCAATGGGCGGTCGAGCAGATGAAGCTCGGTGCCAGGGCGTCGCAGAATCTCGGCCTCACCGCTTGCGTATCCTTCACCGGCGCGCTCGCCTTCCCCTACCTCTACCCGTGGCCGCAGCGGCCGGCAGGCCTGATCGAGGAGGCCTTCGCCGAGCTCGGCAAGCGCTGGCGGCCTATCCTCGACGCCTATGACGAGGCCGGCGTCGACCTGTGCTTCGAGCTGCATCCGGGCGAGGACGCCTTCGATGGCGCGACCTTCGAGATGTTCCTCGACGCCGTCGGCGGCCACCAGCGCTGCAACATCAATTACGATCCCTCGCACTTCCTGCTGCAGCAGCTCGATTATCTCGCCTTCATCGACATCTACCACGAGCGCATCAAGGCGTTTCACGTCAAGGACGCGGAGTTCAACCCGACCGGGCGCCAGGGCGTCTATTCCGGCTACCAGGGCTGGCTCGGCCGGGCCGGTCGCTTCCGCTCGCTCGGCGACGGCCAGGTCGATTTCACCGGCATCTTCTCCAGGCTTGCGCAGTACGGCTACGACAGCTGGGCGGTGCTCGAATGGGAATGCTGCCTCAAGCATCCGGAGGACGGGGCCGCCGAAGGCGCGCCATTCATCGAAAGCCACGTCATCCGCGTCACCGACAAGGCGTTCGACGACTTTGCCGGCGGGGCGAGCGATCGGGCGATGCTGCGGACGATGATGGGGATTTGAACGCGGCGCTGCCCCTCATCCCGGCCCTTCGATAAACTCAGGGGGGATGAGGGGCAGCGCCAACATATCAAGGGAGGACACAAGCATGGTCGGTGCATCGAAATCCGGGAATGGCAGCGGCCCGATCCGCTACGGCATGGTCGGCGGCGGGCAGGGCGCCTTCATCGGCGGTGTGCACCGCATCGCCGCGCGCATGGACGGCGATTTCCAGCTCGTCGCGGGTGCGCTGTCGTCCAATCCGGAACGCGCGAAGGCGTCCGCGGCCGAGATCGGCCTCGATCCCGAGCGCTCCTACGCCTCCTATGCCGAGATGGCCAAGGCCGAGGCGAAGCGGCCCGACGGCATCGAGGCGGTGGCCATCGTCACGCCCAACAACGTCCATTTTCCCGCCGCCAAGGCCTTTCTCGAGGCTGGCATCCACGTCATCTGCGACAAGCCGCTGACGGCGACGCTGGCGGAGGCGAAGAAGCTCGCCGCACTGGTCGAGAAGACCGGCAAGGTCTTCGTGCTCACCCACAACTACACCGGCTATCCGATGATCCGGCAGGCGCGCGAGATGGTCGCCAAGGGCCAGCTCGGCGACATCAGGATCGTCCAGGCGGAATACCCGCAGGACTGGCTGACCGAGGATCTCGCCGCCACCGGCCAGAAGCAGGCGTCGTGGCGCGGCGACCCGAAGCAGTCGGGCGCGGGCGGCGCTGCCGGCGACATCGGCACCCATGCCTACAATCTCGCCCGCTTCGTTTCCGGCCTCGAACTCGACAGCCTGTCGGCCGACCTCGACGCCTTCGTGCCGGGCCGGCTGCTCGACGACAACGTCAACGTCATGCTGCGCTTCAAGGGCGGCGCCAAGGGCATGATCTGGGCGAGCCAGGTGGCGCCGGGCCACGAGAACGGCCTCAAGCTGCGTGTCTATGGCTCGAAGGGCGGCCTCGAATGGGTGCAGGCCGACCCGAACTATCTCTGGTACACGCCCTTCGGCCAGCCCAAGCAGCTGATCACCCGCGGCGGCGTCGGCGCCGGTCCTGCCGCCGCACGCGTGACGCGCGTGCCTTCGGGGCACCCCGAAGGCTATCTCGAAGGTTTCGCCAACATCTACCAGGAGGCGGCGCGGGCCATCCGCGCGGCGCGCAAGAAGGGCGGCAAGCCTGCCAGGGACGTGATCTACCCGACCGTGCAGGACGGCGTGGAAGGCGTGGCGTTCATCGAGGCCTGCGTCAAGTCTTCGAAGAAGAACGCGGCGTGGACGAAGCTGTGAGGGGATGCGGGCTGGCTGGCGTCGCGATGGGGAAAGCTCTGCCAGCTTGACTCAAAGCAATATTTCCGGCTTCATCTTGATGTCACGGCACTTGGGGGCATTTCGTTCTGCGCGATCTGTGCAGTGACCTTGGACTAGACAGATTCTCGACGCCAGCGCAGTGGCCCGAGGAACTTGACCGATCAACTGATCGGGAAGGTTCCTGGGCGCGAACCCCATGAGCCTTCCCACAAAGGAAGGGCGATGATGGGAAAGAAGGCGATCTATCTTTTGCTTGCGCTGACGGTTCTTTGCGGTGCAGGCGCTTTCGCAATGACATTCATGGCCGCCACGGCAAACAAGGAATTTGCCGGAGCGCTATTTTATGCGTTCATCGCACTTTTCACCAGCGGAGTGACCACCCTGTTCGTGGTGCTGACGCAGACACGCGATTGACCCCGTCCGAGGTCAGGACGGGCGACCATCAGGTAATCCATGACCCAGTCTCTCTTCATCATCACCGGCGCCATGGCTGCCGGCAAAACCACGGTTGCCAACGCGCTGGCAAGGCGCTTCCCGCGCTCGGCACTGGTCGGCGGCGACGTTTTTCGTCGCATGATCGTAAACGGCGCTGCGGCGATGGGGCCCACGCTCGATGTGGAGGCCCGGGCGCAACTGACACTCCGGCAGGTGATCGCGACAGATGCCGTGCGCCGCTACGTGGAAGCAGGATTCACGGTGGTCTACCAGGACATCCTCATCGGGCATGATCTTGTCGCGGCTGTCGAGCGCCTTCGCGACCTCGATCCCCGTGTGGTGGTGCTGGCCCCTTCGGCGGAAGTACTGGGCCAGCGCGACAGAGACCGGCCAAAGACCGGCTATTCCGAGGCATTCCCTCCCTCCGTCCTTGCAGAAGCACTCGCCCGCGAGACACCTCGCATCGGTCAATGGATCGATTCATCTGCCATGGACGTGGAGCAAGTGGTGGAAACCGTGCTCGGCAGATGACACGCCTTCTGTCGCGCCCCGTCGCTTTACTCGGCGTATCATGCGCGGCCGGCCCGTTGCCGCAGCGAGATATGTCCGTCTTTCAATGTCGGTTTCCCGTTCGGCAAGTTCAGGTTGAAAAACGCTCTGCTTGTCAGCCGGCACTACGTCTGGTTACCTTGCCGGATACGCGGGGGGCGTGGGCATGAAGGCGGTACTCTCTTCTCTTGTGATGCTTGCGCTCGCAAGCTCTGCGGCAGCCGCCCAGTCGGTCATCCCGAAAGGATGGTTCCTGCATGACGACCTGTCGCCCACGTTGACGCTCGCCTACTACGATCCTGCCTCCGGCGATGTCGACGTCTCGCTGAACTGCACTGCGGGGTACTCGGACATCGTCGTTGCGTTCTATCCGAAGTCCGGCGACATGAGCGAAGGGCGCAGCGCCAGGATCGAACTGCGCAACGGCGACGCAACGCACTCCATCGAGGCCACCGGCAAGACCTATAACGGCCGCTATGTCTTCGACGGACTGACGACCATGGAACCGGCACTGGCAAAGCTGCTCGTCGGCGGCTTCACCATCCTCGTCGGCGGCGAGGACATGGGCACCTACACGCCGAACGAGCACGATGGCGCCCATGTGCGCAAACTGGCCGAAGCCTGCACCGGCTGACCCGTTCGCGGTCCCTGTCTGACGATCTGAATTCCTATCTCGGAGTCTGACTTGCTGCCTGGGCCGGTGCTGCCGTGGACCGGCTATCCAAAGGATATCGGCTGCGCTGCACCCTACGCTCGCCATGGGCCGTTGGCCCGACATGCGGGACCCTGCGATCTTATCCACACCGTCGATTATCGTATACATTTTGCACGACACTCATCTTCCATATCGTACACAATCTATGCATACATAGCTCCGCGACAGATCGAGGCGACGTCCGCACCGGGGGAGAAATGGTGCCGGCGGCCTGCGGTCGACAATCGAGGGAGGGATACATGAAATCTAAGTTCCTGGTGCTGTGCGCCGCCACCGCGGCACTGATGGTCGGTGCCACCGCCGCGCAATCGGCGACGCTCGACACCGTCAAGGCCCGCGGCAAGCTGATCTGCGGCGTGTCGCTCAGCACGCCCGGCTTTGCCGCCGCCGACGACAAGGGCCGCATGCAGGGTTTTGACGCCGACATCTGCCGCTCGATCGCTGCTGCGGTGCTCGGCGACGGCGAAAAGGTCGATTTCGTCCTGACCAACATCAACACGCGTTTCCAGGCGCTGCAGTCGGGCGAAATCGACGTGCTGTCGCGCCAGACGACGGCGACCTTCTCGCGCGAAACCTCACTCGGCATCGATTTCGGACCGACCGTTTTCTATGACGGCCAGGGCCTTCTGGTGCCAAAGTCGCTCGGCGTCGCCTCCGCCAAGGAACTGACCGACGCCGCGATCTGCACCTTGCCGGGCACCACGACCTCGCAGAACCTGACCGACTTCTTCCGCAGCATCGGCGGCAAGTTCGAGCTCGTGGTCTTCGAAAGCCCCGACGAGAACCGCGCCGCCTTCTATTCCGGCCGCTGCGAGGCGATCTCGTCGGACCGTTCCGACCTCGCCTCGATCCGCGCGGTCGCCAACAACCCCGACGACTACGTGCTGTTGCCCGAGACCATCTCCAAGGAACCTCTGGCGCCCGCCGTGCGGCAGAACGATTCCAACTGGCGCGACATCGTCTCGTGGTCGGTCTACATGCTGATGGCGGCCGAGGAGAAGGGCATCACCCAGGCCAATGTCGACGAGATGACGAAGAGCGAGGACCCCGAGATCCAGCGCATGCTGGGCGGCGCCGACGAACTCGGCAAGATGCTCGGCCTCGACAACAAGTGGGGCTACAACGTGATCAAGAGCGTCGGCAACTACGCCGAGGTCTTCGACCGCAACCTGGGCGAAAAGACCAAGCTCGGCATGACGCGCGGGCCCAACACGCAGTGGAATGCCGGGGGCCTGCTCTACGCGCCGCCGGTCCGCTGACAAACATCAAGGTCCGCGCCGCCATCGGGCGCGGACCTTGTCTCCCGTTCCCATGACATCGGCGCGCCCATGCTGTTTTTGAACGACACGCGGTTTCGCGCGGTCTTCTATCAAGTCGTCGCCATCTCGGCGGTGCTGCTCGCCGGCTGGGTGATGTACCGCACCGCCAGCGCGAACCTTGCCAAGCAGGACATCGCCACCGGCTTCGGCTTCCTGTCGCGGCAGGCCGGCATCGCCATCAGCGAAACCTCGATCGCCTACGGGCCGACCGACACTGTCGCCCGCGCCATCCTCGTCGGGCTGGTCAACACCATCAAGGTGTCGTTCCTCGCAGCGCTCTTCGGCACCATCATCGGCGTGCTCGTCGGCATCGGCCGCATGTCGACGAACCCACTGCTCAGCCGGCTGATGCTTGCCTATGTCGAGCTGCTGCGCAACGTGCCGCTGCTGCTCTATCTGTTCCTGTGGTATTTCCTGATCATCCTGGTCTTCCCGCCGGTGCGCCAGGCGATCCAGCTGTTTCCCGGTTTTTTCCTGTCAAACAGCGGCCTCGCCATGCCCTTGCTCGAATGGCAGAGCGGTTTCGGGCTGACGCTCGGCGCGCTCGCTTTCGGCATCGCCGCCGCACTCGTCGTGCGCGCCGTCAGCCAGCGCCGGCGCATCTTGAGCGGCAAGGGCAACGCCGGCTGGATCATTGCGCTGGTCCTGCTCGTGTTGCCGGTGCTCGCGGTCTGGTCGAGCGGCGCGGTGTCGCTCGGCTGGAGCGCGCCGGAGGCCGGGCGCTTCCGCCTCACCGGCGGGCTGCAGATCCGCCCGGAGTTCGTGGCGCTGCTCGTCGGCCTGATGCTCAACCTCTCGGCCAGTGTCGCCGAGATCGTCCGCGCCGGCATCCAGGCGGTCAGCAAGGGCCAATGGGAAGCCGCCCAGGCGCTAGGCCTGCCGCGCTCGCGCACGCTCCGGCTCGTGGTGCTGCCGCAGGCGCTCAGGGTCATCATCCCGCCTTTGACCAACACCTATCTCACCGTGTTCAAGAACAGCTCGCTGGCGATCGCCATCGGCTATCCCGACCTCGTCATGGTCTCCAACACCATCATGAACCAGACCGGCCAGGCGATGGAGACGATCGCCATCTTCATGGGCATCTATCTCGGCCTGTCGGTGCTGATCTCGCTGTTCATGAACTGGTACAATGCGCGTGTCGCGCTGAAGACGCGCTGACATGAGCGAGACCCAGGTTCTTCCCGCAGCCGCCAATTCCGTCGCCCGCCCGGTGCGGCGCTCTAAGTGGCGCGCGGCCTATTTCGGCACGCCCGGCAATGCGCTGGTCACGCTGGTCTGCGGCGCGCTCATCCTGGTCCTTGCCAAGCTGGCGCTTGGCTGGCTGTTCGTGAACGCCGTGTTCGACGGCGGGGCGGACGCCTGCAAGCAAAGCTCCGGCGCCTGCTGGCCGTTCCTCACCGACAAGCTGCGCTACATGCTGTTCGGCTTCTACCCGTTCGAGGAGCAATGGCGCCCGCTGGTGGCGCTTTGCCTGTTCCTCGGCGCCTGCGGCGTCTCGATGATCCCGCGCGTCTGGGGCAGGGGCCTCGTCGTCGCCTGGCTGGTGGTCATCCTGCCCGTGCTCTACGTGCTGATGGCCGGCGGCATCTTCGGCCTGACCGCGGTGCCGACGTCGAAATGGGGCGGCCTGCCGCTGTCGTTCATGCTGTCCTTCGTCGGGCTGGCCTTCGCCCTGCCGCTCGGCATCGGCCTGGCGCTGGCGCGCGCCTCGCATCTGCCGGCGATCCGGGTCCTTGGTGTCGGCTTCATCGAGCTCGTGCGCGGCGTGCCGCTGATCAGCATCCTGTTCATGGCCGCCGTCATGCTGCCGCTGTTCATGCCGGACGGCGTCACCATCGACAAGCTGCTGCGCGCGCAGGTGGCGATCATCCTGTTTGCCGCCGCCTACATCGCCGAGATCGTGCGCGGCGGCCTGCAGGACGTGCCGCCGGGCCAGTTCGAGGCCGGCCGCGCGCTCGGGCTGCATTACTGGCAGGTGATGTTCAAGATCGTGCTGCCGCAGGCGCTGAAGAAGGTCATCCCGGCGCTGGTCGGGCTGTTCATCGCCTTCTTCCAGGACACCACGCTGGTGACGATCATCGGCCTGCTCGATTTCCTCGATACCGTGCGCACCGCCTTGCGCGACCCCGACTGGCAAGGCATCGCCGTGCTCGAAGGCTACGTCTTCGCGGCCGCGGTGTACTTCCTGTTCAGCGCTCTGATGGGCGTCTACAGCCGCTTTTTGGAGCGGCATTTCAATACGTCGTATCGGTAGGAGGGCGTTCGGCGAAAATCCGTTTCGCTCTTGGTCCGCTCCGCTGGGGCAACCCCACAATGAAGCCGAGCCATCCCAAAAGGCACGGAACTGTTTCGCTCCCCACCAGTTGTTAAACCATCAACTGAGGAGGTTGAAATGACTTTCCGAAGCACACTTGCTGTAACCATTTTGCTCGCCGGCACCGCATTCGCGACTGCCCAGACTGTTGTGGTGACGCCCGAAGAACAAGTGATCGTCCGCGAATATGTGAAGACCAACCCGGTGATCGTCGAACGTCCATCCAACTTCGAACTTGTCGTCGGCGCGATCATTCCGGACATTCTGAAGCCGGGCGCACTTGCCGACAACAAGTATCAGTATGTCGTGATGGACGGCCGTACTGTCCTCATCGACCCGCAGACCCGCAAGGTCGTCTACATCATGGACTGACGGCTCGATGCACGAGTTGCATTGGGGCGCCTTGGGTTCCCCTTGCCATCGCAGAGAGGTGTTGCCGCCAGGCGGTGACACCTCTTTTAGCGGGCAGGATGCGCCGCAGCGCCTGGGCTTGAACGGCGGGCTGGCCGATCGCAATGCGGGTGGCCGCTGCCAAGCTCGATCCCCAGCATGACAACTCTTCTCAACCGGCAAGCCGCCTCTCCCCGAGGGGAGAGGTCGGTCGCGGCGCGGGACGCTAGGCCGCCTTGGCGGAGGGGGACGTCTTGTTGATTGCCGTCACCGCCAGGTTCGTCAGCTTGTTGTTGGTCGCCTTTTCCTGGTCGAGGATTTCGCTCAGCAAGGTGTGGGCCTCGTCATGGCCGAGATCCTTGGCCCACTCGCGAAGCGAGCCGTAGCGGGCGATCTCGTAGTGCTCCACCGCCTGGCACGCCGCCAGCAGGCCGGCATCGAGAGCCGTGCCCGATGCCTCTTCCATCAATCCGTCGGCCTCCTTGATCAGGCCTTCGATCGCATCGCATTTCTCGCCTGCGGCCTTCTTGCCGATCGACTTGAAGACCTGCTCCAGCTTCTTGATCTGGCCCCTGGTCTCCTCGAGGTGATCCTCGGCGGCCTTCTTCAGCTTGGCGTCCTTGGCCGCCTTGGCCACCTTGGGAAGTGCCTTGGTGATGGCGTTTTCGGCAAAGTACATGTCCTCGAGCGTATGCTCGAAAATCTCGTTCAGCGTTTTCATCTGGTGTCGCTCCTTGCGGGAAATTGCAGGGAGGGAATGGATCAAGCGGCAGAAGGTTCCCGCCGAAAACAGCGCTCTTTCTCGGGAACGATGGCCTGCCTCCAGCGTTGCGAAGGCAACACAAGGGGAAGTCTCATGCTGCGTCTCGTTGCATTGCTGTTCGTCGGATATTGCACCTATCGCATCGGCCGCGAGTTCATCGACAGCGTGCCGGACGATTTCGATCTCGTGGAACCGCTGCCGCTGCTCCCTTCTCCGGAGCGCCAGCGACACGACGCCCATCTGGCGCGGAGAGACCGGCGGGTCCGAAAGCGCTCGGCAGCCTAGGTACCCTCGGCCAACCCATTCCGCCAACCGGAGACAACCCGATGACCGACAAGCAAGAGTTCGAAGCGAAGTTCTGGAAGTCGATCCGCGCAGACATGACCGTCATGGTGGGCACCGCTGGAGTCGACCCGCGCCCGATGGCGGCGCAGTTCGACGGCGAGCGCAAGACCATCTATTTCTTCACCGCGAAGGACACCGAGATTGCCGAAAACCTGACGCGCGCCAGGAAGGCAACACTGGTCTACGCCGCCAGGAAGCACGACCTGTTTGCGACCCTCCATGGGACACTCAGGATCGACAACGACCGCAAGACGGTCGACCGGCTGTGGAACCGCTTCGTGGCTGCCTGGTTCGAGAAGGGCAAGGACGACCCCAAGCTCTGCCTGCTCCGCTTCGAGCCGGCCGACGCCCAGATCTGGCTCGACGCCTCGAGCCTTGTCGCCGGCGTCAAGATGTTCCTCGGCCTGGGCGATCCCAAGCAGGACTATGCGGACAGCGTGGCCAGAGTGAGCCTGAAGTGACCGAAGGGCGGCGCCAGCAGCGCTGGCCTATCTCGCGAAGGACCCGACGACGAGGGCGCCCATGACAAGCGCCGTGCCGATGGACGCGAGAATGGTGAGTGTCTGAAGCACCCCGAGGGTAGCACCTGCCGTCACAACTGCGACTAAGGCTGCAGCGGCCATCAACGCCAATACGGGCCTCTTTCGGACGACTTCGATCATCGGGCTCAATCCTTCTGCTTTCCCGGCAATCTAGTCACTCGCCACTGAAATGCCATATCGCGCACCTGCGACATGAGGACTGTGTCGCGTCCCGGCGAACTGCCGGATGGTTCTACCTTGGGCTGAAACGACGCCGTTGTCCCTCGTGCCTATTCCACCGCCTTCGGAAACACCTTCCAGCGCTTCGGCCGGAATGCGACCCGGCTCTTCTGTGCCGCGGGGTGGCCGACGGGCAGTTCGATCTCGACGCGTTCGCGGCCGCCGCCGATTTCGAGCTCGACGCGGCGCGTGCCGGCGACGCGGCGGCTGGCGGCGACCGTGCCGGCAATGCAGCCATTGCATTCGTCGAGCAGTTCGATGTCGTGCGGGCGGAAGTAAAGCGTCGCCTCGCCATCGGGCAGGTCGGGGGCAGCCAGGCCGATCGGCCGGTCCGATATCCAGACCTGGCCGTCCTCGACCTTGACCGGCAGCGAGCTCGACTCGCCGATGAAGCCGTAGACGAAGGGCGAATTGGGCGTGTCGTAGACCTCGTCGGCGGTGCCGATCTGTTCGATGCGGCCCTGGCTCATCACCACCACGCGGTCGGCGAGTTCGAGCGCCTCCTCCTGGTCGTGGGTGACGAAGATCGTGGTATGGCCGGTGGCGTCGTGGATTTCGCGCAGCCAGCGGCGCAGCTCGCGCCGGACCTGGGCGTCGAGCGCGCCGAAGGGCTCGTCGAGCAGAAGCACGCGCGGCTCGATGGCCATGGCGCGGGCCAGTGCCACGCGCTGGCGCTGCCCGCCCGACAGTTGTGCGGGGTAGCGCTTTTCCAGGCCCGAAAGCTGGACGAGGTCGAGCAGCTCGGAGGCGCGGCGGCGGATTTCCGCCTTGGTCGGCCGCTTGGCCGAGGGCCGCACCTTGAGGCCGAAGCCGATATTGTCGGCCACCGTCATGTGGCGGAACAGGGCGTAGTGCTGGAACACGAAGCCGACATTACGCTCCTGGATGGTTCGGTTCGAGGCATCCTCGTCGCCGAAGAAGATCGTGCCGCGCGTCGGCCGCTCGAGCCCGGCGATGAGGCGCAAAAGCGTGGTCTTGCCCGAGCCGGAGGGGCCGAGCAGCGCGATCAGCTCGCCCGACCTGATGTCGAGCGAGACGTCGCGGAGCGCCGGGAACCGGTCGAATTCCTTGCGCACATTTGAAACGCGAACTTCCATCAGTCTGTCTGCCTCTGTCAGTGTCCGCGCGTGGCGGCGATCTCGGCGCCGTAGCGGAGCTCGAGAAGGGTTTTGAGCACAAGCGTCACCAGGGCCAGGCCGGCGAGCACGGACGCGACGGCAAAGGCGCCGACGGCATTGTATTCGTTGTAGAGGATCTCGACATGCAGCGGCATGGTGTTGGTCATGCCCCTGATGTGGCCCGACACCACCGAAACGGCGCCGAACTCGCCCATGGCACGCGCGTTGCACAGCAATACGCCATAGAGCAGGCCCCATTTGATGTTGGGCAGCGTCACATGCCAGAAGGTCTGCCAGCCATTGGCACCGAGAGACAGTGCCGCCTCCTCGTCGCCGGTGCCCTGTTCCTGCATCAGCGGGATCAGTTCGCGGGCGACGAAGGGGAAGGTGACGAAGACGGTCGCCAAGACGATGCCGGGCACGGCGAACAGGATGACGATGCCGTGCATCTTGAGCCAGGGCCCGAGCAGGCTCGAGGCGCCGAACAAGAGCACGTAGACCAGGCCCGAGATGACGGGCGAGACCGAGAACGGCAGGTCGATCAAGGTGGTCAGGAAGGCCTTGCCCTTGAATTCGAACTTGGCGATGGCCCAGGCGGCGGCGACGCCGAACACCAGGTTGAGCGGCACCGAGATGACGGCGACCAGCAGCGTCAGCTTGATCGCGGCGATGGTGTCGTGCTCGTTGATGGCTTCGACAAAGGCGCCGATGCCGCGCGAAAACGCCTGTTCGAACACCACCACCAGCGGCAGCAGCAGGAAGACGGCGAGGAAGGCGAAGGCGACGAACATCAGCCCGGCGCGCGCCAGCGGCCGTTCGGTCACCGCCAGCGAGGCGTGCTCGTGATGGGCGTCTGCGGGGTAAAGCTCTGGATCAGCCATAGCGCTTGCGGGTCCGCGACTGGATGAGGTTGATGACGAGCAACATCAGGAACGACAGCGCCAGCATGATCGTGGCGATCGCGGTGGCTGCGGCATAGTCGTACTCCTCGAGCCGGATGACGATCAAAAGCGGCGCGATCTCGGAGATGTAGGGCAGGTTGCCGGCGATGAAGATGACCGAGCCGTATTCGCCGACGCCGCGGGCGAAGGCGAGCGCGAAGCCGGTGATGACGGCCGGTGCCAGCCCGGGAAACAGCACCAGGAAAATGGTCTGGAAGCGGTTGGCGCCCAGGGTGGCGGCAGCTTCCTCGACCTCCTTGTCGATCTCCTCGATGATCGGCTGCACCGTGCGCACGACAAAGGGCAGGCCGATGAAGATCAGCGCGATGACGATGCCGAGCGGGGTGTAGGCGACCTTGATGCCGAGCGGCGCCAGCAGCGACCCCATCCAGCCCTTCGGCGAATAGAGCGTGGTCAGCGCGATGCCCGCCACCGCCGTCGGCAGGGCGAAGGGCAGGTCGACCATGGCGTCGATGACGCGGCGGCCGGGAAAGCGGTAGCGCACCAGCACCCAGGCGACGATGGTGCCGAAGACGACGTTGACGGCGGCAGCGATGAACGCCGTGCCGAAGCTGATCTCCAGCGCCTTGACGGTGCGCCGGTCGGTGGCGATGGCCCAGAAATCGGTCCAGCCGAGCGAGGCCGAACGCCAGACGAGACCTGAAAGCGGGATCAGGATGATGAGCGTGAGGTAGGCAAGCGAGAAGCCGAGCGTCAATCCGAAACCCGGAATGACGCTCGGCTGTCTGAACCGCCACCCCGCCTTGGCGGGAGCTGATGTCATGTCGTCGTGGTCTTCGCTCTACTGGGCCGGCTTGTAGATCTGGTCGAATATACCACCATCGCCGAAGTGATAGGGCTGCGCCTTTGCCCAGCCGCCGAAAATCGGATCGTCGATGGAGACGAGCTTCAGTTCGGCCTGCTTCTGCAGGTCGGCTGCGGGCACCAGCTCGGGCTTGGACGGCCGGTAGTGATGCTTGGCGGCAATCGTCTGGCCTTCTGCCGAGTAGAGGTAGTTGAGGTAGGCCTCGGCAACCTTGCGGCTGCCCTTGGCGTCGACATTGGCATCGACCACGGCGACCGGCGGCTCGGCCAGGATCGACTGCGGCGGGAAGACGATGTCGAACTTCTCGGCGCCGAATTCGTCGAGCGCGAGATAGGCCTCGTTTTCCCAGGCGAGCAGCACGTCGCCCTGTTCGCGTTCGGCAAAGGTCACCGTCGAGCCGCGGGCGCCGGTGTCGAGGATCGGCACATGGGCATAGAGGTTGCCGACGAATTCCTTGATCTTGGCTTCGTCGCCTGCGAACTGGCCGTTGGCCCAGGCCCAGGCGGCGAGGTAGTTCCAGCGCGCGCCGCCCGAGGTCTTGGGGTTCGGCGTGATCACCTGGACGCCGTCCTTGACCAGGTCGCCCCAGTCGTTGATGCCCTTGGGATTACCCTTGCGCACCAGGAAGATGATCGTCGAGGTGTAGGGCGAGGCGTTGTTGGGTAGCTTCGAGCGCCAGTCGGGATTGATCTTCTTCGACTTCTCGACGATGGCGTTGATGTCGCTTTCCAGCGCCAGCGTGACGACGTCGGCGTCGAGCCCGTCGATCACGGCACGCGCCTGCTTGCCGGAGCCGCCATGCGACTGCTGGATCGTCACCGTCTCGCCGCTCTCGGCCTTCCAGTGCTTGGCGAAGGCCTCGTTGTAGTCCTTGTAGAGCTCGCGGGTCGGGTCGTAGGAGACGTTGAGCAGCGTGGTGTCTGCATAAGCAAGGCCCAGGCCGCCGAATTGGACTGCGCCGGCCAGCAGCGCCGAGAGAAGCAATTTCCTGCGTGAAGTGGTCATTTCCGCCTCCGTTCGAATATGGTCATACTCTATCGAACTGGTAGAAATTAGATGCGGCGAATGTTCCGAATTTCGGCGCGTCGGGGCAAATTTCGGCCATCCAGCGGCCGGTCGCGAAATTTTTTTGCTCGCTCAAAAAGTCCTGAACGGCCCGGGCGATATGAACGTTCGCCACAAGCGATGACAGCTAGGGGAGTTGGCGGGGGCGGCAAGGGGAAGCTGCATCGGCATGCGGAGCGGGAAGGGCGCTACTCCACGAACACTCTGACACTGGCCGCTCGCCCCGCCGCGTCGATGACGGTCAGCGTTGCATACCCCGCACCGTCGGGCTGCCAGGTGGCTTCGCGGCGGCGCGCCAGCGCCGCCAGCGGCTTGCCGTTGGCGAGCCAGCGGAACGGCGCGCGGCCGCCCTGCAGCTTGAGCACCAGCGGTGCCGCGGCTTCCGTCGCAGCACCCAGCTCGACGCGGGCGCCGTCGGGCGGGAAGACGATCTGCGGCGCCGGTTCGGTGATCGCGGCCGCGACCGCCGGCAATTCGCTCGAGGTTGAGAAACGCCCGAGCGTCACCGGCAGGTCGGCGCGGGCGGTGCGCAGCGTTCCCGCCGGCGGGCGCGGCAGGGGCATCGACGGCAGGCCGGAGCGGGCAAATCCCTCGAACAGGATGGGTGCCGCCGAGACGTATCCCGACAGGCCGGGCACGGCACCGGCGTCCGGCCGCCCGGCCCACACGCCCAGCACGTAGCGGCCGTCATAGCCGATCGACCAGGCGTCGCGGTAGCCGTAGGAGGTGCCGGTCTTGTAGGCGATGGTGCGCCTGGCGGCGCCCTCCGGCGGCCTGACGCCGGACAGGATGTCGCCGATCTGCCAGGCGGCCTGTTCCTCGAGAACCGTTCCGTTGGCGAGCGGGGCGGGCGTTGCCGTCTCCGATCCGTCGCGGAGAACCTTGGCGCGGCCGCCATTGGCAAGCCCGGTGTAGAGCTGGACGAGGTCGCGCAGCGTCACGCCGACGCCGCCGAGGCCAATGGCCAGGCCCGGCACCTCGTTGGGCGGCAATTGCGGCGTCACGCCGGCCTGGCGAAAGCGCGCGGTCAGCCGCTGCGGCCCGACCGCGTCGAGCAGGCGGATCGTCGGCACGTTGAGCGACAGCTGCAGCGCCTGGCGCACCGACACGTCGCCCTGGTAGCTCATGTCGAAATTCTTCGGCCGGTAGCCGGCGAAGTCGGCGGGCCGGTCCTCGATCAACGTCTCTTGCGCCACCAGTCCCTGTTCGAAGGCGAGGCCGTAGATGAACGGCTTCAGCGTCGAGCCGGGCGAGCGCACGGTGCGGGTCATGTCGATCCAGCCCGAGCGCGAGGCGTCGAGGAAGCTGGCCGAGCCGACCTCGCCAAGGATTTCGCCCGTCATGGCGTCGGCCATCACCATGGCCACCGAAATGCGCGGCCCGAGCCGGGTGGCGGCCTCGCGGGCCACGGCCTCGAGCCCCTCCTGGACGCTTTTGCGCAGGGTCAGATGGTGCTGGCCGCCGCCAGGCTGGTTGCGCAAGGCGGCATCCGCGGCGTGCGGCGCCAAGGCGGGCAGGGCCAGCCGCATGGCGGCCACGTCATCGAGCGCGGCGCGTGCGGCCTCGTTTTGTCCTAGAAGGCCCGCTGTCACCATGCGGCCGAGCACCCGGTCGCGCGCGGCCTGGGCGTTGCCAGGGTTGCGGTCGGGCCGGCGCCGCTCGGGAAGTTGCGGCAGGGCGACCAGAAGGGCCGCCTCGGAGACGGTCAGCCGCTTCGGCTCCTTGCCGAAATAGGCGAGGGCGGCGGCGCGCACGCCTTCGAGATTGCCGCCATAGGGTGCGAGCGTCAGGTAACGCTCGAGGATTTCTTGCTTCGACAGCCGGCGCTCTATCTGGACCGCGCGGGCCAGTTGCTTGAGCTTGGAGCCGAAACTGCGGCTTTCGCGCGGCTCGATCAGCCGCGCCAGCTGCATCGACAGCGTCGAGCCGCCGGAGACGATGCGGCCGTTGCTGACGAATTGCTGGGCGGCGCGGCCAAGCGCCAGGAGGTCGATGCCCTCATGGTCCCAGAAGCGCTTGTCCTCGTAGGCGACCAGCATCTTCACCAGTTGCGGGTCGACCTGGTCGAGGCCGACGCCGAGGCGCCAATGGCCCGACGGCGTCGCATAGGCGCGCAACAGCTGGCCGTCGCGATCGAGCACTTCGGCGGAGACGGCGAGCTTTTCGGGCAGAGGCGGCGGGAAGGCGCGGTCGAGAGCGACGAGGCTGCCCGAGGTGAGGGCGGCGAGGGTGGCAGCACCTGCTGTCCAGACCGCGATCCTGCGGATGATCTTTGCGGAGAGCATGGCGCCGCCCCTCACCCTTACCCTCTCCCCGTGAAGAACGGGGAGAGGGGGGCGTCGACGTAGCGGCCGTCTACCTTCTCCCCGTCATGACGGGGAGAAGGTGCCGGCAGGCGGATGAGGGGCCGCGCTGAGCGGGCAGCTCCAAACGATACCCCCACCCCTAGCCCCTCCCCACAAGGGGGAGGGGGACCTTGTGGCACCGTCGCTCCGCGCCAAGCGTCGACGAAGTTGACGGCAACGGTGATGAAATCGTTCCCCTCCCCCTCGTGGGGAGGGGTTAGGGGTGGGGGTATCTCGTGCGTCACGTTCTTCGAATGAAGGCGGATCACTCCGCCTTCACCTCCATCATGCCGGTGGCCGTGCGCGCCGAATATTGCGGACGGTACATGTCCTCGACATTGGCGGCCGGGTGGGCATAGGTGCCCGGCGTGACCGCGCGCACGACATAGGCCAGCGTGAATTCCTGGTCGGCCCCTTCGCCGCTTTCCATGGCGGCGACGAAGCGGTCGTTGCGGAATTCGAGATGGGCGGCCTGGGTCTGCTCCAGCCACGAGAAGTTCGACAGGTTGGCGCTGTTGACCAGCCCCGGATTGTCGATCTCGAAGCCGGCCGGCAGCATGTCGGCCACCACCACGCGCGAGGGCCAGTCGTTGAGCTCGTTGATCTTGAGCACGACGACGAAACGCTCGTTCTGCCTGACCTCGGTCACGTTGGCTTCGCTGCCGTCCAGCCGGTAGTAGGTGCGCTCGATCGTAAAGCCGTCGCCGCCGGCGGGCAGGGGTTGGGCAGGTGCTGCGACCGTCGTCACCACGGCCTGCAGCGGGTCCCTGCCCTTGTTGGCGATGGTGATCGGATTGACCAGCAGGTCGGCGCCGTCGACGCGTTCGGAATAGGCGCCGCTGTGGGCGGCACCGTTGACGTCGAGCGAGATGGAGTCGTTGCCTGCCTTCAGCGCGCGCGCCGCAAGCAGCATCCAGGCGTCATCCTGGGTGCTGGTCCATTTGGCCGCGGCACGGTCGGCCGCCACCATCTTGACCAGTGCCGGCACCACCGAGGGCACGGGCTTGCTTTCGGCGGCGAGCGCCAGCATGGCGGCGCCGTCGCGCAGGCGCGAGCCATAGTCCGACCGGTACCAATTGTGGTCGGGCGTCGCCCTGGCCAGCTGCAGGGCAGCCGCGAAGGTCTGTTCCGAGCGTTGGCCGTCGCCGTAGAGTGCCAGGCTGGCGCCGAGCTGGGCCACCGCCATCGGGCTGGTGAAGGCCTCCAGCTTGGTGTCGGCGAAGTAGCGCAGGTCGCCGACCGACGCCTTCTTGTTGCGGGCCAGCACATAGAGCGCATAGGCGATCTCGGAGCCGCGGTCCTCGACGTCGACGTCATAGCCGATCGAGTTCTGCAGGTTGTTGAGCGCCTGCATCATCGCGCCCTGGGGGACGTCGAAGCTCTTTTCGCGTGCCCTGGTCAGGAAGTCGGTGACATAGGCGTCGAGCCAGAGGTCGCCGGAACCGGGCGACCACAGGCCGAAGCTGCCCGACGACGACTGGTAGTTCAGGACGCGGTAGATCGCGCCCTGGATGCGCTCCCGCAGCTCGGGGTCTTGGGCCATGCCGGCCTCGGTGGCGAGCTCGCTGACATAGAGCAGGGGCAGCGCACGGCTGGTGGTCTGCTCGGCGCAGCCGTAGGGATAGCGGTCGAGCGTCATCAACAGCGACGGCACGTCGAAGGCCGAGGACTGCGAGACGCCGACGCTGACATGGGCGCCTTCGAGCAGGCTGGCTGCCAGAAGCTCCCTGTCGATGCGCAGCGCGGCGTTGGGCTTGAGGTCGACCACCATGCGGGTCGTCACCGGCAGCTGGCCGGGCCGCACGGGGAAGGACAGCTCCTGTTCGACCGTCAGCCCCTCGGCATTGGCAAGCCGCACCGTCATCCCGGCGGTGCCGGACGTCACCGGCATCAGCGGAATCCTGACCGTCTGCCGTTTGCCGGGCTCCAGCGTCAGCTTCGGGGGCAGGGCGGTGGCGTCGGTGGACAGGTCGCCCGTCGTGTCGACCGACAGCGTGTAGTCGCCGGCCGGGGCATCGGTGTTGGTGATGTCGAGCGTCATCTCGGCGAAGTCGCCCGGTGCCATGAAACGCGGCATGCCGGCCGTCAGCACGATCGGATCGCGCACGATCACGTCGCCGGTGGCATGGCCGACGGCAGTCTTGGTCCAGGCGACGCTCATCACGCGCACGGTGCCGTTGAACTGCGGGATGTCGAAGTCGACGGTTGCCTTGCCCTCGGCATCGAGTTCGACGATGCCGGAGAAGAAGGCGACCAGCTTTTCCTTGGGCGGGCTGCCCTGCGAGGTCAGGGCGGCGCCGTCGCCGCCGGTGCGCAGCTTGCCCATGGCGCCCAGCGAGCCGTCGATCAGGCGTCCGTAGAGGTCGCGCAGTTCGAGGCCGAGCATGCGCTGGCCGAAATACCAGGTCTCGGGGTCCGGCGCCTTGTAGTTGGTGAGGTTGAGGATGCCGACATCGACGGCGGCAACCGTGACATAGGCCTTTTCACCCGCTGCGGCCCCCGTCACGGCAACCGGGATCGACAGCGTCTTGCGCGGCTCGGTCTTTTCCGGAAGCGTCAGCGCGACGGCAAGCTTCTTGTCGGCGGGATCGACCGACAGCCATTTCAGGCCGATGGCGCGGGCCGGCATGCGCGATTCCTGCGCTTCGCCGGGGCGATAGAGCGTGGCGGTGACGTAAGCGCCGGCACCCCAGTCCTCGCCGACGGGAATGTCGACGGTGGCACCGTCGGCCGGAACCGACGCGGTGATGGTCTTGACCAGCTTCTCGGCGCCGATGGTGACCAGGAGCTCGCCGGCGAAGCGCGGCGAGACCTTCAGCTTGGCCACTTCGCCCGCCGCGTAGGTTTCCTTGTCGAGCGCCACTTCTAGGCCGTCGGGCGTCTCGGTCGAGGTCGCCGAGACGTACCAGCCGGCATCGAACTCATAGCTCGTCGCCGGTCCGGCGGGGTCCGCTGTCTCGACTTCGAGGCGATAGCGGCCCCAGTCGACGGGCATCGCAACGCTCGCCTCGCCATTGGCGGTCAGGTCGACCTGGCCGGTGGCGACCGACTTGGTGAAGGTCACCGGCTCGTAGTTCCACGAATTGCCCGAGCGGTACCACTGGTAGTTCCGCTCGACCTTGACCAGCGACCACTGCGCGCCCTTGAGCTCTGCGCGCCTGCCATCGGGTTCGGCGGCGATCAGGCTGAACTTGGCCGTGCCGCCCTGCGGCACCTCCTCGCCGGAGAAGTCGGGGCGGATGCCGATCATCGTCGCCTGCGGGCGGATGCCGATGTCGAGCTTTTCCTCGACGGCGCGGCCACCGGTCTCGCGCATGCGCACCGTCAGCGCGGCGTTGACCAGCCTCGTGGTCGACGGCAACTGGTCGGCCCTAACAGGGAACGTCGCCTTGCCGTCGTCGCCGACTGCAGGCAGGTCGGTCAGCGGAATGCGGGTCGCTTCGCCTTCCTGCTCGTCGGCGAGGCCGAAATAGAAGCCCTTGAAGCTGGCCCACTGGCGTTTCGTCGACAGCGTCAGCTCGCCTTCCAGCGCCAGGCCCGCGGCGGGTGCGCCATACAGGAAGCGGCCGTCGACGGTGGCTTCGGCGGCTTCGCCGGCGGCGATCTCGCTGCGGTCGGCCGTCAGCATGAACTCGATGCGGTCGGGCACGAAGTCCTCGACCAGGAACATCTGGCTCGACACCGCCGGCTGCTTGGGATCGGTGTGGATGGCGAGCGTCCAGGTGCCGCGCATGGCGGCCGTCGACAAGGGCAGGTCTACGGCATGGCCGCCTGCCTTGCCGCCCTGGCTGACGACGCGCCGGTCCTCGACACCGTCGGGCCGGGTGAAGATGAAGGTCAGCGGCAGGTTGTCGACACCGTTGGCGGCATCGTCGCGGGCAAGGGCTGCCGCATGCACGGTCTCGCCGACGCGGTAGATGCCGCGTTCGGTCCAGGCAAAGACGTCGAGCGCGCCGGGTGCGGCGCGGCCAGTGACGCCGCGGTCGGACAGGTCGAAACCGGCACGGGTCATGTCGAGGAAGACGAAGTCGGCGTCGCCCTGCCTGGCCATCAGCACCGCCGGCGCCATGCCGCCATTGCCGCGGGTCAGGCCCGGGTTGAAGGTGGCGCGGCCCTCGGCGTCGGTCTTGCCCGTGCCCAGGATCTCGTTGTTGCGGGCCAGCAGCGTGAGTTCGGCGTCGGCGATCGGCCTGGCGGTGCCGAGCGAACGGGCAAACACGTTGAGCCCGTCCTGGCCGGTATAGGTCGACAACCCGATGTCGGAGACGACGAACCACTGCGTCGCCTTGGTCGCCCAGGTGTCGCTCTTGTCGTCGACCGGCTGGGCGGTCAGCACATAGACGCCGGGCTTGCGCTCGGGCAGCGCCTCGTCGACCGGGAAGGAGGTCGTCACTTCTTTGTTGAGCTCGTTGGCGATCGCCAGTTGGCCTTCCCAGACCGGCTCGCCCATCTGGTCGGCGATGGAGGACAGGTCGTAGCCGTCGAGCTGGCGCAGGAACTGGTAGCCGGAGAGGAGCTGCGCCAGCGAGCGGTCGCCGACGCGGTAGAGCTTCATCTGGGCCGCGTCCATGTTGACCGAGACGACCGGGATGCCGCGGCGGGCCGAGGCGGGCAGCACGAAGCTGTCGCCGGTGAAGCGGGCCGACTGGCCCCGGTCCTGGACGTAGACGGACAGCACGACCGGTGCTTCCAGCACCTCGCCGATCGCCGCCGGCAGGCCGGAACGGAAGCTGACGCGGTAATGCTTGCCGTGTTCGAGGCCCTCGACGCAGATCTGCTTGTCCTTGGCCTCGACGCTCTTGGGCCCGGCATCGTCGACGGTGACGAAGGGCGCGTAGTCGACGCCGGTCTTGACCAGCGCCTCGGAGAACTGGGCGCAGACGCGCGGCGAGGTGGTGTCGGCGTCGATCGAGTGCTCGACGACGCGGAAGCCCTTTCGCGCCTTCAGGTCTTCATATTCGGCGCGGATGGAAGCGGAGTTGTCGAGCGCCAGGCTCGCCTCGTAGGCCTGCAGGGACGGGCGGAACATGTCGCGCTTGTCGAGTCCGCGGGCGAGCAGCGCCAGGCTTTCGGCGCGGCTGGCGGCGGTGCGCGACAGCAGGTAGGCGTTGTAGGCACTCGCGGTGCCGTCGCGCTGCAGCACGCCGGTCTCCTCGCCATTGCTCGGCTGGACGCCGGTCACGGCGCGGGCGAGGCGGGTCCAGATGGCGGCGTCGTCCGGGAGGATGGCGACGGCCGCGCGGAACTTCTGCATCGCCGTGCGCGGATCGCCGGTCAGCAGCGCATTGTCGCCGGCGGCGGTGAGTGCCGCCAGCCCTTCCTCGCCGGCAGCCACCGAACCGTCGGTCAGGGCGGTTCGGTACTGGCGGGCCTCGTCGGCCATCGAGGCCGGGAAGAAGGACAGCTCGGCAGGCGCGCCGATGTCGGGATCACCGTTTACCGGAACGACCTTGCCGCCGACGGCGCCGGTGAACGGCTTGACGGTGGCGAAGTCGGATTTCAGGAAGCACCACTTCGCCTTGGTGTTGTAGGTGAAGGCGCGGCATTGCGAATCACCGAGGCACGAGGTCTTGCACTGGTCGAGCGTCAGGTTCTGCTCCGAGCGCAGGTCGAAGCCGAAGTAATCGCTGTTTTCGTTGGTCACGATGCGCCGCGGCTCGGCCGCCAGCGCTCCGAATGTCCAGGCCATAAAGAGAAGAACGAATACCGGAAAAGCACGCGCCGCACGCATCGTCATATCCTTCCAACACCCTCGTCGTCGCTTCACGCGACATGTTCAGGCTTGCCGCCGCACAGTCAATACGGCAGCCGCCGGGCGTGGCCCGGCGCGCTAAATTGCTTGTCATGGACGCTGTGCATGGATATTGCCCGGCCATGCGGATCGCCCCGATGAACACACCCGAATCCCTATCCCGGCTGTCATTCATTCGCCCAACCAATTCTGACATATCGATTGTGGCTGCTTTACGAAAACACAGAAACTTCATTCCAATTTTAGGATTGGAGGTTACGTTGGCTTGATGTTTGTGCGGCGTATGCGTGGAATCGACAGTCCAACCAGCGCTCGCGTGCTTTGGCGCGCGGGCATGGCAGCGCTGTTGTCTACCGCGATACTTGCCGCCGAAACGCACAAGGCCGCAGCCTTCGAAATCTTCGGAATCAGGCTCTGGGGCTCGGCCGAGGAAGATGATGCCGATGTCGTCGACCCGCTCGACTATGCCGTGACCTTCGAGGTCGCAGGCGACGACGACGACCTCACCAAGGCGCTCGAAAACGCATCCACTCTCAAGGGCGATGAAGAACGGCCGGTATCGGGCTCGCTCGGCCTGCTGGCCAAGGCGCGCAACGACCGCGAGCGGCTGATCGCAGCCCTGTTCTCCAAGGCGCGCTACGACGGCGTCGTCGACATCTCCATTGCCGGCAAGAAGCTCGACGACCTGCAACCCGATGCCGTGTTCGACGGGCCGCAGCCTGTTCCGGTCACCGTCTCGATCCAGCCCGGCTCCAAGTTCACCCTCGGCGACATCGTGCTCAAGGGCGATGCGGCCGGCATCATGGGCGCCGACTACGGCCTGATCGCAGGCGGCGACGCCGCGTCCGACGCGATCCTCAAGGCCGAGGCCGGCATCGTCCGCCGTCTCAAGGAAGAGGGCCGCCCGCTGGCCAAGGTCACGGGGCGGACCATCGTCGCCGACCACGCCACCACCACGCTCGACGTCACCCTCGATGTCGCCGCGGGCCCGATCGCCGGCTATGGCGAGACCACTGTCGAAGGCACCGAGACCGTCGACCGCGACTTCACCGTCTACATGACCGGCCTGGAACGCGGCCGGCAGTATTCGCCCAAGGAGATCGACGACGCGCGCAACCGGTTGCTGGCGCTCGAGGTCTTCAGCTCCGTGTCGATCAACGAGGCGCTGGCGCTCAACCCGGCCGGCGAAATCCCCATCGACGTCCGCGTCAGCGAACGCAAGATGCGCTATTTCGGCGCCGGCGCCACTTTCTCCAACACCGAAGGCGCGGGCATCGAAGGCTATTGGGGCCATCGCAACCTGTTCGGCCGGGCCGAAAAGCTGCGCATCGGCGGCTCGATCAGCCGCATCGGCGACACCACCGAGATCGGAAATCTCAACTACAATGCCGGCATCATGTTCGAGAAGCCGGGCGTCATCGGGCCAGCCTCGAAGTTCTTCGCCAACCTCAAGGCGGTGTCCGAGCACCCCGATGCCTATGACCGCTTCTCGATCGGGGGAAATGTCGGCCTGTCCTACGAACTGACCAAGGAGCAGACGGTCTCGGGCTCGCTGGCGGTCGACTATTCCGACATCGAGGACGTGCTCAATCCCGACGGCAAGCGCTACCTGCTGGTCAGCCTGCCGCTGCAATATGTCTATGACAACCGCGACGACAAGCTGAACCCGACGCGCGGCTTCCGCGCGCTCGCCTATGCCGAGCCGACCTACGACGCGCTCAACGGCAACATGTTCGTCAAGCTCAAGGGCGAGGGCTCGGCATATTACGGGCTCGGCGCCGACAACCGCTTTGTGCTCGCCGGCCGCGTCGCCATGGGCTCGATCCTCGGCGCCAGCCTCGAGGACGTGCCTGCCGACCGGCGCTTCTATGCAGGCGGCGGCGGTTCGGTGCGCGGCTATGCCTACCAGGGTATCGGCCCGCACACCGACGGCAAGCCCACCGGCGGCCTGTCCTATGCCGAGACCTCGATCGAGATGCGCTACGCCTACAACGACAAGATCGGCATCGTGCCGTTCATCGATGCGGGAACGGTTTCGACCAGCCAGTTCCCCGATTTCGCGAGCGTGAAGGTCGGCGCCGGCATCGGCCTTCGCTATCTCACGCCTTTCGGCCCGCTGCGCGTCGACGTGGCCGTGCCGCTCAATCCTGGTCCCGGCGACCCGAGCTACGGTATCTATGCCGGCGTCGGCCAGGCATTCTGACCACGATGGTTATGCTGAAGAAAATCCTGCGCCTCCTGTCCCTGGCGATTCTGGTCGTCCTGGCCCTCGTCATCGGCGCCGCGGCCGTCTTCACGCTGACCGCCAAAGGCCGTGAAAACCTCGCCGGGCTGATATCGTCGGTGGCCTCCAGCGACGAGCAGAAGATCAGGCTGAGCGGGCTGAACGGCATCTGGTCGGGCAATCTCCGGCTCGACAACGTGGTGATCGAAGACAGGGAAGGTGCCTGGCTTGCCCTGCGCGGCGTGTCGGTCGACTGGTCGCCGCTGGCGCTGTTGTCCTTCACTTTCCGCGCCGACCGCATCGCTGCCGAGCGCATCGAGGTGGCCCGGGCGCCGAAACCCGGCACTCAACCGGCGCAGCCGAGCAGCGGCGGCCTCTCACTGCCGGTCGCAATAGACATCAGGGACATCGACCTGCCCGAGATCGCGCTTGGCGAGGCGCTCGCCGGCACAGGCATCGCCGAACTCGCGGCCAAGGGCATGCTCAAGGCGGGCGGTTCGCCGCTCGGCATCGAGACCAGGCTCAACGTCGCGCGCAGCGACGGCAAGCAGGGCTCGGTCGATGCCGACATCGCCTTCGCGCCTGACGAGAACCGGCTGACGCTCAACGTCCGCGCCGCCGAGCCTGCCGGCGGCATCCTCGCCAACATCCTGAAGCTGCCCGACCAACCGGCGGTCGAACTGTTGGTGGCGGGCGAGGGACCACTGGCCGACTGGAGCGGCAACGGCACCTTCGCCGTCGGCGGCAATGTCGTCACGCGCATCTCCGGCACGCACCAACTGACCGACCGGGGCAATGTCGTCACCGCCAAGGGCGACGGCGCGTTCGAGGACTTCCTGCCGGCGATGCTCAAGCCGCTGCTGGCGGGCAACACCACTTTCGATATCGCGGGAACGCGCACCACGACCGGCGGCATTGACATTGAGCGGGCCACGGTCGCCAGCACGGCCCTGACGGCCACGGCCGCTGGCGCGCTCGACCCACAGGGTGCCGCCGACCTCGCGCTCGACGTCAAGGCGAATGAAGGGCCGATCGTGCTCAGCGTCGGCAGCGACGCCCAGCCCGTCACCGTCGCCATCAACGCTGCCAGCCTGCGCGCCCTGGGCGACGGCAAGGCGCCCGCGGTCGATTTCAGCGCTTCGCTGCTTTCGGTCATCGCCGGCAACACCGAACTGCGCGACATCGCAGCGTCCGCCCATTCCGACGCCTTCGACATCGCCAACCGCAGCGGACCCGTCCAGATCAAGCTCGGCGTGGCCGAGCTCAAGACTGATGTCGCCACGCTTGCGCCGCTGGTTGCCGGGCGGGTGTCGGTCGACATGGCCGGTTCGGTCAGCCAGACCGAAATCGCCGTCGACACGGGCATTATCCGCAGCGACGCGCTCAACGGCGAGATGAACGCCAAGCTCAACCTGGCCGACCTTGCACTCCAGCTCGGGCTCAAGGCCGACGTGGTGTCGAGCGCGCTGCCGGCGGGCGTCCGCATCGCGCTTGCCGAACGGACCCAGTTCTCGGCCACGGCCAGCCGCGATGCCGAGGGCGCCTTTGCCGCCAACGCCATCAAGCTGACCTCGGGCGCGCTGAAGGCGCAGGGAACGGCCCGCATGCAGGGCAGCGAGATCGACGCCGATCTCAAGGGCTCTTTCGCCGACGTCTCGCTGTTGTCCAAGGAAGCCAAGGGTGCCATCGACTTCGCGCTGACGGCCAAGGGCGCGCGCACCGCGCCCGACGTGTCATTGACGGTTACCAGCGACCGCATCGAGGCGGCAACGCGTGAAATCACCGGGCTGAACCTCAAGGCCACCGGCAAGGTCGATCCGGCCAATCCGGCGGCCAATGTCGCCCTGTCGGGCGACGTCGCAGGCCAGAAGCTGTCGGGCAGCGCCGTGCTCGCCACCGCCGACGGCAGCAGCCAGATCAAGGGCCTGTCGCTGTCGCTCGGCCAGAACAAGCTGGCGGGCGATCTCGTGCTCGACACGGGCTTCGTGCCGATCGGCACCATCAACATCGACATGCCCGACATCGGCCCGCTGGCAGCCCTTGCGCTGGAAACGGCCGAGGGCGACATCCGCGGCCGCATCGACTTCACCCGCAGCGGCGATGTCCCGCAGGTCAAGGTCGAGCTCAACACGGCGCAGCTCAAGCGCGGCGACCTCGCCGCCAATGCCGTCGCCGTCAACGCTGACGTGCTGAACTATCTCAAGGCGCCGGCGATCTCCGGCACGGTCAAGGCCAAGTCGGTGACCTCGGGCAAGACCGTTATTTCCGGCATCGACGTCGATCTCAAGCGCGATGGCGAATGGACCGGCTTCTCCGGCGGCGCGACCGTCGCCGACATTCCGGCCAGGGCTGCCGGCCGCCTCAAGGTCGGCGGCGTTACGACCACGATCGAACTGGCCTCGGGCGAAGCGACGATGCGCGGCATCAAGGCGGCCATTGCGCGTCCGACCACGGTTGCGATTGCCGGTGGCACGACGTCGCTCGACCGGCTGGCGCTAAACCTGGGCGGCGGCACGGCGACCATTTCAGGCACCGCCGGCTCTGCGCTCAATCTCAATGCAACGCTCGCCAACGTGCCGGCTTCGCTGGCCAACTCCTTCTCGCCTGGCCTCGGCGCCGCAGGTTCGATCTCGGGCACGGTCAAGGTGTCGGGCGCTGCCGCCAACCCGACCGTCGGCTACGACCTCAAGGTCGCGGGTGCGGCGACGTCTCAGACCACGGGTGCCGGCTTCGGGGCCATGAACATCGGCTCCACCGGTACGTTTGCGGGCGGCAAACTGACCTTCGAGTCGACCATCGGCGACGGCTCGGGCCTGGCGCTGAAGGGCGGCGGCACCGTCGTCACCAATACGCCGGTAGCGCTCGACCTCAATTTTGCGGGCCCCGTTCCATTCGCCTTCCTGACCCGCACGCTCGCCGCGCAGGGCATGCAACTGACCGGTGCCGCCGATGTCAATGTCCAGGTGCGCGGCCCGGCCACGTCGCCGGTCATCGGCGGCAGCGTCCGTTCGTCGGGCGCGCGGCTGCTGGTGGCGCAGTCGGGAATTGCCATCAACGACATCAATCTCGACGTCGGCATCGGCGCTGGTGTCGCGCGCATCAACCGCCTCACCGGCAATCTGTCGACCGGCGGCACTCTGACTGCCAGCGGCACGGTCGGCACCGAAGCCGCGCAGGGTTTCCCCGCCGACATCGCCATCAAGCTGACCGACGGCCGCTACACCGACGGCCGCGTGGTCACCGCCAATCTCGGTGGCGACATCGCCATCAAGGGGCCCTTGGTCTCGGCGCCGGTGCTGTCAGGCACCATCAATCTTGCCCGCACCGTCATCAGCATCCCCGAGAAATTCCCCGGCGCGCTGACTGCCGTCGACGTCAAGCACAAGAACGCGCCAAAAGCCGTCGTCGCCCAGCAGGAGGCGATGCGTCCGCCGGCCAAGGCCAGCGGCGGCAGCGGTGCGCTGACGCTCGACGTCACCGTCAATGCGCCGAACCAGATATTCGTCCAGGGCCGTGGCCTCGACGCCGAGCTCGGCGGCTCGCTGCGGCTGACCGGTTCGTCGGCGTCGCCGCAGGCCGTCGGACAGTTCACGCTGCGGCGCGGCCGGCTTTCGATCCTTGGCAAACGGCTCAATTTCACCGAAGGCTCGGTCGGCTTCTCCGGCTCGCTGGTGCCGACGATCAACTTCGCCGCCGAGACGACGGCCGGCGACGCCACCGTCACCATCCGCATCACCGGCGAGGCCAACAATCCGAAATTCGCCTTCTCCTCGGTGCCGGCCCTGCCGGAGGACGAGGTGCTGGCGCGGCTGATCTTCGGCCGGTCGATGTCGAACCTGTCGCCGCTGCAGATCGCCCAGCTCGCCGACGCGGCAGCGCAGATGGCCGGCATCGGCGGCACGACCTCGCTGCTGTCCAGCCTGCGTGCCACGCTCGGGGTCGACGACCTCGACATCCGCACCAACGAGCAGGGCGGAACGTCGGTCGCCGTCGGCAAGTACCTGAACGACCGCACCTATCTCTCCATCGAGAAGGGCGACCAGCCCGGTTCGGGCAAGGCCACGATCGATCTCAACATCGGCCGTGGCGTCAAGCTGCGTGGCCAGGCCACCGATGGCGGCGAAGCCAAGGGCGGCATCTTCTACGAACGCGAATACTGATCGCGGCGACGCTGCCGGCTGACATCATCGACAATGTGTAGTGGCACTGTCGGCGATTGTGGGGGCATGAGCAAATTAGTAACGGCGAAGATTTCCGGGAATCCGGCGCGCACTACCATTTTTGCGCCAACTCTGTCGCTATCACGCGAACTGCACCCGTCTCAAAATTGCATCCTTGGACCTGGGAACGACGACATCCACCCGTTTTGACAACGGCAATCGGATGCGAAATGGTAACGTTACAGGCCAATTCAATGGGAGACGGAAATGACATTCTACAAGAGCAACTCTGATCTTGTTCCCGGCCACATCCGTGAGCTGGCGAATGCCGTTGTCGACGGCAAGATGGACCGTCGCGAATTCCTCGCGATGGCGACGACCTTCGGCGCCTCTGCCGCGATGGCCTATGGCATGATCGGTCTCGCCGTGCCGACCGAGGCGCACGCCCAGGAAGCCAAGAAGGGCGGCGTGCTGAAAGTCGCGCAGTGGATCAAGGATCCCAAGGATCCGCGCAAGGCGGACTGGTCCGAGATCGCCAATGCCGAGCGCCAGGCGATCGAGCCGCTGGTCAAGTACACCGACAAATACACCTTCGAGCCCTATCTGCTCGCGAGCTGGGAAGTGAACGACACCGCCACCGAATATGTCCTGCACGTCCGCCCCGGCGTGACCTGGAGCAATGGCGATGCGTTCAACGCCGACGACGTGATCTTCAACATCACCCGCTGGGCCGACAAGAGCGCCGAAGGCAATTCGATGCCCGGCCGCCTCGGCACGCTGGTCGACGAAAAGACCGGCAAGCTGCGCGAAGGCTCGGTCGAGAAGGTCGACGACATGACGGTCAAGCTCAAGCTGACCTCGTCGGACATCTCGATCATCCCGAACATGACCGACTATCCCGGCCTGATCGTGCACCGTACCTTCGACGAGAAGGGCGGCGACTTCGCTGCCTGCCCGATCGGCACCGGTCCGTTCGAGCTGGTCTCCTACGACGTCGGCCAGAAGGTCGTCTACAAGCGCCGCGAAGACAACAAGTGGTGGAACGGCGAGGTCTATCTCGACGGCGTCGAGCTGATCGACTACGGCACCGATCCGGCCGCCATGGTCAGCGCCTTCGAGGCCAACGAGGTCCATACCAACTTCGAGACCTCGGCCGACTACGTCTCGATCCTCGACGGTCTCGACCTGGTGAAGTCGGAAGTCGTCACCGCAGCGACCATCGTTGCCCGCACCAACGTCGCCAACAAGCCCTATGATGACCAGAAGGTTCGGCAGGCGCTGCACAAGGCCGTCGACAATGCGGTGGTGCTGCAGCTCGGCTACGGCAACGCCGGCGCGGTCGCCGAAAACCACCACGTCGCGCCGATCCATCCGGAATATTTCGAGCTGCCGAAGCAGACCCGCGACATCGAGGCAGCCAAGAAGCTGATGGCCGAAGCCGGCCAGGCCGACTTCGAGCACGAGCTGATCACCGTCGACGAAGACTGGCACAAGAACACCGGCGACGCCATCGCCGCCCAGCTGCGCGAGGCCGGCATCAAGGTCAAGCGCACCGTCCTGCCGGGCTCGACCTTCTGGAACGACTGGACCAAGTATCCGTTCTCGATGACCAACTGGAACATGCGCCCGCTCGGCGTGCAGGTCCTGGCGCTTGCCTATCGCACCGGCGAGGCGTGGAACGAAAGCGCCTGGTCGAACCCGGAATGGGACAAGAAGCTCAACGCGGCACTCGCGGTTGCCGACGTCGCCCAGCGCAAGGAAATGATGAAGGACATCGAGCAGACGCTGCAGGATGCCGGCATCATCATCCAGCCGTACTGGCGCAAGCTCTACAACCACTCGGTCGCTGCGGTGAAGGGCGGCGGCATGCACCCGACCTTCGAGCACGACTACGGCAAGGTGTGGCTCGACGAGGCGTAAGCCTGGGCCGCACATCGGGGAGGGGTGGACGACACCCCTCCACCCTTCCGCGACAGGGTTGACTGCCACGGACCCCAAACCCACAAAGGCAGGGGACGCCAATGCTATCCTTCGTAATGCGCCGCCTCGGCACCATGGTCCTGACCATGCTGTGCCTGACGCTGGTGGTGTTCTTCCTCATCAATCTCGAGCCCAATCTGAAGAAGCTGGCGATCAGCCAGACCGAGATGCGTACCACCGCCGAGCAGCTCGAAAGCTGGCTGCAGCGTAACGGCTACCGTCAGAACTTCTTCATCCGCTACGGCCAGTGGCTCGGCGTCGTCCAGAAGCAGCCCAACATCGACCCGGCCACCGGCCAGGCGGTGCCGCGGTTCCGTTTCTGCAACGAGCCGGCGGTGCCGACCTATTCCGGCGTCCTGCAGGGCGATTTCGGCTGCTCGACCAAGTTCAAGACCAAGGTCTCGACGAAGCTGTTCCCGGCGCTTGGCTCCACCGGCATCCTGATGTTCTGGGTGCTGGTCACCATGGTGCCCATATCGCTGCTGATCGGCATTCTCGCCGGCATGCGCGAGGGCTCGCGCACCGACCGGACATTATCGGTCGCCTCGATCGCGACGACCGCGACGCCCGAATACGTCTCGGGCGTCATCTTCACCGTCATCTTCGCCTCTTGGCTCGGCTGGCTCAACGGCTCGGCGGCGTCGGCCAGCCAGGGCATCACCTTCTACAATTTCACCTTGCCGGTGATGACGCTGGCCATCTACGGCATCGGCTACATCGCCCGCATGACGCGTGCCTCGATGGTCGAGGTGATGACCCAGCAATACATCCGCACGGCGCGGCTGAAGGGCCTGTCCTTCGGCAATGTCGTGGTCAAGCATGCGCTGCGCAACGCGCTGATCGCGCCGTTCACGGTCATCATGCTGCAGTTCCCGTGGCTGCTCACCGGCGTCGTCATCGTCGAGGTGATGTTCCGCTACCAGGGTTTTGGCTACACGCTGGTCGAGGCTGCCGGCAACAACGACATCGACCTCCTGCTCGGCTGTTCGCTGGTCTCCGTCTTCATCGTGCTGATCACCCAGCTGATCTCCGATGTCGGCTACGCCTACCTCAATCCACGCATCCGCGTTCAGTAGGGAGACGGCCGCATGCAGATCGAATTCATCGGCGCCTTCCAGGTCTTCCTGGGCGTACTCGCCCGCTTCTGGCCGGTGTGGCTGGCGATGGCCATCGTGCTGGTCGCCAGCTTCAACTTCCGCAAGCATCTCGGCCTCTACGGCCAGCTCTTCGACAGCGGCGTCGGCATTGCCGGCGTTTCGATCTGCTTTTTCTGGCTGTTCACGGCGATTTTCGCCGCCCAGGTGGCGCCGTTCGACCCGCTCGCCCAGATCCCGATCATGAAGGACGCACTGCCCGGCGCCATCGAGCCGGCCTCCAAGCAGGTCTACCTGTTCGGCGGCGACAAGCTCTCCCGCGACGTGTTCTCGCGCATGGTCTTCGGTAGCCAGATCGTGCTGATCATCGCGCCCGCGGCAACCGCCTTCGCGCTGATGGTCGGCATCACGCTCGGCCTGCCGGCGGGCTATTATGGCGGGCGGATCGACTCGTTCCTGTCGTTCCTCGCCAACCTGGTCCTGGCCTTCCCGGTCATCCTGCTGTTCTACCTGCTGGTCACACCCGGCATCATGGACACGCCGATCCCCTATGCCATGGCCGGCGTCTTCTTCCTGTTTCCGATCATCTTCTTTTCGGTGCTGTTCTACACCCGCTTCAAGAGCCGGCCCGAACGCATCTACCTGCTGCTCGGCCTGACGCTGCTGCTCGGCGGCTGGGTCTATGTCGGCCTCGTCTTCGACGCCGACCCGCTCGGCATCATCTCGATCGACCCCAACCAGCTCAACATCTTCGTCGCCGTCGTCTTCGCCTCCAGCCCCGGCGTGTTCCGCATCGTGCGGGGTCTCACCATGGACATCAAGACGCGCGACTACGTTGCCGCCGCCCAGACCCGCGGCGAGAGCCCGTGGTACATCATGCTGTGGGAAATCCTGCCCAACGCACGCGGGCCGCTGATCGTCGATGCCTGCCTGCGCATCGGCTACACCACCATCCTGCTCGGCACGCTCGGCTATTTCGGCCTCGGCCTGGCGCCTGAAAGCCCCGACTGGGGCACCGCGATCAAGGATGCCAGCCGCCTGCTGCGCTCCTTCATTCACCCGGCACTGCCGCCGACAATTGCGCTGATGTCCTTCGTGCTCGGCCTCAACCTTCTGGCCGACGCGCTGCGCGAACAATCGATGAAGGACTGATGGAGGCTCCCATGAACGAGACCGTCAGAAACGCCGCCGCCGAACCGATCATCGAGATCGAGAACCTGTCGATCTCGTTCTTCACCCGGCGCGGCGAAATTCCCGCGGTGATGGACTTTTCCTGCACCGTCATGCCGGGCGAGGCGATGGGCATCGTCGGCGAGAGCGGCTGCGGCAAGTCGACCGTGTCGCTCGGCATCATGCGCGACCTTTCCAACATCGGAAAGATCGTCGGCGGCCGCATCAAGTTCCAGGGCAAGGACATGGGCGACATGTCCGACGAGGAGCTGCGCTCCATCCGCGGCAACAAGATCGCCATGATCTACCAGGAGCCGATGGCGAGCCTGAACCCGGCGATGAAGGTCGGCCAGCAGCTGATGGAAGTGCCGATGATCCACGACAAGGTGTCGAAGGAGGAGGCCTACACACGCGCGCTCGAAATGGTCCGCTCGGTCAAGCTGCCCGACCCCGAGCGGATGATGCGTTCCTTCCCGCACCAGCTCTCCGGCGGCCAGCAGCAGCGCATCGTCATCGCCATGGCGCTGTTGTCCAAGCCCGCACTGCTCCTGCTCGACGAGCCGACGACGGCGCTCGACGTCACCGTCGAGGCCGGCATCGTCCAGCTGGTCAAGGGGCTCGGCAAGCAGTTCGGCACCTCGATGATCTTCGTGTCGCACAATCTCGGCCTGATCCTCGAGACCTGCGACCGCATCACGGTGATGTATTCGGGCGAGGCGGTCGAGACCGGCTCGATCAAGGACGTGTTCGACCGGATGCGCCATCCCTATACGCAAGGGCTGTTCCGTTCGATCCCGTTGCCCGGCGCCGACAAGAATTCGCGGCCTCTGGTCGCCATTCCCGGCCAGCTGCCGCTGCCGCATCAGCGTCCCAAAGGCTGCAATTTCGGCCCGCGCTGCCACCACTTCGTCGAGGGGCTGTGCAACGCCGACGAGATCCCGATGATCCCGGTCGCCGGCCATGCCGGGCATTTCAGCCGCTGCGTGCGCTTCAACGAGATCGACTGGGCGGCCATGCCGCCGGGTGCCGAAAAGAAGCACGAGCCGGTCAAGCCGGGGGCCCCGGTGCTCAAGATCGACGACCTCAGGAAATACTACCGCGTCGGCGGCAGCGAGGTCTTCGGCTCGAGCGAGGGCAGGGTGGTCAAGGCCAACGAGACCATCAGCTTCGAGGCGCGCGAATCCGAGACCGTCGCCATCGTCGGCGAGAGCGGCTGCGGCAAGTCCACGCTCGCCAAGGTACTGCTCGGGCTCGAGACGGCCAGCTCCGGCAAGGTGCTGCTCGGCAACAAGGAAATCCAGTCGACCGGCATCGAGGGGCGCGACGTCGGTACCGTGTCGGCGATCCAGATGGTGTTCCAGAACCCCTTCGACACGCTCAACCCGAGCCATTCGGTCGGTTCGCAGATCATCCGCACGCTGGAAAAATTCAAGATCGGCAAGACCGCCGGCGACCGCAAGCAGCGCATGCTGGAGCTGCTCGACCTCGTCAAACTCCCCCGCGCGTTCGCCGAGCGCATGCCGCGCCAGCTCTCCGGCGGGCAGAAGCAGCGCATCGGCGTCGCCCGCGCCTTCGCCGGCCAGGCCAGGGTGGTGGTGGCCGATGAGCCGGTGTCGGCGCTCGACGTCTCCGTCCAGGCCGCGGTCACCGAACTTTTGATGGACATCCAGCGCAAGTCGAAGACGACGATGCTGTTCATCAGCCACGACCTTTCGGTGGTGCGCTACATCGCCGACCGCGTCGTCGTCATGTATCTCGGCCACATCGTCGAGCAGGGCACGACCGACCAGATCTTCTCGCCGCCCTACCATCCCTATACCGAGGCGCTGCTGTCGGCGATCCCGATCGCCGATACGTCAGTGGTGAAGAAGCACATCGTGCTGGAGGGCGACATTCCTTCGGCCATGAACCCGCCTACAGGCTGTCCGTTCCAGACCCGCTGCCGCTACAAGAGCCAGGTCCCGGGCAATCTCTGCGAGACCCAGGTTCCGCCCGTGCGCGAGCTTGGCGGCGGCCACCAGATCAAGTGCCACCTGCCGCCCAGCGCCTTCGACGCCATGGAACCGGTCATCAGCCTCGGCAAGGGCGGCGCGCATGACGTGACGCCGGAGGGGTGAGGCGGAGAGCTGCTGTTCCTCAACATTTCGGCAATCTCGATTCGGTTCGGGAGCGTCTATCCTTTAGGCTGAGCCACAAGAGGTGTGGTATCCGCATGCAGTCCTAGGGGGATCAATGGGAGAAGAGACAAGGATCTGGGACCATGAAATTGCCGACTTTGGGCGGCGGTCCATCCCGTTCCTATCCTCCAACGGGCCTTACTCTATCGAGGTTGACCAAGCCAATCAGGACGAGATTCATGTCCTGTTCGAAGGGCAGCGGCTGGTGTGGCACGTCTTTTGCAAGAGCGTGCGGGACGGCCTGTTCAGACTGCAAGGCATGACCGGGGGTGCCGGCGATCCCTACAAGGACGGAGGGGACTGGTTCGAACTCGTGCTCAGTTCTCCAGCCGTCCTGCGATATTGGGGCGATCGGGTTCTTGTCCACGAGGACCACGAAATGCTTGCGTGAGGCGGGGAGGCTTATCCTCGCTGTTGCGTTGATTTTCCGCCATGCCGGCCGTCGCTTCGGGAGGGGCATATGCTGTTTCGCCCATGGGTTCAGTGTTCTGCGCTCCCTCGTCTTGGACTGTAGCTCCAGCTTCGTCGTTACGGCATAGACACAGTTGCCATGCCGTGAAATAGCAGTTGCGGCTGCGGTGCAGAATGGCCCGCCTGCCACGCGCAGACTGTCACCATCTGTCAGCAACCAGCGTGGACAAACCGCGACCGTTTTTCCACACCCTCTCCACCTCCCGTATCATCCTCCTCGCGATCTTCCACGGGACCCCGGTGCGCACCGGGCATCGGGGGGAAGCGCCGGTGCCGGGCTGGCGGGAGGTCGGTTCTCCTCGCTGGGTGATGAGCCCCCAAGCCCGGGCCTTGCGGCGGCTGGCGGTGCCAAGGCACTGAGGCGACTGAGCGGGGCAAGCAGCCGAGCGGGGCGCGAAGGATGGGATGACGGGCACTGCGCGTGCCCTGCCTTCTCCCACAAGGGGAGAAGGCAGCAAGGCGCACCGCTCCGCCTACTTCACCGGCGCCAGCAAGGCGAAATGCGCGCCCTGCGGGTCCTGGCATTGCACGATCCACTGGCCGCCGGGTACCTGCATCGGGCCCATCAGCGCCTTGCCGCCATTGTCGGTGACACGCTTGGTGGCGGCGTCGATTGCGGGGACGTTGAAGTAGAACAGCCAGACCGGTACCGGTATCTGCGCGGGCTTGTTCATCATGCCGCCGATCATGCCGGCTCCGGCGTTGAACATCTGGTAGATGCCCATGTCGCCCATGTCGAACTGGTCGTCCTTGCCCCAGCCGAACTGACCGGAGTAGAAATCGAGCGCCTTCTGCCAGTCGGTGGTGAACAGTTCGTGCCAGCCGACATTTCCCGGCGTGTCCAGCGGCATTGCAGGCTGATCCGGGCCATTCGGCTGCAGGAACATGAAGGTCGCGCCTTGCGGATCGGCGACGACAGCGAAGCGGCCGACGCCGGGGATGTCGTCGGGTGCCCGGTGGACGGCGCCGCCGGCCTTGGTCAGCGAGGCCACGGAGGCATCGACGTCTCCGGTGTGGATATAGCCGAGCCAGGCGGGCGGCATGCCCATCTTCCTGGCGTCGTCGGGCAGGGTCATCAGCCCGCCGACACCGCGGTCGCCGGCATTGACCACGATGTAGCGCGGCATGCCCGGCGTCTTGTCGAAGGGCTCGGCGCGCCAGCCGACGACGGCTGTGTAGAAGGCCTCGGCGGCGTCGAGGTCGGTCGTCATCAGTTCGTACCAGAAGAAGGATTGCGGGGTGTGGGGCATGATGTGGCTCCCTTGCATGACTGCCGTCCATCGCCGGCATTCGGGTGGCGCCGGTGACGCAGCGGAACCATCATAGGACGCCGACCCGGACGGAATTCCGACAGCATCGCGAAATTTACTGCGGTGCAGCAAACATTTGATGCAAATCATGACTGTGAAAGTCATGTTATTTTTGCGTGTTTTCAATTGGTTAGCTCGAAAATTGACCAATTGATAAAAAAATAGAAAGTGTTACGCTTCCTCAAAACCAAAAGAAATTGGGGAACTGGAATGGCAGAAGGTCTTTTCAAGGAAGGCATCGTCGGCGGCCGCCTTGCGCCTGCGCAATACGCTGACAATTTCTCCGACTTGCACCCGCCGCTCGACCACCACGAGGCGCTGGTCGAGTCCGATCGGTGCTATTTCTGCTACGATGCGCCGTGCATGCAGGCATGCCCGACGTCGATCGACATCCCGATGTTCATCCGCCAGATCTCGACCGGAAATCCGATCGGCTCGGCCAAGACTATCTTCGACCAGAACATTCTCGGCGGCATGTGCGCCCGTGTCTGCCCGACCGAGACGCTGTGCGAGGAGGTCTGCGTCCGCGAGGTCGCCGAGGGCAAGCCGGTGCAGATCGGCCGCCTGCAGCGCTACGCCACCGACGTGGCGATGGGGCAGGGCAAGCAGTTCTATGAGCGCGCCGCGCCGACCGGCAAGAAGGTCGCCGTCGTGGGCGCCGGGCCGGCCGGTCTCGCCGCCGCTCACAGGCTCGCCCGCTACGGCCATGAGGTCACCATCCTCGAAGCGCGGCCCAAGGCCGGCGGCCTCAACGAATACGGCATCGCCGCCTACAAGAGCACCGACGACTTCGCCCAGGCAGAGGTCGACTACGTCACCGCGATCGGCGGCATCAACACCGAAAACGGCAAGGCGCTCGGGCGCGACTATCATCTCGCCGATCTGACCGCGTCCTACGACGCGGTGTTTCTCGGCCTCGGCCTTGCCGGCGTCAATGCTTTGCGCGCCGAAGGCGAGGACGCCAGCGGCGTCTCCGACGCCGTCGACTTCATCTCGGTGCTGCGCCAGTCGAGCGATCTTGCCGGCCTGCCGGTCGGACGCCGGGTCGTCGTCATCGGCGGCGGCATGACGGCGGTCGACGCTGCCGTGCAGTCCAAGCTGCTCGGCGCCGAGGAGGTGACGATCTGCTACCGCCGCGGCCAGGAGCACATGAACGCTTCGGGATTCGAGCAGGATCTGGCGGCTGCCAACGGTGTCGTCATCCGCCACTGGCTGCAGCCGAAGAAGGTCATTTCGGACGGAGGCAAGGTGGTTGCCATCGAACTCGAATACACCGCCATGAAGGGCGACAAGCTTTCCGGCACGGGCGAGATCGTCCGGCTCGCCGCCGACCAGGTGTTCAAAGCGATCGGCCAGAGCTTCGAACCCGCGGCGCTCAACGGCAGCGGCCCGTCGGTCGCGATGGAAGGCGGGCGCATCAAGGTGGACGGAGAGGGGCGGACGTCGCTCGCCAAGGTCTGGGCCGGCGGCGACTGTGTCGTCGACGCCCGCGAGGATTTGACCGTGGCTGCCGTGGCCGCCGGCCGCGACGCGGCTGAATCCATCAACCGCGCCTTGATGAGCTAAGGGAGGCCACGATGGCAGACATTCGCAACAATTTCGTCGGCATCAAGTCGCCCAACCCGTTCTGGCTGGCGTCCGCGCCGCCGACCGACAAGGCCTACAACGTCGTCCGCGCCTTCAAGGCGGGCTGGGGCGGCGTCGTGTGGAAGACGCTCGGCGAGGAAGGCCCGCCGGTCGTCAACGTCAACGGCCCGCGCTATGGCGCGATCTGGGGCGCCGACCGGCGCCTGCTCGGCCTCAACAATATCGAGCTGATCACCGACCGCGACCTGCAGACCAATCTGCGCGAGATCAAGCAGACCAAGATGGAGTGGCCCGACCGGGCGATCGTCGTGTCGCTGATGGTGCCCTGCGTCGAGGAAGCCTGGAAGGCGATCCTGCCGGTGGTCGAGGAAACCGGCGCCGACGGCATCGAGCTCAATTTCGGCTGCCCGCATGGCATGTCGGAACGCGGCATGGGCGCGGCCGTTGGCCAGGTGCCCGAATATATCGAGATGGTGGTGCGCTGGTGCAAGCAGAACACCCGCATGCCCGTCATCACCAAGCTGACGCCCAACATCACCGACGTGCGCAAGCCCGCGCGCGCCGCACTTGCCGGCGGCACCGACGCGGTGTCTTTGATCAACACCATCAACTCGATCACCGGCGTCGACCTCGACAGCTTCGCGCCACAGCCGACCATCGACGGCAAGGGCAGCCATGGCGGCTATTGCGGCCCAGCGGTCAAGCCGATCGCCATGAACATGGTGGCCGAGATTGCGCGCGACCCGGAGACGGCGGGCCTGCCGATCTCGGGTATCGGCGGCATCACCACCTGGCGCGATGCAGCCGAGTTCATGGCGCTCGGCGCTGGGAACGTGCAGGTCTGCACGGCCGCCATGACCTACGGCTTCAAGATCGTGCAGGAGATGATCGCCGGCCTCGAAAACTGGATGGACGAAAAGGGCCACCGTTCGCTCGACGACATCGTCGGCCGCGCCACGCCCAACGTCACCGACTGGCAGTATCTCAACCTCAACTACGTCGCCAAGGCGCATATCGACCAGGACGCCTGCATCAAGTGCGGTCGCTGCCACATCGCCTGCGAGGACACCTCGCACCAGGCGATCACCAGCATGCTCGACGGCGCGCGCCACTTCGAGGTGATCGAGGAAGAATGCGTCGGCTGCAATCTGTGCGTCAATGTCTGCCCGGTTGACGGCTGCATCACCATGGAGCCGCTGGCGGTCGGAGCGATGGACAAGCGCACCGGCAAGCCGGTGTCGCCCAACTATGCCAACTGGACGACGCATCCCAACAACCCGATGGCCAAGGTGGCGGCGGAGTAGGAGCGGCAAGCCGTGGACGACAAGGGCGAGATTGTTGAACTCGCTCTTGCCTGGGCGGAGGCGATCGTGTCCAACGATGCCGCCGCCATCGGCGCCTTCATGGCCGACGAGTGGGTGATCGTCGGCCCCGACGGCGCGACGTCCAGGGCGGATTTTCTCGCCCTGGTCGCCTCGGGCGACCTGGCCCACGACGCCATGCACGGCATTGGCGACGCCAGGGTCGAGACCTACGGCGCGACCGCGCTCTACACCGCGCGGATGTTGAACAGCGGCCATTTCCGCGGCCAAGCCTTCACGGCTGACGAATGGACCACCGACGTCTTCGTCCGCCGCGGGACCAGATGGCACTGCGTACTCAGCCACGTCACCGGGGCCACTTAGGCCAGACGCATCCGACATCGAGCAGGCCTGCGAAAACGATCCTCATCCTTGGTTCATGCTTCTATTGTGGATAATAGATATCCATGATAACAGATATCCATGAATAGGAATGTGCGGTCATGAAGCTTGGCGACGGCGTGGAGGCGGCGATCCATTGCGCGGCGATGCTGGCGGGCGTCGAGGGCGACGGCACGCTGCCGGGCAATGCCATGGCCGAGGCCTTCGGCCAGTCGCCGAGCTACCTGCTCAAGCACCTCAAGGCGCTGACCGGCGCGAAGATCCTGGAATCGGTGCCCGGGCCGAATGGCGGCTACCGGCTGGCGCGTTCGGCGGAGCAGATCACGCTGCTCGACATCGTGCTTGCTGTCGAGGGCAGGGAGCCGGCGTTCCGCTGCGGCGAGATCCGGCAGAAAGGCGCCTATGCGCTGGACGCCTCGGCCTATGTCAAACCCTGCGGCATCAACGTCGCCATGCTCAAGGCCGAACGGGCCTACCGGACGGCGCTCGCCGAAACGCGGCTGTCTGACATCGTTGCCGATTTCACCGCGGATGCCGATCCGCGCGTCGTGGCCGCCAGTTGCGCCTTCGTGGCGCAGAACCAGCGGCCGCAGAGTTCCAAGACAAGAACGATCAACGAAAGGAAGATGCCATGAAGCCCAGGCTGAATTTCTACACCGCAGCACCCGAATTGACCAAGCATCTGGTCGCGCTCAACAAGGCTGTCGACGAATGCGGGCTCGAGCGCGGCCTGCTGCACCTGGTCAAGCTCAGGGCGTCCCAGATCAACGGCTGCTCCTATTGCGTCGACATGCACAGCCGTGAAGCCAAGGCGGACGGCGAAACCGAACAGCGGCTCTGGCTCGTCGCAGCGTGGAAGGAATCGCCGCTCTTCACCGAGCGCGAGCGCATGGCGCTTTCCTGGGCCGAGACGGTCACCAACATCGCCGAGGCCGGCGTGTCGGCCGAACTGTTCGCCGCGGCGCGCAAGCATTTCTCCGAAGAGGAACTGGTCAAGCTGACTGTGGCGCTGGGTATGATCAACACCTGGAACCGGCTGTGCGTGACGTTCCACGCCGTGCATCCGGTGGCCGAAGCCAGGGCTGCCTGAGCGGAACTGGCTGCGCCCGGCCTCGCACTTGTAGTTCGGCGGAAGTTTGTGGTGCTATTGCGAAGGTCATGGCGAGTGCTGTCTGCCATTTGTCCGAAGGCAAACTTGCATTGTCGCGCCGCTGCCCTTTTCAACGAAGAGACCGCAGGCCCTGAGATTTTTCAGGAATTTGCCTTTTCCGCAAAATGAGGCAGCGAGCGCTGGATCGGCTTTGCGAAGTGCGTTGGAAAGTGTCGATAGCACAAACCAATCGCTTACGGCCGACATGGGCTCTATCTTGTCCAAGGCAGCGAGGAGGCGTGCATTGCCAGGCGATTTCGACCCGGAGTGTGCCGATGTGGTGGCCGAGAGGGGTGCCTGCTTCGGCTCTGCGCCAAGTTCAAAAAAGGCAGTGTAGGCCTTTTTCACAGCGTCGTTGGTCTTGGCCTCGCCGATACCATGGACCTCCTTGGCAGATCCGACCAACCGGTGGATGAGGGGTAGAAAATCGCGGTCGCTGGATGCTATGCAAAAGGCATCGACAAGGTCGCCGTGGAGTAGGTCCATCGCATGGATCGTCATGGCCATGTCGGTCGAGTTCTTGCCCTTACCGCTGGAGATCTGGAAAACCGGCTCAAGCGCCATGGACTGGCATTGCTCGATCCACTCTGCGAGCCGGCCTGCGGAGAAGTCACCGAAGACCTTTCTGACTACGACGTGGCCCAGAGACCTGGCTCTTGCCAACATTTCCGGTGCCCGGCTTGGCGGCAAATTGTCGGCGTCAATCAGGAGTGCAATCCGCAGGGTGGCCATCTAGTCATCCAACTCAGGCTGACGAGAGTACAATCCGATTTTTCAATATCTGGTTGCATGCAACGACAGCATTTGAACGAAGCCGCAAGATGCCGCACCGATTCAGCTTTTCGGCCTAAGTCCTTCGATGAACAGCTGTTCGAGGAAGCGGGCGGCGTCTTCGAAGCGGCCTTCGCCGCCGCGGTCGGGGCCGAGGACGGCGCGGACCTGGACGTCGAAATCGGCATAGTGCTGGGTCGTGGCCCAGATCGCGAAGATCAGGTGCCAGGGATCGGCCTGGACGACCTTGCCTGATCGCATCCAGCCCTTGATGACGTCGACCTTTTCGTCGACCAGTGTCTTCAGCTCGCCTTCGAGCATCGCCATGATGCGGGGCGCGCCCTGCAGGATCTCGTTGGCGAAGAGCCGGCTTTCGCGCGGAAAATCACGCGCCATTTCGAGCTTGCGCCTGATGTAGCCCCGCAACTCGGTCATCGGGTCGCCGATGTTGTCGAGTTCCTTCAGCGGCGCCAGCCAGGTTTCCAGCAGCCGGTGCATCAGCGTCTCGTGGATGTCTTCCTTGCGGCGGAAATAATAGAGCAAATTGGGCTTCGACATGCCCGCCGCCTCGGCGATCTGGTCGATGGTCGAACCGCGGAACCCATTGGTGGAGAACACCTCCAGCGCCGCTTCGAGAATGACCTCGCGCTTCTCTTTCTGGATGCGGGTACGGCCGCGCGGTGTCGAGCCTTCCATGGTTATGGCGTCCCGCATTGGAGGGTGGACGGAGATCGTATCTGGACCAATCCGCTGGACCAGTTCTTGCCGACCTGTGGAGCGCGCCTCAGAAGCCGCATTTCCGGTAGTAATCCCTTGACCGCCGAAGCGGCGGTGCTAACGTTTGTCCAATCGGTCAAAAAATTGCGTAACACAAAAACGCACCGAAGACCAAGCGTTGGCCGTACCGAAACAGGGGAAGAAAGGAAAGCTTGGTCATGTCGGACAGGCTAAAAGTTACGCCCAACGATCTCAGCGCATTCTGGATGCCGTTCACCTCGAACAGGCAGTTCAAGCAGGCGCCACGCATGATGGTTGCGGCCAAGGACATGCATTACACATCGAGCGACGGCCGCAAGATTCTCGATGGCACCGCCGGTCTGTGGTGCGTCAATGCCGGCCACTGCCGGCCCAAGATCACCGAGGCGATCCAGAAACAGGCGGCCGAGCTCGACTACGCGCCGGCTTTCCAGATGGGCCACCCGATCGTCTTCGAACTGGCCAACCGCCTCGTCGACATCGCGCCGCAGGGCATGGACCACGTGTTCTTCACCAATTCCGGTTCGGAATCGGTCGAGACCGCGCTGAAAATGGCGATCGCCTACCAGCGCGTGAAGGGCGAGGGCGCGCGTACCCGCCTCATCGGCCGCGAGCGCGGCTATCACGGCGTCAATTTCGGCGGCATCTCGGTCGGCGGCATCGTCACCAACCGCAAGATGTTCGGCACGCTTCTGGGCGGCGTCGATCACCTGCCGCACACGCACCTGCCCGCCAAGAACGCCTTCACCAAGGGCGAGCCGGAATATGGCGCGGAGCTGGCCGATGAGCTCGAGCGCATCGTAACCCTGCATGACGCCTCGACCATCGCCGCCGTCATCGTCGAGCCGGTCGCCGGGTCCACCGGCGTGCTGATCCCGCCGAAGGGCTATTTGCAGAAGCTGCGCGACATCTGCACCAAGCACGGCATCCTGCTGATCTTCGACGAGGTCATCACCGGTTTCGGCCGTCTCGGCACGCCGTTCGCAGCCGATTATTTCGGCGTCGTCCCCGACATCATCACCACCGCCAAGGGCGTCTCCAACGGCGTCATCCCGATGGGCGCGGTGTTCGTGAAGAAGGAAATCCACGACGCCTTCATGACCGGCCCCGAGCACATGATCGAGTTCTTCCACGGCTACACCTATTCGGGCAATCCGATTGCCTCGGCCGCGGCACTGGCCACGCTCGACACCTACAAGGAAGAGGGGCTCCTGACCCGCGGCGCCGAACTCGGCGCCTATTGGGAAGAGGCGCTGCATTCGCTGAAGGACGAGCCGCATGTCATCGACATCCGCAACATCGGCCTGATCGGCGCGATCGAGCTGTCGCCGATTGCCGGCGCACCGACCAAGCGCGCCTTCTCGGCCTTCGTGAAGGCGTTCGAGCGCGGCGCGCTGATCCGCACCACCGGCGACATCATCGCGCTGTCGCCGCCGCTGATCATCACCAAGGGCCAGATCGACGAACTGATCGATCACGTCCGCGAGGTGCTGCGGACGATCGACTGACCAACGGAGCTTGAACCCGGAGGGCGTCCATGCTCTCCGGAGACGGCTCCGAGAGACAAAAAGGGGTCCCGTCCGTGGATGGGGCTCCTGGCGAAAGCCACCGAAGGAAATCCGGCGCCGGGAACCGCTGGGTTTCCGGGCATAACAAGAGAATGAGAGGACGTTGGCCATGGCCGCCCCAGGCGAGAATCTGCGAATCAATTCAGACCGTTTGTGGGATTCGCTGATGGAGATGGCGAAGATCGGCCCCGGCATCGCCGGCGGCAACAATCGCCAGACGCTGACCGACGAGGATGGCGAAGGCCGCCACCTGTTCAAGAAATGGTGCGACGAGGCCGGCCTCGAAATGGGCGTCGACGAGATGGGCACGATGTTTGCCCGCCGCGAAGGCACCGATCCCGCGGCGCTGCCGGTCTATGTGGGCAGCCATCTCGACACCCAGCCGACGGGCGGCAAGTTCGACGGCGTGCTCGGCGTGCTCGGCGGGCTCGAGGTCATCCGCAGCCTCAACGACCTCGGCATCAAGACCAAGCATCCGATCGTCGTGACCAACTGGACCAACGAAGAGGGCACGCGCTTTGCGCCGGCCATGCTGGCTTCCGGCGTGTTTGCCGGCGTGCTGGAGCAGGACTGGGCCTATGCACGCCAGGATGCGCACGGCAAGCATTTCGGCGATGAGCTGGAACGTATCGGCTGGAAAGGTTCCGAAAAGGTCGGCGCCCGCAAGATGAAGGCGTTCTTCGAGCTGCACATCGAGCAGGGGCCGATCCTCGAGGACGAGGAGATCGAGATCGGCGTGGTGACCCATGGCCAGGGGCTCAAATGGCTGCAGGTGACGCTGACCGGCATGGAAGCGCATACCGGCTCGACGCCGATGTACAAGCGCCGCAACGCCGGCCTGGGCATGGCGCGGGTGACCGAACTGGTGCACGAGGTGGCGATGGACTACCAACCCGACGCCGTCGGTGCCGTCGGCCACATGGAGGTCTATCCCAACTCGCGCAACATCATCGCCGGGCGCACCGTCTTCACCATCGACATCCGCTCGCCGGAAAAGGAGGTGCTGGATGCGATGGACGGGCGCGTGCGCGAGGGCATCGCCACCATCTGCGAGGCGCTCGACATCTCCTTCGAGATCGAGCAGGTCGGCCATTTCGACCCCGTTGCCTTCGACACTGATTGCGTCAAGGCGGTGCGCGACGCCGCCGACCGGCTCGGCTACAGCCATCGCGACATCGTCTCGGGTGCCGGCCACGATGCCTGCTGGATCAACCGCGTCGCGCCGACGGCGATGGTCTTCTGCCCCTGCGTCGACGGGCTGAGCCACAACGAGGCCGAGGAAATCTATCCCGAATGGGCCGCCGCCGGCTGCGACGTGCTGTTTCATGCCGTGGTCGAGACCGCGGAGATCGTGGAGTGAATTTTTGGACCGACATTGCCGCGCAGGATGGCCTTTCCCCCAAGGGGGAAGGGCTGCTTGCGCTTTGCCTGTGCGGAGTGCCTGTCCTTATATGATCTGAAAATTTGCCAAAGCGCTCGGAAAGAAGCGTGGCAGCAATTGGGGAACCAAAATGACCAAAGTCATCCGAAACGGCACCATCGTCACGGCGGACCGGACGTGGAAGGCCGACGTGCTGGTCCAGCATGGCAAGATCGTCGCCATCGGCGAGAACTTGCATGCCGACCACGAATTCGACGCCACCGGCTGCTACATCATGCCGGGCGGCATCGACCCGCACACCCATCTCGAAATGCCCTTCATGGGCACCTATTCGGCCGACGACTTCGAGAGCGGCACGCGCGCGGCACTCTCCGGCGGCACGACGATGGTGGTCGATTTCTGCCTGCCGTCGCCGGGCCAGTCGCTGCTCGAAGCGCTGCAGATGTGGGACAACAAGACCTCCAAGGCGTGCTCCGACTACTCGTTCCACATGGCCATAACCTGGTGGGGCGAGCAGGTGTTCAACGAGATGGCCCAGGTCGTCGACAAGGGCATCACCTCGTTCAAGCACTTCATGGCCTACAAGGGCGCGCTGATGGTCGACGACGACGAGATGTACTCGTCGTTCAAGCGTTGCGCCGAGCTCGGCGCGCTGCCGCTGGTGCATGCCGAAAACGGCGACGTGGTGGCCCAACTGTCGGCCAAGCTTCTGGCCGAAGGCAACAACGGGCCGGAGGCGCATGCCTATTCGCGGCCGCCGGAAGTGGAGGGCGAGGCGACCAACCGCGCCATCATGATCGCCGACATGGTGGGCAGCCCGCTCTATGTCGTGCATACTTCCTGCGAGCAGGCGCATGAGGCGATCCGCCGGGCCCGGCAGAAGGGCATGCGCGTCTATGGCGAGCCGCTGATCCAGCACCTGGTGCTCGACGAGACCGAATATTTCAACAAGGACTGGGACCATGCGGCACGCCGGGTGATGAGCCCGCCCTTCCGCAACAAGCTGCACCAGGATTCGCTGTGGGCCGGCCTGCAGGCGGGGTCGCTGCAGGTGGTGGCGACCGACCATTGCTCGTTCACGACCCAGCAGAAGCGCACCGGCGTCGGCAACTTCACCAAGATCCCCAACGGCACCGGCGGCCTCGAGGACCGCATGCCTGTCTTGTGGACCAAGGGCGTCAACACCGGCCGTCTGACGATGAACGAGTTCGTGGCGGTGACCTCGACCAACATCGCCAAGATCCTCAACATGTATCCCAAGAAGGGCGCCATCGTCGAAGGCGCGGATGCCGACCTCGTGGTGTGGGATCCCAAGCGCAAGAAGACGATCGCGGCCAAGCACCAGCAGTCGGTGATCGACTACAACGTCTTCGAGGGCATCGAGCTGACCGGCCTGCCGCGCTTCGTCTTCACCCGCGGCGAGCTGGCGATCCAGGAGCACGAGATCAAGGCCAATCCCGGTCACGGCGAGTTCGTGGCCCGCGAGCCGCATGCGGCGGTCAACCGGGCGCTGTCGCAGTGGAAGGAGATCACCGCGCCGCGCAAGGTCGAACGCACAGGCATCCCGGCGACGGGCGTGTAGACGCGCCTGCGCGCAGGCAATCTCCGTGTACCGAACAGGGATGGCGGCCGCGCCTTGCGGCCGCAAGGATGGCGCCGGAACGACATCCGGCTTCAAGGCCAGCAAAAACATCCCGATCAAGTGGACGCCTGCCTCATCTTCGGAGAGGATGGCATGATGTGGGGTAAAGTCGGGCAATGCTCATGACAGTCAATCAAGCCACGGCGACGAGCGTCGAACGAAACGCCGTCGTCGAAGCCAGACAACTGGGGCTGACCTTCCAGACCAATGACGGCCCGGTGCGGGCGCTGTCGGACGTCAATCTGACCATCAACAAGGGCGAGTTCGTCTCCTTCATCGGGCCTTCGGGCTGCGGCAAGACGACGTTCCTGCGGGTCATTGCCGATCTCGAGCAGCCGACCGAAGGCAAGATCTCGATCAACGGCATGTCGCCCGAGCAGGCGCGCGAGGCGCGGGCTTATGGCTACGTGTTCCAGGCAGCCGCGCTGTTTCCGTGGCGGACGATCGAAAGCAATGTCGGGCTGCCGCTGGAGATCATCGGCCTGCCCAAGGCCGAGCAGCAGGCGCGCATCAAGCGCACGATGGATCTGGTCAACCTCTCCGGCTTCGAGAAGAAATATCCTTGGCAACTGTCCGGCGGCATGCAGCAGCGCGCCTCGATTGCGCGAGCGCTCGCCTTCGACGCCGACCTGCTGTTGATGGACGAGCCCTTCGGCGCGCTCGACGAGATCGTTCGCGACCACCTCAACGAACAGCTGCTTCGGCTGTGGGCGCAGACCAACAAGACGATCTGCTTCGTCACGCATTCGATTCCCGAGGCCGTCTATCTCTCGACGCGCATCGTGGTGATGTCGCCGCGGCCGGGGCGGGTGACCGACGTGATCGAGTCGACGCTGCCAGCGGAAAGACCACTCGACATCCGCGAGAGCCCGGAGTTCCTGGCGATCGCCGCGCGCGTCCGCGATGGGCTCAGGGCTGGGCACAGCTATGACGACTGACATGGGGTTCGAGGATCCTCGTACGTCGCGGATTACAACTTCGAACATCAATGGCGAGGTTATCTTGCGCGTGCCTCCCAGCCGTAACGCATTTGGGTTGGCCTTTCTGCTGGTGTGGCTAGGCGCGTGGACTGCCGGCGGAGTCATGGCGTTCAATCAGCTCGGTGTAGCGCAGGGTGGGGCACAGGGTTTTCTGCTGTTCTGGCTATGCGCATGGGCGTTGGGCTGGATTGGGGCCGTCGGCACTCTCGTGTGGCAGATTTTCGGTGCCGAGGTGATCGGGGCGACCAGCGTTGCGTTGACGCATTCCTACCGGCTGCTCTTCTGGTCGCGCACACGCAGGTTCAATCCGGCCTCCATCACAAAGCTCCGCTGGAAAGAGGGGAGTGGATCACAGTGGAGCCGCCAAGGGGATCCGTCTTCAGTGGCCTTCGATTACGGCGCGAAGACAATCCAGGTGGCCAAGGGCGTAGACTCCGGCGAGGGTGAATACATCGTCAGCACCCTTCGGCAGCGGCTTGGCCTTGAGAGGGCGCGCCCATGAACATCAAGGAACCTAAGATGTGCAGCCGCCAGCCTCGGGAGGTCCACTGATGGATCGCCTCAGAGACCGGGTCGTTCCCGTCATCACCATCCTCGTGGTCATCGTGGCCGCCTGGTATGCCTTCGCCGTCTACATGAACGCGCCGTTCCAGCGCGATCTCGACCGGCGGGCGGGCGAGACGCCGACGACGATGGAATTCATCGGCAAGACGCTGTCGCAGCCGAAGCCGACCATGCCGGCGCCGCACCAGGTGGCGCAGAATTTCTTTGAAAACACCTTCCTCAGGAAGGTCACCAGCGCGCGCAGCCTCGTCTACCATTCGTGGGTGACGCTGTCGTCGACGCTGCTGGGCTTCACTTTCGGCACTGCACTCGGCATCCTGATCGCCGTCGGCATCGTGCATGTCATCGCGCTCGACCGCTCGCTGATGCCGTGGATCATTGCCTCGCAGACGATCCCGATCCTGGCTGTCGCGCCGATGATCATCGTCGTGCTGGCGGCGATCGGCATCACCGGCCTGATCCCCAAGGCGCTGATCTCGACCTACCTGTCGTTCTTCCCCGTCGCCGTCGGTATGGTGAAGGGCCTGCGTTCGCCCGATCTCATGCATCTCGACCTGATGCACACCTACAATGCGAGCAAATCGCAGACCTTCTGGAAGCTGCGCGTGCCGGCCTCGGTGCCGTTCCTGTTCGCCTCGATGAAGGTGGCGGTGGCGGCAAGCCTCGTCGGCGCGATCGTCGGTGAGCTGCCGACCGGGGCGGTGGCCGGCATCGGCGCCAAGCTGCTCGCCGGCTCCTATTACAGCCAGACCATCGACATGTGGGCAGCACTCGTCGCCGGCTCGGTGGTCGCGGCCATGCTGGTTGTGCTGGTGGGGATCGTCGGCAGGCTTGTCGAACGTTCGATGGGCGGGAGGCCGGCATGATGAATTCCAAACCCTCCTGGCAAGTCTTGCTGGCGCTGGTGCTGTGCGCCGCCGCCATGGCGACGATGCCGATGCTTGCGACCGAGGCCACGGCGCCGATGTCGAACGGCATGTCGTCGCTTGTCATCGGGCTCGTCGCGTTGAGCGGCGTGGCCTCCTTCGCCATGTTTTCCGGCCTCGCCAGCGCTGCCGTGCTTTTCATCGGGGCGCATGGGGCCGCGTGGCTGCTGATTGCGGGCATCTCGGGCAATGAAGGCATGGCACGCACGCCGTACTTCCTGCTGCTGACCGCCGCGTGGCTGCTGGCGTGGCGCTGCGTGGCGGTGCTGTCGGCTCATAGGCCGGTGTCGCAGCAGGCCAGGACGTTGCTGCGCCTGGTGATCCCGGCGATCTTCGGCGCCTGGATCCTGATCATCTGGGAAGCGGTGACGCGCGGGGCGGGCATTCCCTTCATCCTGCTGCCGCCGCCGAGCGCGATTGCGGCGCGCATCGGCGCCTCGCTGCCGACGCTTGCCGCCGACGTGCGCCAGACGATCTTCAAGGCTGTGTTGTTCGGCTACATCGTCGGCTGCGCGTCGGGTTTCGCGGTCGCGATCCTGGCCGACCGCGTGCCCTTCCTGCGCAAAGGGCTTCTGCCGATTGGCAACATGGTGTCGGCGCTGCCGATCATCGGCGTCGCCCCGATCATGGTGATCTGGTTCGGCTTCGAGTGGCAGTCGAAGGCGGCCGTGGTCATCATCATGACCTTCTTCCCGATGCTGGTGAACACGGTTGCCGGCCTCGCCGCATCGGGACACATGGAGCGCGACCTGATGCGCACCTATGCGTCCAACTACTGGCAGACGCTGTTCAAGCTGCGCCTGCCGGCGGCAGCACCGTTCATCTTCAACGCGTTGAAGATCAACTCCACGCTGGCGCTGATCGGCGCTATCGTCGCCGAATTCTTCGGCACGCCAATCGTCGGCATGGGCTTCCGCATCTCGACCGAGATCGGGCGCATGAATGTCGACATGGTCTGGGCGGAGATCGCTGTTGCGGCTCTGGCCGGTTCCGTCTTCTATGGCGTGGTCGCCCTGATCGAGAGGGCCACCACTTTCTGGCATCCGTCTGTCCGTGGTGGGCGGGCGTGACCTGAGCTCCTTGGGCGGGGCCGCGGTCCAACTTCAGAGGGAAAAAGAAGATGAAAAGACTGATGATATCGTTGATGGTGGGAGCGATGTCGCTGGCCGCCGCACAGGCGGCACTTGCCGCCGACAAGGTGACGCTGCAGCTCAAGTGGGTGACGCAGTCGCAGTTTGCCGGCTACTACGTCGCCAAGGAGAAGGGCTTCTACGGCGAGGAGAACCTGGACGTCGACATCAAGCCGGGCGGCCCCGACATTGCGCCGGAGCAGGTGATCGCCGGCGGCGGCGCCGACGTCATCGTCGACTGGATGGGCGGCGCGCTGGCGGCCCGTGAGAAGGGCGTTGGCCTGGTCAACATCGCCCAGCCCTACAAGAAGGCCGGCATGGAACTGGTCTGCCCGAAGGACGGGCCGGTCAAGACCGAAGCCGACTTCAAGGGCAAGACGCTGGGCGTCTGGTTCTTCGGCAATGAATATCCGTTCTTCGCCTGGATGAACAAGCTCGGCCTGTCGACCGAGGGCGGCGCCGATGGCGTGACCGTGCTGAAGCAGAGCTTCGACGTGCAGCCGCTGATCCAGAAGCAGGCCGACTGCATCTCGGTCATGACCTACAACGAGTACTGGCAGCTGATCGACGCCGGCTTCAAGCCGGACGAGCTGACCGTCTTCAACTACACCGCCATGGGCAATGACCTGCTCGAGGACGGCCTCTATGCGATGGAAGACAAGCTCAAGGACCCGGCCTTCGAAGACAAGATGGTGCGGTTCGTGCGCGCCTCGATGAAGGGCTGGAAGTATGCCGTCGACAATCCCGACGAGGCAGCCGGCATCGTCGTCGATAATGGCGGCCAGGACGAAAACCACCAGAAGCGCATGATGGGCGAGGTGGCCAAGCTGATCGACAATGCCGACGGCAAGCTGATCGAGGCGGCCTACAAGCGTACGGCAGAAGCGCTCCTGGCGCAGAAGATCATCACCAAGGAGCCCTCGGGCGCCTGGACGTCCACGATCACCGACAAGGCGATCAAGTAAGGTCTTCCGCCGGCGCATAGCGTTGCCGCAGGAGATGCCAACGACCTCTCCCCGCTCACTGCGGGGGGAGGAGTGGCCGCCGGGGCTCCCAAGGCGTGCCGCGACAATGGGGAATGAGCGCTGATCTCAGCAACGACCGCCCGGGGGAGCGCCTCAGGTGGCCGTCGTTTCCGCCGAAGGCAGCCTTGATTGCCGCCTGAGCAACATGTCCTTGGCGGCGATCGCTGCGCCTGCCGTGATCAGGATGCAGGCGAGCGCGACCGACCAATGGAACGCGCCGAAGCCCGCCAGCAAGAGCACGATCACCGAAAAAAGTGGCGCCGCGTATGACAGGGCGCCCAGGACCATGATCTCGCCGTGCTTGCAGCCGTAATCCCAGGCATAAAAACCGGCTCCGAGCGGTATGGTGCCCAGGATGACGATGGCGGCCCACTGTGTTGCCGCCTCGGGCCAGATGGTGGTCTCAAGCGCCAGATGAAGCGCGAACGCAACCGCCGAGGTGATGAGGCAGTAGCCGGCGACCACGTCCGTCGGGACCTGGCCGAAGCGACGGGATAGGACCGAGTATCCGGACCAGATGAACGCGCAGAACAGCGCGATGACATGCCCTGGCCTGATCCCGTCGGCAAGTCCGACGCTGCCACCCTTGGTGATGACGACAATAGCGCCCGCAAGTCCAAGGATGACGCCGATCACGTGGTGCGTTTTCAGCTTTTCACCGGGAAGGAAGGCGGCGAACACGACAATCAGCAGCGGCCATAGATAGGCGATCAGGCTGACCTCGACGGGTGGGGCCGACTGGATCGCGAAAAAGTAGGCGCAGTGATAGATGCACAGTCCGGCCGTGCCCAACGCCCACACCTGCCATGGCTGTCGCAACGACCTGATTGCCTGGGGCCGCACGATCCAGCTGGAGGCGCCGACAAGGCCGCCCAGGGCGAATGTCATGGCGGCAAGCTGGAACGGCGGAATGGCTCCCGCCGCGGTCGAAAGCAAGGCAAGGAACGACCAGGTCAGGATGGCGACAAAGCCAATCAGGGTTGCTGCTGTCCTGTTCATGCCCAATCCCGTCCATGCGCGAATACCTAGTTGGTGACATGGAACCAGGGGAGGACGGCGGTCGCATCAAGTCGCGCACTGTCTGGAACGCGACCTAGTCTCGCGACCCCCACCATGGCGACAGTTCCAAGCGGCTCGGGCGCAAGGCCCGACCGCCGTTCAGACGCTAGTTTGCCACCGTGTAGAAGGTCAGCGTGCGCGGCTCGCCCTTGGAATAGTTCATGCCCTCGATACGGCCGCGCTCCTTGAGTGCTGCTGCGCCGCCCGGCACTGCGGCGAGGAAGGCCTCGCTCTCGGCTGCCGAAACGACTGCAATGGCACATGCCGGATCTGCCGCCAGGGCTGCCGCGGCGCCCTTGCCATTGGTGAGTTCAGTGGAGGTGCCCGCGAGGAAGACCAGGCTCGGTTCGCTGTAGCCGGCCGAAGCGAGCACCGAGGTGGTGCAGGGTTTCAGCTTCTCGAACTGCGCGGCAATCTGCGGGCTGAGCCATAACGGCTTGAGCGGCGGCAGCACCTTCAGGGTCAGTACGCCGAAGGCCGCGGCGGCGGCGGCGGCGGCAATGCCGGTGCGCTTGAGCGGCGACATGTCGCTCGGCATGCCGGCGCCGAGCGTGGCGGCAACCAGGACCAGCAGCCCGGCCAGTTGGCCCCACCAGGAGAACTGGCCGAGGAAGTAGGGCGTGATGCCGAGTGCGATGGCGGCAAGGCCGGCACTGATGCCGAAGACGCCAAAGGCGCAGGCGCGGCGGATCCAGAGCTGCCAGCGCGACAGCTCGATGCCTGCGGCGGACGGGTCGGTCAGCGACCAGGCCATCAGCAGGATCAGCGCGGGATAGGCCGGCAGCGCATAGTGCGGCAGCTTGGTGGGGATCAGCTCGATGGCGATCCAGTAGGGCAGGTACCAGGCAAGGCAGAACAGCAGGCGCGGGTCGTCACGGAAGCGCTTGAGCGCCTTGAGACCGCCTTCGAGCGCGACGAGCGCGAAGGGCCACATGAACACGGAATAGGTCAGGAAGTAGTAGCCGGGCGGAAAGCCGTGCGATTCCTGGCCGGAGCCAACCTTGCTCAACAGGTCCTTGCCGACCGATTCCTGCCAGAATTCGGTGCCGGTCTTGATGGTGATGAGGATCAGCCAGGGCGCGGCGACGAACAGCATCACAAGGAGGCCGGTGAAGGGCCGGAGCTTGCGCAGCCAGGAGTGGTCGCGGTCGAGGATGGCGATGGCGGCGACCGTGAGCAGGCTCAGGAACGGGATGACCGGACCCTTGATCAACAGGGCAAGGCCGTGGGCAATCCAGAACAGCCAGTTGGCCTTGCCCTGCGGCCGGCCGGCCTTGTGGCCGAGATAGACGGCGGCCAGCGCACCCTGTGCGAGCAGGGCCGTGGCGAGCAATGTTGCGTCGGTCTTGGCGATGCGCGCCTCGACGCCGAGCATCAGGATGCCCATGAGGCCGAGGCCGGCAATGGCGCCGGCCGTGCGGCCGAACATGCGGTCGCCGACGAAGGCGAGCGCAAGGACGGAGAAGGTGCCGGCCAGTACCGAGACCAGGCGGTAGACCCAGATCGGGGCGTCGCTGCCCTTTCCGCTGACCAGGACCGCGGCCGACTGCAGCCAATAGATGCCGGCCGGCTTCTTGTAGCGCGGCACGTCCTGGAAGCGGATGTCGACATAGTCGCCGCTCTCGACCATCTGCTTGGTCGCCTGGACGAAGCGCGACTCGTCGCGATCGGTCGGCGGCAGGGTGGAGATGCCGGGCGCAAAGGCAAACAGGCAGAGTGCCGCGAGCAGGAGATAGGTGAACAGAGACAAAGACTTATCTTGGGTCTCTGCGTTCTTGATTCCGGTTCTCAGCATGCCCGGGCTACTCGGCGTCGGCCATGGCGGCGCGCCGCTCATTGGCGATCAGCCAGAGATTGCGGATGTAGATGAACAGGCCGAGGCCCTGGCCGGCAATGAACACCGGATCCTGGCGCTGGATGGCATAGATCAAGAGGAGGGCGCCGCCGCCGAGCGAGAAGAACCAGAAGGCGACGGGAACGACCGAGCGCTTGGCGCGCTCGGAAGCGAGCCATTGCACCACGAAGCGCATGGTGAACATGCCCTGGGCAAGGAAACCGAGCAGGATCCAGCCGTCGAACTGGGCGACGAAAACATCGTGCAGCCAGGTGCCGAGTTCGGAAATCAGGTTCATTGGCCAAGCTCCGTGACCGATGGCACGACCTTGCGGCGGCGGCGCAGCCACCAGACACCGAAAAGGTCGAGGACGCCGCGCAGTCCGCGATCCAGGATGCCGTAGTTGGATTTGCCGTGGCGGCGCGAGCGGTCGACGACATCGACATGGACGACGCCGCGGCCTTCGCGCAGCGAAAGCGCGGGCAGGTAGCGGTGCCAGCCGTCGAAGAACGGCAACTGGCGGAACAGATCGGTGTGCAGCGCCTTGAGGCCGCAGCCGGAATCGCGCGTGCCGTCGCGCAGGATCATCTCGCGCAGGCCGTTGGCGAAGCGCGAGGACAGTTGCTTGAGTTTGGTGTCGGTGCGCTTGAGGCGTTGGCCGGCGGCGATGCCGACGGAGGGGCCGGCGGCGATCAGCGCGTCGGCAAGCCTGGGCAGGTAGGCGGGGTCGTTCTGGCCGTCGCCATCCATGGTGACGACGATGCTGCCGCGCGCCGCGAAGACGCCGGAGCGGACGGCGGCACTCTGGCCGGCTGAGCGGTCATGCCTGACATGGCGCAGGCGACCGGCGCTGCGCGCCAGTTCGGCGAGAACGTCGGCCGTGCGATCGGTCGAGCCGTCATCGACGACGATGACCTCATAGTCGCGGCCGGCCATGGCGTCGTGGACCTCGCCGACCAGGATCGGCAGGTTCTCGGCTTCGTTCTTGCACGGAATGACGATTGAAATCATCAGCTTGCCTGGGACATGTTAGATTGGATGGTGGAATGCGCGGCCTCAATATCACCAAAGCCGCGCATTTGCCACGACGCTCGCGCTTTCCCTGGGGCAAGTCCCGCTTGTCCCAGGGGGGCGGGGATCAGCGCTTGTCCCTGATGTCGCTCAGCGTGCGGGTCGGCGTGATGGCCTCGGGATCGAGCTTGATCTCGATGATCGTGGGCTTGCCGCTGGCACGCGCGCGCTCGAAGGCGGGGGCGAACTCGTCGGTCTCGCGCACCGTCTCGCCATGGCCGCCATAGGCACGGGCGAGGGCGGCGAAATCGGGGTTCCTGAGGTCGGTCGCCTCGACGCGGCCGGGATATTCGCGCTCCTGGTGCATGCGGATGGTGCCGTAGATGCCGTTGTTGACGACGATGACGATGATCGGCAGGCCGTATTGCACGGCGGTGGCAAACTCCTGGCCGTTCATCATGAAGCAGCCGTCGCCGGCGAAAGCCACGACCTCGCGCTCGGGAAACAGGCCCTTGGCGGCGACTGCCGCCGGCGTGCCGTAGCCCATCGAGCCCGACGTCGGCGCGCCCTGGGTGGCAAAGCGACGGAAGCGGTGGAAGCGGTGGACCCAGGTGGCGTAGTTGCCGGCGCCGTTGGTGAGGATGGCGTTCTCGGGCAGGACCTTTTCCAGCCAGTTCATGATCGGGCCCATCTGGACGGCACCCGGGCCGGCGAGCGGCGGGGTCGACCATTCGAGATAGGCGGCGTGCAGCGCCCTGGTGTTTTCGCTCCATGCCGGCTTTGCCGCCGGCTTGCGCTTGGCAAAGGCCTCGACGAAGGCCGCCGGCGACGCGTTGATGGCGATGGTCGGGCGGTAGACGCGGCCGAGTTCGTCGGCGTCGGCATGGACGTGGACGAGCTGCTGGTCGGGATAGGGGCTCTTGATCAGCGTGTAGTCCGAGGACGGCATCTCGCCGAAGCGGCCGCCGACAAGCAGAACCACGTCGGCGTCCTTGATCGCCTTGGCGATCTTGGGGTTGACGCCGATGCCGACGTCGCCAGCGTAGTTTTCATGCAGGTGGTCGAACAGCATCTGGCGGCGGAAGGAAACGCCGACCGGCAGCGACCAGGCCTCGGAAATCTTCTTCATGCGCTCGACGGCTTCGGCGTTCCAGCGCGTGCCACCGAGGATGACGAAGGGGTTTTTGGCGCCGTTGAGCAACGCTTCCAGCTTGACCAGTTCCTCTTCGCCAGGGCGGGTTTCGACGGCCACGGCGGGCAGGGCGACCGGGGCCTCGACGACGCTGGTCAGCATGTCCTCGGGCAGCGAGATGACGACCGGACCGGGACGGCCGGAAGTGGCAACGGAGAAGGCGCGGGTGAGCAGTTCTGGGATGCGCGCGGCATCGTCGATCTCGACCACCCACTTGGCGATGTCGCCGAAGAAGCGGCGATAGTTGACCTCCTGGAAGGCCTCGCGCTCCTTGGCGTGGCTGGCCACCTGGCCGATGAACAGGATCATCGGGATGGAATCCTGCATGGCGATGTGCACGCCGGCCGACGCGTTGGTGGCGCCGGGGCCGCGGGTGACGAAGCAGATGCCGGGCTTGCCGGTCAGGCGGCCGTGGCAGTCGGCCATCATCGCGGCACCCCCCTCCTGGCGGCAGACGATGCTGCGGATCTTGGAATCATGCAGGGCGTCGAGCACGGCCAGGTAGGATTCGCCCGGCACGCAATACATGCGGTCGACGCCATTGGCCTCGAGCGCGTCGACGATCAGTTGTCCGCCGGTCTTCATTTTTGTTTCTTCTCCAGTTCGGCAAGGATTTCCGCGGTGTGTTCCCCCAGCCGCGGTGAAGGTCTGACATAAGAAAGAGGGGTCTCGGACATGACCATTGGCGCGCGCACCGAGGGCAGCTTGTTGCCGTGGCCGTCGTCGAGATCCATGCGCATGCCGCGGGCGATCGCCTGCGGGTCGGCGAAGGCCTGGCCGATGTTGTTGATGGGGCTTGCCGGCACGCCTGATGCCTCGAGCCGGGCGAGCAAGGTTTCGCGGTCGAAGGCGGCGAGTGCGGCGACGATCTTTTCGCGCAGTTCGACACGGTTGGCGACGCGCGCCGAATTGGTGGCGAAGAGCGGGTCGGCGGCGAGGTCGTCGAGGCCGACGATGGCGCAGAACTTCTGGAACTGGCCGTCATTGCCGACAGCGAGGATGAAGTGGCCGTCGCGCACCGGCAGCACCTCGTAGGGCGAGATGTTGGGATGGGCGTTGCCCATCTGCACCGGCGAATTGCCCGAGACCAGGTAGTTGAGGTTCTGGTTGGCGAGCACCGACATCTGGGCGTCGAATAGTGCCATGTCGACATGCTGGCCCTGGCCGGTGGCTTCGGCGTGGCGCAGTGCCGCCTGGATGGCGATGACCGAATAGAGGCCGGTGAAGATGTCGGTGACGGCGACGCCGACCTTTTGCGGCTCSCCGCCGGCAGGGCCGGTGATCGACATCAGGCCGGACATGCCCTGGACGATGAAATCGTAGCCGGCGCGTGGGGCGTAAGGGCCCGACTGGCCAAAGCCGGTGATCGAGCAGTAGACCAGCTTCGGATTGATCTTCTTCAGGCTGTCGTAGTCGAGGCCGTATTTCTTGAGGCCGCCGAGCTTGAAGTTCTCGATCAGAACGTCGGCGTCCGACACCAGCTTGCGCACGATCTCCGCGCCTTCCGGCGTTGAGAAGTCGAGCGCGATCGAGCGCTTGCCACGGTTGCAGGCGTGATAATAGGCGGCCGACAGGTTCTCGCCGTCTTGGCCGGTGACGAAGGGGGGGCCCCATTTGCGGGTGTCATCGCCGCCATCGGGGTTTTCCACCTTGATGACATCGGCGCCGAGATCGGCGAGCAACTGTCCGGCCCAGGGGCCAGCGAGGATGCGGGCGAGTTCGATGACGCGGACGCCGTGAAGGGGCGGATGGCTCATGGGGCACCAGAGATCATTTCGGTCGCGCCACGATCTATCAGGAGTCCCGGTGTGCCGCCACCACGTTGCGATGGGCCAGCACCCATGTTCACCGCAGAAATGTGAGGTCGAGCCAGCCGGCGAAATCGGCCATGATGGCATCGCGGTTCAGCTCGTTCAGGCTTTCGTGGCGGGTTTCGGCGTAAACCGTTGAAACGAGATTCGAAAAACCCATCCGGCGCAGGCGGAAAGCAAGCGCCTCGACCGCCTTGCCGCCATCGGTTGCCGGATCGTGGGCACCGCCGGCGAGGTTGAACGGCAGGTCCTTGCGCACGCTTGCAAAGTTGCGGTCGTCGGCACCGGCAAAGACCAGCTCGAAAATGTCGGTCCACATCGACACCGAGGCATTCCAGCCGCAGAGCGGGTCGGCGATGTAGGCATCGACCTCTGCCGCGTCGCGTGACAGCCAGTCGAAATCGGTGCGGCGGCCGGGGATCTTCTTCGCCCAATCTCCGAAGGTCAGCCGGGGCAGGATGCGCGAGGGCACGTCGGAACCCAGCCGGAAGCGCTCGAAGGCGAGGATCGCCTGTGCCAGCCGGCCGAGGAGGCCAGCGGAGAAATTGGCGTTCCAGATGGCCGCGGCTGCGACCTGTTCAGAATGGCGCAGCACGAAGTTGAGCGCGATCAGCCCACCCATGGAGTGGCCGAAGACCACCACCGGCAGGCCGGGATGCTGGACGGCGATGAAGTCGTGCACGGCGCCGACGTCGGCAAGGACGCGATCGACGCCGTCCCTGGCCGCAAAACGCCCGGTGGGCGCATCGGGCGCCGAGGTCGCGCCATGGCCGCGATGGTCATGGGCGTAGACGTGGCAGCCGTGGCCGGCGAGGAAGTCGGCGAAGCGGCCATAGCGCGCGGCATGCTCGGCCAGCCCGTGGTTGACCTGCACCACCGCCCGGGCAGGGACCTCGGCGCGGCGGACAAACAGGTTGATATGGGCGCCCGTGGGCGATGCGAGCGGAATGCGGCTGTCGAACGGCATTGTTGTCTTCCCTCGACCCGGACTGTTGAGGGTGCAAGCCTTGCGCGTCAAGGGCGGCGGCAGCGGATCAACACGACAATGTCAGGAGGCGGCGGCAGGGCACTTGTTCGCACGACATCAGCCCATATATTCCGCTAACCCCAGCGCCGGCATGCCCCCAGCCGGTTTTTGCTTCCATTTTCATTCACATCTCAAGCGATGATCGCCATGCAGCCGATTATTTCCGTTTCCAATCTTTCCAAGACATATGCGTCGGGCTTTTCGGCGCTGAAGAACATCAATCTCGACATCAGCCGCGGCGAGATCTTCGCCCTGCTCGGGCCCAACGGCGCCGGCAAGACGACGCTGATCAGCATCATCTGCGGCATCGTCAACCCGACCGAAGGCACGGTGCTGGCGGACGGGCACGACATCGTTCGCGACTACCGCGACGCGCGTTCGCGCATCGGGCTGGTGCCGCAGGAACTGACCACCGATGCCTTCGAAACCGTGTGGGCGACGGTCAGCTTCAGCCGCGGCCTGTTCGGCAAGCCTGCCAATCCGGCCCATATCGAGAAGATCCTGAAAGACCTCTCGCTGTGGGAGAAGAAGGACAGCAAGATCATGACGCTGTCGGGCGGCATGAAGCGGCGCGTGATGATCGCCAAGGCGCTGTCGCACGAACCGCAGATACTGTTCCTCGACGAGCCGACCGCCGGCGTCGACGTCGAACTGAGGCGCGACATGTGGGAGGTGGTGCGTTCGCTGCGCGAAACCGGCGTCACCATCATCCTGACCACGCACTACATCGAGGAGGCCGAGCAGATGGCCGACCGGGTCGGCGTGATCAGCCATGGCGAGATCATCCTGATCGAGGACAAGGCGGAGCTGATGCACAAGCTCGGCCGCAAGCAGCTGACGCTGCAGCTGCAGCAAAGGCTGGAGCAGGTGCCGGCGGAGCTTTCGAGCCACGGGCTGGAGCTGTCCGACGACGGCAACGAGCTCGTCTACACCTATGACACCCAAGGCGAGCGGACGGGCATCACCGCGCTGCTCAAGGATCTCAACGACGCCGGAATCCGCTTCAAGGACCTGCAGACCAAGCAGAGTTCGCTGGAGGAGATCTTCGTCAACCTGGTGAGTGAACGGCGATGAATTATCACGCTATCCGCGCAATCTACCTGTTCGAAATGGCGCGCACCTGGCGCACGCTGCTGCAGAGCATCGTTTCGCCGGTCATTTCGACCTCGCTCTATTTCGTCGTCTTCGGCGCGGCCATCGGCTCGCGCATCAGCGAGATCAACGGCATCAGCTACGGCGCCTTCATCGTGCCGGGGCTGATCATGCTGTCGCTTCTGACGCAGAGCATCTCCAACGCCTCGTTCGGCATCTATTTCCCGAAATTCGTCGGCACCATCTACGAACTGCTGTCGGCGCCGGTGTCCTATCTGGAGATCGTCATCTCCTATGTCGGGGCGGCGGCGTCGAAGTCGATCATCCTCGGGCTGATCATCCTGGCGACCGCCTCGCTGTTCGTGCCGCTGCAAATCCAGCATCCCGGCTGGATGCTGCTGTTCCTGGTGCTGACGGCCGTCACCTTCAGCCTGTTCGGCTTCATCATCGGCATCTGGGCCGGCAATTTCGAGCAATTGCAATTGGTGCCGATGCTGATCGTGACACCGCTGACCTTCCTTGGCGGCAGCTTCTACTCCATCGACATGCTGCCGCCGCTGTGGCGCACCGTGTCGCTGTTCAACCCGGTGGTCTATCTGGTGAGCGGCTTCCGCTGGAGCTTCTTCGGCGTGTCGGACGTCAATGTCGGCATCAGCCTCGGCATGACGCTTGCTTTCCTCGCTGCCTGCCTGATCGCGGTCTGGTGGATCTTCAGGACTGGCTGGCGCATCAAGGCGTAAGGGGGCGGCTATTCCGCCCATTCCCGGTCGGCGGTGAAGGCGATGGTCAGCCAGCGATCGGGGCCTTCATCGCCGAGGGCATCGCCGATCTCGTCGCGCAGCCGGTCCCATGCCTCGATGGTTTTCGCGGGCAGGCCGGGCGGCACGATGAAATAGAGCTCGATCTGCATCAGGCGGCCGACCTTGGCGACATAGGCGCGGTAGGACACGAAGCCGTGCCTGGCCACGGTGTCGCGGGCGACTTCGTCGACATGCGTCTTGAGGGCTTCCGGCGTGATCAGCAGGATGTCGGAGAAGGCTTGGCGGACGGTGCCGATGGGCATCGGGATGATGATCAGGCAGACCAGCGCCAGCACGGCGGGATCGACAAAGGGCGCGATCCAGGCAAGCTCGGTGCCTTCGACCAGGCTGCCGCCGATGAAGGCAACCAGCAGGGCCGCGGTGATGCCGCCGGACATCATCCACGCGGTGACGTCGAGGGTGACGAAGTCGGACTGGATGGTCCGGTTGGCGCGGTTGCCGATGAACGCCATGGTCAGGCAGGCGGCGAGCGTCACCGCCGCATAGACGATGGCGAAGTCGAATTCGAGCTGGCGGCCGCCGGCCAAGAGGTTGGCGATGGCGTTGATCAGGGCGTAGATCGACACGCTCATCAAGACGATGCCGTTCATGCCCAGGACGATGGGCTCAAGGTGCCAGAAGCCGAGCGAAAAGCGCTTGTGCAGCCGGCGATTGTGGTTGGCATTGCTGGTGATGAGCCGCGCGACGATCAACGCCAGGATGGTCATGGTCGCGTCGGCGAGGGAATAGGCGCCATCGAAGGCGATCGAGGACGAACCGCTTAAGACGCCGAAGGCAATGCCGAACAGCGCGACGACGAAGGTCACGGCGATGGAAATCCGAAGGAGCTTCGTTTCGCTGAGCATGGCGCCGGTTATGGAATGGCGCGGAGACGATGTCTATCGGCAGCCGCCGGCGGCTGTGGCCAGCCGGCGATTGCGGGCCGTCCGTCAGATGCTCTTGCCGTTAGATGCGAGGCGGAAGCTTTCGCGTCCGCCGCTCGGCACGACGATCATCTGCTTGACCTTGCCCTGCTTGAAGGCGGTGAGGAAACGCTTGTAGTCGGCGAAGGCGACGCAGCCATGCGACTCCTCGCGGCCGCCGCGCAGCAGGTAGCTGTGGGTCAGGAAGCCGTCGCGGCCATATTTGTTCTTGCCGTCGACGGGCAGCATGCGGATCGCCTCGACTCCGTGGAAGCGGCTTTCGCGCATCCTGAGGTTATAGGTGTGGGGCGGGGTCGGGCCGTTCATCTTGACGTGCACGTAGCGCGGGTTGTCGGCCATGTTGCCGATGCCGGAATGCGCCTCGAGCACGCTGCCGTCGGGCATGTAGACCTTGGCAGCGCTGATGTCGTAGACGGCGACGCCATTGCCGGCCCTGGTCTTGCCGCCGAACATGTTGCGCAGCGACTGGCCAAGGGTGCTGCCTGGCTTGTCTTCCGGGACCTCCGGGCGGGCATAGGCGAGCTTCTCAGGCTTCTTCGTTTCGCGCTTGCCGGCGACTTCCGGAGCATCCGCCTCGGGCTCGCCGGCGTCCGCCTCGGCGGGCCTGGCTTGCGGGCGCAGCTCCGGCCGGGGGGCCGCGGACGGGGTCTCGGCATAGTCGGGCAGGGCGGCTTCCGCTTCGGCCTGTGCCGCGGCGAGGTCCTCGGAAGGACCGGTCAGCAGCGTGGAGAGCGCGGTGTCGGTGGCGCCTCCCGGCGAAGGATCGGCATAAGCGAGCATCGTCGGGTGCTGCGTCGTCGAGGCGGGCAGCGGCACGTCCTGGCTGGGCGCTGTTGCGGCGATGCGTTCTGGCGCGGCCTTGTCGACCGAGGCGAACAGGCTGGCGAGCGTCTTCGAGCTGAGATCGGCCTGCCTTGCGATGGTGTCGAAGCGGGCGGCATGGCCGGATGGGGGGGCGATGCCGGCATGGCGGGCGGATTTGCCCAGGCTGCCGGCCAGGCTGGCCGTGGCGACCGGCCTGTCATCCTTGGCCGTGATCCGGGGCTTGGCGGCGGCGACCAGTCGCGACGCCTTGTCGGTGCTGACATAGGCCGTGGGCCACGCCTTGGCGACCTTGACCACGTGGACCTGCGGCTTGGGCGCGAAATGGGTCGCATCGAAAGCGCGGGTGTTGCCCATCGCCACCATGCCGGCCATCGACCACGCGGCCACGCCCGCAAAGGCGGTGCCGAGGGAAGCGATCAGCAATGGACGCAAAAGACGGCCAAGAGGCCGAAAATAAACGGTTTTACTCACTAACGCGTAGCAGACCAGTCGTCCCGCAAACGTCGTACGGCCGGCGAGCGACCGCAGTGCGTGATTTCCGGAATGTCCCCAACTCGACAGAACGATGGAGAAAGGATGGACAAATATGGTTAAATTTTGCTTTGCGCCTGCAGTCGCGTCAGGAACACCGTGTTGGCGGGCCGATACGGCACCCCGAAAGCATTTGCCGTTTGGGGTGGGATGGCCTACATAGCGCGCAAATCTCCGTTCACCTGAAGCAGGATACGCGCGCGTGGCACGCCAGTTCATCTATCACATGTCGGGACTGACCAAGTCCTACGGCACCAAGAAGGTGCTGGATAATCTCAACCTGTCGTTCTACCCGGACGCCAAGATCGGCATCTTGGGCCCCAACGGCGCCGGCAAGTCGACCGTGCTCAAGATCATGGCCGGCCTCGACAAGGAATGGTCGGGCGAGGCCTGGCTGGCTGACGGTGCGACCGTCGGCTACCTGGCGCAGGAGCCGCATCTCGACCCGGCCAAGACCGTGTTCGAGAACGTCATGGACGGCGTCGCCAAGAAGACCGCCATCATCGAGCGCTACAACGAGCTGATGATGAACTACTCGGACGAGACCGCCGACGAAGGCGCGCGTCTGCAGGACGAGATGGACCGCCTCAACCTCTGGGACCTGGAACAGCAGGTCGAGATGGCGATGGACGCGCTGCAGTGCCCGCCCGCCGATTCCGAGGTGACCCAGCTGTCGGGTGGCGAGCGCCGCCGCATCGCGCTGTGCCGCCTGCTGCTCGAGCAGCCCGACCTGCTGCTGCTCGACGAACCGACCAACCATCTCGACGCCGAGACGACGGCGTGGCTGGAAAAGCACCTGCGCGACTATCCGGGCTCGGTGCTGATCATCACCCACGATCGCTACTTCCTCGACAACGTCACCGGCTGGATCCTCGAGCTCGATCGCGGCCGCGGCATCCCTTACGAGGGCAATTACACCAAATATCTCGACGCCAAGGCCAAGCGCCTGATCCAGGAAGGCCGCGAGGACGATTCGCGCCAGAAGGCGATCTGGCGCGAGCGCGAGTGGATCGCGTCCTCGCCGAAGGCGCGCCAGACCAAGTCGAAGGCCCGTATCAAGGCCTATGAAGAACTGGTCGAGCAGTCGCAGAACCGCAAGCCGACCGACACCCAGATCGTCATTCCGGCTGGCGAGCGGCTCGGCAATGTCGTCATCGAGGTCGAGGGCGTGAACAAGGGCTACGGCGACGAGCTGCTGATCGAGGACCTGAACTTCAAGCTGCCGCCCGGCGGCATCGTCGGCGTCATCGGCCCGAACGGCGCCGGCAAGACCACGCTGTTCAAGATGATCACCGGCCAGGAAACGCCCGATAGCGGCTCGATCCGTGTCGGCGAGACCGTCAAGCTCGGCTATGTCGACCAGAGCCGCGACGCGCTCGACCCGACCAAGACCGTGTGGGAAGAGATTTCCGGCGGTGCTGAAGTCATCAAGCTCGGCAAGCACGAAGTGAACAGCCGCGCCTATTGCTCGTCGTTCAACTTCCGCGGCGGCGACCAGCAGCAGAAGGTCGGCAATCTGTCGGGTGGCCAGCGCAACCGCGTCCACCTCGCCAAGATGCTGAAGAACGGCGGCAACGTGCTGCTGCTCGACGAACCGACCAACGATCTCGACACCGAAACGCTCGGCGCGCTCGAAGACGCGCTCGAAGCCTATGCCGGCTGCGCCGTCATCATCTCGCACGATCGTATGTTCCTCGACCGCATGGCCACCCACATGCTCGCCTATGAAGGCGACGCGCATGTCGAGTGGTTCGAGGGCAACTTCGAAGAGTATGAGAAGGACAAGATCCGCCGCCTCGGCGCGGAGGCCGCCGCCCCGCACCGGATGAGCCACAAGCGCCTGACGCGCTGATCTCCTGGACTTTCATTACGCCCCGCTCAAAGCGGGGCGTAATTCGTTTCGGGATCGAATGTCCTGCAGGCGTATTCGAAGCGCTCCTGCTGGCGTAGACTGGGCTTCGGCGAATCTGCGGCGGGGCAGGTTTCGCGACGGATTTCAGGCATCGGACGGTTTTCATGCATCGCGTCATCATCAGCGGCATCGGCGTTGAAATTCCTGATGCATCGATCAGCAACGACGAACTGGTCGAGAGCTTCAACGCCTGGGCCGACATCGAGAACGCCAGGCGCTTGTCGGTGGGCGAAGAGCCGATCAAGAAGTCGGACAGCGACTTCATCGTCTATGCGTCTGGGGTGAAAAACCGCCATGTGCATACGCTCGACGGCATTCTCGACCCCGAGCGCATGGCGCCGCGCATCGCGCCGCGGGCCGACGATGCGCTGTCGGTCGAAGCCGAGTTCGGCGTCGCCTCGGCGCGAAAGGCGCTCGACCATGCCGGGTTGACCGGCGCGGACATCGACATGGTCATCTGTGCCGCATCGCACCAGCAGCGGCCCTATCCGGCGATCTCCATCGAGATCCAGAAGGAACTCGGCATCGAGGGCGCGGCCTTCGACATGAGCCTCGGCTGCTCGTCGTCGGCAGCGGCGCTGCACGTCGCCTTCAACCTGGTGCGCTCGGGCGGCCAGAAGCGGGTGCTGATCGTCACGCCCGAGATCATCACCGGCCATCTCAATTTCCGCGACCGGCAGACACATTTCATCTTCGGCGACGCCTCAGTGGCGATGGTGGTCGAGGCGATCGGGCCGAAGGAGACGCGGCCGGGGCGGTTCGAGATCCTCGACACGCGCAACTGGACCCAGTTCTCCAACAACATCCGCACCAATTTCGGCTTCCTGCTGCGCGCCGGCCAGGAACACACCTCCGTCGTTACGATGGAGGGCAACATGATCAAGCAGGTCGGCAACAAGGTGTTCAAGGAGGTGACGCATGCGGCGCACCGCTTCATCACCGCCTTCCTTGCCGACCACGGCATGACGCCCTCCGATGTCAGGCGCTACTGGCTGCACCAGGCCAATGCGCGGATGAACGCGATGATCCTGAAGCTGGCGCTGGGCCACGAGGCCGACCAGGACACCGCCCCGATGGTGCTGGAACGGCTGGGCAATACGGCGGCGGCAGGCGCCATCATCGCGCTCAAGGAAAACCACGAGGACATGAAGCCGGGCGAGCACGGTCTGATCTGCGCCTTCGGTGCCGGTTATTCGATCGGCGGCGCGCTGGTGCGGATGCACTGACGCATCAGTCCGGGTGATCCCGGGATCAGGCTTTTTGTCTGGATTTTCTGTTGCCTGGTCGGCATGGTGCCGCCTCACATTGAGAGGCGAAAGATGCTCGATCCGACACTGCGCAGGGAAGACGAACCTGAAATCCTGCCCGGCAGGAAGCTCGCTGCGCGGGTCGCCGGCATCTACACCGCGCCATCGGATCATTTCGTCACGCGCGCCGTGGAGACGCTGCCGCTCGGCTTCGAAGGCATCGGCGGCGATTTTCATGCCGGCCACACCCGCCGCTCAGGCGGGCGCGAGCCGTGGTATCCGCGCGGCACAGAGATGCGCAACGAGCGCCAGCTTTCGATCGTGGCGCCGGACGAACTCGCCATCGTCGCCGGGCGCATGGGGCTCAGCGAGATCAAGCCGGAGTGGATCGGCGCCAATCTCCTGCTCGACGGCGTGCCGATGCTGTCGATGCTGCCGTCGGGCACCATGCTGTTCTTCAAGGGCGGCGTGACGATCAAGATCGACGGGCAGAACGCGCCGTGCCGCATCGCCGGGCGCTCGATCGCCGAGCATGCGGGCATGGCCGACCACGATGCCGGCTCGCTGATGTTCCCCAAGGCGGCCAAGCGCCTGCGCGGGCTGGTGGGCTGGGTGGAAAAGCCCGGCGCGATCTTCGCCGACGAAGAGGTCTCGGTGCGCGTGCCGGAGCAGTGGATCTACAGGGCGTAGCCCGTCAGCGAGGGAGGCTGGCATCCGTGAGGGGGCCAGCCGCAGAGGCCGCAGTCTTCTTGATGGTGGTGACCTTGTAGACCTTTCCCGTCTTGTCGTAGGTCGTCCATTCTCCGACCTGGACGCCTTTGGAAAAATGGCCGGAGCGCAGTTTCGTGCCGTCCTTGCGGAACCATTCCCAGTAGCCGTCGGCCTGGCCGTCGCGCGTTTGACCAACGATCCACAGGCTGCCGTCCTTATGATGATGGCGGTAGGGCTCGATGCTTTCCGTCATGCGCCTGCTCCTCTCAAGCTGCGATGGCCGTGGAGGAAAGCAGAGATGGTGCGCGCGAGCAATGGGGCGGCGCGGGTCGCGTCCGGACCGGGATGGCTGAACAAAACAAGCAAGTTGTCGGAAGTCGCACCTGTCGTTCGTCCTTTGGCTGAAGAGTGCGAGAAGTGGATACCTGACCATGAAAACGATCGCGGCAATCGGAGGCTTCAAATGACCCCCACCATCACGGCCTTCGAGCGGTCGCCCGACCGTGGCAGGGGACAGGCGCGCGACATGCGTGTTCGCTGGGCGCTCGAAGAAGTCGGCCAGTCCTACGACGTTCGCCTCGTGTCGTTCCCTGAATTGAAGAAGCCCGCGCATCGCGCGCTTCATCCTTTCGGGCAGATCCCGACTTATGAGGAGGGCGATCTCGTGCTGTTCGAATCGGGGGCGATCGTCTTGCACGTCGCCGAACGTCATGCGGGTCTGTTGCCGGACGATGCCAACGCCCGGGCTCGCGCGATCACATGGATGTTTGCCGCGCTGAGCACGCTGGAGCCGCCGATCGTCGATCGGGAAATCGCGCGGCTCGTGGAACGCGACGAGCCGTGGTTCGCGCAGCGCATGCCGATCGTCGAGGATCGTATCCGTGGCCGATTGGGCGAGCTTTCCGTTCGCCTCGGCGATGCCGGCTGGCTTGACGATGCATTCAGCGCCGGCGATCTGATAATGGTAATGGTGCTGCGCCGCTTGAACGGATCGGGGTTGCTGGAGGAATATCCCAACCTTGCCGCCTACGTTGCCCGCGGCGAGGCGCGGCCGGCTTTCAAGCGGGCATTCGCTGCCCAGTTGGCGGTGTTCACCGCCGCATCGACGGGCTGATTGCACTCTGCTCCCTAGACATCCTCGTCATCGGGATCGAGCAGGCGGGTGGCGCGCCAGCGGGTGAGGGTGGCGTTGATCTGGTCGATGACGAAGAAGCGGGCGGAATCGCGGTCGTAGCCCTCCGACAGCAGCTTTTCGTAGTCGCTGTGGGCATGTCGGACATGGGCGATGGTCGCCAGCCAGACGGCGATGGACGGCGGCAGCGTCTTCATGTGCACGGCCAGCGCGTCGGCGCGGATGACCTCGATGTCGGCGTAGGGCGCCAGCGGCAGCAATGCAGTCAGCGACTTGGCAACGGCGCGGCGGCGGCCGGTCGGCGCATTCATGCACGGCCTTCCTTGACGGGACGCGCAGCGTCGGGGAAGGCATCGACGGATGCGAAATACGGCTTCAGGTCGATGACCGGCGTGCCGTCGAGCGCGTCGATGGCATCAATCTCGATGCGGCCGGCATCAACGTCGAGCGCAACGATGCGGGCAACATGCATTCCTATCGGGTTTGGCCGGGCAGGCGAGCGCAGGGCGAAAACGCCTTTGGCGTCAGATGCATGACGTGGTTTCTGAACAATCAGATTCCGCGGCGCCTTCTCGAACCAGCTCAAGATGACGACGTGGGTGAAGCCAGCCAGCCCGGCGAGGCCCGGCCGATAGAGCGTGTCGACGGTCACGCTTGCGCCGCCGCCGCGCTCGCGCGCTGCATCCATGTTCTTGGGGCATTCCTCGCGCAGCTTCCACGGCGAGGCGATGCGGCCGATGAAGACGAGACTGGCGTCGCCCGGCTGGCTGGCAGGATCGACCGACAACGCCACTTCGCCCTCGCGTTGTTCGAACATCTGCATGGCGTCCTCCCACCGTCGCGCCATTTTCTTGCCCGCATGCGACATTGGGCGTTGCAATCACTCGCTTCGTCACATAAAGATATGTTTATGTCTTTTGGCGAGAACCAAAGCCGATGCACGTTACGCTCGACACCATGGTAGATACCTTGAAGGCGGCCGCCGAATCCAGCCGCCTTCGCATCCTGACGCTGCTTTCGCGCGGCGACCTGACGGTTTCCGACCTGACCGAAATTCTCGGCCAGTCGCAGCCGCGCGTGTCGCGTCATCTCAAGCTGCTGCTCGAGGCAGGCCTGATCGACCGCTACCAGGAGGGCTCGTGGGCCTTCTTCCGCCTCTCCGACGCCGACCAGGCGCGCGGCTTCGTGCAGGGTCTGGTGTCGGGCATCGACACGGGCGACGGCCAGGTGGTGCGCGACTTCGAGCGCCTCGTCGACGTTAAGCGCAAGCGGCAGGAGAGGGCGGCTCATTATTTCAGCGCCAATGCCGCGAGCTGGGACGAGATTCGCACACTGCATGCGCCTGACAGGGCCGTCGAGGCGGCCCTGCTGAAGCTGGTCGGCAAGCGGCCGTTCCAGTCGATGCTCGACCTTGGCACCGGCACCGGCAGGCTGCTCGAAATCTTTGCGCCGCTCTATCGCCGTGGCGTCGGCATCGACATGTCGCGCGAGATGCTGGCGGTGGCGCGTGCCAATCTCGACAAGGCGGGCGTGGCGCATGCGCAGGTACGCCAGGGCGACATCTTCTCGCCGCCGGTCGAACGCGACGCCTTCGATCTCGTCACCGTCCACCAGGTGCTGCATTTCCTCGACGATCCGGCCCGCGCCATCCAGGAGGCGGCACGCCTGCTGCGCCCGTCGGGGCGGCTGGTGATCGTCGATTTCGCGCCGCACGGCCTCGATTTCCTGCGCTCCGAGCATGCGCATGCCCGCCTCGGTTTCTCGGACCGGCAGATCGCCGACTGGCTCGCCGAGGCAGGGCTGGAGCTCGACGATACGCAGGAGTTCGAGCCACGCGGATCGTCCAAGGCCAGCCTGACCGTCAAGCTTTGGCTGGCGCATGACCGCCGCCAGCTGATCGCCGAACCAACTCCAGACATTCAAGCCGTAAGGGAAACCGCCTGATGAACCAATACCCCCTGTCCAGGCGTTCCGACATCGGCAACAAGATCCGGGTGTCGTTCGAGTTCTTTCCGCCCAAGAATGACGAGATGGAGGCGCGGCTGTGGGACACGGTGACCAGGCTCGAGCCGCTGAAGCCGCAGTTCGTGTCGGTGACCTACGGTGCCGGCGGCACGACGCGCGAGCGCACGGCGCGCACGGTGAAGCGCATCCTGCAGGAATCGACGCTGACGCCGGCCGCACACATGACCTGCGTCGACGCCACGCGCGAGGAGGTCGACCAGGTGATCGCGGAGTTTGCCGCCATGGGCGTCAAGCGTTTCGTGGCGCTGCGCGGCGACCCGAAGGAAGGCGTGGGCGCGGCTTACCAGCCCCATCCGGGCGGCTATGCCAACGGCGCCGAACTGGTGGGTGCGCTGAAGGCGCAGGGCGATTTCGACATCTCGGTCTCGGCCTATCCGGAAAAGCACCCCGAAAGCCCCGACTTCGCCACCGATTTCGACATGCTGAAGCGCAAGGTCGACAAGGGCGCGACACGGGCCGTTACCCAGTTCTTCTTCGACAACGACCTTTACGAGCGCTATGTCGAGCGTGCCCGCAAGGCCGGCATCTACATTCCGATCGTGCCGGGAGTGCTGCCGATCCACAGCTTCGCGCAGGTGGCGAACTTCTCCGCGCGCTGCGGGGCGCATGTGCCGCACTGGCTGGCGGAGCGATTCGAGGGACTGGACAGGGACCCGCAGACGCATGCGCTGGTGGCTGCGGCAGTGGCGGTCGAGCAGGTGCTCGATCTCGTCGAACGCGGCGTCAGCGACTTCCATTTCTACACGATGAACCGCGCCGACCTCGTGGTGGCGGTGTGCCACATGATCGGCATCCGGCCGCAGCCGGCGGTGCAGGGCTCTGCGGCCGCCTGAGCGGCTGCCCAAGAAGCTGCAAAGTAGTTTGCGCGCCCGCGGATGGGCAGCGCTGTAGAACCAAAAAGGCCGGGACATTCATCCCGGCCTTTTCGAAGCTGTCCACCTTAGAGGTGCTATCGTCTTCCGCCGTCTAGCGGCCTTTTATGGAAGAACTCCAACGATGAGCGCGCCGATAAAAGCAAACGCGGCGCAAATCATGAGTGCATTGATTGACCTAGTCAGTCCCATGCATAGCCTCCTCTGCGCAAGCCACAGGCCGGAATCTAGGGTCATTTCGGTCACACACAAGCGAAAAATGTGCTGCATTGCGACAAGATTGTGAGAAATGCGACGCATTCTCCGCTCTTAGCCTTTGGTTTTGTTTACCAAAACGGCCGGCCAAGGTTGTGGAGAAATTGTGGCAAACTCCTAGCCCGCAGCGGCTGCCCGGCGCCTGAACAGGCGTCCGTCGATGGTGACGAGCCCCAGCGCGATCAGCGCCATGCCGCCCAGTTCGAAGACCTCGAGGCGTTCTCCAAGGAAGGTCACGCCGAGCAGGATGGCGCTCGCCGGCACGACCAGGGTGACCAGCGACGTGTTGGTGGCGCCCGCCGAGGCGACCAGGCCGAAGAACAGCAGATAGGCACAGGCTGTCGAAACGAGCGCCAGGGCGAAGACGGCCATCCAGGCGCCGCTGCTCGCCGCAAACAGGCCGCCGGTCCCATGCACGGCGAGCACGACCGGTATCATGATGATGGTGGACGCGGTGAGCTGGCCAGTCGCCACGACTGCCGGCGGCACGCCCCTGAGTCGCCGCGCCACCATCAGCGCAAGGGCGTAGGACAGCGATGCGCCGATGAGCGCCAGCTTGGCCCAGACCGGCCCGCCGAGACCGGCGATCAGCCCGGGCCCGATCATCACGGCAGTGCCCAGTATGCCGAGCGCGATGCCAGCGAGCTTGTTCCAGTTCAGCTTCTCGTCGGTGGTCATCATGTTGGCGATGACCAGCGTCCAGAACGGCGTGGTGGCGTTGAGCACCGAGGCGAGGCCGGCGCCGATCTCGGTCTGGCCGACAAAGATCAGCGAGAAGGGAATGACATTGTTGACCAGCGCCAGCCCGAACAGTGTCGCTGCCAGCGGCAGGGCAAGGCGGAAGGAAGGGCCGCGGACGAGCAGATAGAGGTGCAGCGCGCATGCGGCGATCATCACGCGGAACAGCACGAGCTTGAGCGGTGCGATCTCGGCCACTGCGATATGGACGAAAAAGAACGAGCCGCCCCAGATGACCCCCAGGAGCAGCAGCCTTGCCCAATCGCGTGCACTCATTTCGGCTTCCTTCTTCGCTTCGTCACATTCGACAGCTACGCGCGGTTCTCGGGTAGGGCCACCCGAATCCAAAAGGTGACGCAACGCTCCTGCCAAACTCGCTCGGGTTGCATCATCGGCGGCTTGGTTTAGATTTCGGCCGGCAACGAGGAGCATCCATGCAGCGATTCGAGAACGCCCGCGAGGCCGCATTGGCGCTCCGTCCGGATGCCCCGGTCTATTGTTTCCGGCCCGAAGTGCTCAAGACCGATGCCAGGAACTTCATGGAGATGTTCCCCGGCAGGACCGCCTATGCCGTCAAGACGAACGGCGAGCTGATCGTGCTCAAGACGCTGGTCGAGGCCGGGGTGACGATGTTCGACGTGGCATCGCCCGGCGAGTTCGCGGCGGTGCGGGAGGTCTCGGCCGAGGCCGAAATGATCTACATGCACCCGGTCAAGGCGCAGTCCGACATCAGGCTGGCGCTGGAGACCTATGGCATCCGGGTGATCGCCGTCGACCATGAGGACGAGATCAACAAGCTCAACCGCGTGGTGCGGGCGCTCGACATCGATCCCGGTGCGATCACCGTGTTCGTGCGCGTGCAGACCAAGGGCTCTGCGGCCTACGAGCTGTCGAAGAAGTTCGGCGCAGGGCCGGCCAATGCCGTCGAACTGGCCGAGCGGCTCAACCGCAACGGCTACAAGGTGGGGCTGTGCTTCCATGTCGGCAGCCAGATCGAGGATCCCGACACCTACGAGCGCGCGCTGGCGTCGGTCGACTGGGTGCGCAACCGCGTGTCGTTCGATCTCGCCGGGCTCGACGTCGGCGGCGGCTTCCCGGCCGAATACGGCCATGATCCGAACAGCAAGAAGCCGGCGATGCCGTCGATCGGGCAGATCATGTCGCGCTTCCGCGGCGACCTGAAGGAATACAATTTCGACGAGATGCCGCTGGTGGCCGAGCCGGGCCGGGTGATCGTGGCGCGCTGCCTGTCGCTGATCGTGCGGGTGCTGTTGCGCAAGGGCAGGCGGCTCTACATCAACGACGGCATCTGGGCGTCGCTGTCGGATTCCTGGACCGGCAAGATCACGCTGCCGGCGCGCTTCATCCCGGATCCGGCGATCCGCACGCGCAATGGCGACGCCGGCAGCATCGTGCCGTTCAAGGTGTGCGGCGCGACCTGCGATTCCGTCGACATCCTGTCGCGGCCGTTCTGGCTGCCGGAGACGATCGACACCGGCGACTGGATCGAGATCGGCCATATCGGCGCCTACTCGCTGTCGCTGCGCACGCGCTTCAACGGCTTTTATCCCGACACCTTCGTCGAGGTGACGACGCCCTTCGACGAGGGCGAGGCGCCCGTCGGGCTCGCCAGCCTGGAAACGATGGCTGACTGAGGCTAACGCGGCGAGCAGGGCAAGGCGCGGCTTGAATTTCCGGGTGGCTGCTCCGATCTTCGCTACTCGCTACTCGCTACTCGCTACTCGCTACTCGCTACTCGCTACTCGCTACTCGCTACTCGCTACTCGCTACTCGCTACTCGCTAAGTGACCATTCGCATGCGCATTTTCCTTCTCGGCGGTACCGGCTTCATTGGCAGTCACGTGCTGCGGCGGCTTGTCGAGGCCGGACATGAGGTCATCGGCCTGGCCCGCTCGGAGACCTCGGCAGATCGCCTGAGGGCTGCAGGGGCGGTGCCGCTGCGCGGCGACTTGCGCGCGCCCGCGCAATGGGTGGCGGAGATACCGGCGGTGGACGGGGTCATTCATGCCGCGTCGGACTTCGGCGACGACATGGGGCCGGTCGAGACCGCGTTGCTCGACGCGCTGCAACCCGTCCTGGGGGCAATGCCGAAGCCGCCGCGCTTCATCTACACCGGCGGCTGCTGGCTGTTTGGCGCCACCGGTGAACGGGTGGCCACCGAAGACAGCCCGTTTGCGCCGCTGCCGGCGTTTGGCTGGATGATCGACAACATGCGGCGCGTGCTCGATGCGCCGGAGGTTTCTGCTGCGGCGATCCATCCGGCGATGGTCTATTCGGCAGCAGGCGGGGTGTTTTCCTCGTTCATGGAAGCGATGCGGGACGGAGTGCCGATCGATGTCATCGGTTCGGAGCAGGTGGTCTGGCCGCTGGTCCATGCGGAGGATCTGGCCGAACTGTACTTGCGGGTGCTCGAAAAGGCACAGCCCGGTTCGGTCTACAACGGCTCGGCCATCGACGGGCTTGCCGTCGCCGAGATCGTGGCGGCAGTGGCTCGGCAGATGGGGACGGAGCGTCCCGACATTCGCATCGTCAGCGCCGACCGTGCGGCGGAACGCCTTGGCGAATGGGCGCGGGGCTACGCCATCAGCCAGCGGCTGAGCGGGGGAAAGGCGCGCCGCGAGCTTGGCTGGAAGCCGGTGCATGGCGACGCGGCGACGTTGTTTAGCGAGTAGTGAATAGTGAATAGTGAATAGTGAAGGGGAGGTTCCAACGGCAAGACGTTGGTAATCCTTCCCTATTCCCTATTCCCTATTCCCTCACAGATTCGCCAACAGTTCGTCCGTCGGCCAGCCGTCGACCGGCAGCTTGAGGCGCATCTGCTCCTGGCGGATGGCTTCGCGGGTGTTGGTGCCGAGGATGCCGTCGATGCCGCCGACATCGTAGCCCTTGTCGTGCAGCTTCTGCTGCAGTGCCTTCATCGCGTCGCCGGTCAGGCCGGCGTCGGGATTGCCGCGCTCGAAGGCCGGCTGGCCGGCGAGACGGGTGGCAAGGTTCGCGGCCGTCAGCGTGTAGGTCGCCGACTGGTTCCATTCGAGGTAGACGTCGTAATTGTCGTAGGTCAGGAAGGCGGGGCCCTTGCGGCCCATCGGCAGGACGATGCCGGCCTTGAGGCCGGTGTCTTTCAGCGCGGTGCCGTCGCGCATGGTGACGCCCATCGCCGCCCAGCGGGAGAGCGGCTGCTTGTTGGTGCGGCCGGTTTCTTCCCAGGCCATTTCGGCGGGCACGCGGACTTCCTCGATCCAGGGTTCGCCTCGCTTCCAGCCGCGCGACTGGATCTTCTTGCCGGTGGTGAGGATGACGTCGGCCGGGGTGTTGCGCAGGTCGACAATGCCGTCGCCGTCGCCGTCGACGCCGCGCGCCAGGTAATCGGACGGCAGGATCTGGGTCTGGCCGATTTCGCCGGCCCAGGCGCCCTTGACGTCGGCGGGCAGCACGTTGCGGTCGATCAGGGTCAGCAGCGGCACGACCTGCGGCCGGAATAGCGTCGGGCGACGGCAGTCATGGGCCAGCGTGACCAGCGCGTTGAGTGCGTTGAAATTGCCCTGCACCGCGCCGAAGTCGGTTTCCAGCGCCCAGAAGGCGGCAATCACGGGGCCGGGCACGCCGTAGTCCTGTTCGGCCTTGGCGAAATACTGGCCATATTTCTGCAGATTGGCAGCTCCGTGCTTGAGCCGGTAGTCGCTGATCATGCGTTCGGAGAACTGGGTGAAGGTCTGGGCGAACACGCCCTGGGCGCGGTCGCGCTCGAGCACCTTAGGGTCGATGGTGGCGTTTGCCAGCGCCGACAGGCCCTTCTCGCCGACGCCGGCGGCGCGGGCTTCGTTGGCTAGGTTCTGCTTCCAGGTGGCGAAATCGTCGCCGCATTCCGAGGTTACGATCGGAGCGCCCTGGGGCACTGCGGCGGTTTCCTGCGCGATCGCAGGCATTGAGGCGGTGGCTAACAGGGCGGCGGCCAGCGCTTTGCTCAGCAGATTCATTGGGCAGGTCTCCTGCTTGGCCCGTCATTTCGGGTTCTTGCCTTCGCCGGATGGCGACATGCAGGCAGACGGCCAAGTCGATGTCTCTGCCGCGCCTTCTACAGAACCGGGGCGAGGGCCGCACCCCCTCTTGTTGTCGCATCTGCCATGCGAAATATGCAGCCCGGCGGTGCAGGCAGGGCTGGTCGTAGGCTATCTCGTGTTGGCGGCGAGCCACTTCTTCCAGTGCGCTTCGGTGCCGTTGAACACGTTGATGTCGGCGTCGCCCCTGATGCCGGGCACGACACCGGTACCGGTGTACTGCCAGAAGGTGAAGGGGTGGCTGCCGTATCGCGAGGTCGGATGGCCGGCGACGGAACGCAGCCAGTAGGGATAGCCGCGGAAGGTCGACAGGTCGTTGTCGTCGAAGAAGTCGATCGAGGTGTAGATGATCGGTTTCTTGCCGTAATGCTTCTCGACCATTTCGAGGAAGATCTTCATCTCGCTGCGCACCGTGGCCGCCGGCGGGCGGAGCTTGCAGGACGGCGACAGCGGGTTCCATTCCATGTCGAGGATCGGCGGCAGCGACGAGCGCTCATTGGGCACATTCTGGATGAACCAGCGCGCCTGCTCGGCCGCCGGCCGGCAGAAATAATAGAAGTGATAGGCGCCGCGCGGTACGCCGGCAGCCTTGGTCTCACGCCAATGTTCGCCGAAATAGTCGTCGACGCGGTCCCCGCCCTCGGTCGCCTTGATGAAAGCGAAGGAGATGCCGCTGCCCTTGGCCTGCTGCCAGTCGATCGAGGTCTGGTACTTCGAAACGTCGGTGCCGTGGACGGCGTAGGTCCAGGGCGCGCCGCTTTCCCACTGGTGTGGATCGCTGTCGCTGAAGCGCGGGTTCTTGACCGAAACGCTGGCCATGGTCGTCGACTTGCCGGCGGGGGCAAGCGACAAGGTGTCGGAAGTCGAGCAGGCGCCGAGAAAGGCGAGCAGCAAAAGAGCCGGAGCGCGGCGCATTACCTCTCCTTGCGGCCAGACGGGGCTGGCCAGTGCATATCGTTGCGGGGTCGGCCTCGCGGCCGGATGTTAGCCTGATGGACCGGCGGTTTCCCCAAGACACCGCGCATCCCCTCCTGTGATCGCCGATCATGGTTGATAAACCGTTGATCGCGCTCGACAGCCTCCGGGATTTGCGTGAGGAATGACGGCAATTCCATGGCGGAAGCAAGATGGCGGGGCGGGGGACGGCAATGCGCATGGTCGGCAAGATCCTGAAGTGGCTGGTGGCTCTTGTCGTGGCGGCGGTCGCAGGGCTCTCGGCATGGCTCTATTTCGCGCCGCCGGCACTGATCCGGGTCGGCTCGGGCTATGCCGCCAAGATCGTCTGCTCCAACGTGTTTATTGCAAATCGGGATGCCGGCGAGGTGCTGGCCGACGATGTCCAGGCGCCGGGGCATCCGCTGCTCCGACTGATGGCGGTGGATGTCGACGACAGTGCGGGCACGGTGCGGGCGGGGCTGTTCGGCATCTTCGGCCGGGGGTTGGCAGTGGTGCATGACGGTGCCGGCTGCAGCAATGTGCCGGATGGCGATGTCGCGGCGGCAGCGCTCGGGGCGATTCCGGCGGCGACCGCGGCCAAGAGCGACGGGCTGTGGCCGGAGGGCGACAAGGTCGATGCCTCGCAGGACCCGGCCATCGCGGCGATCCTGGACGACGCCGGGCTGGCAGGCCCGGGCATGCGGGCGATCGTGGTGGTGCAGAACGGACGCATCGTCGGCGAGCGCTATGGCGAGGGTTTCGGTCCGGGGACGCCGCTGCTGGGCTGGTCGATGACCAAGACGGTGACGGCGGCGATCATCGGCACGCTGGTCGGCGACGGCAGGATGTCGGTCGACAAGACCGGGCTGTTCGAGGCGTGGAAGGCGGACGGCCGCAACGCCATCAGCCTGGCGGACCTCATGGCGATGTCGAGCGGGCTGGAGTTCAACGAGGATTATGGCGACGTCACCGACGTCACCCGCATGCTCTATCTCGTGCCCGACATGGCGAGCTTCGCGGCGGCCAAGCCGCTGGCCGGCGCTGTCGGCAAGGTGTTTTCCTATTCCAGCGGCACGACGCTGATCCTATCGCGGCTGTGGCAGGATGCGGTCGGCGATCCCGCCACGGCATTGGCTTGGCCGCAGGAAAAACTGTTCGGGCCGCTCGGCATGACGAGTGCGGTGCTGGAGGCCGATGCGCGCGGCACCTTCGCCGGGTCGTCCTATCTCTACGCCACGGCGCATGATTGGGCGCGCTTCGGCCAGTTCCTGCTGCAGGACGGAGCATGGAACGGAACGCGCGTTCTGCCGGAGGGCTATGTCGCCTGGATGCGGGAGGCGGCACCCGCCTCGAACGGCGACTATGGCCGTGGCCAGCTCTGGCTGCGCGGACCGGAGGGCGGCTCGCCCGAAGGCGAGGATCCCGACGCCGGCTTCGACCTGCCGTCGGACACGTTCTGGATGCAGGGTCATGACGGCCAGACGGTGGCGATGGTGCCGTCGGCCGGGCTGGTGGTGGTGCGCATGGGGCTCACACCCTCCAAGCTGCACTACAAGCCGCAAGCCATGCTCGCGGCATTGGCGGCGGCGCTCAAATAGGCTTCGGTCCGTCGACGACGACCAGCCAGGCATAGCCGCGGTACAGCGGGGCAAAGCGAAAGCTCTTGCCGGCTGCCTGGGCCTGGCGTGCGATCTCCGTCGCCAGGCTCTCGCGCGGCGAGACGTGGAATTTTCCAAGCCAGCCGCGAAGCAGGTTGCGGAACCATCCGGGCAGGCCTTCCTGCTGGCCGAAGTCGACGATGTGGACCGAGCCGTCCGCCACGGAAAGCGCCGCCGACACCGAGCGTTCCCAGCCCGGGATCATCGACAGGGCGTAGGAAACGAAGACTCGGTCGAAGCCGCTGCGGCCGAACAGGGCGGCGGCGTCGAAGGCGGTCGCGTCCGCCTGGGCCAGCGATATACGGTCCGACAGGCCGGCCCGGGCGATCGACGCCCTGGCGGTGGCCAGCATCTCGGCGGAAATGTCGAGGCCGTAGAAATGAGCGTTGGGAAAGCGGCGGGCGGCGAGGATCAGGTTGCGCCCGGTGCCGCAGCCCAATTCGAGCACCGTGCCGCCGACGGGCGGGGACAGTTCCGCAATCATGCGGTCGCGACCGAGCAGGTAATATTTGCGCGTCAGATCATAGATATGGCGCTGACGCCGGTAGACGCGGTCCATCAAGCCGGAGTGATTGGTCGAGACATCGGGCGCGCTCATCAGGGCTTCTTCACATAGAGGTGGAAGCCGCCATAGATCGCCGAACGGTCGCGAGCGGTGAAATCGCGCGACATCTCGTCGGCGTAGCTCCACTGGTCGAGCAGGGCAGGCGACAGCCGGCCGGGAAGCAGGCTCGGCTCGGCGGCGGTGCGGAAGATGACGCGCGCGCCGGGAGCTGCCGTGCGGGTGATTTCGGTCCAGAGCGCGTTGAGCTGGGCGTCGCTCATCCAGTCCTGAGCGTCGAGCAGGACGTAGCGATCGACCGTACCGGCGTCCTTGCCGGTGAGCAGTTCGGTGAAGTTGGCGTGGTGGATTGCCACCTTGTCGGCATTGGCGCGGATCGTCGCGTAATTGGCCTGTTCGAGATAGGCGGGCAGGGATGCCTCGCCGGGCTCGGGGTAGCGGCGGGCAAAGGCCTGCCAGGCGAAATAGTTGTTTTCCAGCGGGAAGTCGCAGGCGAGCTTTTCCAAGCGCGCCCGAAGCACGCCGGCCATGGAGCCGTCGCCCGAGGTCAGCAGCGAGTCGTATTGCGCGGGCGGGATGCCGAGGCCGAACAGCGACGACTTTCGCGACGTGATCCAGCGCAGGGCGCGGCGGTCGAAGATCGGGGCAAGGTGTTCGTCGAAGAAGCGGCGCTGCTCGGCCCGATTGCCGGTCGCCATGATGCCGGCTGGATCGACGCCGTAGAGCCTGGCGGCGCGGTGGCCGGCGGCGATGAACAGGCCAAGCAGTCCGGTCTTGTAGAAATTGGTGTCGAAGGTCGCGATACGCCGCTTGCCGCGCCAGTTGCGCCGCTCCCAGTAGCCGCGGGTGGCGGTGTCGAGGTGTGGGGCGATGAAGCGGTCATAGGCATGCGAGTTGTGCTCGGTGCCAGCGGTGCCGAAGAAGCGGAACAGGTCGGCCTGCGAAGGCAGGTGCCGGACGGCGGCCAGCTTCATCTTGTTGAGGGCGATGTGCGCGGCATTCAGGTCGACGGCATCGATCTTCGCCGGCGAGCGGGTGAGGTAGGCGAGGATGTTGCAGCCGCCGGAGGCGATGGTGACGATGCGGTGGCCCTCGGCGAGTTGCATCGCTTCGATGTCGACGTCGGGATCTTCCCAGATCTGGGGGTACACCAGGCCGGAAAACAAAAGCGCGAACAGGCGCTCGGAAAGCCCTTCCCTGGAAAGCGGCCGGTTCTGGTAGACAGCCTTTCCAACTTTCTTGCCGCGACGAAAGACAAGTTCTCCGGAAACGTCGGTCATGGAAATGCGATTCCCCGCTTCGTTGTTGGCCGCGGGGTAGCGCACCGGCGTGACAGCGCGGTGACGCGCCAATGACGCCTGTGCGACATCCCACGCTGCCCGGGAATGTGACAGCGGGACTCCGAACGTTATGAAACCGCGCCCGGCCCCATGCATTTCTTCTCCGACGCCCGCCTGACGGGCCGTTACGCAAGGAGATTGTCATGAAGAAGCTCATTCTTGGTTCGGTCGCTGCCCTCGCACTGCTTGGCGTCGCCGCCTGCAGCGACACCGACGACACGACCACGCAGAGCGTGCAGCCGCCCGCGACCGAAGAGCCGGCACCGGTGACGCCAGCACCCGCGACGCCCGAGGCGACCCCTCCGGCTACCGACAACTCGACGACGCAGAGCATCACGCCGACGCCGGAAACCGGTACTGGCGGCGACATGCAGAACAGCGAGCCGACGCAGCCGAAGCCGGTCGAACCGGCAGCCCCGGCTCAATAAGCGGCGACCGACAAGCCAAGCGAAGGGCCGGAGCAACTGCTCCGGCTTTTTCTTTGATATCAGCGCGAGACGCGCGCGCGTCGGCCGAGCGCCACGATGGCAATCACCGCGAGTGCGAACAGCACGGTTTCGCTGCCGACATGTTCCTTGAGCAGGAAGGCCGAAATCGCCAGGGTGACGAAGGACTGCAGCAGCTGGACCTGGCTGACCCGGGCGATGCCGCCCATGCCGAGGCCGACATTCCAGGCGAAAAAGCCAAGGAACATCGAGCCGAAGCTCAGATAGAGGAACGAAAAGGTGGCGGCGGCCGAAGCGTTGGAGAATTCGGGATGCCAGCTCCAGATGGCGGCCGGGATCGAAATCGGTGCCGTCAGGATCAGCGACCAGCAGATCACTTCCCAGCCCGGCATGTGGCGCGCCAGCTTGCCCGACACGACATAACCGAGGCTGGCGGATAGCGCGGCGAGAAACAGGAACAGATCGCCGGTCGAGAGGGTCATGCCATTGTCGCGCATGGCGAACGCCACCACCAGTGCCGCACCCACTACGCCGCAAATCCAGAACAGCACCGACGGGCGCTCGCCGCCGATCAGAGCCGCAAATATGCTGGTGATCAAAGGCAGCACGCCGAGGACGACGCCGCCATGCGAGGCCGGGACCGTCTGCATGGCGATCGACGAAAAGATCGGAAAGCCGAATACCAGCAGGAGGCCCGCGAGGAACAGAGCAGGCGCATCACCCCTGGGAAGGCGCTTGCGCAGGATGACGAGTAGCAGTGCCGCGGCAAGGGACGCCATGGCGGCGCGTCCGTGGGTGACGAACCAGGGCGAAAAGGTCGTGAGGGCGACCCGCGTCGCCGGCAGGGTCCCGCCGAAAATGACGACGCCAAGCGTGCCCAGAGCGAGCCCCATGGTCTCGCGGGAAATCCTGGAGGTCGACTGGGTGGCGTTGCGTGCGTCCATGGCGCAACCGTTAGCGGGGCCGGGCTTTCGCGTCGTGGATTTTCCGTTGGTCCAGAGTTTTGGTCCAGGGATTACAGCGCCGACAAAGTTATGCCTGGGGCGCAATGGCATCTCGCATTTGCGAATGTTTCATCCTAAGAAGCGGCCATGTCGATTTGGGACCGCCTCGGCGACTTCATTGCGCGTATCTCGGCGTCGGCGGCAAACGGCGTGGCCGATGTCGTCGAGGCTGTCAGAACCGTCTTTTCAGGCGATGCCGAGTTGCGCCGCCGCGTCGCCTTTTCGGTGGCGATGATCGCGCTTTCGGCCAAGATGGCCAAGGCGGACGGCGTGGTGTCGCAGGACGAGGTTCGCGCCTTCTACGAGATTTTCGCGGTTCCGCCCGAGCATGCGCGCGACGTGGCGCGCCTCTACGACATCGCCCAGCAGGATGTTGCCGGCTTCGAGCTCTACGCCCAGCGCATGGCCCGGCTGTGCGGCTCGGGCCATACCAACTGCGGCATGCTGGAGGACATTCTCGACGGGCTGTTCCACATCGCCAAATCGGATGGAATGCTGCACCAGCGCGAGGGCACTTTCCTGCATCGGGTGTCGGAGATCTTCCGCATCGAGGAATCCCACTACCAGACCATCCTGGCGCGGCATCTCGATCTCGGCGAGGCCGATCCATACCGGGTACTCGGCATCGAGCGCGGAAAATCGTTCGAGGATGTGCGCAAGCACTATCGAAAGCTTGTCGCCAACAACCATCCCGATAAGCTGATTGCACGCGGCCTGCCGGAAGAGTTCATCCGAATCGCCACGACGCGCATCGCCGCAATCAATGCGGCCTACGAAATGATCGAAAGGGGGCTGCGGCACGCATGAGCGGTTTCCAACCCGACCACCCGCATGCCGAGGTCCGGCTTTCGCCTAATTTCGGGCTGCGGCGTGAGGGTGTGAAGCCTGACATGATCGTGTTGCACTACACCGGCATGGAAACCGGGGCGGGCGCTGAAGCCTGGTTGTGCGACCCGGTGAGTGAGGTGTCGTCGCACTACCTCGTGCACGAGGACGGCCGCATCGTGCAGATGGTGCGCGAGAGCGACCGGGCCTGGCATGCCGGCAAGAGCTCCTGGCAGGGCCAGACCGACATCAATTCCTGCTCGATCGGCATCGAGATCGTCAATCCCGGCCATGCCTTCGGCTATCGCTCTTTTCCAAGGCGGCAGATGGAGGCGGTCGTCGCGCTTTGCCTCGGCATTGCCGGGCGTCACAATGTGCCGCCAGAACGCGTGCTGGCGCACTCGGATGTGGCGCTGGGGCGCAAGGTTGACCCGGGCGAGAAGTTTTCGTGGCGCATGCTGCACGAGGCCGGCATAGGTCATTGGGTCGCACCTTCGCCGCGCAACGGGCGCCGCGAATTGCAACCTGGCGAGAGCGGCAGCGCTGTCGAGGAACTGCAGTCGATGCTGGCATTCTATGGTTACGGTGTCGAAATCACTGGCCATTTCGATGCGCAGACAGCGGTAACTGTCCAAGCTTTTCAACGACATTTCCGCACCAGCTGCGTCGACGGGGTGGCCGATGCCTCGACAGTTTCGACCCTGCGGCGGCTGCTTTCCTCCCTCGAAGGCAGCCTTGACTAGTCCAGGTGGCTGATTCGCCAGATTACAACCTGTCACCCTTTGTGACTTGCCCGGTCATTTTTCCCGCCAGTTCGCCCGTCACATGCATCCCCGTGCAAGGCGCCGGCTAATCCTGCAATGCCCCGAAGAGGGCCCCGGCGTCAGGAAGGGATGCTGCGCGATAGCTTTCGCGCGGCCTGTTCGAGAACAAGGATAACATGAAGAATCTGACCGTTGTTGCGGTGGCGTTAGCCGCCGGCCTGACTTCTTTTGCCGCTCACGCCCAGGACGGAGCAGTCAGGGCCTCGAAGGCGATCATCGAAACCACCAAAAACGCCAAGACAAACAAGGCTGCAGACGACTGCCCCTATCTCTTCGGTTGCAGCTCCAAGAAGGAAGCTGCCGTCGACAACTTCAAGACCGCCTCGATCGGCGCCAAGGGCGCCAAGACGCTCAAGGACCAGGCCGGCAAGACCGCCAAGGCAACCAAGTCGAATGCGCCGTTCGGCGAAATCGTCGCGCGCTATGCCTCTTCCTACGGCGTGCCAGTGTCGCTTGCGCATGCGGTGATCAGCGTCGAGAGCAATTATCGCCCGAACGCCCGCGGCAAGGCCGGCGAAATCGGCCTGATGCAGATCAAGCCGGCAACCGCGCGGATGATGGGCTACAGCGGCTCGGCCAAGGGCCTGTTCAACCCCGAGACCAACATCAAGTTTGGCATCAAGTACCTCGCCAAGGCACATGAACTCGCTGGCGGCACGACCTGCGGCACGATCCTCAGGTACAATGCCGGCCACGGCGCCAAGCGCATGAACCCGGTTTCTGCCGCCTATTGCAAAAAAGTACAGGCCCGTATCGGCAGCTAACGGCCCGAGGACAGGGATGGTTCCCGGGACGGCGCACGTTTTTGTTTGCCTTTTGCCGTGCGAACCATTCTATACGCCCTTGCCAGCTGGCCGGGCGGCCGCACCCGCAATCGCCGAAAGGCCGCGGGTGAGGAAAGTCCGGGCTCCATGGATACACGGTGCCGGTTAATGGCCGGCGGGGGCGACCCCAGGGAAAGTGCCACAGAAAGCAAACCGCCGCGGATTCCGCGGTAAGGATGAAAGGGTGGGGTAAGAGCCCACCGCGCGACTGGCAACAGGAGCGGCACGGCAAACCCCACCGGGAGCAAAACCGAATAGGGGTGGTACGAGGGGCGACCCTCAGGGCTGTTTCCGGCTCACCGCCCGGGTAGGTTGCGTGAGGCGCATGGCAACATGCGTCCAAGAAGAATGGTCGCCACGTTCCCGTGCCGCAAGGCGCGGGGGCCATACAGAACCCGGCTTACAGGCCAGCTGGCGCTGCCTTCAGCCATATGAATTCAGTGACTTGCGGCGATGTTCGCTTGTCTTGATTCAGCGCTTCGACGTTGTCCAGCCAAGGCAAACCTGCTGCTGTCGTTGAGTTCGGTGCGATTTGATCGTACCGTTGCCGCAAGCGGGAGCAGTGCCATGGGTCATGTCGACAAGCGCAGCATCACGCTGTCGCCCGAACTTGCCGCCGCCGTCGATGGTGCGGTCGATGCCGGTGAATACGCCTCAGCCAGCGAAGTCATCCGCGACGCATTGCGATTGTGGAAAGAGCGCCGCGACCTCTTCGGCTACACCCTCGAGGAATTGCGTGCCCTGATCCAGGAAGGCATCGATAGCGGGCCGGGTGAGGATGGCGCCAGCTTCATGGCGCGGCTCTCCGGCAAGTACGAGGCACTCGACAAACGCGAAGGCGGCCGATGAGCTATCGCCTGACGCCTCGGGCTATGGCCGATGTCGAGGCGATCGGCGACTACCTCGCGCAGCATAGTCCGTCGGCGGCGCTCCGGCTCATGACGCGTCTGTCGGATCGGTCGGAGTTGTTGGCAACTCAACACCTCGATCCGGCGCTTCGCGCGAGGATGTGCTGCCAGAAGTGCGGCACGTCGTCGAGGGTGAATACGTCACCTTCTACAAGGTGTCTGACGGGGAGGTAGTCATCTTCGAGTCCTCCACGGTCGCCGCAACATCACCAGTGACGAAGTGAAGTCATAGACACTTCACGCCGAAAGCCGGTCCAGCGAGGCCTGCATGGCGGCCCAGAGCTCTTCCACCGGTTCGCAGCCGACCGACAGCCTGACAAAACCCGGCGTCACTGCGTCGCCACGGCGCAGGCGCCGCTCGGCGACTGTGTGAACGCCGCCGAACGATGTTGCCGCATGCATCAATTCGCAGCCGTTGATGAAGTCCTCGGCCCTGGCTTCCGACCCGAGATCGAAGCTGATCAGGAAGCCGAAGCGCTCCATCTGGGCGCGGGCCAGATTGTGGGACGGGTCGTCGGCAAGGCCCGGAAAGCGCAGGCCGCCGACGGCTGGATGCTGCTGCAGCCTCTGGGCGATGACTTCGGCCGACGAACACATGCGGTCGAAGCGCAATTCGAGCGTCTCCAAGCCGCGATGGACGAGCCAGGCTTCGAACGGTCCCGGGATGCCGCCGGCGTTCTGCCGCCATTCGGCAATGGCGGTGATGATTTCCGGGTTGCGGCTGGCGACGTGGCCGAACAGCACGTCGGAATGACCGTTGGGCGCCTTGGTGTCGGCGGCGACGACGATGTCGGCGCCGAGGTCGAGCGGACGCTGGCCGAAGGGCGTCATGGTGGTGTTGTCGACCACCAACTGGCCGCCAGACTTGCGGACCGCGTCGGCCACGGCCGCTATGTCGCAGATGTCGAGCGCCGGGTTGGACGGGCTTTCCACGAAGACCAGCCGATAGCCGTCGAAGCCGCCGTCGAGGAATGACGATGTCGGCCTGACGTCGCAGGCAACGCCAAAGGCACCGAGGAAGCGGTCCGCCAGAATCCTGGTGGTGTGGTAGCCGTCCGAGGGCAGCAGAATGCGGTCGCCCGACTTGAGCAAGGCGAAAAACACCGCCGAGATTGCTCCCATGCCCGACGGGAAGCCCACGCAGGGGGCCTCTTCCAGATGCCCGAGCATTTCTTCGACCGCGTCCCAGACCGGATTGCTGAAGCGGCCGTACTGGTTGAAGCCGGTGGCGTCGCCGGGGGCGTGAAAGATCGCCGCCATGGTCAAGGGCAGGGGAATGGGATCGCCGACCGAGAGCCTGGCGCGGCGCAGATGGGCAAGCGAGGCGGCGCGGGAATTGGAAGCGTTGGTCATGGATGCGGACTTTCCGGGCAGGGACCTTCACCCCGACGCTAGGGCGACTGCTGCACCCGGGCAAGAGCGCTGGCGCGCTGGGCCAGTCGATAACCCTTCGTTAGCCTTAATGGACCATAAAAAACGGGACGCCGCGAAAGGGCCGGAAAGGCTGATCCAGGTGTGTAGTGTGCCTAGTTCCCGTTGACGCCCATATTACCCCATGTTATCCCAAATCGGTAACCATGATTTCGTTCCAGTAGAGGGTGAGGCGTTCGCCGATCCGGCAGTCGCGGCGACTGCGGATGGCGAGGCGTGTCGGTCGACGGAGAGTCTGGATTTGCGGTTGGACCGGGCCATTGGGGCGCGGGCGACATGACGACGAGGGGCGCGGCCGCGGAAGCGGCCGGATCATGCGATGGACCGGTTTCTGTCAAATGCGGTGAACAGGATCGATGCGAAGGGACGGGTCTCCGTTCCGGCGCATTTCCGTGCCGTATTGCAGAAGCGCGGCTATGCCGAGCTCTATGCACTGAGGGCGCTCGACGTTCCGGCGCTCGACGTCGGCGGGCTCGACCTGCTCGACCGCTACGAGCAGCGTATCGCGCAAGAAGATCCGTTCCTGCAGACGGCGGACGACATGTCCTTCTTCATCCATGGCGACAGCACGTTCCTGAAACTCGACCAGGACGGGCGCATCTCGGTCTCGGATTTCCTGCGCGAGCATACGGGGATCACGACCGACGTGGCCTTCGTCGGGCGCGGGCAGTTTTTTCAGATGTGGGAGCCGGAGCGGCTGCGCAGCCATGGCGCGGACGTTCGTGCCCGGCTCCTGAAGCTTCGGCAGGGGACGAAGCCTGGGGAGCGACCGGAATGATGGCGGGTCACGGCGATGACCATCAAGCTGTCGGCGGACCGGCCCGCCACATTCCGGTTCTCCTCGCCGAAGTCCTGGCTGCGCTCAAGCCGCAGCCGGGCGAGGTCGTCATTGACGGCACCTTCGGCGCCGGCGGCTACACCAAGGCCATCCTGGCCGTCGGAGCTTCCGTCGTGGCGATCGACCGCGACCCCGATGCCATTGCTGCCGGCCGCGAACTGGAGGCGCAGTCGGGCGGGCGCTTGCGCCTGGTGCAGGCGCCGTTCTCCAGCCTCGACGAGCATGTCGAACTGGTCGACGGGGTCGTTCTCGACATCGGCGTTTCCTCGATGCAGCTCGACCAGGCGCAGCGCGGGTTTTCGTTCCGCGCCGACGGGCCGCTCGACATGCGCATGGCCCAGGCAGGCGCAAGTGCCGCCGACGTCGTCAATCGTTTCAAGGCGGGCGATCTCGCGCGCATCTTCGGTTTCCTCGGCGAGGAACGCCATGCCGGCCGCATTGCCCGGATGATCGAAAGCCGCCGCGAAAAGCGTCCGTTCGAGCGCACGCTCGATCTCGCCGATGCCATCGAGACCCATATCGGCCGTGCGCCCAAGGACAAGATCCACCCGGCGACGCGCGTGTTCCAGGCGCTGCGCATCTATGTCAATGACGAACTGGGCGAGCTGGCGCGGGCGCTGTTTGCCGCCGAGCGCGCGCTGAAGCCCGGCGGGCGCCTCGTCGTCGTCACCTTTCATTCGCTCGAAGACCGCATCGTCAAGCGCTTCATCGCCGATCGCTCGAGCGCGCCATCGCGGTCGCGCTACATGCCGGAGCTCGACGTGATCGCGACGACCTTCACCAAGGCGGGCAATGCCCTCGGCCCGAGCGACGCCGAGACAGCCGTCAACCCGCGCGCACGCTCGGCCAAGCTGCGTGCGGCGGTTCGCACGAGCGTCGCACCTCGCGGCGAAGACTTTTCCATCTTCGGACTTCCGAAGCTTCCCGACGTCAACCAGTCGGGAGAAAGGTGAGCCCATGTTCCGCACCACTGACATCGTGCTGATCGCCGTGATGGTTGGCGCCGCGGCATTCACCTACAAGACCAAGGACGAGGCCGAGAACCAGCTCAAGGCCGTCAACAAGATCCAGGCGCAGATCCGCTTCGAGGAAGACACCATCGACCTGCTGAAGGCCGACTGGAGCCTGCTCACCCAGCCGTCACGGCTGCAGAAGCTGGCGCAAGTCTACGAGATGGAGCTCAAGCTTCTGCCGGTGGATGCCCGCCAGATCGTCAGCCTCCAGGATCTGCCGGTGCGCCCGCTGACCATCGAAGACATCACCAGCGAGCGTTTCGGCGGCGTCGCCGAAATCGCGCCGGACCAGACGACGACCGGAGGGATCGCCCAGTGATCGGATTGTTCGGCAAGAAGCGCAGCGCGGGCGACAGCTCAATCGTCGTCGACAGCGCGCGCAAGACCACCGGCGGACGCACCCGCAACCGCGTCGTCATGACGATGGCGGTGTTCTTCGGCATCTATGCGACGATCGGTGGCCGTCTCGTCTATCTGGCCATGCAGGACCCCGAGATGTCTAACGGGCCTGAAAGCCGCGTGACCGCATCGCGCCCCGACATCGTCGACCGCAACGGCGAAGTGCTCGCCACCGACATCAAGACCGCTTCACTGTTTGCCGAGCCGCGCCGCATCGTCGACGCCGACGAGGCGATCGAGAAGCTGACGACGGTGCTGCCGGACCTCGATGTCGAGCAGACCTACAACAAGCTCAAGAGCGGCACCGGCTTCGTCTGGCTCAAGCGCCAGCTGACGCCGAAGCAGCAGGCCGACATCCTGGCGCTGGGCATTCCCGGCATCGCGTTCCGTACCGAGAAGCGCCGCTTCTACCCTGGCGGCGAAACGACTTCCTACATCGTCGGCCTGACCAACATCGACAACAAGGGCATTTCCGGTCTCGAGAAGTATATCGACGACCAGGGGCTTGCCGACCTGCAGGCCTCGGGCCTCGCGATCGCCAAGGATCTCAAGCCGGTCAGGCTGTCGATCGACCTGCGCGTCCAGCACATCGTCCGCGACGAGATCCAGGCAGCGATGGAAAAGTACCGCGCGGTGGCCGCCGGTGCGGTGGTGATCAACGCCAAGACCGGCGAAATCCTCGGCATGGGCTCGGTGCCGGACTTCGATCCAAACAATCCGTTCAATGCCCAGGACAAGGACCGGCTGAACCGCATGTCGGCGGGCCTGTTCGAGATGGGTTCGACCATCAAGAGCTTCACCACGGCGATGGCGCTGGATTCGGGCAAAATGACGCTCAACAGCACCGTCGATGCCAGCCGCCCGCTGACCATCGGCCGCCAGACGATCCGCGACTTCCACGGCAAGGGCCGCGTGCTGACGGTGCCGGAAGTGTTCATCTATTCGTCCAATATCGGCTCGGCCAAGGAGGCCGACGTCGTGGGCATCGAGGGACATCGCGAGTTCCTCAAGCGCCTGGGCCTGCTCGACCGGTTGCAGACCGAACTTCCCGAATCCGCACGTCCCACCGAGCCGAAGGTCTGGAAGAAGGTGCATTCGATCACCGCGGCATTCGGGCACGGCTTCTCGACGACGCCGCTGCAGACGGCGGCCGGCGTCGTCGCGCTGATGAATGGCGGCCGCTACATGACCCCGACTTTCCTGCCGCGCACCCTGGACGAGGCGATCGCAGCCTCGACGCAGGTGGTGAACGAGCAGACCAGCAACGACATGCGCTACCTGTACAACCTGAACGCGACGGCGCCGGGCGGTTCCGGCAAGCGCGGCACGGTTGCCGGCTATCGGGTCGGCGGCAAGACCGGTACGGCCGAAAAGGTCGTCAACGGGCGCTATTCGAAGGAAAAGAACTTCAACGCCTTCATCGCCGCCTTCCCGATGGAGGATCCGCAATATGTGGTGCTGACCATCATCGACGAACCGAAGCTCGAAGGCTCGACCCGTTCGGCCACGGCCGGCTTCACCGCCGCGCCGATGGTGGCAAACATTATCCGGCGTTCGGCGTCCCTGCTTGGCGTGAAGCCAGAATTCGGCCAAGAAGGTAGTGCAACTCTGGCTTCTTATCCCTGATTCTGCAGGCGCGCCGGCGGCGCGCCGCTTTGTATGTAGCGAACGGAACTCGATGAAACTGATTGACCTTGCCGGTATCCTGCCCGTCGATGGGGTTCTGCCCAGAGATGTCGAGGTGAACGGGGTTTCGTCGGATTCGCGGCAGGTGACGGCAGGAACGCTGTTCTTCGCCGTCTCCGGCAGCAAGGCCGACGGTGCCACCTATGCCGGCGATGCGGCCAAACGCGGTGCCGTTGCCATTGTCGCCGCCAAGGGGGCGGGCCTTGCCTCGGCCGGCATTCCGGTGATCTCCGTCGACGATCCGCGCCTGGCATTGGCGCTGAGTGCCGCCAAGTTCTATGGCCGCCAGCCCGAAACGATGGTCGCCGTCACCGGCACCAGCGGCAAGACCTCGGTTGCAGCCTTTACCCGCCAGATCTGGAAGCATGCGGGCTATGCCGCCGCCAGCATCGGCACCACCGGCGTGGTGGCGCCTGGCCGCAACGAATACGGGCAATTGACGACCCCGGACCCGGTCGCATTGCACAAGCTGCTCGCCGAACTGGCCGCCTCGGGCGTGACGCATGCCTCGATGGAGGCGTCGAGCCACGGTCTCGACCAGCGCCGCCTCGACGGCGTGCGGCTGGCTGCGGCGGGTTTCACCAATCTCGGCCGTGACCACATGGATTACCACCCGACGGTCGAGGAATATCACCGCGCCAAGCTGCGCCTGTTCGACACCCTGCTGCCGAAGGGCGCTCCGGCGATTGTCTTCGCCGACGACCCATGGTCGAAGCCGACCATCGACGCGGCGCGTGCCGCCGGCCTGAAGGTGCTCACAGTCGGCCGCCATGGCGACTTCCTCAGCCTCAAGCGGGTGGAGCACGAGCGCCATCGCCAGCGCGCCGAGATCGAGTGCGACGGCGCGATCCATGAGATCGACCTGCCGCTGGCCGGCGATTTCCAGGTCGCCAACTCGCTCGTGGCTGCCGGCCTTGCCATCGCCACCGGCACCGACGTCGGCAAGGCGCTTGGGGCACTGGAATATCTCGAAGGCGCGCCTGGCCGCCTCGACCTCGTCGGCACCACCGCTGCCGGTGCGCCCGTTTATGTCGACTACGCCCACAAGCCCGATGCGCTGGAGAACGTGCTGGCGGCGGTTCGGCCTTTCACGACCGGCCGCGTCATCGTCGTGTTCGGCTGTGGCGGCGACCGCGACCGCGGCAAGCGCCCGATCATGGGCGAGATCGCCACGAGGCTGGCGGACGTTACCATCGTCACCGACGACAATCCGCGCTCGGAGGTGCCTGAAACGATTCGTGCCGCCATCATGGCTGCCGCGCCCGGCGCCATCGAGATCGGCGACCGCAGGCTAGCGATCCAAGAGGCCGTGGGCATGCTGCATGCGGGCGACACGCTGATCGTCGCCGGCAAGGGCCACGAGGAAGGCCAGACGATCGGTACCGAGACGCTGCATTTCTCCGATCATGAGGAAGTGCGCAACGCGCTCGCCGGGGGGCAGGGATGAGCCTGCTGTGGACCTCCGAGGCGCTGGTCGAAGCGACAGGCGGCCGTCCGTTCGGCCAGATGCCTGAAGGCATCTCGGGCATTTCCATCGACAGCCGCAGCCTGAAGCCGGGCGAAGCCTTCTTCGCCATCAAGGGCGATGCGATGGATGGCCACGACTTCGCCACCGCCGCCATCAAGGCGGGAGCAGGACTGCTTGTCGTCGCCGAAGGCAAGCTGCCGGCGCTCGGCCGGCTGACGGCGCCGATGATCGTGGTGCCCGACGTTCTGGCGGCGCTCGAAAAGGCCGGTGTTGCGGCGCGTGCCCGTTCGCGGGCGCGGATCATCGCGGTCACCGGTTCGGTCGGCAAGACCTCGACCAAGGAAGCGCTTCGCCATGCACTGTCGTCGGTCGGCAAGGTGCATGCTTCGGCGGCATCCTTCAACAATCATTGGGGCGTGCCGCTGACGCTGGCGCGCATGCCGGAGGATTGCGACTACGCAGTCTTCGAGATCGGGATGAACCATCCGGGCGAAATCAGTCCGCTGGTGCGCATGGTTCGGCCGCACATCGCGATCGTGACGCTGATTGCCGCGGCGCATCTCGGCTTCTTCCGCAACCTTGACGAGATCGCCAAGGCCAAGGCGGAGATTTTCGAGGGCGTCGAACCCGGCGGGGCGGTTTTGCTCAACCGCGACGACGGCCGCTACAAGCTTCTCGAAAAATTCGCCCGCGCGACAGGCGTCGACAACGTCATGAGCTATGGCGAGAACGCGCGTGCCAATTTCCGGCTGCTGAAATGCACGCTGGAGGCCGACCATTCGATGATCGTGGCGCGCATCGGTGGCCGCGACGTGCCCGCCCGCATCGGCGCGCCAGGCCGCCACATCGTACAGAATGCGCTCGCCGTCATGGGGGCGGCCCATCTCTGCGGTGCCGACGTGCCGACGGTTGCCACCGCACTGGCATCGATGACCGCCGAAAGCGGACGCGGGCAACGCCACGTGCTGGCCCTGCCCAATGGGCCGATCACGTTGATCGACGAGAGCTACAACGCCAATCCGGCTTCGATGAAGGCTGCGATCGAACTGCTCGACGCAACGCCGATCCACGGGGCAGGGCGGCGCATCGCCGTTCTTGGCGACATGCTGGAGCTGGGGGCGCATTCGGCCAAACTGCATGCCGGCCTTGCCGAACTGATCGGCTCGACCAGGACCGACGTGGTGCTGATGGCCGGGCCGGAGATGAAGGCGCTTGCCGATACGCTGCCCGAGGGGGTCAAGTCGGAATACCGCGCCGGTGTCGACGAGTTGAAGTCCGTCCTGTTGCAGACACTTCAGCCCGGCGACGCGGTCATGATCAAATCGTCGAAAGGCATCGGCTTTTCCAGGCTCGTCGATGCACTCATCAAGACATTCCCGGCGCATGCCGGCAACACCACACCGACCTGACGGGGTCTCGGGGGACGGATACGCATGCTAACTTTGCTTGTCGACTTTGCGGACAAGGTGTCGTTCTTCAACGTCTTCCGCTACATCACCTTCCGTACCGGCGGCGCGCTGATCACCTCGGCGCTGATCGTCTTCATCTTTGGCCCGGCGATCATCAACGCGCTGCGCCTGCGGCAAGGCAAGGGCCAGCCGATCCGCGCCGACGGCCCGCAGACGCACTTCAAGAAGGCCGGAACGCCGACGATGGGCGGCCTGATGATCCTCTGCGGCATCATCGGCTCGACCCTGCTCTGGGCCAACATCACCTCCGTCTATGTCTGGGTGGTGCTGTTCGTGACGCTCGGCTTCGGCGCCATCGGCTTTTATGACGACTATCTCAAGGTCACCAAGCAGTCGCATCTCGGCCTGTCAGGCAAGGCGCGCCTCGGCATCGAGTTCGTGATCGCCGGCATCGCTGCCTGGATCATCATGCACAACGGCCAGTCCCCGTTCTCGTCGTCGCTAACCTTCCCCTTCATCAAGGATTTCCTGCTCAATCTCGGCTGGTTCTTCATCCCGTTCGCCTGCTTCGTCATCGTCGGCGCCGGCAATGCGGTGAACCTGACCGACGGGCTCGACGGCCTGGCCATCGTTCCGATCATGATCGCCGCGGCGTCGTTCGGCGTCATCGCCTACCTCTCGGGCAACGCGGTTTTCGCCGAATACCTGCAGATCCACTTCGTGCCTGGCACCGGCGAACTCGCCGTCATCCTGGGTGCTGTCATCGGCGCCGGCCTCGGCTTCCTGTGGTTCAACGCGCCGCCCGCCGCCATCTTCATGGGTGACACCGGCTCGCTGGCCCTGGGTGGCCTGATCGGCACGGTTGCGGTGGCCACCAAGCACGAGATCGTCATGGCGATCGTCGGCGGCCTGTTCGTCATGGAGGCGCTGTCGGTCATCATCCAGGTCGGCTTCTTCAAGATGACCGGCAAGCGGGTGTTCCTGATGGCGCCGATCCACCACCATTTCGAAAAACTCGGCTGGACCGAAAGCCAGGTCGTCATCCGCTTCTGGATCATCGCCGTCATCCTGGCGCTGATCGGCCTTTCCACCCTCAAGCTGCGCTGAGGCCAACATGATCCCCGCCACCTCATTTCAGGGAAAGCGAGTAGCGCTCTTCGGCCTCGGCGGCTCGGGGATCGCCACGGCGCGCGCGCTGGCGGAAGGCGGGGCGGAGGTTCTGGCCTGGGACGACAATCCCGAAAGCGTCGCCAAGGCCGCCGCCGAAGGCATCGCCACGGGTGACCTGCGCGGTGCCGACTGGGCCGGCATCTCGTCCTTCGTGCTGTCGCCAGGCGTGCCGCTGACCCATCCCAAGCCGCACTGGACCGTGGAACTGGCGCGCGGCGCCGGCGTGGAGGTGATCGGCGACATCGAGCTGTTTGCTCGCGAGCGCATCGCCACCGCGCCGACCGCACCGTTCATCGCGATCACCGGCACCAACGGCAAGTCGACGACGACGGCGCTGACGGCACACATCCTGCAGTCGGCCGGACGCGACACGCAGATGGGCGGCAATATCGGCCGCGCCGTGATGACGCTCGATCCGCCGCAGCCGGAGCGGCACTACGTCGTCGAGTGCTCGTCTTACCAGATCGATCTCGCGCCTTCGGTCAACCCGACGGCGGGCATCCTGCTCAACCTGACGCCTGATCATCTCGACCGTCACGGCACCATGCAGCACTATGCTTCGATCAAGGAGCGGCTGGTGGCGGGCAGCGACACCGCCATCATCGGCGTCGACGACGTCTATTGCGCCCAGATCGCCGACCGGCTCGAGCGGGCCGGCAAGAACGTGGTGCGCATCTCCAAGCGCCTGCCGCTGACCGACGGCTATTTCGCCGACGGCAGCAACCTGATGGAGGCAATCGACGGCCGCTACAGCCGCATCGCCTTCCTCGAAGGCATTGGCTCGCTGCGCGGCCAGCACAATGCCCAGAACGCGCTTGCCGCCGTCGTTGCCTGTCTCAAGGTCGGGCTCGATCTCGGCGAGATCCAGGCAGGCCTCGAATCCTTTCCTGGCCTTGCCCACCGCATGGAGCAGGTCGCACGCAAGGGCCATGTGCTGTTCGTCAACGATTCCAAGGCGACCAATGCCGACGCCGCTGCACCGGCGCTGTCGAGCTTCCCGCGCATCTACTGGATCGCCGGCGGCCTGTCCAAGGAAGGCGGTATCGAGCCGCTGCGCAGCTTCTTCCCGCGCATCGCGCGCGCCTATCTGATCGGCGAGGCGGCCCCGGCATTCTCGGCCACGCTGGGCGAGGCGGTTCCCTACGAGATTTCGGGCACGCTTGCGGCTGCGGTCGAACATGCCGCCGAAGACGCGGCCAGGGACGACACCAGCGAGGCGGTGGTGCTGCTGTCGCCGGCCTGCGCCAGCTTCGACCAGTTCAAGAACTTCGAGATTCGCGGCGAAGCCTTCAGGCAAGCTGTGAATGCTATTGATGGCGTCAGCGCTATCGGAGGGGCAAGATAATGGCCAGCCGTCTCGACAGAAGTCCCGTCGCCCTGTGGTGGTGGACGGTCGATCGCTGGTTCCTCGCGGCATTCCTGTCGCTGATGGGACTGGGCATCGTGCTTTCATTCGCTGCAAGCCCGGCGGTCGCCGAGCGCATCGGCCTCGGCAGCTTCCACTTCGCCACACGCCAGATCATCTTCACGATCCCGGCTCTGGCGGTGATGATCGCGGTGTCGTTCCTCGACACCAGGCAGATCAGGCGCATGGCACTGGTGATGCTCTGCATCATGCTGGTGATGATGGTTGCGGTGCTGTTCGTCGGCGTCGAGGTCAAGGGCGCCCGGCGCTGGCTCTCGCTGGCCGGCATCTCGATCCAGCCGTCGGAGTTCCTCAAGCCGGCCTTCGTCGTCATTTCGGCCTGGTTGCTCGCCCAGAACGAGCGCCATCCCGACATTCCCGGCAACCTGTTTGCGATGATACTGCTCGGCGTGGTCCTGGCGCTCCTGATGGCGCAGCCGGACTTCGGCCAGACGATCCTCGTGCTCGGCACCTGGGGCGTGATGTTCTTCATGGCCGGCATGTCGTGGTTCTGGATCATCACCCTTGGCGCCGTCGGCCTCGGCGGCGGCTTTGCCGCCTACACGATGTTCCCGCACGTCGCGGGCCGTATCGACCGCTTCCTCACCGGCGAAGGCGATACGTTCCAGGTCGACATGGGCCGCGATGCGATCATCAATGGCGGCTGGTTCGGCGTCGGGCCGGGCGAAGGTACGGTCAAGCGCGTCATTCCCGATAGCCATGCCGACTTCGTCTTTTCGGTGGCCGGCGAGGAGTTTGGCATCGTGCTGCTCCTGATCATCATGTCGATCTTCGCCTTCATCGTGCTGCGCGGCCTGCGCACCGCGCTCAAGGAGCACGATGACTTCACCCGCTACGCGGTGGCCGGCCTGGTGGTGGTGTTCGGCTTCCAGTCGATCATCAATATGAGCGTGAACCTGCAGCTGATGCCGGCCAAGGGCATGACGCTGCCGTTCATTTCCTATGGCGGCTCTTCGCTGATCGCGATCGCCATCTCGATGGGCATGGTGCTGGCGCTGACCCGCAAGAAGCCCGAGAAGCTCAGGCCGACCGGATTTTCCGCCATGCCGCGGCACGCAATGCCGGCGGAATAACATGGCCAAGGGAACTGTCATGCTTGCCGCCGGGGGTACCGGCGGCCATCTCTTTCCGGCCGAGGCGCTGGCGCATGAACTGACGGCGCGCGGCTGGCAGGTGCATCTCGCCACCGACGACCGCGCCGAGCGCTTCGCCGGCAAGTTTCCGGCCGCCGCCATCCATCCGATTTCATCGTCGACGATCGGCTCGAAAAATCCCGTTGCGCTGATGCGCGCGTTCTGGAGCATCTGGCGCGGCGTGCGCCAGGCTTCGCAGGTGATTGCCAGGATCAAGCCGTCCGTGGTCATCGGCTTCGGCGGCTATCCGACGCTGCCGCCGCTCTATGCCGCGACCCGCCGCAACGTGCCGGCCATGGTGCACGAGCAGAATGCCGTGATGGGCCGCGCCAACAGGGCGCTGGCCGCCAAGGTCGACGCGATTGCCGGCGGCTTCCTGCCGGAAAACTCGGGTAGCAACAGCGCCAAGATCGTCGTCACCGGCAATCCGGTGCGGCCGGCGGTGATCGAAGCGTCGAACACGCCTTACGTGGCATCCGGCGCTTCGGACGCGTTCAATCTTCTCGTGTTCGGCGGCAGCCAGGGCGCGCAGTTCTTTTCCGATGCGGTGCCTGGCGCCATAGCGCTGCTGCCCGAAGCGCAGCGCAAGCGCTTGCGCATCACCCAGCAGGCCCGTGTCGAGGATGCCGACAAGGTCAAGGCGGCCTATGCCGGGCTCGGCATCGCGGCAGATGTGTCGCCGTTCTTCAACGACATGGCACAGCGCATGGCCGCTGCCCATCTGGTGATGTCGCGCTCGGGGGCTTCGACCGTCTCGGAGATCGCGGTCATCGGCCGCCCGGCGCTGCTGGTGCCATATCCGCATGCCCTCGACCACGACCAGGCCGCGAATGCGGCGCGCCTGGCTGCGGCCGGCGGCGGCGAAGTTCACCCGCAATCGACGCTTTCCGTCGAGCGGATCGCGGGGCTCATTGGCGGGGCCATGGACGACCCGGCGCGCATGGCTGCCATGGCAGCTGCCGCCAAGTCAGTCGGCAAAGCAGACGCCACACGGTTGCTCGCCGATCTCGCAGAGGCTATTGCGTCGAAAATACCCGTTGCGGAGTTCAGGAAGGGAGTGCGGCCATGAAGATGCCGCAGACGATAGGCCTCGTGCATTTCATCGGCATTGGCGGCATCGGCATGAGTGGCATTGCCGAAGTGCTGCACAATCTCGGCTACAAGGTGCAGGGCTCCGACCAGTCGGAGAGCGCCAACGTGCAGCGCCTGCGCGAGAAGGGCATCGAGTGCTTCGTCGGCCATAGGGCCGAGAACCTCGGCGACGCCGAGGTGATCGTCGTTTCGACGGCAATCAAGAAGACCAATCCGGAACTGATGGCCGCGCGCGAGAGGCTGTTGCCGGTCGTGCGCCGCGCCGAGATGCTGGCCGAACTGATGCGCTTCCGCAACGCGGTGGCCATCGGCGGCACTCACGGCAAGACCACAACGACCTCGATGGTGGCGACGCTGCTCGACGCCGGCGGGCTCGATCCGACAGTCATCAATGGCGGCATCATCAACGCCTACGGCACCAACGCCCGCATGGGCGAGGGCGAGTGGATGGTGGTGGAAGCCGACGAGAGCGACGGCACGTTCCTCAAGCTGCCGGCCGACGTCGCCGTCGTCACCAACATCGATCCCGAGCACCTCGACCACTATGGCACTTTCGACAAGGTGCGCGAGGCGTTCCGCCAGTTCGTCGAGAACGTGCCGTTCTACGGCTTCGGCGTGATGTGCACCGACCATCCCGAAGTGCAGGCGCTGGTCAGCCACATCGAGGATCGCCGCGTCATCACCTATGGCGAAAACGCCCAGGCCGACGTCCGCTTCACCAACCACCGCATGGACGGCGCGGTTTCGGTCTTCGACGTGGTGATCCGCAGCCGCAAGTCGGCGACGGCGACCACCATAGAGGGCCTGCGCCTGCCGATGCCGGGACGCCACAACGTTTCCAACGCGACTGCCGCCATCGCGGTCGCCACCGAACTCGGTATCTCCGCCGAGGCGGTGAAGCAGGGGCTGCTTTCGTTCGGCGGCGTCAAGCGGCGCTTCACCCACACCGGTTCGTGGAACGGTGTCGAGGTGTTCGACGATTACGGCCATCATCCGGTCGAGATCAAGGCGGTGCTGAGTGCGGCGCGCGAGGCCACCAAGGGCCGCGTCATCGCCATTGCCCAGCCGCATCGCTTCACCCGCCTGCGCGACCTGTTCGACGATTTCTCCGCCTGCTTCAACGACGCCGACACCGTGATGGTCGCACCCGTCTATGCGGCCGGCGAAGACCCCATCGACGGCATCAGTTCCGAGACGCTGACCGCGCGCATCCGCGCCGGCGGCCATCGCGACGCCCGCTTCATCGAAGGTGCCGCTGCCGTGGCTCCGATCGTGCGCGAACTGGCCAAGCCGGGCGACTTCGTCGTCTACCTCGGCGCCGGCAACATCACGCAATGGGCCTATGCGCTGCCGGGCGAACTCGCCGGGGGCGGATCGTGACGGGTGGCGAGGCGCTGATCGAAAAGCTCGGCGACCGCCTGTCCGGACTTCGCGGGCGCATCACGCCCAGCGCCGAGATGGAAAAGATCACCTGGTTTCGTGCCGGTGGCCTGGCCCAGGCGCTGTTTCAGCCGGCCGACGAAGACGACCTTGCGGCCTTCCTGAAGGCGGTGCCGGAAGAGGTTCCGGTGATGGTCGTCGGCATCGGCTCCAACCTGCTGGTGCGCGAGGGCGGCATTCCCGGTTTCGTCGTGCGGCTGTCGGCCAAGGGCTTCGGCGAGGCCGTGGCGATCTCGCCGACCGGCATCCGGGCAGGGGCGGCGACGCCCGACAAGCGCGTCGCGGCACTCGCCCATGACAGCGGCATCGGCGGCTTCCATTTCTACCACGGCATCCCTGGTGCCATCGGCGGCGCCTTGCGCATGAATGCGGGCGCCAACGGCGTCGAGACGCGCGAACGGGTCGTCGAGGTCCGTGCGCTCGACCGCCAGGGCAAGCTGCATGTGCTGTCCAACGCCGACATGGGCTACAGCTATCGTCACTCGTCGGCGGCTGCCGACCTGATCTTCACGTCGGCGACCTTCGAGGGCTACGCGGAAGACAAGGACGCCATCAAGGCGGCGATGGATGCGGTCCAGCACCATCGCGAGACGGTGCAGCCGATCCGCGAGAAGACCGGCGGCTCGACCTTCAAGAACCCCGAGGGCAGCTCGGCGTGGAAGGAAATCGACGATGCCGGCTGCCGCGGCCTGATGATCGGCGGCGCGCAGATGTCGCCGATGCACTGCAACTTCATGATCAACACGGGCAATGCGACCGGCTACGACCTCGAATTTCTCGGCGAGACGGTGCGCAGCCGGGTGCTTGAGAATTCGGGCATCCGCCTGCACTGGGAAATCAAGCGCATCGGCCAGTTCAAGGCCGGCCGCGAAGTGCAGGAGTTTCTTGGGCAAATGCTCTAGGAAACTCCGTTCCGGGCAGCCGTCCGGACAATCATTTCAGCCCTCGATGCGTGGCGCAGCGAGGGCTTTTTGCTGCCCGATTTTTGCCTTCCACCACTGCCATCCAGGTGTTCCCGGGATTCGCCCGAGGTCACGAAACGGCAATGAATTTCAATCGGCACTTGCCACGGAATCAAGTCTCTGATTCTCTGACCTAAAGCGTTTCCTGATTTGAGTCGCGTGACGCGTAACCCGCGTTTTCATCCGGAGCGTCAACTTCCGGACGGCAGCGATTCGGTCTTTGGAAACAAGGCGTTGTGTTCGGAGTTGAGAGGGGATTGCCGGGGATGAAGTCGAAGCATGTCGCTGTCCTGATGGGCGGGTTTTCGTCCGAGCGGCCTGTGTCCCTGTCGTCCGGAAATGCCTGTGCCGATGCGCTCGAGCAGGTGGGGTATCGGGTCGCCCGGGTTGATGTCGGTCGCGATGTCGGCGCGGTGCTTGCCGAGCTCAAGCCGGACGTCGCGTTCAATGCGCTTCATGGTCCCTTTGGCGAAGACGGCACGATCCAGGGCATCCTCGAATATCTCGGCATTCCCTATACCCATTCCGGCGTGCTGGCGTCGGCGCTTGCCATGAACAAGGAGCAGTCGAAGAAGGTTGCCAAGGCTGCCGGGATTCCGATTGCCGAAAGCCGGGTCCTCGACCGTTTCGCGATCGGCGACCAGCATCCGATGAAGCCGCCCTACGTGGTCAAGCCGGTGTCGGAAGGCTCAAGCTTCGGCGTGGTCATCGTCAAGGAGGATCAGTCGCATCCGCCGCAGGTGATCTCGTCTTCGGAGTGGCGCTACGGCGACACTGTGATGGTCGAGCGCTACGTCCATGGACGGGAGCTGACCTGCGCCGTGATGGGCGATGTCGCGCTCGGCGTCTGCGAGATCATCCCGACCGGGCACGCCTTCTACGATTATGATTCAAAATATGTTGCCGGGGGATCAAAGCACGAATGCCCCGCGAAAGTTTCACCGAATATTTACCAAAAAATACAAACACTGGCGCTCAAGGCTCACCAAGCGATCGGGTGCCGGGGCGTCTCCCGGTCTGACTTCCGGTACGACGACCGCCATTCCGAAAATGGAGAGGTCGTCTGGCTGGAGGTCAACACGCAACCCGGCATGACGCCGACGTCGCTGGTGCCTGAGATTGCTGCCCATGCCGGGCATACGTTTGGTGAGTTGTTGAGTTGGATGGTGGAGGACGCTTCGTGTTTGCGTTGAGATCAGGAGATAGCGGGAGGGTGAACGGCGCAACGCCGCGCGTCTTCGGGCTGTCCCTGTCCGCGGAGCATTTCGTGCTGCCGCGGCTGCTGCGCAAACCGGTTCGCATGCTGTCGCGCTTCGGGCGTGGGGAGTTCACTCCTCCGCCCTATGCCGCGTCGATGCTGACTGCGGCGTTCCTGGCCGCGAGCTCGCTCTATGGTGCTTATGTCGGCGGTCATTTCCCGGCGCTGGTCCAGGGCGTGACGGCGCGCAGCGGTTTTGCCGTCGACCAGATCAAGGTCTCGGGCAACCGCGAGACATCCGAAATCGACATTCTCGACAAGCTCGAGCTCGATGGCTGGACGTCGCTGGTCGGCTTCAACCCCGAAGAAGCGCGCGAGCGCATCGTCAGCCTGCCCTGGGTTCGCGATGCCGCCGTCCGCAAGGTCTATCCCGACACCATCGAGGTGCGTGTCGACGAGCGCGATGCGTTTGCCATCTGGCAGCATGGCAGCCAGCTCAGCGTCGTTGAAAAGGACGGCAAGGTCATTGCTCCCTTCACGGGCGGGCGCCAGGTCTCCCTGCCGCTCGTCATTGGTTTCGGTGCCGCCGAGCGCGGGTCCGATTTCGTCGCCAAGGTCCAGGCCTATCCGGAGCTGGCGTCGCGCGTGCGGGGCTACATCCGCATCGGTGAGCGGCGCTGGGACCTGCGTCTCGACAACGGCATCACCGTCAAGCTGCCGGAAAACAGGGTCGATACGGCTCTTGCCGATCTTGCTGCACTCGATCGCGACGACGCGATCCTGACGCGCGACATCTCGGCGATCGACATGCGTTTCGGTGACAGGTTGGTGGTGCAGCTCACGCCGGAAGCGGTCGAGCGTCGTGCCGACGCGCTGAAGGCCAAGCCGAAGGTCGTCAAGGCGAAGGCGGGGAGCAGAACATGAGCTGGCTTGGCGGTCAAAAAGATCCGGTTTCGCGTCGCTCGGGCATCCTCACGGTGCTCGATGTCGGTTCGAACAAGGTGTGCTGCGTGGTGGCCAAGCTGAAGCCGGCCGAAGGTAGCCAGTTGCTCAAGGGGCGTACTCACCAGGCCCAGGTCATCGGCATCGGCCACCAGAAATCGCAAGGCGTGAAGTCGGGCGTGGTCGTCGATCTCGATCGCGCCGAGCACGCCATCCGCCTGGCAGTCGACGCTGCAGAGCGCATGGCCGGGCTGACGGCGGACTCGCTGATCGTCAATCTCTCGGCCGGCCGCATCAAGAGCGAGGCTTTTACCGCCACGATCAATCTCGGCGGCCACGCGGTCGAGGAAGCCGACGTCCGGCGCGTGCTGGCTGCCGGCGCCAAGCAGGCGCTGAAGGCCGAGCGGGACGTCATCCATTCGCTGCCCGTGGCGTTTTCGCTCGATGCCGAACGTGGCGTGCGCGATCCGCGCGGCATGGTCGGCGACACGCTTGGCGTCGACATGCATGTGCTGACCGGCGATTCGGCGCCGATGCGCAATCTCGAGCTTTGCATCAACCGTTCGCACCTGTCGGTCGAGCACCTGGTGGCGACGCCCTATGCCAGCGGCCTGGCAGCACTGGTCGACGACGAGCTCGAAATGGGCGCCGCCTGCATCGACATGGGCGGCGGCACCACGACCCTGTCGGTCTTCTCGGAAGGCCGCTTCGTTCATGCCGACGCCATTCCGGTCGGCGGTAACCACGTCACCATGGACATGGCCAAGGGGCTGTCGACCCGGCTCGACGACGCCGAGCGTCTCAAGGTCATGCACGGCTCGGCACTGCCCGGCACCACCGACGATCGCGACATGATCAGCATCCAGCCGATCGGCGTCGACGACAACGAAGTGCCGCTGCAGATTCCGCGCTCTGTGATGACGCGGATCATTCGCGCCCGCATCGACGAGACGCTCGAACTGCTGCGCGACCGGCTCAACAAGTCTGGCTACGGCAATGCCGTCGGCAAGCGCGTCGTCCTGACCGGCGGCGCCAGTCAACTCGTCGGGCTGCCCGAGGCAGCGCGCCGCATTCTCGGCCGCAATGTGCGCATCGGCCGCCCGCTCGGCGTGGCAGGTCTGCCGGAGGCGGCCAAGGGGCCGGCTTTCGCGACCGCCGTCGGGCTTCTCATCTACCCGCAGATGGCTGGCATCGAGAGCCAATCGGCGCAAGGGATTTCCCGTTTCAGGGCGACGGGAACTGGCGGAAAACTGCATCGCATGAGTCAGTGGTTGAGAGACAGTTTTTAGGAATTGACGGGGACAGCCCCATTGGCGGCCGCACGGCGAAGCGGCTTGAAAGGCAAAAAGGACGAGGACTATGACGATCAATCTGCAAAAGCCGGACATCACCGAGCTCAAGCCCCGCATCACCGTGTTCGGTGTCGGCGGCGGCGGCGGCAATGCGGTGAACAACATGATCACTGCCGGCCTGCGCGGGGTCGAGTTCGTGGTGGCCAACACCGACGCCCAGGCGCTGACCATGTCGAAGGCCGAGCGCCTGATCCAGCTCGGCGCGCATGTCACCGAGGGTCTCGGCGCCGGTTCGCAGCCGGAAGTCGGCCGCGCCGCAGCTGAAGAGTGCATCGACGAGATCATCGATCACCTGTCGAACACCCACATGTGCTTCGTCACCGCAGGCATGGGCGGCGGCACCGGCACGGGTGCTGCTCCGGTCGTTGCCCGCGCCGCGCGCGAAAAAGGCATCCTGACCGTCGGCGTCGTCACCAAGCCGTTCCACTTCGAAGGCCAGCGCCGCATGAAGACGGCGGACTACGGCATCGAAGAGCTGCAGAAGTGCGTCGACACGCTGATCGTCATCCCGAACCAGAACCTGTTCCGCCTGGCCAATGACAAGACGACCTTCGCGGACGCCTTTGCCATGGCCGACCAGGTGCTCTATTCGGGCGTTGCCTGCATCACCGACCTGATGGTCAAGGAAGGCCTGATCAACCTCGACTTCGCCGACGTCCGTTCGGTGATGCGCGAGATGGGCAAGGCGATGATGGGCACGGGCGAAGCCTCGGGCGAGGGCCGTGCGATGGCCGCCGCGGAAGCTGCGATCGCCAACCCGCTGCTCGACGAGACCTCGATGAAGGGTGCGAAGGGCCTGCTGATCTCGATCACCGGCGGCCGCGACCTGACCCTGTTCGAAGTCGATGAAGCTGCGACCCGCATCCGCGAAGAAGTCGACCAGGACGCCAACATCATCCTGGGCGCCACCTTCGACGAGGACCTGGAAGGCGTCATCCGCGTGTCGGTCGTTGCCACCGGCATCGACAAGTCGGCCGCCGACATGGCCGCTGCACCTCTGACCATCCGCCAGGCACCGAAGCCGGCCCAGCGTCAGGTCGAGGCACCTCGTCCCGTCGTGCAGGCGGCACCGGTCGAGCAGCCGCGCATGGAAGTGCGCACCAACGACCCGGTCGCCGAGGCCATCCGCCTCGCCGAGACCAACGCCGCAGCCATGGCCCAGCCACGCCCGGCCGCACCGCAGGGTGAAGAGTTCCGTCCGCAGAGCAAGCTGTTTGCCGCTCCGCCTGCCCAGCCGCAGGTCCAGCAGTACCAGCCGCAGCCGCAGCAGTTCCACCAGCCGGTTCCGCAGCCGGTGGCCCAGCCGCAGGTGGCACCGCAGCGCGAAATGATGCAGCCAGCGCCGGTCCAGGCCCGCATGCCGCGCGTCGAGGACTTCCCGCCGATGGTGAAGGCCGAGGTGGAAGCCAAGGCCCAGCCGGCGGACCATGAGGACCGCGGTCCGATGGGCCTGCTCAAGCGCCTGACGAGCGGCCTGACCCGCCGCGAGGAAGAGCCGGCACGCCTGCAGCCCGCGCAGCCGCGCGAGCCGAAGCTGCGCCAGCCCGCGCCGGAGCAGCGCCGCGTCACCGGCCAGGAATCGCAGCTCTACGCGCCGCGCCGCGGACAGCTCGATGAGCACGGCCGCCTGGCACCGCAGGCACGGACTCAGGAAGACGACCAGCTGGAGATTCCGGCGTTCCTTCGCCGGCAAGCCAACTGAACTGTGAACGAGCAGTAACACTGTTTGAAAGGCGGGCGTCTCGACGCCCGCCTTTTGATCTGAAAAGATCAGTCAAATCATTGACTTGACGGGGCGAGTCGAAGCGTCTCGGCAGTTACACAGAGTAAGAAACCGTGATTTGGAGTCTATCATCCGGAAGACTATCTTCGCGCCGATTGGTGCATCCGACGGGACGTCTGTCCTGGATTTTGCGTGATGCATGCAGAGTTGGAATGTTGGGACGTCTTTCGCCGGTTCAGGCGGATGCATGGCGCCTCAAGGTCGGCCGGACGGGTGCAGTGGGGATGAGGCCCCGTCCATCAGAGCCGACAAGGGCCCGTCGCTGCAACGCGATGGAACGGGCCTGATTGGACGGGCATATGGGGATCGACTTGCAGGACTATCAGACAACACTCAAATCGCGTGTCACGCTGTCGGGCATTGGCGTTCATAGCGGCAAACCGGTAGCCATCCATTTCGCGCCGGCAGACGCGGATACGGGCGTGGTGTTTCAGGTTGCTGACCGAGAATTCCGCGCAATTGTGTCAGAAGTGGGTGCGACCGACCTTTGCACCTTGCTTGGTGACCCCGCCGGCCAGCATGTCGCCACGATCGAACATCTGATGGCCGCCCTGTTCGGCCTCGGCATCGACAATCTGGTGATCGAAGTCGAAGGCGCCGAAATTCCGATCCTCGACGGCAGTGCTGCGCAGTTTGTCGAAGCCATCGACCAAGCGGGCATCGAGGTGCAGGGCGTCAAGCGCCGCTACATCCGCGTTCTCAAGCCGGTGCGAATCGAAAGCGGCGCCTCGTGGGCCGAGTTCCGCCCCTATGGCGGCACGCGATTCGAGGTCGAGATCGATTTCGAAAGCCCGGCGATCGGCCGCCAGTCCTTTGCTTCCGACATCAACGACGACATCTTCCGCCGCGACATCTCGCGTGCCCGCACCTTCGGCTTCATGAAGGACGTCGAGCGCCTGTGGGCAGCCGGCTACGCACTCGGTTCGTCGCTCGAGAATTCCGTCGTCATCGGCGACGACAACCAGATCATCAACATCGAAGGCTTGCGTTTTCCGAACGAATTCGTGCGCCACAAGACGCTCGATGCGATGGGTGACCTTGCCCTTGGAGGTGCGCGGTTCATCGGCTGCTTCCGTTCCTATCGCGGCGGCCACAGGCTGAACGCGGCTGCGTTGCGCCGCCTGCTTTCGGACCGGTCCGCCTTCGAGGTCGTCGAGACGTCGCGCCGCGAGCGCGGCCGTTCGGCCGAACTGATTGCCGTCAGTGCCGCAGTCCACGCGCCCTGGACCCTCTGACGGAAGGCAAATCGCCGGTTTGACGGTGTGGCGTGGCTGCACCACTCGCCCGGCGAAATGGCATGCATCTTGACCTGCCACAAAATTGCGCGATTGCCGGCTGATAGCGTTGCCCGGCACGGCCAGTTGTGATCTATGGCCATTGCCTAAAAGCGAAACAGCGCCAAAGGGGCGAAACTCTGTGATGTCATTGATACGAGCCGATCGATCGAAATTGCGCGTGAAGCCTCTGGTTGTGGCGCTTTCGCTCGTCGCTCCGACGCTTGCGCTGTCCGGCTGCATGTCGGGCGAAGCCGATGTCGATCTGGCAACCTATGTCGAGCAGACCGAACCGGCCGACGTGCTCTACAATCAGGGCCTCGCCAACCTCAATGCAGGCCGCCTCAAGGAGGCCAGCCGCAAGTTCGAGGCGGTCGACCGCCAGCACCCGTATTCCGAGTGGGCACGCAAGTCGATGGTGATGGGCGCTTTCGCCAGCTATCGCCAGGGTTCCTATGAAGAGGCCATCAATTCGGCCAAGCGCTACCTCGCGCTCTACCCGTCGACCGATGACGCGGCCTACGCGCAATACATCATCGGCCTCAGCTATTTCCGCCAGATCCGCGACGTGACGCAGGACCAGAAGGAAGCCCGCCGCACCATCGAGGCGATGACCGAGGTCGTGCAGCGCTGGCCGGCGTCGGAATATGTCGACGACGCCAACGCCAAGATCCGCTTCGCCCGCGACCAACTCGCCGGCAAGGAAATGCAGATCGGCCGCTATTATCTCGAGCGCCGCGAATACATCGCCTCGGCAAAGCGGTTCCGCAATGTCGTCGAAAACTACTCGAACACCCGACATATCGAAGAAGCGCTCGCCCGTCTTGTCGAGACCTACTACGCGATGGGCCTGACCTCGGAAGCCCAGACGGCAGCTGCCGTGCTCGGCCAGAACTATCCTGACAGCCAGTGGTACAAGGATTCGTACAAGCTGCTGCAGACCAGCGGTCTCGAGCCGCGTGAAAATGCCGGCTCATGGATTTCCAAGGCCGGGAAGATGTTCTCCGGCGCCTGACCTTCGATAGATGCTCTCGCGCCTGTCGATCCGCGATATCGTCCTGATCGAACGGCTGGACATCGATTTCATGCCGGGCCTGTCGGTGCTGACGGGTGAGACCGGTGCCGGCAAATCCATCCTTCTCGACGCATTGTCGCTCGCGCTCGGCGCGCGCGGCGATGCTTCGCTCGTCCGCCACGGTGCCACACAGGGCCAGGTGACGGCGGTCTTCGACGTTGCGCGCAACCATCCGGCGCGGACGCTGCTCGCCGACAATGCCATCGACGACGACGGCGACATCATCCTGCGCCGGGTGCAGACCGCCGACGGGCGCACGCGTGTCTTCGTCAACGACCAACCTTCCAGCGTGACCCTGATGCGCGACATAGGCCGCGCTTTGGTCGAGATTCATGGCCAGCACGACGATCGCGCACTGGTCGATGGTGGCGCCCACCGCGAGGTGCTCGATTCGTTCGGCGGCCATGTCGGGGAGGCGAGGGCGACGGCGGAGGCCTGGAAACTCTGGCGTACGGCCGAGCAGGAGCTGTCGCGCCATCGCGCCCGCGTCGAGGCTGCGGCGCGCGAGGCCGAATATCTTCGCGCGTCGGTCACCGAACTGGCCAAGCTCGATCCGCAACCGGGCGAGGAAAGCGAACTCGCCGAATTGCGCGCCGCCATGATGCGGGTCGAAAAGATCGCTTCCGAGATCCAGGACGCGCAGGACGTGCTGTCCGGCTCGTCGTCGCCGCTGCCGCAGCTGGCCAGCCTGTTGCGCCGGCTGCAGCGCAAGGCGGCCGAGGTGCCCGGCCTGCTCGACGAGGTGGTGAAGTCGCTCGACGAGGCGATGATCTCGCTCGATGCCGCGCAATCCGGCGTCGATGCGGCGCTGCGCGCAACGGAATATGATCCGCAGCGGCTGGAAAAGGCCGAAGAGCGCCTGTTTGCGCTGCGCGCCGCCGCCCGCAAGCACAATGTCGCCGTCGACAATCTGGCGCAGCTGCGCGACACGATGGTTGCCGACCTGGCCGACCTCGATGCGGGCGAGGGACGGCTGCAGGTGCTGGAGCAGCAGGCGAAGGCGACGCGCGATGCCTATGACCGCATCGCTTCCAGCCTGTCGGAACTGCGCCAGACGGCAGCCGAAGGCTTACGCAAGACGGTCATGGCCGAGCTGCCGGCGCTCAAGCTGGAGCGGGCCGAGTTCATAGTCGAGATATCGAGCGAAGCCGACAACCGCATGCTCGAGGGCATCGACCAGGTCGAGTTCTGGGTGCGCACCAATCCGGGCACGCGTCCTGGTCCGATGATGAAGGTCGCGTCGGGCGGCGAGCTGTCGCGTTTCCTGCTCGCGCTCAAGGTGGCGCTTGCCGATCGCGGCTCGGCACCGACCCTGGTGTTCGACGAAATCGACTCTGGCGTTGGCGGTGCTGTGGCCGATGCCATCGGCCAGCGCCTGGCTCGTCTTGCCAGCCGGGTTCAGGTGCTGTCGGTGACGCATGCGCCGCAGGTCGCGGCACGGGCTGCGACGCATTTCCTCATCTCCAAGAAGGGCAACACCGACAAGGTGGCGACCGGCATCCATGAGATGGACCGCACGGCGCGGCAGGAGGAGATCGCGCGCATGCTCTCGGGCGCGTCGATCACCGAAGAGGCTCGCGCCGCCGCAGAGCGGCTGCTGCGCGAAAATGTTGCCGCTGCTTCCTGAGCCGCATCATTGACAGGTCTATGTCAGGAGCGATCGCGATCCTGCTGATTTGACGTGGAATTCGGGGTGGGCGGCTCCCGCCCGGGCGCATCCTCATTTATGGTGGCGCCGCACGTCAGCCGGAGTCGCACAATGTCCGAGAAACCAGTCGATTCGCTGAGCGAGGCAGAAGCCGCGGCGGAACTTGCGCGGCTGGCCGAAGAAATCGCAGGCCATGACCTGCGTTATCACGCCGAGGACGCGCCGACGATTTCGGACGCGGACTATGATGCTCTTCGGCGACGCAACCTCGCCATCGAACAACGCTTTCCCGGCCTGGTGCGCGAGGATTCTCCGTCCAGATCGGTGGGAGCTGCCGTCTCGGAAAAATTCGGCAAGGTCGCCCATGTCGTGCCGATGCTGTCGCTCGACAATGCTTTCGCCGACGAGGACGTGAGCGAGTTCGTCGGCCGCATCCGGCGCTTCCTCAGGCTCGGTGCGGACGAGGCGGTGGTGATCACCGCCGAGCCCAAGATCGATGGCCTGTCGTTGTCGATTCGTTATGAGAACGGGCGGCTGGTGACGGCGGCGACACGCGGCGACGGCCAGGTCGGCGAGAATGTGACGCCCAATGCCCGCACCATCGCCGACATTCCGAACGTCCTGAAGGGCGATTTCCCTGAGGTGCTGGAGGTGCGTGGCGAGGTCTATATGAGCCATGCCGACTTCGCCGAGCTCAACCGGCGCAATGCCGAAGCCGGCAAGCAGATCTTCGCCAATCCGCGCAACGCGGCCGCCGGCTCGCTGCGCCAGCTCGACACCTCGATCACCGCCAGCCGGCCGCTGCGCTTCTTTGCCTATGCCTGGGGCGAGGTGAGCGAGATGCCCGCCGACACGCAGATGGGCATGGTCCGGGCCTTCGACAGCTACGGGTTCAAGATCAATCCGCTGATGAAGGTGTTCGACAGCGTCGAGGGGCTGTTGTCGCAATACCGCATGATCGAGGCCAACCGGGCGACGCTCGGCTACGACATCGACGGCGTGGTCTACAAGGTCGACCGCCTCGACCTGCAGCAGCGACTGGGCTTCGTCTCCCGCTCGCCGCGCTGGGCGATCGCGCACAAGTTTCCGGCGGAGAAGGCGACGACGACGCTTCTCGGCATCGACATCCAGGTCGGCCGCACCGGCTCGCTGACGCCGGTGGCGCGGCTGCAGCCGGTGACGGTGGGCGGCGTGGTGGTGACCAACGCGACGCTGCACAACGAGGACTACATCAAGGGCATCGGCAATAGCGGCCAGCCGATCCGCGAAGGCCGGGACATCAGGGTCGGCGACACCGTCATCGTCCAGCGCGCGGGCGACGTCATCCCGCAGATCCTCGACGTCGTCATGGAAAAGCGCCCGGTCGACGCCCAGCCCTACCAGTTCCCGATCCGCTGCCCTGCGTGCGACAGCCACGCGGTGCGCGAGGAGGGCGAGGTGGTGCGGCGCTGCACCGGCGGCCTGATCTGCCCGGCACAGGCGGTCGAGCGGCTCCGCCATTTCGTCTCGCGCAACGCCTTCGACATCGAGGGGCTGGGCGAAAAGCAGATCGAATTCTTCTTCCAGTCGCAGGATCCGGCGCTGCATATCGGCTCGCCGGCCGAGATATTCACGCTCAAGCGGCGTCAGGAGGGATCGCTCACCAAGCTGGAGAACATCGACGGTTTCGGCGCGACCTCGGCGCGCAAGCTGTTTGCCGCCATCGACGATCGGCGAAAGGTCGAGTTCTCTCGCTTCCTGTTTGCGTTGGGCATCCGCCACATCGGCGAGACCAACGCCAAGCGACTGGCACGCCACTACATCAGCTTCGATGCCTTCCGGCAGGCGGGAACGGCTGCCGCCATGCCCGAGGGCAAGGGCGACAAGGGCAACGCCGCCTGGCAGGAACTGACCGGCGTCAACGGCATTGGCGGCATCGTCGCCGAAGCGGTGGTCGAGTTCTTTGCCGAAGAGCACAATGGTCAGGTGCTCGATGCGCTGCTGGCGGAAGTGACCCCGCTCGACGAGGAACGCATCGGCGACGTGTCGTCGCCGGTATCGGGCAAGACCGTGGTCTTCACCGGCTCGCTCGAAAAGATGTCGCGCGACGAGGCCAAGGCGATGGCCGAGAAGCTGGGAGCCAAAGTGGCAGGCTCGGTGTCCAAGAAGACCGATCTGGTGGTGGCAGGGCCGGGGGCGGGCTCGAAACTCAAGGCTGCGACCGACCTCGGCATTGAGGTCATCACCGAGGACCAGTGGTTCGAGCGCGTCGGGCAGGCGGGCTGATCGACTTCATGCGTGCACTTGCCATCGACTTCGAAACTGCCAACGAGCAGCGCAGCAGCCCCTGTTCCGTCGGCCTGGCCTGGATCGAGGACGGCGCGGTGATCCGCGTCGAGGAGCGGCTGATCCGCCCCAAAGATATGCGTTTCTCGCGCTTCAACATCGCCGTCCACGGCATCCGTCCGGAGCATGTCGAGGATGCTGCCGAGTTTCCAGAGGTGATGGAGGAGTTCGAGGCCGACCTCTCGGACACGCTGCTCGTCGCCCACAATGCGTCGTTCGACATGAGCGTGCTGAGGGCGAGCTATCAGTTGTACGGGGTCAGCTGTCCCAGCATCGACTATGCCTGTACGCTCAAGATGGCAAAGGCGGTGTGGCAGGATCTTGCCTCGCACCGGCTGAACGAGGTGTCGCGCCATCGACTTCTCGTTCAAGCACCACAATGCGGCCGAGGACGCGCATGCCTGCGGCGAGGTGGCGCTGGCGGCCGCGCGCAAGCTGAACGTGTCGGCGATGCGCGACCTGCCGATCAGGCTCGAGATGACCACGGGCCGGCTCCATGCCGGCGGCTACACGCCCTGTTCGGTGAAGCGGGCCGCCAAAAAGCGCTGAGTTCCGCTGATGGTTGGCTCAAGCGAATTGATGTGACAGGGCAAGCCGGCTGACTTATTCAGGGCCTCTTTCGAGAGCGCGGTGCATCCGAATAGACGTACAAAGGACGCTCTAAAGTGAATCTGTGCATCGTGCACTCCGAAAATCGGTTCCGATTTTCGCGCCGAAGCGCAAGGCGGCGGGCATTCCGACGAGTGCAGATCTGCTGCTCTATCTGTTCTTGGGTCGCATTTGTGCGACGCCAGACGTTCCGTCTGGCTGCAGAATGCTCAGGGAGGTTGGACAAATGAGCGATCGGCTGGCGCAGTTTTCGCGCGGTGCCCGGATGAGCGTGCCGGTGGTGGTCGCATCGGCGCCTTTTGCCGTGCTATTTGGAGCACTGGCCGTGGATAACGGGTTCACGGTGGCCGAGGCGACGCTGATGAGCGCCACCATCTTCGGCGGCGCCAGCCAACTGGTCGGCATCGAACTGTTCGGCCAGCATGTCGCGCCTTGGCTTGTCGTGCTGTCAATCTTTGCGGTCAACTTCCGCCACGTGCTCTATTCAGCCGCTATCGGCCCTCACATCGCGCACTGGCCCTGGGCCCAGCAGGCGATCGCCTATTTCTTCCTGACCGATCCGCAATATGCCGAAGCGGAGCGCATTCGCGAGCAAGGCCACAAGGTCAGCTTCGCCTGGTACATGGGCATGGGGCTGACGCTCTATGTGTTCTGGGTGGTGGAAAGCTGCATCGGTGCGCTGTTCGGCCGGCTGATCCCCGACACCCATGCGCTGGGGCTCGACTTCCTACTGCCGATCTATTTCCTCGGCATCGTCATGAGCTTCCGCAATCGGCCGCGCTGGCTGCCCATCGTGATCGCCAGCGCAATCGCTTCGATGGTGGCCTACAAGACCGTGGGCTCGCCCTGGCATGTTTCGCTTGGCGCGCTTGCGGGCGTGCTGTTTGCCGCAGCGATGCCCATCCGCATCGAAGAGCCGGCAGAGGCTTCGACATGAGCACGACCTTCTGGATCATCATCGCGGGAGCGGTTGCGACCTATCTGACGCGTGTGGGCGGGCATCTCCTGCTGTCCCGTTTCGAACGCCTGCATCCGCGCGTCGAGGCGGGTCTCAATGCCGTGCCGGCGGCCGTGCTGACGACGCTGGTGGCGCCGGCGGCACTCTCGGCCGGGCCGGCAGAACTGGCGGCACTTGCCGTGGCGGCCGTCGTCGGGCTGCGCGGCGGCCTGATGACGATGTTCCTGGCCGGCGCTGCCGTGCTGATCGCACTCAGGCACTTCATCGGCTGAGTTGGTCGGGGCGGCGATGTCCCGCTGTTGGAGCGCTGTGCGTCCTTCGACAGGCTCAGGATGAGGAGTGTTGGCGCCGTTGCCTTGCGTCAGCGCTATCGAAGCAGGGCAAGTCTACATCTTCAAATGCGCGCAACGCCACAATTGACGAGCGCAAAGGATCTTCATCCTGAGCTTGTCGAAGGACGCACGGCCGAGCCACAGCGCTGCAGATAACGGCCCCTGACAGGGCCGGTCTGCGGCACCCCTCAGACGATCGGTGCCGTCGCCTTTTCCAGCCATGCCAGCGTTTCGCCGTCGAGCATCGGTCCGATCTCGGCCAGCACGCGTGCATGGTAGGCGTTGAGCCAATCCAGTTCTTCTCGGGTCAGGAGATCGGCGCGCAGCAGGCGCTGGTCGAAGGGGGCCAGAGTCAGCGTTTCGAAACCGTGCATGGCGATATCGCCGCCCGGAATCGCCGCAGTCGGGGTCACCAGGATCAGGTTCTCGAGCCGGATGCCGTAGTGGCCTTCTTTGTAGTAGCCTGGCTCGTTGGAGAGGATCATGCCGGCGAGCAGCTTCTCCATGCCCGTCTTGGCGATGCGCTGCGGACCCTCGTGCACGGCAAGGTAGGAGCCGACACCGTGGCCGGTGCCGTGGGCATAGTCCAGCCCATGCTTCCACAAGGCGATGCGTGCCATGGCGTCGATGTCGGCGCCGCGCGTGCCGGCCGGGAACCGGGCGACCGAGATCGCGATCATGCCCTTGAGCACCAGCGTGAAACGCTCGCGCATCTCCTCCGTCGGCTGGCCGACCGGCATGGTGCGGGTGATGTCGGTGGTGCCGTCCTGATATTGCGCGCCCGAATCGAGCAGGAACAGCTCGCCGTCGCCGAGCACGCGGCTGGTGGCGCGCGAGACGCGGTAGTGCATGATCGCGCCGTTGGGTCCGGCACCCGAGATGGTGTCGAAGGAGACGTCGCGCAGCGGCATCTGGGTCTCTTCGCCGGTCTGCCGGCGGCATTCCTCCAGCCTGGTCACCACCGCGATCTCGTCGAGCTTGCCCCGCTCCTGCCGGTCGAGCCAGCAGAGCAGCTTGGCCACCGCCGCACCGTCGCGGCGATGGGCAGCGCGGGAGCCTGCGATCTCGGCGGCGTTCTTGGTGGCGCGGGGAAGGCGGGCCGGATCTGGCGACGCAACGACTGTGCCGCCATTGTCCTCGATCAGGGCACGCAGCCTGTCGGCGGCGAGCACGGGATCCAGCGCGATCCTCGCGCCCGCCTTGGCGAGGGCCGTGACTGCGTCGTCGAGCTTGCCTGGCGCCTTGATGTCGGCGAGCTGGGTGAGATAGGCCTCCTCGGTGCGGCCGAGCTTGCGCTTGTCGATGAAGACGGCATGCGCGCCGTCGGCCGCCAGAATGGCAAAGCCGAGCGCGAGCGGGGTGTGCGGCACGTCGCCGCCGCGGATGTTGAAGGCCCAGGCCAGCGACGACGGGTCAGTGAGGATCGCGTGGGTTGCGCCTTCGGCATCGATCGCCGCAGCCAGCCTCTTGAGCTTGTCCTTGGCGAGCTCGCCCGCCAGAGCCTCGGGATGGATCTCGACCGGGGCCAGCGGCGCGTCGGGCTGATCTTCCCAGATCGCGTCGATCGGGTTGCGGGCGAGGGGAACCAGGGTTGCACCTGCCTTCTCCGCCGAGGCGGAAAGCGCCTTGACGTCGCCGATGGTGTGCAGCCATGGGTCGAAACCCAGCCGCGCGCCGGCGGGCAGGCTGTCCCTGATCCAGGCGGACGGCGGGTTTTCGATCAGGCTCTCGATCGAAAAGATGCCGAGATCGACCTCGTCGCGCACCTGCAGGGTGTAGCGTCCGTCGACAAAGACATAGGCGCTGTCGGCAAGGACGATCGCCACGCCGGCCGAACCGCTGAAGCCGGTCAGCCAGCGCAGCCTGTTCGAGCGCGCCGCGACATACTCGCCCTGGTGCTCGTCGGCACGCGGCACGATGAAGCCGTCGAGGCCGTTCACCCTGAGCCACTGCCTGAGGAGCGCGGTGCGCGGCTTGCCGACGGAGGGATCGCCTGCTGAATCGAAGGACTGGAACATGGTGGTTTCCCGGAATCTGGATGTCCGGCGAACCTATCTTCGTGCGCCACCACTGGCAACGCCGCCGGCTTGTGCCACGGCCGTCAGTTCTTGAGGTGGATCGTCACCCAGCCTTCCCTGTGGAAGGTCTCGACATGGCGGAACTTCGCCGCGACATAGGCTTCGACCACCGCGTCGTGCTGACGGTCGAGGATGCCCGAAAGGACCAGCGAGCCGTTTGGCGCGAGATGCGCTGCCATGTCGGGCGCAAGCTGCATCAGCGGCTGCGCCAGGATGTTGGCGACGATCAGGTCGAACGGGCCGCGCGCGGCGAAGATCGGATCGTCGAAGCCTGCCGCCGTCGCGGTCTCGACATGGTCGCCGGCGCCGTTGAGGCGGACATTGGCGGCAGCGACGTCGGTGGCGACCGGGTCGATGTCGGTGGCGAGCACCGGGATCGGCGCCAGCTTGGCGACGGCGATGGCGAGAACCGCGCTGCCGGTGCCGAGATCGAGCGCGTTGGCCGGATGCTCCTCGGCGACGACCTTCTCGATCATTTCCAGGCAGCCAGCCGTGGTGCCGTGGTGGCCGGTGCCGAAGGCAAGGCCGGCCTCGATCTCGATGGCGATCTGGCCGGGGCGCACGTCGTCGCGGTCATGACTGCCGTGGACGATGAAGCGGCCGGCCTGGACCGGCTTCAGGCCTTCGAGCGACTTCGCCACCCAGTCGATGTCGGGAAGGACCTCGCGGTCCAGGGCGCCCTTGTGGCCGGCTTCGGCAACGACCTCGGCCATGCGGCGGGCGATGTCTTCGACATCGCCGTCGGTGTAGAGCGAGACCTCGTGGATGTCGCGGTCCTCATCGACCTCGATCACGGCGATCGGCCAGCCATCTTCCTCGAAGGCGGTTTCGAGGGCCGAGAAGATGCGGTTCGCAGCTTCGCGGCCGGTGGTGAGGTAGAGCCGTGTCTGGGTCATGTCGGGTCCGGTCGAGGAGGGTCAGCCTTCGTTCGCCAGGCGCTTGAGCTTGGCGAGCGCAGTCTCTGGCTTTTCCTCATAGGCGATGGTGCCGAAGAAATCACCCTTGCTGTCGAGCAGCAGGACCGATGCGGTGTGGTCCATGGTGTAGTCGCCGCCCTCGGTCTCGACCTTCTTGGAGTAGATGCCGAACGACTTTGTCATGGCGGCGATCTTGTCGGGCGAGCCGGTGATGCCGGTGATGCGGTCGGAGACGTTGGTGACGTAGGTGTTCATCACCTCGGGCGTATCGCGCTCGGGGTCGACCGAGACGAAATAAGCGCGGATGTTCTTGCCCTCGTCGCCCATCTGCTTGAGCAGGCCGTCGAGTTCGAACAGCGTCGTCGGGCAAACCTCGGGGCAATGGGTGAAGCCGAAGAACACGGCGCTTGGCTGGCCGCGGAAGGCGGCTTCGGTGATTTCGCCGCCCTTCTGGTCGACCAGCACGAATGGCGCGCCGAAGGCCTGAGCGCTGTTCCTGCTGCTGTACCAGTCGAAAGTCAGCCAGCCGACGCCGGCTGCCATCAGGATCAGAATGCCGGCAAGGATCGTGCGCATCATCGATTGTGATTCCATGGTGTGATTTGTGACCGCCTCAGAAGCACCAGGACATGCCTGCTTCGACCAGCGACATGAAGATGCCGGCGTCCTTGTCGAGCCAGGAGGCGAAAGCGAGGCCGGTGGCAGCCGCAAACGCCGTCAGGCCGAGCGCGATCCACGCGGTCGTCGAAAGCGATATGGGCAGAGCCTGTTTCATCACCCTACATAGCGCGCTACGCGCGTTGCCAAAAGGGACATGTTGACGCCCTCATTTGCCCACAAGACACCTTTTCGCGAGCAGGATGCATGACGATGCGGCTTGCAACGCGCGGACCGCCGACCCAAGTGTGGGCGGACAGCATTCCAGGAGGTTTCGATGAGGCTTGCCTTTTTTGTCCTAGCTACCGCCCTTGCGCCCGCGGCTGCGGCCCCCGCCAATGCCCAGCAGGTGGGCGAGGTCGGCGTCGACTGGCTCGGCAACGACATCATCGTCGAGGCGATCAAGGATCCCGAGGTCGAGGGCATCACGTGCCACGTTTCCTATTTCGACCGCGGCGTGATTGACCGGCTGCAGAAGGGCAACTGGTTCGAGAATCCCTCCGACAGCGCGATCTCCTGCCGCCAGACCGGGCCGATCACCATCGGCGAGATCGATCTCAGCGAAGAGGGCGAGGAGGTGTTCAAGCAGGGCATCAGCCTGATCTGGAAGGAGCAGGTGGTGAACCGCATCTACGACAAGAAGAACGAGACGCTGATCTATCTCGCGCATTCGCGCCAGGTGCAGGACGGCTCGGCGAAGATGTCGATGACGACCGTGCCGCTGTACAACCAGAACGTCACCTGGACCAAGGGCAAGCCGCAATAGCTTGCGGGCAAGGTGGCGCGGGCGTAAATCCGCGTCATGGACACACCTGCAGACCTTCGCTTCAAGGATGACGAGCCGCGCATCCACCCGACGTCAGAGCTGAAAGGCTGCCGGCTGGGCCGTCATGTCGCCATCGGCGAACGCGTCGTGCTGCGCGAGGTCGTCGTCGGCGACTATTCCTATTTCGAGCGCCACGCCGAGGCGATCTACACCACCATCGGAAAATTCTGCTCGATCGCCGCCAATACCCGCATCAATGCGCTCGATCATCCGATGGAGCGGCTGACCACCCACAAGGTGAGCTACCGGCCCAACGAATACTTCCGCTATCTCGGTGTCGACGGCGATTTCCGCGAACGCCGCAGGGCAAAGCCGGTGACGGTCGGCCATGACGTGTGGATCGGTCATGGCGCGGTGATCATGCCCGGGTTGACGATCGGCAATGGCGCGGTTGTCGGGGCGAATGCGGTGGTGACCAAGGACGTGGCGCCGTTCGAGATAGTCGCCGGGGTGCCGGCGAGGCGGTTGAAGCTGCGCTTTCCCGCCGAAATCGCCGCCCGCATCGAGGCATTGGCGTGGTGGGACTGGCCGGCCGAGCGGCTGTTCGAGGCCATTCCGGACATGCAGAGCCTGCCGATCGAGGCGTTTCTCGACCGCTGGAGCTAGGACGGCCGGAACTGCGCCTGGCCATATCCCAGGAGGAGGGCATGCCGGAATTCCGTATCAAGCGCGTCTACGACGCACCGGCGCCGGAGGATGGGTTCCGGGTGCTTGTCGACCGCATCTGGCCGCGTGGCATCAGCAAGGAAGCCGCGGCGGTGGAGCTGTGGGCGAAGGAAATCGCGCCCTCGACCGAACTGCGACGGTGGTTCAGCCATGACCCGGCCCGGTGGGGCGAATTCCGCAGGCGATACCTGGCCGAACTCGACGGCCAGCACGAGCGGCTGGAGGCAATGCGCAAGCAGGCCGGCGGCAGGCGGCTGACGTTGGTCTATTCGGCCCGCGACCAGATCCAAAACCAGGCCGTCGTGCTGAGGGACGTGCTGGAAGGCCTGTAGCACCTGCGCGATGGAACCAGCCGGCATTCCGGCGGTTTTCCTGCATTGTCAGGAAAAGCCGCGATGTTCGAACGCCTGTTCACTCGTGTCGCCAACAAGGTTGCCTATGCCTCAGGCACGCCGCTGTCGTTCGTGATGTGCTGCCTCATCATCGTGGCTTGGGCGGTGTCCGGTCCGGTGTTCGGCTTTTCCGACACCTGGCAGCTGGTCATCAACACCGGCACGACGATCATCACATTCCTGATGGTGTTCCTGATCCAAAATACGCAGAACCGCGATGGCGCGGCGATGCAGGCGAAGCTCGACGAGCTCATCCGCGTCGGCAGGGCACAGAACCATTTCATCGGCATCGAGCACCTGACCGAGACCGAGGTCGAGGAAATCAGGCGCAAATGCGAGGAAGCAGCCAAGCGGCACGACGCGAAAGCGGGTGCGAAAGCGTGACTGCGGCGCCGTCCAGCCTCTGGAAGGTTGACGCTGGGCGGCGAGGGGAACAAGATCGGTGCGGGTAGGGTGTTGTGTGGCGTGACTGATTGGTTGGACATCCTGAAAGAGCAGGCCAGGACCGGCGCGGAGATGGCGCGCGAGGTGCCCACGACGCTGGCCAACCCCGACATCAGTCGCGACCAGGTGAAGAAGCTGTTTGCCGCGCTCGAGCAGCAGGCCGAATTCGTCGAAAGGCTGCGGCAGGTGCTCGAGGCCAATGATTTCGAGCCCGAGGTGCTGGTTGCCGCCGAAAAGCTGGAAGACCGCTATGCCGAACTGGCGGCCTCCGCGGCCGAGCGGCTGAAAGCCATGCGCAGCGGCACGGCGACTCGCCAGCAATAGCAAAGCTTCTGCCGACAGTTGGGTGCGTCCGACGCGGGCGAGCTGGCGTTGCTCAGGCCGGCGGAGTTCCGACGTGGATGGCTTTCCTGACTTCGGCACGGAAATCGGGCGTGTCGTGCTCGCCATGAACGGTGACGGCGTGCTGGACGGCGGCATTGACCAGTTCGTCCTCGTTGTCCGCGGCAATCGCCACCGTGCACTTCATTTCGCTCGGGAATTCACGGCAATCGATATACTGGCGCATCGTCTTCGCCTCCCTATGATTAAAAATTAGCACTTGCTAATTTTATGCCTGTGGCGAGAGGGCGGCAACCGATATGTGGCTGCGCTCACCAAGCGTTTGGTGACCTGGAACGACAAGATGCTCAGGAGTTTTGCGGCGAACCCGGCGCGAGCAGTGACCTTGCATCCTGGGCGGAAGCGTCGATGAAGCACTTTATGCGGGGTTTACGCCCCGTTGCGGCTATTTCGCCGCCGATAGTTTTCTTGTCTCCTCCATTCCGGAAGCGATACGCCTCGTCTGCTATATTCAATCGTAAACTCAGACATTCCCGTACTGTTCATCCAATATGTAAACTCAACAGAGTTTCGGTTTATGTCTTTGTCATAAAATTCGCAAAATGTTTCCAGGAAATACTGCTCGAATTCATCTCTGTCAAAATTAAACCACTCGCCCCCTATCCAGTAATCTGACAACGCTATGTGGAGAATTCTTTCTAGATGGATACATTCCCAGAACGGCTTGACACCGACAACTTGGATATCGGGTATCCACGTACGCGCTGTCCTGAAACGGGAGTTGAAATCTGTAGTCGTTCCAATCTTCAGGCGGCTACCGCTCTTTAGAACGTAGAGCCAACCAGGATCGCTAGTATGCACATCGAAATTGCGGACCCAAGGTTCTGGTTGAAAATCCGTTATTTTCATCACACCGGGTTCACGAACCCGTCCAGCACCTTCTTCTGGCCGGCCTTGTCGAAGTCGATGGTGAGCTTGTTGCCGTCGATGGCCGAGATGTTGCCGTTGCCGAACTTCTGGTGGAAGACGCGGTCGCCGACCTTGAAGCGCGAGGGCTCGGTCGCGACCGACTTGGCGATCAGCTCGCCCTCGATGGTGCGGCCTTTCACCGAGCCGCGGCCGGCGCCGAAGCCGGAATCGGTCTCGCCATAGCCGATACGTTCGACCGAGTGGCCGGAGCGCGATCCCCAGTTGCGGTCGGTGGCCTCGGTGCGGTTCTGCTGAGCGCGCTGCCAGCCCGGTGTGGCATAGGTGTTGGAGAAGGACTTCTGGCCGACGTCGTCGAAGCGCGAGGCGCCATAGGGATTGCGGCTGCCGCCGCCGTAACCGCCATAGGAATTGCCGGCGTCCGCCACCTCGACATGCGCCTCGGGCAACTCGTCGAGAAAGCGCGAGGGGATCGTCGATTGCCACAGCCCGTGTATGCGGCGGTTGGAGACGAACCACAGATGCAGGTTCTTCTTGGCGCGGGTCAGGCCGACATAAGCGAGGCGGCGTTCTTCCTCGAGGCCGGAGCGGCCGCCTTCGTCGAGTGCGCGCTGGTGCGGGAACAGGCCTTCCTCCCAGCCGGGCAGGAACACGGTCTCGAATTCGAGGCCCTTCGCCGAGTGCAGCGTCATGATCGAGACGGCATCGAGCTGTTCGTCCTGCTCGGCGTCCATGACGAGCGCGACATGCTCGAGGAAAGATCGCAGCGACTCGTATTCCTCCATCGAGCGGATCAGCTCCTTGAGGTTTTCGAGCCGGCCCGGCGCCTCGGCCGAACGATCGTTCTTCCACATGTCGGTGTAGCCGCTCTCTTCGAGAATGATCTCGGCGAGTTCCGTGTGGGGCGTGTTGTCGAGCGCCTTCTGCCAGCGCTCGAAATTGGCCGCGACCTCGCGCAGCGCGGCGCGCGGCTTGGGCTTGAGCTCGTCGCTTTCGGCCAACTGGGAGGCTGCCTGGAGCATCGGCACGCCAAGAGCGCGGGCGGTGTCGTGGACCTGGCGGATGGCGGCTTCGCCGAGGCCGCGCTTGGGCACGTTGACGATGCGCTCGAAGGCGAGGTCGTCGGCGCCCTGGGCAACGACGCGGAAATAGGCCATGGCGTCGCGGATTTCCTGGCGCTCGTAGAAGCGCGGGCCGCCGATGACGCGGTAGTTGAGGCCGAGCGTGACGAAGCGGTCTTCGAACTCGCGCATCTGGAACGAGGCGCGAACGAGGATCGCCATGTCGTTGAGATTGTGCTTCTGGCGCTGCAACTGCTCGATGGTCTCGCCGACGGCGCGGGCCTCCTCCTCAGAATCCCAGGCGGCGTGGACGTTGACCTTGGCGTCGTCGGGGTCGGCCTGCTCGGTGAACAGGGTCTTGCCGAGACGGCCCTCATTGTGGGCTATGAGATGGGCGGCGGCACCGAGGATGTGCGCGGTCGAGCGGTAGTTGCGCTCAAGCCGGATGACCACGGCGCCCGGGAAATCCTTGTCGAAGCGCAGGATGTTGTCGACCTCGGCGCCGCGCCAGCCATAGATCGACTGGTCGTCGTCGCCGACGCAGCAGACATTCTTCTGGCCGGGGGCGCCGGTTTCCTGCGCCAGGAGCCGCAGCCACATGTATTGCGCGGTGTTGGTGTCCTGGTACTCGTCGACGAGGATGTATTTGAAGCGCTTGTGGTATTCCTTGAGCACATCCGGATAGGCACGGAAGATGCGGATCGGGTGGCACAAGAGGTCGCCGAAGTCGCAGGCATTCAAGGTCTGCAACCGGTCCTGATAAGCCTTGTAAAGCTCGCGGCCCTTGCCGTTGGCGAAGGCGCGGGCATCGCCCTCGGGGATTTCGGCCGGGCCAAGGCCCTTGTTCTTCCAGCCGTCGATCATCATCGCGAACTGGCGCGCCGGCCAGCGCTTGTCGTCGAGGCCCTCGGCCTGGATCAGCTGCTTGATCAGGCGGATGACGTCGTCGGTGTCCAAAATGGTGAAGTCGGAGCGCAGGCCGGCCAGTTCGGCATGGCGGCGCAGCATCTTGACGCCGATGGAGTGGAAGGTGCCGAGCCAGGGCATGCCTTCGACCGCCTCGCCGACGAGATGGCCGATGCGCTGCTTCATCTCGCGCGCCGCCTTGTTGGTGAAGGTGACGGCCAAAACCTGGCTGGGCCAGGCGCGGCCCTGGCTGAGGATATGGGCGATGCGGGTGGTGAGCACGCGCGTCTTGCCGGTGCCGGCGCCGGCGAGCACGAGGACCGGGCCTTCGGTGGTCTCGACGGCCTGGCGCTGCTCGGGGTTCAGGCCCTTGAGGTAGTCCGGCGCATGCGACGCCTGGCGGGCGGCCATGGCGCGCGCGGCAATGCCGCCCGGCGCAGAGGCACCAGCGGTCCGGGGCGGCATTCCGCCGGGCTCGTCGAAAAACGGCATGTCGTCCGGAAAGTCTGACATTTGCCCCGAATGTAGTGATTCGGGGCGGAAAGGCCAGAAGTGTCTCTGTTTTGTTCTCGTTTAGCCGGGGAAAGTGGCACCCTTGACCGGGATGCCGGGGCGTGGCTAGGTAACCGCACGGCTGGATGTGGCCGGCAGTCCGCGCCCGCAGGGGTATGGCGAATACATCCAAGCGCTTCCTTAACCCGGTCTAATGGACGGTGAGGGCATCGGCAATGCGGGCACTGATGGACAGGCTCACCGGAACCCTGGGATCGGAAGATCATGCGAACCTATCGTGATGCGAAGGCGATGGCGAAGGCCATGCGCGAGGCGCTTGGCGCCAAGAACCTCGATGTCAGCCACAGCGAGGCGCTCGAAATCGTCGCCCGGCAGTTCGGCGTCGACAACTGGAACATCCTGTCGAGCAAGCTGGACAAGGGGGAAGAGCCTTCCGCAGGCTCATTATCCTTCACCCAGCCGGTGCCGATCTTTCGCATCTTCGACGAAGACAAGGCGCGGGGCTTCTACGAGGGGTTCCTCGACTGCACGGTCGACTGGGAGCATCGTTTCCATCCCGGCGCGCCGCTCTACTGCCAGGTGTCGCGCGGCGGTTTGAAGCTGCATCTGTCGGAGCATTCGGGCGACGCCAGTCCAGGTGCCACGGCGGTCTGCTACATGAAAGGCGTGGAAGCCTTCCAGAAGGGGCTGATCGCCAAGGACTACAAATACAACCGGCCGGGCCTGCAGCATCAGGACTGGGGGCTGGAGTGCGAGGTGATCGACCCGTTCGGCAACCGCATCCGCTTCATGGAAGGCGAGGACTGACCGACGTCCCGTGCGCGCTCGCGCCCGATGGCGCGGGCGCCGTTCACGCAACAGTGACACCAACTACATTTGCATACGCTAAACTCGCCGCCCGATGTCGAAGACAGGGAGTGAGCCATGACCAGACCTGCCATCACCCAGGCGATGATCGACGCCTATGACGAATACACCCACCTGACGCTCGACCGGCGCAATTTCATGGAGACGCTGACCAAGCTGACCGGATCGGCCGCGGCGGCGGCGGTGATCGCGCCGATGCTCGTGGCCAGCCAGGCGCAGGCGGCCATCGTTGCCGACGACGACGCGCGGCTCAAGGCCGAGGATGTCGCCTATCCCGGCGGTGCCGGCGAGATGAAGGGCTATCTCGTCCAGCCGGCCGATCGTGCCGGCAAGCTGCCGGCGGTCATCGTCATCCACGAAAACCGGGGCCTCAACCCGCATATCCGCGACGTAGCGCGGCGCATCGCGCTCGAAGGCTTCGTCGCGCTGGCGCCCGACTATCTGTCGCCGCTCGGCGGCACGCCACCGGACGAGGAGAAGGCGCGCGAGATGTTCGGCCAGTTGGACGCTGCGCAGACCGTGGCCAACGGCATCGCGACGGTGGCGTTCCTGAAGGGCCATGAGAGCGGCAACGGCAAGGTCGGCGCGGTCGGCTTCTGCTGGGGCGGCGGCACCGTCAACCTGCTCGCCGTCAATTCGCCGGATCTCGGCGCCGGCGTCGCCTATTACGGCGCGCAGCCCAAGGACGAGGCGGCAGTCGCCAACATCAAGGCGGCCCTGCTGCTGCACTATGCCGGCATGGACGAACGCATCAACGCCGGTATCGACGCCTACAAGGCGGCGCTGGAAAAAGGCGGCAAGGATTTCCAGGTCTACGTCTATGACGGCGCCCAGCACGCCTTCAACAACGACACGTCCGAAGCGCGCTACAACAAGGAGGCAGCGGACCTGGCCTGGGGCCGGACGATTGCCTTCTTCAGGGAAAAACTGGCCTGATCCGTCTGGTGGCAGGCGCGCCGACCGTTCGCGCGCCTGGCCGTACGAAGCTCAGGCCACGCCGCGCTTGGAGCGGGCCTGGCGTAGGATGACGCGCCAGCGCAACATCTCGATCGGGATCGGCCCGTTGTTGTTGGCGATCTCGAAGATTTCGTTGTTGATGTTGCGGAGCGAACGCCAGAAGTCGTAGTCGCTGATGCGCGGGTCGCAGGCGAGCTTGTTGGCTGTCGCTTCGATGTCTGGTTGCATGCCTTGCCTCAAGCCGTCCGGTGCCCGCCGCGACTCAATTTCGCTGTGTGGGATTGTCGGGGTGAGGGTGCGGCCGATCAACGAACCGCAGGCTGTGATGCAGGTTATGAACAGGTAAGGTTAACCGCCTGTGGCCCTTCAGCCACTATGCCGGCTTGCGCCTGATGCCGATCGAGCGGCCGGCGCGCTCGGGCATGGGCAGTGCGGCATGGGCGGCGCCCATTTCCTGCAGGCTCGCCATGATGTCTTCGGGGAAGGGCGCGACCTTCGGACCGGTCATGTCGACATGCAAAGCGAGATATTCCGAGGTCGCCGCCAGCCAGCCGTCGACGTGGCGCAGTTCCTGGTAGACGCGCAGGCGTTTGTCGTCATGGTCAAGCAACTGGAAGCTCGCGGTGACGCGGTGTTCGAGATGCAGTTCCCGGACATAACAGACGTGAACTTCCGCCGTGTAGATGGTGAGCTTCCTGTCGCGGACGTAAGCAGCCCCCATGCCGAGCAGATCGAGCGCCTCGTCGCTGCAGCGGTCGAACAGGACGTTGTAGTAGGCCATGTTGAGGTGACCGTTATAGTCGATCCAGTCTTTCTCGATCTCCATGACGCGCGACACGAACGGAGCTGGCATGGCTTGATCCTTTGGTCTTTGGTTGCGCTGGACAAACCGGACGGGGTGGCAGATTACCCGAGCATAAGGTGCCGGCAAGGCGCCAGGCTGTTCCAATCGCGGAGGAAAACATGGCTCTGAGCGACCTGAAGGCGATGGCGCGGAACGAGGCGGGGATCGCCACGACGCTCGGCATCCTCAAGCAGAAATTCGGCGAGCGCTTCCAGACCAGCCAGGCGATCCGCGAACAGCATGGCCACACCACCACCTACCTGCCCAACCAGGCGCCCGATGGCGTGGTGTTCGCCGAAAGCACGGCGGACGTGCAGGGGGTGGTACGGGCTTGCGCGGCGCATCGCGTGCCGGTCATCGCCTTCGGCACGGGCACGTCGCTGGAAGGCCATGTCAACGCGCCGGCCGGCGGCATCTCGGTCGACACCTCGCGCATGGACAAGATCGTCACCGTCAATGCCGACGATCTCGACTGCACGGTCGAGGCCGGGGTGACGCGCGAGGCACTGAACACCTACCTGCGCGACACCGGTCTGTTCTTTCCGATCGATCCCGGAGCGAATGCCAGCCTCGGCGGCATGGCGGCGACGCGCGCTTCGGGTACCAATGCGGTGCGCTACGGCACCATGCGCGAGAACGTGCTGTCGCTGCGCGCCGTCATGGCCGACGGCAGCGAGGTCACGACCTCGCACCGGGCCAGGAAAAGCTCGGCCGGCTACGACCTGACGCGGCTGCTTGTCGGGTCGGAGGGAACGCTCGGCATCATCACCGAAGTGACGCTCAAGCTGCAGGGCATCCCACAGGCGATTTCGGGCGGCGTCTGTCCGTTTCCGAGCGTCGAGGCGGCGTGCCAGGCGGTGATCACGACCATCCAGATGGGCATCCCGGTGGCGCGCATCGAACTGGTCAACGCGCTGCAGATGCGGGCGATGAAGATCTACTCCAAGCTCGACTATCCCGAGAGCCCGTGCCTGTTCCTCGAGTTCCACGGCTCGGATGCCGGCGTGGCGGAGCAGGCTGAAAGCTTTGGCGAGATCGCCGCCGAATATGGCGGCGGGCCGTTCCTGTGGACCACGGTGACCGAGGAGCGGGCCAAGCTGTGGAAGGCGCGGCATGACGCTTACTGGGCGTCGCAAACCCTGCGCCCCGGTGCGCGCGCGCTGTCGACCGACGCCTGCGTGCCGATTTCGCGGCTGGCCGAATGCATCGCCGAGACCGAAGCCGACATCGAGCGGCTGGGCCTGATCGCCCCGATCGTCGGTCATGTCGGCGACGGCAATTTCCACACGCTGGTGCTGATGGACCCGAACGATCCGGCAGACATCGGCCGGGCCGAGGAATTCGTGAAGCGGCTGGCCGAGCGGGCGATATCCATGGACGGCACCTCGACCGGCGAACACGGCATCGGCCAGGGCAAGATGGGACTGATGGAGCGCGAGCACGGCCATGGCGTGGCGGTGATGCGGGCCATCAAGCAGGCGCTCGATCCGAACAACATCATGAATCCCGGCAAGATCCTGCCGGCAGGATAGGACGGGCGTTGACCCGACCGCGCCGGCTTGCTAGTGCGGCCCAGTCCAACCAGGAAACTTATGCGCAGAGACTTCCATCGCTGAAGCGTCGGCCCCGAGCCGATGGTGGCTGAAAGGCCAACGGGTGCTTGCGCCTTCTCTGAAATGCATATCCAAGGACAAATCCATGACACACGCTCACGGCGCGACGATCCGCGCCTATTCCGCAACCGACCGCGACCGCCTGGCAGATATCTGGCTCGAGGCATCGCGTGTCGGCCATCCATTCCTGGGCGAGGCAAGACTGCTCGATCAGCAGGCCAACGTTCGGGAGGATTATCTGCCGCAAGCCGAAAATTGGGTGATCGAGCTCGATGGCCGGACGGTGGGCTTCATCGGCCTGCTCGACAACGACTTCATCGGCGGCCTGTTCATCGATCCGGCGTGCCATGGCCGTGGTCTCGGCAAGGCATTGGTCCTGCACGCCGCCAGGCTGAAGGGAGCGCTCGACGTCGAGGTCTATGCCGACAACGGGCCTGCGCTGGTATTCTATCGCCGCCTGGGCTTCGCCGAAACGCAGCGCCATGACCAGGACGAGGAGGAGCGGCCGCTGCAAGTGGTTCGCATGCGCCGACCGGCGTAGGGTCCAGCCGTCGCTTTTTGCGGGACAGGCTACGCCGCGGCGTTGACGCGCCGCGGCGTACAGCCCAACATGTCACCAAATGACCATGCTCCTGCGCTAGACGCCTGGGACGCCTGAAAAGATTTGCCCCGAGGCAATGCTCGCTCGCCTGTTCGTAATATTCGGTGGACTGTTCGTACTGGCGCTGCTCGCGGCTCTGGTGGGACCGTATTTTATCGACTGGTCCGGCTACAAGGCCGACTTCGAGCGCGAGGCGGGCACCATCCTCGGCCGCAAGGTGGCCGTGCAGGGCGACGTGCGCGCGCGAATCCTGCCGTTTCCCTCGGTGACGTTTTCCGATGTGACAGTCGGGGGCGGGGCCGACGGCGAAGACGCGATGACCGTCGAGACGTTCTCGATGGATGCCGAACTGGCGCCGCTGCTGCGCGGTGAGTTCCTGATCTACGACATGCGGCTCGTGCGGCCCAAGGCAACGATCGATGTCGCTGCCGATGGCGCCGTCGACTGGGCGATGCGGCCATCGGCGCCTTTCGATGCCAGGCAGATCTCCATCGAGAAGCTGACCGTCACCGAAGGGCAGGTGAGGGTGCGGCATGCGACGAGCGGGCGCGACCAGCTTCTGTCGGAAATCAACACCGAGGTTTCGGCCAAGTCGCTGGCCGGCCCGTGGCGGATGGACGGCTCGCTGCGCGTCAATGGCATGAAGACGCAGCTGTCGGCCTCGACCGGCTCGGTCAACCCGAGCGGCCAGATGCGGCTCAGGTTGCGGGCGACGCCCGAACGCCGGGGTTTCGTGCTGGAAAGCGACGGCAATGCCAGCATGGACAAGGGACGCGGGCTCTATGCCGGCAATTTCAGCGTCATCGAGGCCCAAGCCGAGCCGCCGGCCGCCAAGGGCGACAAGCCCAAGGCGCAAAGCAAGGCGGAGGGTCCAGGGTTCAGGCTGAAGGGCAAGTTCGCGCTCGACCACGCTAAGCTCGGGGTTGAGGAGTTCCGCTTCGAAAGCGGGCCGCTCGACAATCCCTATACCGCCGACGGCACGGCCGAGATCGACCTTGGATCCTCGCCGCATTTCTCCATTGCCGCCAACGGTGCGCAGGTGCGCTTCGACGAGGCGGTGGGCGGAGAAGCGACAGGCGCAGGGTTTTCGATCACACAGCGCCTGACGGCGCTGGAGAATGTGCTGGTCGACCTGCCGCGTCCGACGATACCGGGCACCGTCGACGTCGACCTGCCGGCGATCGTCGCCGGAGACACGACGGTCCGCGACGTCAAGCTGTCCGCAGAGCCGGGCGAGGGAGGCTGGAAGCTGAATTCGGTGGCAGCGACGCTGCCCGGCCGCACCCGGCTCGAGGCCGACGGCTTCCTGAAAACCGAAGATAGCCTGGGCTTCGATGGTCAGTTGCTGCTGGCGGTCGGACAGCCCTCGGGTTTTGCCGCCTGGGTGGCGAAGGATGTCGACGAGGCGGTGCGCCGGCTGCCTGCCGCCGGGTTCAAGGCCAAGGTGGCGCTGACGCGCGAACAGCAGAAACTGGACGACATCGAACTGATCCTGGGCAAGGCCAAGTTCACCGGCGAACTGGACAGCCTGCAGCCGGGCGACGCACGGGCCTCGGTGACGATGAAGCTCGATGGTGGCGAACTCGACCTCGAAGGCCTGCGCGCCTTCGCTTCGCTGTTCGTGACCGACCAGGGGGCCAATCGCTTTGCCGACAGCGATCTCGATCTGGCGGTGAAGGCCGGACCGGTAAGTTTTGGCGGCCTGAGCGCCGACAGCCTGGACACCGCGCTGCGCCTGCGCGAGGGCGTGCTGGAGATCGACAAGCTGTCGCTAGGCGGCCTGGCCGGCGCATCGCTGAGCGCTACCGGCCGGATCAGGGATTTTCCCGCCACGCCGACCGGCAACCTCGATGCTTCGGTGGTGGCGGTCGATCTCGCACCGCTGGTTGCGCTTGCTGCCGCGCAGTCGCCCGACAACAGGCTGCTTGCGGGGCTTGCCGAACGCGCCGCGGCCTATCCGGGGCTGCTTGCCGATGCCCGGATCGATTTCGTGGCAAGTGCTGTGGAAAACGGCAACGGTTCGACCGGCGTCGCCCTGAGCGCGCAGGGCAAGGCTGGCGGCTCCGACCTGGTGGCGACCCTTTCCGCGCCTGCCTTTGACGGCTCGATGCAAGCATCGCAAGTCACGCTCAATTTTTCTGCCCGCAACGAGGACGCGACCAGCCTGATGGCGCTTGCCGGCCTGCCGGCGCTGCCGCTTGGGGTGATCGGAGCGGGTGAAATGGACGTGGCAGCAAAGGGCGCGGCCCAGAGCGGCCTCGAGGTCACTGCAAGCCTGAAGGGCGACGACGCGGCCGCGGGTTTTGCCGGAACGGTTGCGCTGCGCGACGAGGGCGCGAGCCTGAAGGGCAGGGCGACGTTGCGCGCCGCCGACATCGAGCCGTGGCTGATGACGGCAGGGGTGGCCTTGCCGGGCATGGGCACGGGCAAGGCGGTCGATCTTGCCGCGGACGCAAGTTATGCCGGCGGGCCGTTGCTGCTCGACAGGCTGGACGGAACCGTGAACGAAGGGGCCATGGTCGGCAACCTCAGGGCGGAACTGGTCGGGGGCGTGCCGCATCTCGGCGGTTCGCTGACGCTCGACGAACTCGACCTCGCGCCCTTTGCCGAGATGATGCTGGGCGCCAGGGCGCTGGAGAGCGGCGACGGCGCCTGGCCGGCAGTGCCGTTCGAGCAGAAGCCGGTGGCGCCGTTCACCGCCGATCTTGAAATCATTGCGGGTACGCTTGCCGCCGAACCGCTGGCGACTGCCAATGATGCGGTGCTGGCGCTGAAGCTCGACGGCCAGTCGCTCAGGCTCGCAAATCTCAGGGCGAAGCTGTTCGGCGGCGCGCTTGAAGGGCTGGTCGAACTCAAGAACAATGACGGCACCGCCCTGCTGACCAGCCAGCTGAAACTCGGCTCCGCCGACATTGCCCAGGTTCCCGGTGCGGGTTCGCTGGGCGGCAAGGGCGATTTTTCGGCGACCTTCTCCGGCAGCGGCAAGTCGGTCGAGGGATTGGTCGCGTCCTTGTCGGGCTCCGGCACCGCCGACGTCGACGGGCTGACAGTGCCAGGCTTGAACCCGGATGCGTTCGCTCCGCTGATCGTCAAGGCCGATGCGCTGGGCCGTGACATCAACGGGGCGCGGGTTGCCGAGTTCGCCCCCGAGATCGCCGGCGACGGCAGCTTCGCTGCGACAAAGGCCGAGGTCGCTTTCACCATTGCCGGCGGCATCCTGCGGGCACCACCGCTGACGCTGAAGAATCCGTCAGCCACCTTGACGGCGGAGCTACGTGCCGATCTCAACGACGGGGTCGTTGCCGCGGATGGCAACATCACCTACGCGCCGGGCAAGGAGGCGTTGGTGGGTTCGGAGCCGGTGCTTGGCTTCCGCATAGAAGGCCCGCCGGAGGCTACCGTGTTGCTGTTCGACAGCGAACCGATGGCCCAGTTCCTGACTCAGCGCGCGCTGGAAAAGGAGCAGGCCCGCGTCGAGGCGATGCAGGCGGTGTTGTTGGAAAAGCAGCGGCTGCGGCGCGAGGTGCGTTATTTCGCCGGGCTTCAGGCCGAGCGCGAACGGATCGCCGAAGAGGCGCGGCTGGCCGAGGAAGCCCGCATCCGCGCCGAGGAAGAAGCCAAGGCGAGAGCCGAGGAAGCGCGGCTCAAGGCGGAGGAGGAAGCCCGCGCCGCGAAGGCTGCTGCCGATGCACAGGCCGAAGCCGCCCGGCAAAAGGCGCTCGAGGATGCAGGGAAGGCGCGCCGGGATGCCGAGGAAAAGGCGCATCTGGAGGCCGAGCAGAAGGCAAGGCAGGAGGCGGAGGCAGAAAGGCCGAAGCCGGCCGCCGACATCGAGCGCGCGCCGCTGCCTGGGGTGCGGCCGATGGGCGTGCCTGGCGAGACGACCCCCGAAGAGCCAGCGGCGGCTCCCACGGACACTCCCGTGAAAAAACTCGAGCCGCTCAGCCTGGACGATTTCTTCAAGTCGCTGCAGAGCCAGTAGACGAGAACCGGCTCGCGCCGCTGCCTTCGTCTCGGCTCAGCCGACCTTGGCCTTTTTCAGGACGTCGTTGATACGGCTTTGCCAGCCTTTGCCGGTGGCCTTGAACTTGGCGATCACATCGGGATCGAGCCGGATCGAGACGACCTGCTTGGGCGCTTCGACCGAAGGACGACCGCGGGTGCGGCGTGCTTTCTCGATGCCTTCGAAGAATTCTGGCGGCAAGACTTCCCGAGCCGGGCGAAATTGGGCTAGCTCTTCTGTAGTCAGTTCCGGGCTGTCCACGGCGTCCCAATCTTCCTTGGTATAGCCGTGTCCGGGTTCGAACGCCTTTTTCAGTGCTTTGCCGGTCATGACAGAACCTTCCTTTCCTGAGCGCTTGCCGGCCTGAAGCTGATGACGGACATCGCTTCGTTGCCCAGCGTGACGAAGATCACCACAGCGATCCGATCGACTGCCTTCATGCGGCGACGGCCAGCGTTGTCTGGTCGAGCGGGCTTGATAACTGCAGAATGCCAATGGAAAAACACGACGTCGGCAAAGTCGAAGCCATGCTTTTCGAGATTGGCCAGCCGTTTCGGTTCGTCCCAGACGATCTTCATTAAAAGTATTACTTTTAATTGGCGGGGGCAAGAATAAACGTGTTACGAAAAATGTGTCTCGCAAGGATGGTACCCCTGCAGCCTGGTGGCTAGCTGCCGGGCCGTTCGGTCGCGCCAAGCTTTGCCTGTTCCAGGACGAAGAGCCTGAGTGCGGAGGACAGGTTTGCCTCGCGCGGGCGCTGGGCGTCGACTTCGGCAACAAGGCCGGCAAGGGTGATGCCGCGCATGGCCGAGATGGCGACGAGGTCGTCATAGAAAGGTTTTTCCAGCGAATAGCTGGTGCGGTGACCGCGGATCGTCACCGAGCGTTTTTCGACGAGGCTCACTGGCCGGGTTTTTCCGGGTCGCTGTCGCGGCGATGGCCGTCGACGAATTTCTCGGCGCGGTCGGCGGTCAGCCGGTCGCGCGTCTTTTCAGCCTTGGTGCGGCCGTGCAAAGCGCGGTTCTGGTCGGCAAGCGCCTCGCGCTCGGCACGCGCCTTGTGCTTCCTGAACCGGCGAAGATTGACGATGTCGGCCATGGACGGCCCCGTCCGGGGTTACTTCTTGCGGAAAGCGTCGAGCGATACGACGTCAGCGCCCTTGCCATGAGCCGGTTCTTCCGGCGTTTCAGCCTCTGCGCTGGCCTTTTTCTTCGGTGCAGCCTTGCGCTCGGCCGGCTTGACGACGGCGATCGGTTCCGGCTTGGCCGGTGTTTCCTCTGCCGCGGCTGCTGGCTCGGCCTTGACCTCGAACTCGAGCTCGAAATTGACCGAGGGGTCATAGAAGCCGCGCACGGCGGAGAAGGGGATCTCGAGCTTTTCCGGCACGTCGGAGAACGACAGGCCGACCTCGAAGCCGGTATCGGTGACCTTCAGGTCCCAGTACTGGAACTGGATGACGATGGTCATCTGTTCGGGGTAGCGCTCGTGCAGGCGGCTGGAGATGCGCACGCCGGGCGCGCCGGTCATGAAGGTGATGAAGAAATGGTGGTTGCCCGGCAGGCCCGTTCGCGCGACTTCCGCCAGGACCTTGCGCATGACGCCGCGCAGTGCCTCCTGGGCGAGAATATCGTAGCGGATCTGGTCTTCGGCCATATGTCGATGCGGGTCCGATTGAATCGTCCCCTTACCTGTAATCAAGCTTGAGCCCGGCGTAAACCGGATATAGCGCGGTATTGAAGATGATCAGATTGCAGCCGGGCGAGGCTTGCCATAAGCGCGGAGAAAGCAGCGCACCGCGTTCGTCGCGGCGGTCCTCAGTTGCTCCTCCGAGACGGTGTCGCCGAAGATCATCGCCATCTGCAGATCGGCGTTGACGAGGGCCAGGAACTGGCGGGCGGCGACGTCGGGGTCGTCGATTTCAAGCCATCCGGCATGGGCCAGGCGGGCAAAGCGGGCGGCAAGGGCAGCCCAGGTCTTTGCCGGACCATCCTCGCGCCAGCCGGCGAAAAGCGCGGGGTAGCGCTCGCCCTCCGTATGCAGGAGCTTGCGCAGAAACTTGCCGTCGCGATTGCAGATGCAGTTCTGGTTGAGCCGCACCGCGAAAGCCACGAGGTCGGCCTCGAGATCGACCGGCTTGTCGGGGAAGGTGGCGAGCGTGTCGAAAACGCCTGCATTGATCCGTTCGGTGATTTCTCGGACTACTGCGACCAGCAAATTCTCCTTATCGCCGTGATGATTATAAACGGTCTGGCGCGAGACGCCGGCCTCGGCTGCGATGAGGTCGATATTGGCGCCGGCAAAGCCTTCGCGGCAAAAGACGCAAGCCGCGGCATCGATGATCGAGAGGCGCTTGGCGGTGTGGCTGCGGGGGACCGCAATGTCAGGAGCGATGGCAGGTGTCATGGAGTTTTTATATACAGGTGATTGACGATTTGGACAAGTCTGTCTAAAAATATGTACTCAATTCGATGCGGCCGGTTCGGGAGGAGTCGGAAACACGGATTGCGGAACGTCCTTGGATTACACGTCGCCGCCTTGTTGCGGCGGAAACCAGATCCGAAAGAATCACGCCCATGACACCCCAATTCCTCCGCGTAGCGGTCGTCCTCGGCCTTTTGTCGGCCATCGGTCCGTTTGCAATCGACATGTATCTTCCGGCGCTGCCGACGATCGGCGCCGATCTCAATGCCAGCACTGCCGCCGTGCAGATGAGCCTGCTCGTTTTCTTCCTGGCGATGGGGCTGGCCCAGATCGTCGTCGGGCCGATCTCCGACATGATAGGCCGCAAGGCGCCGCTCTATATCGGGCTGGTGCTGTTTGCCATCGGCGGCGTGGGGGCAGCACTGGCGCCCAACATCGAATGGCTGATCGCCTTCCGCGTTGTCCAGGGCCTCGGTGCCTCGGCCGGCATGGTGGTGCCGCGCGCCATCGTGCGCGACCTGCACACCGGCACCGAGGCGGCAAGGCTGATGTCGCTGCTGATGCTGGTCTTTTCCGTCTCGCCTATCCTGGCGCCGCTGACCGGTTCGCTGGTGATCGAAGGTTTCGGCTGGCGCGCTGTGTTCTGGGTCGTGACCGGTGCGGCGGTGCTGGCGATCGTCCTGCTGTCGACCTCGCTCAAGGAAACCCGCCCGGCCGCGCATCGGGCCGAAAGCTCGGTACGCAGCGCGCTGAGCGGCTATCGCTTCCTGCTCGGCGACCGCAATTTCGTTGGCTTGACGTTCATCGGTGGCTTCGGCATCGCCAGCTTTTTCGTCTATCTCGCCAACTCGTCGTTCATCCTGATCGACCATTACGGCCTGTCGCCGTCGGTCTACAGCGTGTTCTTCTCGATCAATGCCGTGGCTTTCATCGGCATGTCGCAGCTGACGGGATACCTAACCGAACGATTCGGGCTGCGGCGCGTGGTGCGGGTCGCGGTGGTCGGCTATGCCACGATGATGGTGGTGCTGCTCGCCGTATTCGCCTCGGGCGTTGACCGGCTCGATGTGCTGGCTGTCCTTCTGTTCATCGGTTACGGCTTCCTCGGCCTGGTCATCCCGACGACTTCGGTGCTGGCGATGGAAGAGCATGGCGAGATTGCCGGAACGGCGTCGGCACTGATGGGAACGTTGCATTTTGCCACCGGCGCGGTCGCAATGGCGGTAGCCGGCCTGTTCTTCGATGGCACGCCGCTGCCAATGGTGGTGGGCATCACGACGTCGGCGGTCATCGCCTTCGCGCTTGCCCAGGTGACGCTCGGCCGTCATCGCGACGTGGCGATGGAGGCGCCGGCCGAATGAACTTTGCGGGGCCGGACGATGGTCGTCCGACCCCGCAATCGTCAGTGCCGATGGTCGTGCGATGACTGTCGGGATCGAGCCGAAATGTCGCGCCTACCTTCATGCAGCCTTGATATCGTCTTATTTACCTATGGGTCGGTAAGTCATTGCCAAGACCACCGGAAGTAGAGCGACGACGCCGAGGCCATCGAAAATCTTGAAGTTTATCCCCTCCGCCTTGCTGCTGCTGTTTGCGGCAACGTTCTTTTGCGTGTGGCTGCTTGAGCGACGCCGGCGGCATCTGCTGTTCTTTTCGCTTGCCTTTGCGGCAGTCGGAAGCGCGACTATCGTGCAGTTCGCCCTTTGGCCGCCCGATATCGGCTACAACACCATCGTCTCGGCCATGCTTTATGCCGCGGGGCCGCTGCTGTTGGTCGAAGGCGCGCTGGCGCGCTCAAGCAGGTCGATGCCGGCGGCCCTGCATGCGGCCTGGTTCGCGGCAATCGTTGGCCTGCTGTGCTATTTCTATTTCGTCGACAACAATCTCCAGGTCCGGGTCTACGCCCTCAACATCGGCATGGGCAGCATCATCCTGAGCGGCGCGTGGAAACTGAAGGACTTGATGCGCGGCAACGTCATCGACCGCGCCATGGTCTGGCTGCTTCTTGGACTGGGGCTGACTTTTTTCGCGCGCGTCCTGCTCGACGGCAATTCGGTTCCGACCGATGATGTCGATGCATTCTTCGAATCCAAGTTCTGGATCTGGGCGCAGTTCAGCATGTCCCTGATTGGCGCAGCGCTAGGTCTCGGGCTGCTGGTGGTCGCCTGCGCCGACATCGTGCTGGCGCTGAAGAGCGAACGCGACACCGATCCGCTGACGGGATTGCTGAACCGCCGCGGCCTGCAGGGGCGGGAAGCACGCCTGCTGTCGGCCAGGCGGGGCAAGCCGCTCGGCGTCGTTGCCTGCGACATCGATCGTTTCAAGGACATCAATGACCGGTTCGGCCATGCCGCTGGCGACCTCGTGCTGACGACCTTCGCCGGGATCATGAGGAAAAGGCTGCGGGCCGGCGACGTCGCCGCGCGGACGGGCGGCGAAGAGTTCATCATGGTGCTGAACTGTTCCCTGGACCAGGCATACAGCCTGACCGAGAAATTGCGCCGCGAGATCGCAAGCGCCCATTTTTCCGGGTTGCCCCAGGATTTCGCGGTGACCTGCAGCTTCGGCATCGCCAAGGCCCATCCCGGCGAGGGGCTGTGGGATGTGATCGGCCGTGCCGACAAGATCCTCTATGCCGCCAAGCGCGCCGGCCGCAACCGGACGTTCGCGGAAGGGTTGCAACTGCCAAGTGCTGCATGAGCCAGGTTCAGGGCTGGCGCGAGCATTCCAGGACGAAGGCGAGCCGTTCCGCGACCGGTGCCCTCGGCACTTCGACGAGATCGTAGCCGCACGCCGCATAGCTTTCGACCATCGCTGCGTGGGTGCGCCGGGCCTCATCCTCGTCCTGCCTGCGCTCGCTGTCCTGGGTGAAGATTTCGGGCCAGTGCGGCAGGATGAAGACCTGGCGATTGTAGCGGAACTCCCGAGCGGCGCGCTCGAAATGTGCCGGAACAGGCAGTGCGACGAGGCTGGCATAGCCAATGACGTCGGGCACGCCACGGTCGAACCAGACCGGCCCGGATGTCTCGCCGGCAATCGCGTGTGAGCGCATTTCCCATGACAGCATGAGTTCGGCAAAGAGCGCGCGATCGTGCCAGGGCAGGCCGGTTCCACCGATCGCGGCCTGATCCTTGATGACACCGCGGCCCGCCTCGACCGACGTGGCATGGCCGGCTTCGGTCAGTGCCGAGACGAGCGTGGTCTTGCCCGAGCCGGGGCCGCCGGTGAGCACGAAAAAGCGATCGGTATCCAGGGTCATCGAAAGGTCTCCAGGCAAAAGGGGACCGCCATGCACAGGATGGCTGGCGTTGCGGGATCAACCACGTAACGGCAAGCCAGCGCAGGCCGGCAATTCATATCTTAGGGAAAGCAGATGGGAGGGAAGTGGAGGTTTCTGTTGCCAGGTACCTCCGAACCCCGCCTAGCAGTGCGAACCGCTAGGACTTGATTTGAAGCTATCGCGCCGCATTAAGCAGCGAGACGTGCTTCCGCATAGTTGTCGTTTGCAACTACAAGTTTAGCCCGATAACGGTGGTACAATGCCGAGCAAAAGTCCGATCTTTACACCCTCGTCGATCCTATTTCGCCCCCAGCAAAAACCGTCGCTCATTGCGCGGCGGCTTTTGGTGGAGGCGCCGGGTACCGCCCCCGGGTCCGAATGGCTTATTTCATCGGCAGTTTATCGCCATAGTCAGTCAAGCTGACGCGTCGAATATAGGGAGGCTCGGCGCAAAAGAAAAGGTCGAACGGCCAGTCAAGGCAGCCATATGCAACAGTTTTATCAGACCACGCGAAGGCGCAGGGTTGACTCGCGCGTTGCGCGAACCGAAGCTCCCGGCGCTGGGGGAGCCTGCGTTGCGTGAACCGGTCAAGGCCGGCCGTCCCCATGAGATGAGTCCAATTCGTCGACGAGGGGAATTCACATGAGCGACTATCTTGCAGACGTGAAGAAATACGATGCCGGCGCCAAGGAAGAGGTGGTGAGCAAGATCGTCAAGCACCTGGGCATCGCGCTCCGGAACCGCGATTCCTCGCTGGTCTCGTGCACCGATCCCAAAGAACTGGACCGCGTGAAGGCAGGCTGGATCGCCAAGAAGCTGGGCGTCGAGGATGCCAAGAAGGCCGACGGCGCGCTCGAGAAGGTCTGCAAGGCGATGTCGGCCGACAACACCAAGAACCGCGTCACCTTCTACTATCTGGTGGCCAAGGAACTGGGGAAGCTCGGCGCGCTCTAAGCCGCATTGCTTCAAGTCGATCGTACAGCGCCGGGCCTTGCCGCCCGGCGTTGGTTGTTTTGACGTGTGGGCAACGTGCCTGCGCGGCAGCGCGGTAAGCCAGCCTCGTATTCGTTGCCTCAGGCCCGGCAGCTCAGCTATGATCGGGAACTCCCGAATCGAGCCCGACCGATTGCGCCTTGATCTCGACTTTGCCGACATGGGCGCAGCGGACGGCAGCCAGTAGTTCCGTCCACATGGCTAGAGGCTTTCCAAGGAATGCCGTAGCCGCTTCCTGCCCGAGCACGCGGGCCTAACTCCGTCCAAAGGAGCGAACTTGCGCCATCCGGAATTCCAGTATCTCGACCTGATGTCCCACATCCTCGAAAAGGGGGACAAGCGGATCGACCGCACGGGCGTCGGCACCTTGTCGACATTCGGCGCGATGCTGCGCTTCGACCTGTCCGATGGCACTGTGCCGATCCTCACGACCAAGAAGGTCTACTGGAAGCTGGCGGTGAAGGAGATGCTCTGGTTCCTGACTGGCGAAACCAACATCCGGCCACTGCTGCAGGAGAAGGTACGCATCTGGACGGACTGGCCGCTGGCCAAGTACCGGAAGGAGACGGGCGAGAGCATTTCCCAGCAGGATTTCGAACAGCGGATCGTCGAAGACCAGGCGTTTGCGCTCAAATGGGGTGAGCTCGGCCCGGTCTACGGCAAGCAGTGGCGCCGCTGGCAGGACGCCAACGGGGTCGAGCACGACCAGATCGCCAGTGTCATCGAGACGCTGAAGACGAACCCCTCGAGCCGGCGGATGCTCTTCCATGGATGGAACGTGCCCGAGATCGGGCAGATGGCGCTGCCGCCCTGCCACATGGTGTATCAGTTCCATGTCACCAGCGCCGGGCGGCTGAACATGCTGATCTTCCAGAGGTCCTGCGACCTGCTGCTCGGCGCGCCGTTCAATTGCATCGGTGGAGCGGCATTGCAGGCGATGGTTGCGCAGCAGGTGGGGCTGCAACTCGGCGACCTCGTCTGGATGGGCGGTGATATCCACCTCTACCTCAACCACCTCGACCAGGCCCGCGAACAGATGACGAGGGAGCCGAGGCCGTTCCCAACCCTGAAGTTGCTCCGGAAGCCGGACAGCATCGACGGCTACAGGATCGAAGACTTCGAGGTGAGCGGTTACGATCCTTATCCACCGATCCTTGCGGACGTGGCCGTCTGACGGCAGCCCAAACCGGACATGTGCGCGGCGACATTGTCGGCCTGAACAAGAAAGCCATGGAGCGCGTCAGCGTCCATGGCTTTTGTGGCGGCTAGTCCGGCCGCCTGCGGCAGTCGAGATTCGAATTAACGCAGGACGGTGGTGACCTTGTCGCCTTCGTCGTTGAGCTGGATCGAGACCTGCTCGCCGACCTGGACGGGCGGAAGGGCAACGTCACGCGGGATGGTGAAGCTCTTGCCGCTCTCGAGAGTGATGACGCGAGCGGACGAATTGAACTTGGCGATCATGCCGTTCTGCGAGGAGGCGAGTGCGACGCCGGACATCATGGCGAGTGAGGCGGCGGCGAGAACCAGAGTCTTCATCGAGTATTCCTTTCTTGGGAGTGACGCCAATGTCGGCGACGTCCCATTTCTAGCGGTCTCCTGTTGCGGGGCGTTTTCTGTCGCCGGGGAGAAGTGTTTCGTTTGTTTCAGATCTGCGTCGAGTGCGGAAATATGGAGGGATCGACCGCCACAGCGGCCGCCTGGAATGGCCGCGAAAGATGTCGCCTGGCGGCGGCTGGAGCAGCAGGCAGGGCGAGCGACAGGGAAACAGCAGGGAATCTTCGGCAGCGGCGCCGGCTTCGGCTCCTTGGGCAGGCTGGCAGTGCCGAAACGCAAATCTCCACCTGTCGCCTTGCAGGCAACAGGTGGAGATTGAACGTGTCGAAGGCGGGAAAGTCAGATCGCCGGCAGGCAGGTCGCGGGGCTGCGCGGGCTGGCTTTGTGCCATGGCCGGCGCTTGCGCCTTGGGCGGTCCACCGCCTTCAGATGCGCGCCGATCATGGGGTCGACGATGTGCGGATCGGTCAGCGGAGCCATGTGTCCGGCATCCGCAATCATGGCAAGGCGCGCGCCGGGGATCGTTTCGGCGACGATCTCGGTTACGCGCAGGCTGACCGCCGGGCTTTCCAGCGCCATCACCACGAGCGTCGGGCATCGGATCCGGGCACAACCGCCGGCCGGCCAGGAGGCGACAAGGGAAGCGGCCAGATCCGCGGCAGTCCGGGGCAGATGGGAGGCGAGCATCTGCCGCAGGCCCGGGCTGGTTCGCTGCCAGGCGCCGCGGCCGTACCAGAAGTCGACATAGGCGCTCATGCCGCTTGCCGGGTCATGCGCCTCGACGGCAATTTTCATCCTGTTGGCCAGCCCGACAAGCTCGGCGAACAGTGCCCGGTCGGACGGGGCGCCGTCCCGCAGCAGGTGAAAAGCCGTCGGTTCGATCAGCGTCAGGCTGCGCACCAGCTCGGGCCGCTCCAGGGCGATCTCGAGCGCGAGCGCAGCGCCGTGCAAATGGCCGACGAGATGCACGGGCTCGTCGACCATCGCCTCGATCGCGCTTTTTGCGGAATCGGAACTGGCAAAGGCGGACAGATCGGGCGCAACGACATGGTAGCTGCCCCGGAGATAGTCCGACAGGCCATGCCATTGCGTGCTGCTGCTGGCTGCGCCATGCAACGCAAGTACGGGCAGCCGAAACTCGACCTCGGTGAAGGTCGACCTGCTCAACTCAGCCCATGTCGTGTTCATGGCCACGCTTCCGTTCCGACGAACCGTAGGCAAGCGAGTCGATCTCGCAGCGCGCGACACCAATGTCCTTGAGCAGGTAGTCGTCCAGCTCGGACAGGTTGCGAAGGGCGCGGTGATGGGCCCGGCGGGCGAGATATGCCTCGATGACGAGGCGAATTCTTGCCCCCTGGGAGAGGACGAAAGCAACAGCGGGGGACCGAATGGCAAGGGCAGACATTTGGGAGGACTCCGTCAATTGGCGACGCCAGCGACCGGCGACACTTCAGGAATAGTTCATTTTCATTTCAGCTCGTTTTCAGGGAGGCGATGGAAGTGTTTCGTTTGTTTCAATCTGGCCATGGCCAGGGGCGCCGCCGCTTGCCGCTCAATTGCCAGGCGGGTGCATGGCCGGGCACGGAATGAGCCGATTGGCGCCGCGGGGTGCCATCATCTCGGGTGAAAGACCGGGCGCGCCCTGAATGGTGGAGCGCATCGGCGCGCCCTTGAACATGTAGCGCAATCGCCCTGGCACGAACGGGGCTCCGAGCGACGCCGTTGCCGCGGACTTCGGCTCGGTGCCATTCGAGCGTGGCGCCTGGCGGAGCTGATACGATGCGATGCCCTGGAAGCTTGGAAACTGCATGATCGATGCGAGGTCGGTGGCATCCGCCACGCTGCATGCCGAAACAATGGCGGACAACGCCATCAGGGTCCGTCTCATCTCAATTCTCCTCTTGGGATGGTCGATTGACCTCGTTCGAGCCCTGCGGCCAACGGCATCAACAGCCTGCCGGTTTTTTGGTAGGCTGTCGGGTCCGCTGCGCAGACTGTTTCCAGCGAAGTCGATGCAATTGAGCGTAGCGCGCGCGTGTTTCAGTTCGTTCTCGGCGTCGCGGGAAAAAAGTTTCGTTTGTTCACCCAGGCGGTCCGGATGCCGGAAAGACTGAAACAAATCGGTTTGGTTCGACCTCAAGCCGAAACAAAGCGCGACTATTCAGCGATCGGCGATCACGCCGCCGTGAAGACGATGCCGGGCTTCCGTCGAGGAGACGACCTATGCAAGCTGAATGCCGAGTTGCGGATGCGCGAACAGGCTACGCGCTGTTCGATATCCACGACGTGCTCGAGGACGCCAATGCCGCAATCTACGGCGACAGCTGTGCCAGCATTGCCGGAGAGGACGGGCCGGCCGATGTCGGTGGCGTCGTCGGCAAGGTTCTCCGGAATTTGAAGAGTTTCGACGGCATCGAGGTCGAGCCGACGGACGAATTTGCGCGCCACGTTGCGACGCGCTGGCGCCAGGACAATGTGCCCCCGTTCGAAGCGCAGACGGTCGATGGCGGCTGGCGGCTGCTGACCAGCCATCCCAGGCCCAATGGCGGCGTCGCTCTCATCAGCACCGACATAACCGAGATGAAGCGTATCCAGATCGCACATCTCGACAGTGCCGAAATCTTTCGCTGCATCACCGACAGCCATCCGCTTCCGGTCTGGGTCGTCGACGAGGAAAGCAAGCAGATCGTCTACGAGAGCCTCGACGGTTCGCGCCTACTGGGGCGCAAGTGGCGGCCGAACGAGCCACAGTTCATCATCGATCATTTCGCCGACCCCGACGACTTCGAGAAGATCACGGAACGCGTGGGCCATGACGACATCCTGCGCGATCACGAAATCGAGCTCAGGCGGCCGAATGGCTCCAGCGTCTGGTGTTCGACGAATTGCCGCCGCAGCCACTATCGCGGCCGGCCGTCGCTGGTCATCGGCGTTCTCGACATCACAGAGCGCAAGAAGGCGGAAGCCATCAAGCATGAAGCCACAGCCCTTATGCAAAAGGTGCTCGACGCCTGCCCGGTGCCGACGCGGATGTCGACGATCGAGGGCGAAACGCTCTACCGCAACCCTGCCAGCAGGGAACTTTACGGCGACCGCGGCCAGATCGGCGGCTACTACGTCAATCCCGACGATCGCAAGACGCTGGTCGGCGTCCTTCTCGACAAGGGCTGCATCGATGATTTTCGGGTGCGGCAGTACGATAGCAACGACAATGTCTTCTGGGGCTCGATCTCGGCGCGGCTGATCGATTTCCAGGGGCGGCCGGTGATCGTTTCCAACGCGTCCAATATCACCGACATCATCGAAGCCCAGACCCAGACCCGACAGGCGAGCGAGCGCCTGATCGATGCCATCGAATCCCTTGCCGAAGGTTTTGCGCTCTATGACAAGGACGACCGCCTTGTCCTGGCCAACAGCCAGTACCGGAAGATGCACGCCCTCAGCGCGGATGTGCTGGTTCCCGGTGTCAACTGGTTCGACTTCCTGCGCGTCACCGCACAGCGCAACCAGTTTCCGGTTTCACAGGACAGGATCGACGATTGGCTGGTCGAGCGGGCCAAGGATCGGCGCGAGTTTCGGCAGCAGGAGTTCCAGCATACCGATGGTGGCTGGTTCTTCGTTTCGAACTGTCCGACCCGCGAGGGCGGCTTCGTGGTCACGCGCGTCGACATCACGGAACGCAAGCGCGCCGAACTGGCTGCGAAGGAGGCCGATGAACTGGTTCGCAGGGTGCTGGAGGCCTGCCCGGCCAGCATCCAGATGACCCGCGCTGACGATGGAAAGCTGCTTTACCGGAGTCCGGCCTCGGATGAGTTGCTCGGCGACGTCGACAACGCCTTCGACAGCTACCTCCATCCTGCGCATCGCAAGCAGTTCGTCGAACGGCTGCTGCTGATGGGAGAGGTCGATGACTTCGAAACGCAGCTCAAGCGCAAGAACGGAGACGCGTGCTGGTGCTCGCTCTCGGCCAGGCTGATCGATTTTCACGGCGACAAGGTCATTGTTTCCCACACCTATGACCTTTCCGACCGTATCGAGATGCAGCAACAGCTGGAGCGCCAGCGCGAGACCCTGCACCAGAACGAGAAGCTTTCCGCGCTCGGCGGCTTGCTGGCCGGCGTGGCGCACGAATTGAACAACCCGCTGTCGGTGGTCCTCGGCATGTCCCTTACTCTGAAGGAGACGGCGTCCGATCCCAAGACGGTCGAACGGGCCGACAAGATCAGCAGGGCCGCGGAGCGCTGCGCGCGCATCGTCAGGACGTTCCTGGCGATGGCGAGGCAGCAGCCGACCAGAACCTCGAACGTCGTCATCGACGACATCGTTACGGCAGCGGTCGAGGTCGTGGGCTATTCGATCAAGTCGTCCGACATATCGCTTTCGGTCCGGCGCGCGCCGGACCTGCCGGCGATTTGGGCCGACCCCGACCAACTGACCCAGGTGCTGATCAACCTCTTGGTCAATGCCGAGCATGCGGTGCATGGCTGGGAGGGGCAAAGGCAGATCATGGTGTCGACCGAACTGCAGCCGGAGAGCGGCAACATTCTCGTCAAGGTGGCGGACACCGGTCCCGGGATCCCGAGCGAGATCCTGCCGCGCATCTTCGAACCGTTCTTCACCACCAAGGAGGTCGGGGCCGGCACCGGAATAGGACTGTCTTTCTGCCATCGCATCATCCAATCCCACCAGGGCACCATCCAGGTGGAGACGGCGGAAGGTGGCGGGTCGACCTTCGTGGTCTCGCTGCCCGCGTCCGACCGGCTTGCCGAGCGTTCCGAGGCCGAGGCCATCGAACTGCCGAAGTCGACGGGACGCGTCTGCCTGGTGGTGGACGATGAAAAGGACGTCCGCGAACTGATCGCCGAGATCCTGACCCAGGATGGGTTCACCGTCATCGTTGCCGGATCCGGCAAGGAGGCGTTGAAACAGCTGAAATCGCGGACATTCGATGTTATTCTTAGCGATCTGAAGATGCCCGACATGGATGGCCGCAGGTTCTACAATCATGTCTCCGATTTCCATCCGGCGGAGGCTGACAGACTGGCTTTCCTGACCGGAGACACGATCAGTCCGGACGCTCAGGTGTTCTTGCGCGCGACGAAACGGCCTTACCTGGAAAAGCCCGTCAAGCCGTTCGAACTCCGGAACTTCGTCTCCAGGCTGGTCAACCGTGACGCCTGAAAGCCAGCGTTTGCCTGCCCTTGCGAAGAAGGCTATTTTTAGCAGAGATGAGGAATCGTTGACCGCTAACCCGCACATCGTTGTCTGCGACGACGAGCCGGATTTACGCGACACGGTCGCGGAGTATCTGGAACGCAATGGCTACGCCGTGACGACCGCCGACGCCGGGCCGGCGCTGCGCGAGCTCGTCGACACCCAGTCCATCGACGTCGTCATCCTCGACATCCGGATGCCGGGCGAAGACGGCCTGTCATTGGCCCGCTACATGCGCGAGCATTCGAAGGTCGCCATCATCATGCTGACCGGCTCGGCTGAGATCATCGACCGGGTGGTCGGCCTGGAGGTCGGCGCGGATGACTACATCGCCAAGCCCGTGGACCTCAGGGAACTGCTTGCGCGCGTCAAGGCCGTGCTGCGGCGCACATCGGGGCACGAGCAGGCGATTGGCCTGGGCGACCATCTGGGCCCGCATGTCGTCAGGTTCGGCAATTGCCGACTCGATCTGGAAACCCACAAGCTGTCCGATCCCGAGGGCGCCGACATCGCCATCACGCCGATGGAGTTCCGGCTGCTGAAAGTCTTCGCCGACAATCGCGGAAAGACGCTCAATCGCGACCAGTTGCTGGAACTCGCCCACGATCGCGGCTGGGATCCCTTCGACCGCAGCATCGACATCCGGATCTCCCGGTTGCGAAAGAAGATCGAGAACGATCCCTCCAAGCCGGAAGTGATCAAGACGATACGCGGCGTGGGTTACCTGTACTCCTAGCATCAACCGTATCTGTGCAAGCCGACGGCCCGGGCCTGCACAATTGCCGCAGTCTCAAGGTGCGGACAACCTTGGCTGAATCTGGACTATGGCCGGGGGGCAACATACAGTTTGCCTGTCATGGCAAGCGACCGTCCATATTGTGGCGGGAGCAGCGAAATTGCCCTGACGAGGGTTCGAACGTGCCAAGGCCAAGGCCGCGGGCAAAGGGAGCGGCGGCTGATGGACGTAGCGATCTATGTGGCGATTGCCGAAAACGGGGTGATCGGGCGCGACAACGGCCTGCCGTGGAAGCTGTCGAGCGATCTCAAGCGCTTCAAGGCCGACACGATGGGCAAACCGATCATCATGGGGCGAAAAACCTATGAGAGCATCGGCAAGCCTTTGCCGGGCCGGCTCAACATCGTCGTCAGCCGCGATCCGGCCTACCGGGTTGGGGGCGCAGAGACGGTACAATCGGTCGAAGACGCGATCACGTTGGCCACCGCGAAGGGACGCCTGAAGCCGGGCGTCACCGAAATCTGCGTGATCGGCGGCGGCGAGATCTATCGCCAGGCGCTTCCGCTCGCCGACCGGCTGCATGTCACGCATGTGCTGGCCAGCCCCGACGGCGACACACGCTTCCCGACGATCGACCCGGCGGTCTGGACGGTTGTCCGTTCGGAGGAATTGCCCGCCGGCGAAAAAGACAGCCATGCGACACGCTATACAGTTTACGAGAAGCGCCACGAGGTGCATTGAGGTCGTGGTTTCATACATATGTAGTGAAATCAGAAGCGCTTACGGCCCATTGCGTTGAAAGCGCTTGATCGCATGCCTATAGATGGTGGTAGGAAATATCCGGCCGTTTCAGGCGCGGCCGCCAATAATACGTAGTCGAAAGGACTTTCATGCCCTGGAACAATCAAAATGGAGGCGGCGGCGGCCCATGGGGCGGCGGCAGCGGTGGCGGCGGCGGCGGTGGCCCCTGGGGGCAGGGACCGCGGCCAGGTGGACCGCAGGGCTCGCCTCCCGATCTCGAAGACATCATCCGCAAGGGGCAGGACCGGCTGAAGCGTGCGCTTCCGGGCGGCGGCGGTTCGAGCGCCATGGTGTTCGGCCTGATTGGCGCGGGCTTGCTGGCGCTGTGGGCATTCCAGTCGATCTACACCGTCCAGCCTGACGAATTGGCCGTCGAACTGCGCTTCGGCAAGCCGAAGCAAGAACTGTCGCAGCCGGGCCTGCATTTCCATTGGTGGCCGATCGAAACCGTCGAGAAGGTCAACACGGCTGAAAAGCTGGTCAATATCGGCGAAGTACGCGGCAGCACCTCGTCCGGCCTGATGCTTTCGGGCGACCAGAACATCGTCGACGTGAAGTTCTCCGTTGCCTACCAGGTCTCCGACCCGCAAGCCTATCTGTTCAAGGTTTCCGAACCCGACGTGATGGTTCGCCAGATTGCCGAAAGCGCGATGCGCGAAGTGGTCGGGCGCCGTCCGGCTCAGGACATCTTCCGCGACGACCGCCAGGGCATTGCCGCCGGCGTTCGCGACATCATCCAGGCGACGCTCGACCAGTATGGCGCGGGCCTCGCCGTCAACGCGATCTCGATCGAGGATGCTGCGCCGCCGCGCGAAGTGGCCGATGCATTCGACGAGGTGCAGCGTGCCGAACAGGACGAAGACCGCTTCGTCGAGGAATCCAACCAGTATTCGAACCAGAAGCTCGGCCAGGCGCGAGGCGAGGCGGCGCAAGTCCGTGAAGACGCCGCCGCCTACAAGAACCGTGTCGTGCAGGAAGCCGAAGGTGAGGCCCAGCGCTTCATCTCGGTCTATGACGAATATGCCAAGGCGCCCGACGTGACCCGCAAGCGCCTCTATCTCGAAACGATGGAAAAGGTGCTCCAGGGCTCCGGCAAGGTGATCGTCGAGCAGGGTAACGGACAGGGCGTGGTGCCCTATCTGCCGTTGCCCGAACTGCAGAAGCGCGCTCCGGCGGCGGGAGGCAACTAATGTCCAATCGTCTTCCCATCATCGGCGTTTTCGCCGCGATCATCCTGTTCCTGATCTGGTCGTCGATCTTCGTGGTCAACGAGCGCCAGCAAGCCATCGTGCTGCGTTTCGGCGAGATCGTCGACGTCAAGACCGAGCCGGGGATCTACTTCAAGGCGCCGTTCTCGATGTTCGAAGCCGACAATGTGCAGGTCATCGAGGACCGTGTGCTGCGTCTCGACCTCGACGACATCCGCGTCCAGGTCTCGGGCGGCAAGTTCTACGACGTCGATGCCTTCATTGCCTATCGCATCAACGACGCCCGCCGGTTCCGCTCGACAGTTTCGGGTAGCGTGGAACTGGCTGAACAGCGCCTGCGCACCCGCTTCGATGCGGCCTTGCGCCGTGTCTACGGCGTGCGTGGCTTCGAAGCGGCACTTTCGGAAGAGCGCGCGGCAATGATGCGCGAGGTTCGCGACCAGCTGCAGCCGGACGCGACGTCGCTGGGTCTCGAAATCCAGGACGTCCGCATTCGTCGCACCGACCTTACGCAGGAGGTGTCGCAGCAGACCTTCGACCGCATGAAGGCCGAGCGTCTGGCCGAGGCCGAAAGGCTGAGGGCACGCGGCCGCGAAGCGGCACAGCGTATCCGCGCCCGTGCCGACCGCGAAGTGGTCGAGATCGTCGCCGAGGCGCAGAAGGAATCGGAAATCCTGCGCGGTGAGGGCGAAGCCCAACGCTCCGCGGTGTTTGCCAATGCGTTCAACCGCGATCCGGAGTTCTTCGATTTCTACCGCTCGATGAGCGCCTATGGCACCGCGCTGAATGCAGACGGCACGACCATGGTGCTGTCGCCGGAATCGGAATTCTTCCGCTACTTCCGCAGCCCTGACAGCAGCAACAACGCAACGCCGGCTCCCGCCGCCGGCGCTGCAGCCCCCAGCACCAGCAACTAAGCAGGTGCGGGACTTTATCGTCGCCATAGGCCTGGTCCTCGTATTGGAGGGCCTGGTCTATGGTGGCTTTCCTGCCGCCGCCAGGAAGATGGCGGCGCAGGTGACCGACATGCCCGACGCCGTCCTTAGGACCGTCGGCCTTGCCGCAATCGCCATCGGCGTCGGCATTGTCTGGCTCATCCGGGGATAACGGATGATTTATTCCGCGCCGATGGCAATAGCCGCAAACAGGCCTTATTTATTTTGATCATGGCGCTTCGCGTCCGGACGGCCCGGCGCGCTGAAAGCCAAGACAGCCCGGGAGGCTTCATCGATGATTTCCACGCCCCTTTTGCGCGCCATGCGAAAGGCCTCTCTGGCCGCCACGACGGCGCTGATGATCGGTGCGACCGCCGCCCCGTCCTTCGTGACACCTGCATTCGCGCAAGGGCCGGAATCGGTCGCCAATCTCGCCGAGGGCCTGCTGGGCGCGGTGGTCAACATCTCGACCTCTCAGACGGTGAAGGGCGGGGAGGGCGAGAATGCTGTCCCGATGCCGCAATTGCCCGAGGGCTCGCCGTTCCAGGACTTCTTCGACGATTTCTTCAAGGACCGCGAAGGCCAGAACAATGGCGGCTCGCAGAAGGTGCAGTCGCTCGGCTCCGGTTTTGTCGTTGATGCCGAACAAGGCATCGTGGTGACCAACAACCACGTCATTGCCGACGCCGATGAGATCGAGGTGAATTTCTCGGACGGTTCGAAGCTGAAGGCCGAATTGGTCGGAACCGACACCAAGACCGACATTGCCGTGCTCAAGATCGACCCGAAGGCAAAAAAGCTGACGGCGGTGAAGTTCGGTGATTCCAACAAGATGCGGATCGGCGACTGGGTGATGGCCATCGGCAACCCGTTCGGCCTCGGTGGTACGGTGACGGTCGGCATCATCTCGGCGCGCAACCGCGACATCAATTCCGGCCCCTATGATGATTTCATCCAGACCGACGCTGCGATCAACCGTGGCAATTCGGGCGGACCGCTGTTCAATATGGAAGGCGAGGTGATCGGCATCAATACGGCGATCATTTCGCCGTCGGGCGGCTCGATCGGCATCGGCTTCTCGATCCCGGCCGAAATCGCGACGGGCGTGGTGCAGCAGCTGACCGAGTTCGGGGAGACGCGCCGCGGCTGGCTTGGCGTGCGCATCCAGCCGGTGACCGACGATATCGCCGAAAGCCTCGGCATGACGACCGCCAAGGGCGCCCTGGTGGCCGGCATCATCAAGGGCGGACCTGTCGACAACGGCGTCATCCAGCCGGGCGACGTGGTCATCAAGTTCGACGGCAAGGATGTCGTCGAGATGCGCGACCTGCCGCGCGTCGTCGCCGAGAGCCCGGTGGGCAAGGCGGTCGATGTGGTGATCGTGCGCAAAGGCGTCGAGCAGACGGTAAAGGTCACGCTCGGAAGGCTGGAGGATGGCGAGAAGCTGGCCGAAGGCGAAGCGGCCAAGCCGGACGAGGGCGCCGACAAGGGCGCCGAAGTCGCAACCGCAAGCATGCTCGGCATGACCATCGGCGAGCTCAACGACGATACGCGCGCCAAATTCGGCATCGCGGCCGACGTGTCGGGCGTGGTGGTGACGGCGGTCGCCAAGGATTCGGCTGCTGCGGAGCGCGGCATCGTCGCCGGCGAGGTGATCACCGAGATCGCCCAGGAATCGGTGTCGACGCCCAAGGAGGTGATGGACCGCATCACCGCGCTGAAGGAACAGGGCCGCAAGAACGCACTGCTGATGCTCGCCTCCAAGACCGGCGAGCTGCGGTTCGTGACGATCCGCATGGACTGAGTCCGAAAACGGCGACAACTCACTGAAACAAAAGAAAAAGGCGGCTATCTGGCCGCCTTTTTTCGTTCCTGCCACAGGCTGCGCGGTAATCTGTAGAGCAGGTGCCGCTTCAATTCGGGATGTGTCTCGGGCACGCGCGGGTGGTCGAAATCGCCAGACGGGTCGTGGCGCATGCCGAGCCGCTGCATGACGGCGGTCGAACGATGGTTGTTCCAGACGGCAAAGGAAACGACCTCGTCTTCGCCGATCACGTCGAAGGCGTGAGCGAGCCAGGCCTCGGACGCTTCGGTGACATAACCCTTGCCCCAGAATTCGGGGGCAAGCCGCCAGCCGATCTCCATCGTTCCCTGTGGGATGAAGGGCTCCAGATCGGTACGAGTGATGCCGACGAAGCCGATGCATTCACCGGTCCCAGCAATCTCGGCGGCGGCGAAACCGAAGCCGTCTCGATCGATGCCGCTCGCCAGCCTGTCGAGCAGCGCGTCGCTGTCGGCACGGTTGCGGCGCATCGGGAAGAACTCCATCACCGTGTCGTCGGCGTTGATGCGATGGAAAAGTTCGCGGTCGCGCTCCTCCCAGTTGCGCAGGATCAGGCGGTGGGTGCGGAGCGGTTCCATCAGGCGAAGTCGCTGCGGCTGTAGCCCTGGAGATAGAGCAGGGCGGTGAGATCCGCGTGGTCGATGCGGATCCTGGCTTCAGCGGCCACGGAGGGCTTGGCGTGGAGAGCAACGCCGCTGCCGGCCAAGCGGATCATGTCGAGGTCGTTGGCGCCGTCGCCGACGGCGATGGCATCGTCCACGGTGAGGCCGAGGCGCCGGGAAATCTCGTTCAGCGCATCGGCCTTGGCGGCGCGGCCGAGGATCGGCTCGGAAACCTTGCCGGTGAGGCGGCCGTCGGCTTCGATCAGGTGGTTGGCGCGGTTTTCGTCGAAGCCAAGCTTGGCCGCGATGCGCGAGGTGAACACGTCGAAGCCGCCGGAGACCAGCGCTGAGTAGGCGCCGTGCGCCTTCATGGTTGCGACCAGCGCCTGGCCACCCGAGGCGAGGGTCAGGCGGGTGTCGATAATGCGGTCGATGACGGAGGCGTCGAGGCCGGCAAGCAGGGCCACGCGCTCGCGCAGTGCCGGCTCGAAGGCGATTTCGCCATTCATCGAGCGTGCGGTGATGTCGGCAACACGATCCTTGACGCCGATCTCGTCGGCCAGTTCGTCGATGCATTCCTGGTCGATCATGGTCGAATCCATGTCAGCAATCAGGATCTTTTTCCTACGCGTCGCGTTGTCCTGGACGGCGAAGTCGATGGCTTCGCCGGCAAGGGAGGCAGCCAGCGCTGCGTTCGCGTCGTCGACCGAAAGCCCCGATGGCAAGGCCATGTCGCAGGCGATGTTGGCGTCGAGCCACACAATGGCGCTTGCACCGAGGGCGCGGGAGGCCTTATCGGCAAGGGACGGCAGCAGCAGAGCGCGGTCGGGATGGGACATGAGCGTGGCGACGAGCGGCATCGAAAATTCCGGAACAAGCGAGGGGCGCATCAAGAACGCGACCCTGATAGCCGGGCCGACGGCCAGCGGCAAGTCGGCGCTGGCGCTTAAGCTTGCCGAGCGCGACGGCGGCGTGATCGTCAATGCCGATTCGATGCAGGTCTATGACGTGCTCAGCGTGCTGACGGCCCGGCCGGGCACCGATGATCTCCGCCGCGCGCGGCATTTCCTCTACGGCCACGTGTCGCCGGCGACGGCCTATTCCACGGGGACATGGCTGCGCGACGTGGCGGTTCTGGCGGACAGCGGCCTGTTCGACGACAGGCCGCCGATCTTCGTCGGCGGGACCGGACTCTATTTCCGGGCGCTGGCAGAAGGCATCTCGGAGATGCCAGAAATTCCGACCGAAATCCGCGACCGCTGGCGCTGGCGGCTGAACGAGGAAGGCGCACCCAGGCTGCACCGGCTGCTGATGCGGGTCGACAGCGAGGTGGCGATGCGGCTCAAGGCCAGCGACGGCCAGCGTATCGTGCGCGCGCTGGAGGTACTCGAGGCATCGGGGCGCTCGATCCTGAAGTGGCAGGCCGATCGCGGCCATCCAATGATCGACCTGGCAACAGCGCGGTTCATCGTCATCGAGCCGGAGCGCGACCTGCTGGTCAAGCGCATCGACATGCGCTTCGACAGGATGCTCGACAATGGTGCGCTGGACGAGGTTAAGGCGATCACGGCGATGAGGCTTGCGCCTGAACTGCCGGCGATGAAGGCCATTGGCGTGCGCGAGCTTGCTGCCGCACTCGCCGGCGAAACGAGCTTCGACGAGGCGATCGAACGGGCCAAGATCGCGACCCGGCAATATGCCAAGCGGCAGTCGACATGGTTCCGCAATCAGTTCGGACCGGAATGGCAAAGGATCGGCGGCGAGGCCGGCAGAGCGGACGAAACCGCAGCGACATAGCCATTTGCGTGCGACGGATTAACCCTCCGTAAGTCGCGGCATGGCATAAGGCCCTTGGGGATCAATCAGGGTAGCCATGCGCTTTCACAAGGCTGAAACCGCGTTTTTCGTCTTCATAGCGCTGATTTTGACCGCAGCGCTGGCGACCTTCTATGCCTGGACGCTTGTCGAGGGTCCGGCTGATGCGCTGTACATGCCCGGGCGCGTCGAGAGCATCGAAATTCTCCAGAAGCTGCTTTTGGCCATCGCCGTGCTCCTGGCTGGCACGCTGGTCTATGGGCTGTTCTTCATTTTCCCCGAGATACGAACCCAGGTGAAGGAAGGCGGCAAGCTGCGCGAGATGACGGCTTCGCTGAGCGCGCGCTCGCGCAATCTCGAACAGGCGGCCCTGACCGACGGGCTCACCGGCATGCAGAACAGGCGCTATTTCGACGACGCGCTGAGGGAGTATCTCGGCGAGTTCGGCCGCATCGACAAGCCGGTCGGATTGATGATCCTCGATCTCGATCATTTCAAGCAGGTCAACGACACCTACGGCCATGATGCCGGCGACGAGGTGTTGCGCTCCGTCGCCAAGTGCCTGCAGAGCATGACGCGTTACCACGACGTGGTGGCGCGGCTCGGCGGCGAGGAATTTGCCATCGTCGCACCCAACATGGACCTGGAGCTGCTGCAACGCGTTGCCGAGCGCATGCGCAAGGCGATAGCCTCGCTCGCCATCGAGACCGGTGGTGCCCAGCTCAACGTGACTTCCAGCGTCGGCCTAGCCTTGTGGGACAAGGAAGAGACCGCCGAGGAATTCTACCGCCGCGCCGACAAGCAGCTCTACGAGGCCAAGCGGCAGGGCCGCAACCGCGTCTGCGCCTGACTTTCGCCATCCCCGATCTCGCCATGCCGGCTTTTTCCCTGAACTTGCCGCTGGACGTCCTTCTTCATCGCAGCAACACTGGCTTGTCCGCTTGCCGGCCAAGGCTGCGGGTGCCCGAGTGCATAGGAGGAATGCGATGGACGAACCCGATCGGTGGCGAAACATGGCGAGCGCGCCGAAGGACGGCAGCCGCATCCTGGTGACGGTGCGTTCGTCGGAACAGGGACCGGCCGAGGTCGATGTCGCCTATTGGGCAAGGCCCGACGCGTTCGGCATCGAAGGCTGGCGTGCCGCAGACTCCTATCCGGGTTGCGTGATCGGCTACGCCGACCCGGAACTGAAGTGCTGGATGCCGTTGCCGAAGGCCAATCTGAGCAAGAATTCGCCCTTGATGCCGACGCCCTGGGAAGGCGAGGACGAGGAGCAACTGGACGGCTCGGGAATCTGAGGCGCTATAGCCGGCTTGGCCTGCCGCCTGCACCGGCAGCCTTCCTCAGAAATCTCAGCCATTTGGCGGGCGTCCGCCAAACGTCGACGGACGCAAGCCGAAGCGGGTGTCGAAATCGTCGTCGGGCTGCGGCTTGGCCGGAGGCTTCTGATAGTCGCTGTCGCCAGCCTGGCGCTGGCTGTCGACGACCTCGGTGAAACCCATGGCTGCTGCCTGCGGCTTGGGCACGTTGCGCAGGCGCTCGACCACTGCCACAAGATCGACGTCGTCGCCACTGCCGGACGGGGCCTCCGCGGCCCGCTTGCCGGTGCCGGGAATGAGTTCGGCCGAGAGCTTTTCGAACTTCAGCCGCATGGTGGTGGCAACGCCTTCGCCGAAGGCGATGGCTTCGCGCTGGCCCATCGAGGACAGGAATGACAGGCTGGAAGCGGACGAGTCGGCAATCGCCGAACGGATGATCGCCTGGTCCTGCTCGTTGGCGAGCCGCATGGCAAAAACGGTCGAGCACTGCGAAAGGATCGTCGGGTCGAGTTCGCCAGGCCGCTGGGTCACGACGCCGAGATAGCAGCCATACTTGCGGCCTTCCTTGGCGATGCGCGACAGGGCGTGCCGGGTCGGCGCGAAGCCGAGGCGGTGGTCGGCGGGCATGTAGCGATGGGCTTCCTCGCACAGAAGCAGCAGCTTGAGCCGGCCTTCGCTCCACAGGGCAAGATCGAAGGCGAGGCGGGCCAGCACCGAGCAGACCGAATTGACCACTTCCGACGGCATGCCGGCCATCTCGAAGCATGTGACCGGGCGGCCATGGGTGGGGACGCGGAAGATGTTGCCGATCGTCTCGTGGATGGTGTCCTCGATCAGCCTGGAATGGAACATGAAGCGATAGCGCGGGTCGGCGAGGGCGGATTCGATGCGCGTCCTGAGCGATTTCAGGATCGGCCGCTCGTTCTTGGATTCGAGCAGGCCCATGCGCTCGTCGATCTGCTTGATGAGGTCAGCCATGCGGTAGGGGACCGGCGTGTCGGCGGTCAGCGCATCGACGCCGCGCCGCAGGAAGGCGCCGCCCTGCGGGCTGCGGTAGAGGTTTTTCGCCACCGGAATGAGGTCGCGCAGCACGTCGATCTCGTCGGCGTCGGTCTCGCGTCCGCGAAACAGCACTTCGGCGAATTCTTCGAGGCGGAACAGCCAGAACGGCAGGTCGAGCGTGTTGCTGTCGACCTTGACGCAGTATTCGGGCAGCGAGCCGGCGAACTCGTTGTGCGGGTCCATGATCAGCACGCGCAGGTCCGGCCGCGCGGCGATGGCCTTGCGCAGCAACAGCGAGACGGCAGTCGACTTGCCGACGCCGGTGGTGCCGACGACGGCGAAATGGCGGGCCAATGTCTCATCGATGGCGATGCAGGCATCGATGCTGTCGTCCTGCGACAATTGCCCGATGGTCACGGTGTGGCGGCCGGCAAGGTCGTAGACGGCCTGAAGGTCGCGGCTGCGGATGCGGTGGGCAATGGCACCTATATAGGGATAGGCGGTGATGCCGCGGTCGAAGACAGGCTTCTTGTCCGCGCCGACGTCACGGACTTCGCCGATCAGCTCGACATTGACCTCGATGGGATTGTCGCCCTCGCTGCTCCAGGAACGATCCGACTTGGCGATGGAATAGACCAGTCCGATCGTCCGGGTCTCGCCGAGATTGATGCAGATCATGCGCCCGACCGTCCAGAGGCCGACCATGCTTGCGCTGCCGGTCTCGGCATAGGCACTGATCACCGCGCGCGCACCGTCGCACTGCACGACGTTGCCGAGGATGCGGGCGTCATCCTGTTTCGGATCGCGCCGCTCCTGCGAGGTGGTCTCGCCACCAGCCGCCTGACGTTCGATGTACATTGATGCCACGTCCCTTATTCCCCAAGCCGCAAGGCTAGCGCTGCGCGGTTAAGGTCGGGTGATGGCGAATGGTATAGCCGGGGTTAACCGGAAAGCTGCAATTCGACCGTTGTGCCGGCAGCTGACGCTGCGGAAAATTTGCTCAGGTCAGGTTGACAGTTCGCGGTCATGCGCATTAACGTCCGCGCCCATGAACACGATACTCATTCTCGTAGTAGGATTGCGCATGGGCAAGGCGGTGTAACCGCCGGGCGAAATCCCCCATGCGCAAATGTGAAGGCTCCCTCGGGGGCCTTTTTTATTGCCCGAAACAGGACTAAACGAGCAGCAACCGCCGAGAACGGCGAAAAGGAAGACGGGACGGACCGATGAGCGGACATAGTGACAGCGGACGACGCGAAATGACCGGCGCCGAGATGGTGGTGCAGGCGCTGAAGGACAACGGCGTCCAGCACCTCTTCGGCTATCCCGGTGGCGCCGTCCTTCCGATCTATGACGAGTTGTTCCAGCAGGACGACGTCCAGCACATCCTGGTGCGCCACGAGCAGGGCGCCGGCCACGCCGCCGAGGGTTATGCCCGCTCGACCGGCAAGGCAGGCGTGATGTTGGTGACCTCGGGGCCGGGCGCCACCAATGCGGTGACGCCGCTGCAGGACGCCTTGATGGATTCGATCCCACTGGTGTGCATCACCGGCCAGGTTCCGACCTCGCTGATCGGCTCCGACGCCTTCCAGGAGTGCGATACGGTCGGCATCACCCGGCCGTGCACCAAGCACAACTGGCTGGTGAAGGACGTCAATGACCTGGCCGGCATCCTGCACGAGGCTTTCCATGTCGCCACCACCGGCCGCCCCGGCCCGGTCGTGGTCGACATTCCCAAGGACGTGCAGTTCGCTAAGGGCATCTATACGCCGCCGCAGACCGCGCCGCGCACGTCCTACCAGCCCAAGGTCCAGGGCGACCTGGAAAAGATCAAGGAAGCGGTCGCACTGATGGCGGGGGCCAAGCGGCCGATCATCTATACCGGCGGCGGCGTGGTGAATTCCGGTCCCGAGGCCAGCCACCTGCTGCGCGAACTGGTTGACCTGACCGGTTTCCCGATCACCTCGACGCTGATGGGCCTGGGCGCCTATCCGGCTTCGGGCAAGAACTGGCTCGGCATGCTGGGCATGCACGGCAGCTACGAAGCCAACATGGCGATGCATGATTGCGACGTGATGATCTGCGTCGGTGCGCGCTTCGACGACCGTATCACCGGCCGTCTCAACGCGTTCTCGCCGAACTCGAAGAAGATCCACATCGACATCGACCCGTCGTCGATCAACAAGAACGTGCGCGCCGATGTGCCGATCCTGGGCGATGTCGGTCGGGTGCTGGAAGACATGGTGCGGCTGTGGCGGGCGACCGCCAAGGCGGACAAGAAGACGCTCTATCCATGGTGGGAACAGATCGCCAAGTGGCGCGCGCGCGACAGCTATGCCTATAAGCCCAACAGCGACGTGATCATGCCGCAATATGCCATCCAGCGGCTCTACGAGAACACGAAGCACCTGGATACCTACATCACCACGGAAGTCGGCCAGCACCAGATGTGGGCTGCCCAGCATTACGGCTTCGAGAAGCCGAACCGCTGGATGACCTCCGGCGGCCTGGGCACGATGGGCTATGGCCTGCCGGCGGCACTCGGCGTGCAGATCGCGCATCCCGAGGCGCTGGTCATCGACATTGCCGGCGACGCTTCGGTCCAGATGTGCATCCAGGAGATGAGTGCGGCACTCCAGTACGATGCGCCCATCAAGGTGTTCATCCTCAACAACTCCTACATGGGCATGGTGCGCCAGTGGCAGCAGCTGCTGCACGGCAACCGGCTGTCGCATTCCTACACCGAGGCGATGCCCGACTTCGTCAAGCTGGCGGAAGCCTATGGCGGCCACGGCATCCGCTGCGAAAAGCCCGATGAGCTCGACGATGCCATCAAGGAGATGATTTCGGTGAAGAAACCGGTGATCTTCGACTGCCGCGTGGCCACGCTCGCCAACTGCTTCCCGATGATCCCGTCGGGCAAGGCGCATAACGAGATGCTGCTGCCGGACGAGGCGACCGATGAGGCGGTGGCCAACGCCATCGACGCCAAGGGCCGCGAACTGGTCTGACGGATCGCGTGCGGCCTTCCGAAGAAGGCCGCACAATCAACGAGTTGGCGCAACCGCCTGAGATCGAGAATCATTCTATGAACGCACAGCTACAACCCACCGGTTCGGCCTATTTCATCGCCAAGGAAACCGAGAAGCCGGAAATCCACACCCTATCGGTGCTGGTCGACAACGAACCGGGCGTGCTTGCCCGCGTCATCGGCCTGTTTTCCGGCCGCGGCTACAACATCGAGAGCCTGACCGTCTCCGAAACCGAGCATGAGAAGCACCTGTCGCGCATCACCATCGTGACGCGCGGCACCCCGCACGTGCTGGAGCAGATCAAGCACCAGCTCGAGCGCATCGTGCCGGTGCACCGGGTCGTCGACCTGACCGTCACGGCGCAGGAACTGGGTACCGGCGGCGCGCTGGAGCGCGAACTGGCGCTGGTCAAGGTCTCCGGCACCGGCGACGCCCGCGTCGAAGCGCTCAGATTGGCCGACGCCTTCCGCGCCAAGGTGATCGACGCCAATACCGAGCATTTCATCTTCGAGCTGACCGGCAAGGTGTCGAAGATCGAGCAGTTCATCGCCATCATGAAGCCGCTCGGCCTGGTCGAGGTCTGCCGCACCGGCGTGGCGGCGATGAACCGCGGCCCGCAGGGAATGTGATCGGGGTCGGCGACTTCGGTCGCCGCCAACCTTTCTTGCAGACAGCAGCTGGTACAAAGATCCGCCCGGACCTGGTTTTTCCGCGCCCCTAAAAAAGAGACAATACTGCTGACGTATTCAGAGGAGGCCGTATGTCGTCCGAAGCGTTTCTGGCACTGCTCGTTTATGCCTTCGTGACCTCGATCACGCCGGGGCCGAACAACTTCATGCTGCTTGCCTCGGGCGTGAATTTTGGCTTCGTGCGTACCATCCCGCACATGCTGGGCATCGGCATAGGCTTCCTGACACTGCTGCTTGGCGTCGGTTTCGGCCTCGGAGCGGTGCTGTCTGCCTTTCCGATGCTGCATGGTGGCCTCAAGATTGCCGGCGGCGCCTATCTGCTCTATCTCGCCTGGCGCATCGGCATGTCGCGTTCGCTCGGCAAGGATGGCGAGGCGCAGGCGCGGCCGATGACATTTCTCGAGGCCGCAGCGTTCCAGTGGGTCAATCCCAAGGCATGGGTGATGGCCGTGACTGCCATGGCCGTCTACACCAGCCCGGAATCGCCGTTTCTCTCCGTCCTCCTGATTTCCGGAGCCTTTGCCCTGGTCAACCTGCCAAGCGTGTCGAGCTGGGCCGGATTTGGCATGGTGTTGCGCGGGTTTCTTGCCGATCCGGTACGGCTGAAATGGTTCAACATCGGCATGGGCCTGCTATTGGCGGCGACGTTGTGGCCGATGCTGAAATAGTCAGAACAATTCGATCGCCGGCCGCGTCAGCATCAGCCAGAATATGGCGATGACGGCGAGGAAGGCCGGAAAGCCGCAGGCAAACCAGATGCGGTAAAGCCTGTCATAGCGTTCCGGCAGCGGCCTGCCGGTGGCGGCGGACTGGCGGGCAAGCTTGCGCAGCTCGATCTGGATGAACACGACCGGCAGCCAGAACAGGCCGGTGAAGACGTAAAGCGCCAGCGACCAAAGCAGCCAGCCTTCGCTGAGCGACCATCCGACCTCATGTGCCAGCCAGGCTCCCGAGACCGGTTGCAGGACGACGGCCGTCGTTGTGAACAGGAAGTCGGCGATAACAACGGTTCCTGCGACATGGGCGATGATTGCGGGGTCCCGGGTGCGATGGGCCATCACCATGAAGAAGGCGATGCCGGCACCGGTTCCCAGGAGCACCGCAGCGCCGACGACATGGACAAGGCGCAGCAGCTCTTCCATGACTCAGCGCTCTTCCAGGATGGCAAGCGCTGCGAGTGTCAGCGCGATCGACGGCAGGACCTTGACCAGGGGCCCGAGCGGGTCTGCCCAGAGGCTTGGCGCCAGCACGGTGGCAGCCGCGAGATAGCCGAGCGACACGGTTACCATGCCGATCAGCGCTGCCCTGGCGTGGCGGCGGATGGCAACACCCATTCCCAGAGCGATATCGGCAAGGCTGGTGCCCACCGTGGCGATGGCTGCGAGTGTGGGCGTCGCGCCGGCTGAAACCAGATGTGCCGCCGAAACGTCGAAGCGCAGCAGAGCGATGATGCCCGACAGCAGCCAGAACAGGCTCAACGTTGCAAACATCGCCGGCTTGAGCAGATAGAGCCTGGCAAACCAGAGGTCTTGCACCCCGGCGGGGTAGAGGTCGAGTGCTGCGGCCAGCGTAAGGAGGCGTCGGCCGGAATCCCGTGCGTGGCCGCTTATGCCACCGGCTGCCACTTCGAGGGCGGTCGAACGCAAGGGCGAGCGCCAGCCAAGACGGCCGAGAAGATCGGCAATATGTGCGGTGAGGCGGGCGAACAGGCCGGGCAAGCGCACGGTCCGCGTTTCAGTCAGGCCGAGCCAGCGGCGGTGGACGGCCACGGCCTCGGCGAGCGAGAGCGTCTGATCGCTTGCAAGGTCGATGTCGCTGCCTGGCGCGATGTCGCCTGACAGGGCATCGAACACGGCGTCAGTGACATCGTCGAGGGACACGAACTGCATCCGGCTCTGGCCAAAGACCAGCGGGGTGATGACCGGGAATGCGGCCAGTGCGCGCAGGAGCGCGGAACCGCCATGCGCCGTCCGGCCGATGACGACGGCCGGGCGCAGGATGGCAAATGGCAGGCCGGAAGCGCGAAGGGCCGCGTCGGCCCGGCGTTTGGTGGCGAAGAACGGAGTGTCAGTGGCGACGTCGTCGGTGCGCGCCGAGACCTGGACGAAGATACGCAGCGAAGGTGCGGCGGCGCCATAGAGCGCGCTCATGGCGTCGAACTGGACTGCGGCGACATTGTCACGCGGACCGTCCTGCAACGCTCCGGCACAATTGACCACGGCGTCGATTTCCTTCAGCAACGGGCGCCAATCTTCTGGTCGCAGAAAGTGCGCCAGGTCGGCCTTGACCCATTGGATCCCCTGATGGCGGCGGGCGGCAGTCGCCGTGTCTCGCGCAAGTGCCGTGACGGACAGTCCGCGTGCCGCCAGCGACCGCGCCACTTCCGCCCCGATGAAACCGTTGCCGCCCAGAATCAGAACCCGCATACGGCGACGATAGCGGGCGTCGGGCCAGTGGCGCAAACACAGGGCTGGACCAAGGGGCGGAGGCTTGTGCAGCACCGCGCGTGGGCTTAGCTTTCGACCATGTCACACGATCATGACCACGACCATCATGACAATGAACTGGACCCGATGGCTGCCCGGGTGCGGGCGCTGGAGACGATCCTGACCCGCAAGGGGCTGATCGACCCGGCAGCGATCGACGTCATCGTCGACACCTATGAGACCAAGGTCGGCCCACGCAACGGCGCTGCCGTGGTGGCGAGGGCCTGGAACGAGCCCGACTTCGCCGACTGGCTGAAGCGGGATGCGACCGCCGCGATCGCCTCGCTCGGTTTCACCGGCCGCCAGGGCGAGCACATGCAGGCGGTGTTCAACACCGACGAGACCCACAATCTGGTCGTCTGTACGCTGTGCTCCTGTTACCCGTGGCCGGTGCTTGGTCTGCCGCCGGTCTGGTACAAGGCGCCGCCGTACCGTTCGCGGGCGGTGATCGATCCGCGGGGCGTGCTCGAGGAATTCGGCCTGACGCTGCCCAGGGACAAAAAGATCCGCGTCTGGGATTCGACCGCGGAGCTGCGTTACCTCGTCGTGCCGCAGCGTCCCGACGGCACCGAAGGCTGGAGCGAGGCGCAATTGGCCGAACTGGTGACGCGGGACTCGATGATCGGCACCGGCGTTGCGCGGGGGGCTGCATGAACGGCCCCCAGGATCTCGGCGGCCAGATGGGCTTTGGCCCGGTGGCACCTGAAAAGGACGAGCCCTGTTTTCATGCCGAATGGGAAAAGCGCGCGCTCGGCGTGACGCTGACGGCCGGTGCCATGGGTGCCTGGAACATCGACGAAAGCCGGCATGCGCGGGAATCGCTGCACCCCGTCGACTATTATGCGTCGAGCTACTACGAAATCTGGATCAAGGGGCTGGAAACGCTGCTCAAGCGGCACAACTTCGTGACAGCCAACGACTTCGCGGTCGGCGATGCCGTCGATCCGGCGGCGACACCCAAGCGGGTGCTGAAGGCGGAAAACGTGCCGGCCGCTTTGGCAAAGGGCGGACCCTGCGACCGGCCGGTCGCCGCACCGGTGATTTTTGCTGTCGGGCAACGCGTGCGGACCAGGAACTTTCACCCCGCCGGCCACACCCGCCTGCCGCGTTATGCCCGTGGCAAGGAAGGCGTGATCGACGCGGTGCGCGAGGGCTATGTGTTCCCCGACACCAATGCGCATGGCAAGGGCGAGAACCCGCAGTGGCTCTACACGGTGGTGTTCGCAGCAAGCGAATTGTGGGGCGAGGGTGCCGACCCGACACTCGAAGTCAGCATCGACGCCTGGGAGAGTTATCTTGAGCCGGCATGAGGCGGGTTTGCCAGTCGGGCCAGAGGGCGTCGACGCACCGGTCTTCGCCGAGCCGTGGCAGGCCGAAGCTTTCGCCATTGTGGTCGCCTTGCACGAGCGAGGCCTGTTCACCTGGGCGGAATGGGCCGAGCGGTTGTCGGCAGAAGTGAAAAAACCCGGTGCTGCCGCCGACGGAAGCGACTACTACGAGCGATGGCTTGCCGCGCTCGAGCGGTTGATGGCGGAGAAGGGGTTCGCCGGGCGCGACGAGGTCGATGCGGTCGCCGCCGCCTGGGAGCGGGCTGCGCATGCCACGCCGCATGGCCAGCCGATCCTGCTGGAGAACGATCCGAAAAAGCATTCCGGTTTGTAACGACAGCCGAAAGCCATGTCGGCAATTGCTACCAGTTGATTGCCGGCGAGCTTCTGCGATTTGGCAAGATCGTTGCCCCGGGCATTGGTGAAGAATTCTGAAGCCATGGTATCGGAGGGTATAAATCCCTCTGGGAGGGGCAACGATTAAGCCCTTTGCCGAGCGCTGAAAGTCCGCTTGCCGTCGGCTGGCGAGGCCTCCGTCACGCAGAGGTTGGCCTTTCCGCCTCACTACAATGCCAGACGGGGCGCGCCACGGAGACGCTAGCACGCCGCTCGATGAGGCGTTCTGGAAGGTTGGATGTTCTTATTGTGTTCCGATGGTATATACGATACAATCGATGTGTTGACACCGTAAGGTTGTGTTGATATGATTTTGCACGTAAGAGATGAAGAGACGGATCGACTTGTCCGCGATCTCGCCAACCGGCGAGGGATAGGGATTACCGAGGCGATACGGGAAGCTGTCGAAGAGGCCTTGGCCGCTGAAAACAGCAAGCAGTCACTGTGGGAGCGTACGGCCGACTTGCGGGCCAAGGTTAGCGCATACCCGTTGACCGGCGAGGTTGCCGACAAGCAATTTTATGACAGTCTTTGGGGCGAGGAGGACGCCGAGTGAGCTTCGTGGACAGCTCCGCTCTTGTGGCGCTGATTGCTGCCGAACCCGAGGGCGAGGCAATTGCTGCGCAGCTTGAAAAGCAACCGCCGCATTTCACGTCTCCACTTGTGATGTTCGAAACAGTGGTGGCGCTCTGCCGCATTCGGCGGGTGCCGATAGACCAGATTACGTTTGTCGTTCATGACTTTTTGGCGCGCGCCCGCATCGCAATTGAGCCGGTAGAGGCCGACACCTACATCACAGCCCTTCAAGTATATGAGCGCTACGGTAAAGGTTCCGGCCATCCGGCACGGCTGAATTTCGGCGATTGTTTTTCCTATGCTGCAGCAATCCGCTCTGGCGTTCCGTTGATTTACAAGGGCAATGATTTCGCCCAAACCGATCTCGCCTGATCGGCAAATCCCTTGCCCTTCGCGTCCGAATCCTGTCAGTCAAGCCCATGGAATTCTCACCTCAGCAGGATGATGCGCTGCAGGCCGTGGCGCGGTGGCTCAAATCGGGAAAGCCGCAGGTTTTCCGCCTGTTCGGCTATGCCGGCACCGGCAAGACGACGTTGGCGCGCTATTTCGCCGAGCATGTCGATGGCCAGGTGCAGTTCGCCGCCTTCACCGGCAAGGCCGCCCAGGTGCTGCGCTCGAAGGGCGCCACCAATGCGCGCACCATCCATTCGCTGATCTATCGGCCGAAGGGCGAGGAGGCGATTGCCGACGAAGCGACCGGCAAGACCTCGATGTCGCCGACCTTCTCGCTCAACCGCCAGAGCCCGATCGCCAAGGCCAAGCTCGTGGTCATCGACGAATGCTCGATGGTCGACGAACAACTCGGCCGCGATCTCCTGACATTCGGCACGCCAGTGCTGGTGCTCGGCGACCCGGCGCAGCTGCCGCCGATTTCGGGCGGCGGCTTCTTCACCGAACACGAGCCGGACTTCCTGCTCACTGAGATCCATCGCCAGGCACGCGACAACCCGATCCTCCGTCTGGCGCTGGACGTGCGCGAGGGCCGTGAGTTCATGCGCGGCGACTACGGCACCGCGCAGGTGATCGGCAAGGAAGACGTGAACCAGGATCTGGTGCTGGGCGCCGACCAGGTGCTCGTGGGCACCAACCGGACGCGCCGGCGCTACAACCAGCGGCTGCGCGAGCTCAAGGGCTTCACCGCCGGTTATCCGCAGGCCGGCGACAAGCTGGTGTGCCTGCGCAACGACCCGGCCAAGGGCCTGCTCAACGGCTCGCTGTGGAAGGTGATGACCTCGTCGCGCGAGACGGTGAAGCCCGGCATCAATCTTCTGGTGGCGCCGGAGGAAGACGATCCCGACCGCGGCGTCGCCAAGATCAAGCTGTTGAAGCAGGTGTTCGAGAGCCCGGACGAGGAAATCCCCTGGGGCACCAAGAAGCGATACGACGACTTCGACTATGGCTACGCACTGACGGTGCACAAGGCGCAGGGCTCGCAGTGGAACAATGTCGTGCTGTTTGACGAGAGCTGGGCCTTCAAGGACACGCGCCAGCGCTGGCTCTATACGGCGATTACCCGTGCGGCCGAACGGCTGACCGTCGTCCGGTAGGGATACGGCCGCACGAAAAGGGCCGTTGCCTGCGCTTCCGCTGCTCGACTGCAAGGCCCGTTCGGCTGTCGAAATGCGTCGTTGCCGTCGGGTGGAGCTGAGCGCCCGCTCGCCGTCAGGTTACGATCTCGAACAGAACCGCCGTCGCGTCGTCCGAGACCTTGAAGCGGGGAAACTGCTTGCCGTCGGGGTCTTCGGTCAGCTCGATGTGGCGCAATTCCTCAAGCAGCGGAGCAAGGCCGGCGGTGCTTGCGGCAGCTACAAATCCGGCGGCGTCGTAGCGGCCGTATTGATCGACGAGGGCGGCGAAGCCGTCGCTGCAGAGAAGACCCCTGGCCGGAAGGGAGGACGCGAGCGTTTCGGTGACGAGATGCTCGGCGGCAGACGGCTCGATGCCAAGCGTCCAGACCGAGCCGCCGACGCGGTTGTAGCCGGCGCGGTGGCGGCGCAGTTCCTCGCGCACGCCCGGAGCATCGGCCAAGGCCTGATGGGTGGCAAATCCGCCGGCATGAGCGATGGCCGCGCGTGCGCCGTCGCGCTCCTGGGCGGACGCCCCCTTGATGGCGCAGGTGCTGAGGGTGCTGCCGTTCGCGCCGAGCAGGAACAGCCGGCAGTCGCCAAGGCCGTGGGTGACGATCTCGTCGCCTTCGATCCGGACCATCTGGAAGCTTGCCACCGGCAGGTTCCACGGCTCGATCGGCAGCGCCGGCGCGGCCTCGTGCACGACATTGGCGGCGCGCTGGTTGAGTTCGCGCACGACATCGGCCATCGGGCGGCCGTTGCGAGCCAGTTCTTCGAAGGTGCTCCGGGCAAAACGGGCCAGCCAGGCGGCGTCCGAGCCATGCAGGCCGACGAGGCTGGCGCCGCCGAGGCCGGTGGCGCCGTCGATGACGAAGGCGCAGGTGGCGTTGCCGCCGGCGCTGTCCTCGTTCGGGCGGTTGATGGAGCCGGGGGCGGTGATCGAATCTATGATGCGGATGCTGGGCATGATGGAGCTGTCTGGCGCGCGGCCGTGACCGGAGTGTGACCGCAGGCTATTCGACTGGCCTTGCGCCAAGCCATTGCCATGCCTCGGCCTCGTCGGCATCGCCGAAATGCCTGGTTTCGATCGAAGTGAGCGGCGCAAACAGGCCGACGACCGGGCCCATCCAGGCGGGGCCGCCGACCAGCGCATAGCGCCTGATATGGTGCAGTGCCTTCATCTTGCCCTTGAAGGTAAGAGGATCGAAAAGCGCCGACCAGTCGAAGCCGTCATAACCCGATGCTCGCAGCAAAACGTCGATCTTTTCATGGCCTTCGTAGGCCGCGTCGAGCAGGCCATAGGCGTTTTCGATGTCGGCCTGGGTGAAATGGCCGACGATCTCAAAGGCAAAAACCTCGCTGTTGTCGGTGTCGATGCGCCGGAAAGGCGGTGGGGCATCCATGGATTTCATTGGTGTCCTCCTCGCTGGCCTTCTGGCGGTTTTTGGCTGCAACGACATTGGAACACATAAAAGCGCTCTCTGTTCCCGGCCAAGGCGTGTTAGGTGCGTTCGTCTCAAGATTTGCCGTGAGTTGCCGATGCCCGCCAAGCTCTCCGTGAACGTCAATGCCATCGCCATGCTGCGCAACCGGCGCGACCTGCCATGGCCCAGCGTGACCGGCCTGGGCCGGCTGGCACTTGCCGCCGGCGCGCATGGGCTGACCGTGCATCCGCGTCCGGACCAGCGGCACATCCGCTTTTCCGACGTGCCTGAGCTGCGGGCGCTGATCGACGACGAGTTTCCGAAGGCAGAATTCAACATCGAAGGCTATCCGAGCGAGGATTTCCTCCAACTGGTCGAGAAGCACCAGCCGGAACAGGTGACGCTGGTGCCGGACGATCCGTCGCAGGCGACTTCCGACCACGGCTGGGACTTTGCCGCCCAGGCGGGGCTGCTGAAGCCGGTGGTGGCGCGGCTCAAGAAGGGCGGGTTCCGTGTCTCCCTGTTTGCCGACGCCGATCCTTCCGGTGTCAACGCTGCGCGCGATACCGGCGCGGATCGGATCGAGCTGTTCACCGGGCCCTATGGCGCCTGCCACGACGATCCCGCCGGGGCAGAGAAGCAATTGGAAATGCTCGGTAAAACCGCGGATGCCGCCATCGCTGCCGGCCTCGCGGTCAATGCCGGCCACGACCTGGTCGTGGACAACCTGCCACTGCTGATGCGCGGCATCCCGAAGCTGGCGGAAGTGTCGATCGGCCATGGCCTGACGGCAGATGCGCTGGAATACGGCATGACCGGTACGATCAAGCGATATCTGAAGGCCTGCGGGTGGTAGAACGCATGCGCCGGCTGCAAGGGTTGAACATTAGCTGTCGCAAAACAGCTGTTGCTTTTGCATTGCAGCAAGCGTAGAGCCCCGCGGCTTCACGGAGAGTCGTCCATGACCGATGCCGGCCCTGACAAGGCGAACACGAGCGGGCAGGCGGTCCAGACGGACGGCCATTCCCACGACATCAGGATTCTCGTGCTTGGTGCGCTCGGCGTCGTCTTCGGCGATATTGGCACGAGCCCGATCTACGCCTTCCGCGAGGCCCTGGTGGCGTCGGCCGGCGGCGAGGTCGCTTCCCGCGAAGACATTCTCGGCGTGCTGTCGCTGATCATCTGGGCGCTGACCATCATCGTCACCGTCAAATACGTCATGTTCGTGCTCCGGGCGCACAACCGGGGCGAGGGCGGAACGCTGTCGCTGATGGCGCTGGCGCGGCGCAGCCTGCCCAAGCGGTCGGGTATCATCCTGGCGCTCGGCATGGTCGGCGCTGCGCTGTTTTATGGCGATGCGGTGATCACGCCCGCGATTTCCGTCCTTTCGGCGGTGGAGGGCATGAATGTCGTGACGCCGGCGTTCCAGCCCTATGTCGTGCCGCTGACGCTGGTGATCCTGGCGGCGCTGTTTTCGGTCCAGCGCTTCGGCAGCGGCGGCGTGGCAACCGTGTTCGGGCCGATCACCCTGGTCTGGTTCCTGGCCATCGGCTATTCCGGCATCGTCCACATCGCCGACGACCCCGAAATCCTGCTGGCGGTCAACCCGATCTACATCGTGAAGTTCCTGGTCAACCAGCCGGAGGTGTCGTTCGTCACCATCGGCGCCATCTTCCTCGCCGTGACCGGCGCCGAGGCGCTTTATGCCGACCTCGGCCATTTCGGCCGCCGGCCGATCGTGCTGGCCTGGCTGTGCATCGTCTTTCCCTGCCTGCTGCTCAACTATGTCGGGCAGGGCGCTTTCGTGCTCTCGCACAACGGCACGGTGGGCCATCCGTTCTTCGAGATGAACGAGGGCTGGATGCTGGTGCCGATGGTGGTGCTGGCGACGGCTGCGACCGTCATCGCCAGCCAGGCGGTGATCACCGGCGCCTATTCGTTGACGCGCCAGGCCGTGCAGCTCAACATGCTGCCACGCCTGGTCATCCAGCACACGTCGGAGACGACGCAGGGCCAGATCTACATGCCGCGCGTCAACCTGCTTTTGGCCCTGGTGGTGATGCTGCTGGTCGTCGGTTTCGGCGAGTCGAGCGCGCTCGCCTCGGCCTATGGCATTTCGGTGACCGGCAACATGCTGGTCACGACGCTGCTGCTGTCGGTGGTGATGCTACGCATCTGGCGCTGGAAGGCCGCCGTCGTCGTCGTGGCGATCTCGATCTTCGGCCTGATCGACATCGGCTTCTTCGCGTCCAACATCGTCAAGGTGTTTGACGGCGGCTGGGCATCGCTGGCCGTCGCCTTCACCATCGTCCTGATCATGTGGACCTGGGTGCGCGGTAGCCGCTATCTCTTCGACAAGACCCGCAAGAACGAAATCCCGCTCGACTTCCTGGCGGGCAGCCTGATCAAGAAGAAGCCGCACCTGGTGCCCGGCACCGCAGTGTTCCTGACCAGCGACCCCGACAGCGCGCCGACCGCGCTGATGCACAGCCTCAAGCATTACAAGGTGCTGCACGAGCAGAACGTCATCCTGTCGGTGGTGACGGCGCAGCAGCCGATCGTGCCTGATAGCGAACGCGTCAAGATGGAGCAGGTCAACGAGCTGTTCATGCGCGTGAAGCTGAAGTTCGGCTACATGGAGCAGCCAAACATTCCCAAGGCGCTGGCCATCTGCCGCAAGCAGGGCTGGAAGTTCGACATCATGACGACGTCGTTCTTCCTGTCGCGCCGCTCGCTCAAGGCGTCACCCAATTCGGGCATGCCGGCATGGCAGGACAGGCTGTTCATCGGGCTGGCGCGTACTGCGGCAGATGCGACCGAATATTTCCAGATTCCGACCGGGCGTGTGGTCGAGGTCGGCACCCAGGTCTCGATCTGACGTCCTTGCCGGACCTTGGCTAGGGCGAAGTGTAGCATTGCCAAAGCGCGGCCATCCGTGAATTTTGCCGCGGATGGGGTGCGCATGAACGGTCGAAATCTTCACATAGCAATTGCCGGCGCCGGGCCGGCCGGGCTTGCCGCGGCCCTCTACCTGCAGCGGGATGGCAATCGCGTTACCGTTTTCGAACGCTTTGCCGAGCCGAGGCCATTAGGGTCTGGGCTTATCCTGCAGCCGACCGGATTGACGGTGCTCGACGATATGGGCCTGATCGATGAAATTCGCATGCTTGGCAGCCGGATCGACCGGCTGCATGGCACGGATGCGGCGAGCGGGCGGACCGTGCTCGACGTCCGCTACGATGCGCGTCCGGGCGGACGCTTCGGCGTCGCCGTGCATCGTGCGGTTCTGTTCGGCACGCTTTATCGCGCGGCCCAACGGGTGGGCATCGAGGTTGTCACCGACGTTGAACTCGATGCGGTGGAGCCTGGCGGGCGAACCCGGCTTGTCGACGACAAGGGGCGCGGCCTCGGGTCATTCGATCTCGTCGTGGACGCCACTGGTTCGCGCTCCAAGCTGCGCCGTAGTGCCGGCCTCGCTGGGGAGCCAAAGCCGCTCGCTTATGGTGCATTCTGGACCTCGCTCGACTGGCACGGCGAAGGCTTCGACGAACATGCGCTGGCCCAGCGCTATCGCCGCGCCAGCGTGATGATCGGTGTCCTGCCGATCGGACGCGCGGAAGCGGAGGGGCGCAAGATGGCGGCGTTCTTCTGGAGCCTGAAGCCGACCGACGCCGAACGCGTGCAAGCCGACGGCCTGGCTGCCTGGAAGGCCCAGGTGGCAAGGCTGTGGCCGGAGAGTCAGGCCTATCTCGACCAGATCGAGGATTTCGAGCAACTGACGCTGGCCCGCTATGGCCACTTCACCTTGGCGCAACCGGCAGCGCGGGGCTTTGCCGTCATTGGCGATGCCGCGCATTCGACCAGCCCGCAACTGGGGCAGGGCGCAAACATGGCTCTGCTCGACGCGGCATCGCTCGCCTATGCCCTGAGGCAGGCAAGCGATGTGGACGCGGCGCTTGCCAGCTATCTCCGGGCGTGGCGCTGTTCCAGGCGCTCTCGCTGGTCTTCACGCCGTTCTACCAGTCGGACTCGATGCTTTTGCCGTTTCTGCGGGACAGTCTCGTTGCGACCGTCGCCAGGATCCCGCCGATGCCACAGCTTCTTGCTTCCATCGTCGCCGGCACGCTGATCGATCCGTTCGCGCCGGCGGGGCTCGAGGAGGCGGATTGGACGAGCCGCGGCGAAGAGGGGGCTGCTCGAATCCCGGCTTGAGCCATGCTGCGGTTGTGGCTACGTTGCGTCACATTCAACCGAGGGGCTGTGATGTCGGGGTTCATGCTGCGCGGAATTCGCAAGGTGGTGGCGGCGGCAGTCCTGCTTGCCCTGGGCTGCATGCCGGCGCTGGCGGATGCGACAATTCCCACTGCCGACATCGAGGGTGCTGCCGACAATGCGCTCGCCAAGCGCTATGAAGGCGCGTTCATCGTCTACTACCAGAAGCTCGACTACACAGATTTCAGCGTGCCACTGGCGCCGCTGAAGGCGGATCCCGACACCGACAAACGCGACAAGAACAACAATTCCGTGTTCAAGCCGGAAAAAGCGGAAGAGGTCGAGGGTTCGCTCACCCGCCTCTTTTATGTGCTGCCGGACGGCCGTTCGCCGCTCGAAGTGCTGCGCAACTACCAGGACGTGGTGCAGGCTGCCGGCGGCGAAGTCGTCTTCGAATGCAAGAAGGAGGAGTGCGGCGGCGACGCCTCGCGCTCGGCTTCGAGCGGCGGCGGTGACATGAGCCTGATGATGAACTTCTTCTATGACAGCGAACTCGGGGTGGAGGCATTTTCGAATGCCGCGTGCGTGGCCTCGTCAGGGGTCGCTGACCAGCGCTATTTCACCGCCAAGGTTCCACGCGACGGCGGCGACGCATATGTCACGATGCAGACGTTCCAGTTGCTCGACGATCTCTACTGCAAGGAGCTGAATGCGCGCACGATCGCCATCGTGCATGTGCTGGAGCCCAAGGCGCGTGACAAGAGGATGGTTCTGGTGGAAGCGGCCAAGATGGCGGATTCATTGTCTGCGAGCGGCGCCATCTCGCTCTACGGCATCTTTTTCGACATCGACAAGGCCGACATCAAGCCCGAATCGGATCCGACGCTGAAGGAGATCGCCAAGCTGCTGGGGGACAATCCGGCACTTGCGGTGGCTGTCGTCGGCCACACCGACAACCAGGGCAAGTTCGACTACAACGTCGACCTCTCCAATCGCCGCGCCGCTGCGGTGAAATCCGCCCTCGTTTCGCAATTCGGCATCGACGGTGGGCGCCTGACGGCGGCAGGGGCCGGGATGATGGCACCGGTCGCCAGCAACGACAATGACGAGGGGCGGGCCAAGAACCGGCGCGTTGCGCTGGTCAAGTTGAACTAGCCTCCGGCGCATCTGGCCAACACGGAAGCGGCGTTCGCGCGGCAACGCAGGTGTGTGCGATTGCGCGGTTGCCGGGCGTTTTCGTCGGACTGAGGGCGGCATAGGCGTTTTCCGATTTCGCGGCCCTGACGACTAAATTCCGGCAAGGCGAACTTGCCCATTGCGAGGCCATGAAATTTGCGGCATAAGCCGAACCGTAACGTACGGTACGGTGCCGCAGGGCGCGCCGGGCCACGATCCACGGCAGGCGAAGATGCTGCAGGCAGTCACCGAGATGATGGAAGGCGAGGGGCCGACGGCGCGTCAGCAGGACGTGCTTGACGCGGTGCTGCGCCTGCTCGTCGAAGAAGGTGACCGGCTGACCATGACCGCCGTTGCCCGGCGCGCCAGCTGCTCCAAGGAGACGCTGTACAAATGGTTCGGCGACCGCGACGGCTTGCTGACGGCCACTGTGCAGTGGCAGGCCTCGAAGGTGCGGGTGCCACCGGTCGACCGCAAGGGACTGGACCTGGTCTCGCTGACGGCAATTCTCGAGCGCTTCGCCTCCGATTGGCTTAGGGTGATCTCAAGCGACACGTCGATCGCGCTCAACCGCGTGGGGGTCGTGCATGCCGGCTCGGACAAACGCGACCTTGGCGCTATCGTGCTCGAGCGTGGCCGTTTTGCTCTCGGCCGCAGGCTCAAGCCGGTGCTGGAAGCGGGCCGCGAGGCGGGGCTTCTCGAATTCGACGACGCCGAGGAGGCGTTCCGAACCTTTTTCGGGCTGGTCGCGCGGGACGTGCAGATACGTCTGCTGCTCGGCGACCGGCTGGAATTGACTGCTGCGGGGATCGACGGCGATGCCGCGCGTGCAACGCAGCAGTTTCTTGCTCTCCACGGAGCGAAAACCGGGCCCAGGGCCCTCTAATCTAAACCGGGAAGGAACCCACCAATGCGTGTCTATTACGATCGTGATGCCGATCTCAACCTGATCAAGGGCAAGAAGGTTGCCATCATCGGCTACGGCAGCCAGGGCCGCGCGCACGCGCTGAACCTCAAGGATTCGGGCGCCAAGGAACTCGTCGTTGGCCTCAAGGCCGGCTCGGCGACCGCCAAGAAGGTCGAAGCCGACGGCCTCAAGGTCATGACGGTTGCGGAAGCTGCCAAGTGGGCCGACCTGATGATGATGGCGACGCCTGACGAACTGCAGGCCGACATCTATCGCGACGAGATCGCTCCGAACATCCGCGACGGCGCCGCCATCGCTTTCGCGCACGGCCTCAACGTGCATTTCGGCCTGATCGAGCCGAAGAAGACCGTCGACGTGCTGATGGTTGCGCCGAAGGGCCCGGGCCACACCGTGCGCGGCGAGTACCAGAAGGGCGGCGGCGTGCCGTGCCTGGTCGCCGTTCACCAGGACGCCTCGGGCAACGCGCTCGATCTCGGCCTGTCCTACGCCTGCGGCGTTGGCGGCGGCCGTTCGGGCATCATCGAGACCAACTTCAAGGAAGAGTGCGAAACCGATCTGTTTGGCGAGCAGGTCGTGCTTTGCGGCGGCCTGGTCGAGCTGATCCGCGCCGGCTTCGAGACGCTCGTCGAGGGCGGCTATGCCCCCGAAATGGCCTATTTCGAATGCCTGCACGAAGTGAAGCTGATCGTCGACCTGATCTATGAGGGCGGCATCGCCAACATGAACTACTCGATCTCGAACACCGCCGAGTGGGGCGAGTACGTGACCGGTCCGCGCATCATCACCGACGAGACCAAGGCCGAGATGAAGCGCGTCCTCAAGGACATCCAGACCGGCAAGTTCACCTCGGACTGGATGCAGGAGTACCGTTCGGGTGCGGCCCGCTTCAAGGGCATCCGCCGCAACAACGACAGCCACCAGATCGAGGAAGTCGGCGCCAAGCTGCGCGCGATGATGCCCTGGATCGCCAAGAACCAGCTGGTCGACAAGACCAAGAACTAAGAAGCCCGTCTCAATTCGCTCCTGCCGCAGCCTTCAGCGCGGCAGTGGCGAATTGCTCCGGATTTCCATGGCGTTCGGCGCCAGACTCAAAAAAGGCCGGCGGGGCAGTCCGTCGGCCTTTGTCGTTGCGGGGGGATCAGCCGTAGTGCCAGGCCGGTTTCGGCTCGGTGCCTTCGAACTGCACGCCGACGCGGTCGTTCTTGCGCCAGCGCACGACGCAGCGGTAGCCGATGCCATCGACCGGAACATAGAGCAGGAAGCGCTCGGGCACGCGCGCGTCGGCGCTGACGCGCAGCTCGGCGCCGTTCTGGTGCATGTTGCGCACCGTGACGCTGATTTCCGAATTGGCGACACCGGTGATGATGGTGGCGCCCTTGAGCACGCGATTGCGGTGCTCGCGCCGGTTGTTGATTTCTGCGTCGTCGCTCATTCGCTCGGTCCATGCGCGTGCAGGCAAACGACCGCACGCTGCGGAGGGTCCTAGCGTGGACATGTAAACACGAGGTTTTTGGGGCGGCGCCCACCTTGCCGGCGCCGCCTGAGCGTCAGCTATAGGGCGACCAGCACTGTTGGCGCGGCCCGTTGTAGGGCTGGAACGTGTTGTCCCAGGCGCGGTACGAGCGATAGCGGTCGTAGCACCACCTGACATGCACCGACGACAGGCCGCCGCGATAGACACGGCGAGGCTGCACGTAGCGCGGCTGGTAGTAGCGCGGCTCGTCGTAGCGGTAGGCCGGGATGCCGAAATTCAGATAGATCCCGGTGCCGCCCCAATTACGCCGGTGCGGACGATGCCGCCAGCGCCGGTCGTCGCGCCAGCGATCACCGCGCCAGTTGTTGTGGCGCCAATTGTCGCCACGCCAGCCGTCGCGGCGGCCATAGCGACGGCAGTCACCACGGATTTCGCAGAGCTGACTGGCGACGGGGATGATGTTCGTGGCCGCCCGGGGAGCCGCCGGCAGCTGACCAAGACCAATCGGACCGGCCGACGCTGCCAGCGGCAGGCCGGCAACAAGGCCGAATGCGAGCATACCTGAGCGCAAGAAGGATGAGAGTTTCATTTTCGTCGTCTCCTGACGTTCGAATGTCAAAGGCCCCATGCCCCCAATCTTCGATGGAGATCACACATGTTCGGCTTCTCAGCCTGAACGTGCAATGAACGGCGAGGGTTCCCGCCGTCCCGTTGTTTGCGCTCTTGTGTTTGGGCCGACATGAAGGCAATGCTCGCGCCATGTCGCTGCGCCTTGCCACCTTCAATGTCGAGAACCTGATGAACAGGTTCGATTATTCCGGCTACCGCAACCAGCTCAACGAGGATCGAACGCTTGCGCTGTTCGAGATCCGCAGCGAGGCCGAGTACCGGTTGCTGGAGCAGGCGCGGGCCATCGCGCACGCCGACGACATGCGCCAGCTGACGGCGCTCGCGATCGCCGAGACCCGCGCCGACATCATCTGCCTGCAGGAGGTCGACAACATCGAAGCGCTGAAGGCGTTCGAGTACGGCTATCTCTTCAAGATGGTGGGGCAGGGCTACCAGCACAAATACACCACCTCGGGCAATGATTCGCGCGGCATCGACGTGGCGGTGATGATGCGGGCCGAAACGGCGCACGGCCAGCCGATCGAATTCGTGCGCATGACCAGCCACGCCCATGTCACCTTTGAGCAGTTCGGGCTGCATACGCCTGAGCTCGCAGCACTCGGGCAGGAGCCGTTCGAGCGCATCTTCCGGCGCGATTGCCTCGAGATCGACGTCAAGATCGGCGGCAAGCCGCTGACCATCTATTCGGTGCACTTCAAGTCGATGGGCTCGCCGCGAAACGGGCTGAACGGCCGTGATGCGACGATGCCGATCCGCATCGCCGAGGCCAAGGCGGTGCGGCGGATCATCGAGGACCGCTTCGGCAAGGACCATGTCGGCGAGCGGCGCTGGGTGATCTGCGGCGACATGAACGACTACCGCGAGCGGGTGGTCATCAGCGGCGATGCCTATCAGGGCTACAGTTTCACGCCGGTCCAAGAGACCACCTCATGCCTCGACGTGTTCCTGGCCGACGGTTTTGCCGAAAATGTCGTCGAGAGACGACCCGAGATGGAGCGCTGGACGCTCTACCATACGCGCGGGCCGCTCGAGCGGCACCTGTGCCAGCTCGACTACATCCTGTTGTCGCCGGCGCTGGCGAAGGCAAACGGCCAAGCCGTACCCGACATCGTCAGACGCGGACAGCCCTGGCGCACCATCTTCCCGCCGGGGCAGGAGGTGGAACGTTATCCGCGCGCCGGCTGGGACAGGCCCAAGGCCTCCGACCACTGTCCGGTGGCCGTGACCCTCGACATCACCTGAGAGGCCAAGCCTTGGCATTCGACATTCCGCGCAACCAGATCCTGCCGGTCGACGTGGTCGACGTGCGCCTCGATGCGGAGCCGCATCCCTTCGAGCGCGACAATGCCGAAGCCATCGCCGCAAACTGGGCGGCGGAGAAAGCGGCGCGGCCAGCGCTTTTCGACGGCACGGTGGTGCTCCTGTCGGAACTCGCCTACGGCGACAACCGGCTGACCGGCCGATGCCATGCCATCCGCTACTCGACCTTCATGCTGTGGCGCAGACTGAAGCCGGTGACGAGCGCCGAGCACGCTTTCGCGCATGCCATGCTGATTTCGAGCGACGATAAGCTGGTGGCGATCCGCATGGGCGCGCATACGGCCAATGCCGGCAAGGTGTACTTTGCCGCTGGCTCCTTTGAGCCGGAGGACTTTCGCGACGGCCTCGTCGACCTCGACTACAACATGGCGCGCGAGGTGCGCGAGGAGACCGGCCTCGACCTTGGCACGGCCAGCCGTGAGGAACGCTGCCATGCGCTTTCGGTGGAAAGCGGCACGGCCATCGTGCGTTGCTACCGCCTGGCGGCAACGGCCGACGAGGTGGCGGCGCAGATAGCCAGGTTCGTTGCCGACGATCCCGCCCCCGAGATCGAAGGGCCGGTGATCATTCGCGGCATGGACGACCTGCCCGAGGGCCTGATGCCGCATATGCGCCCTCTGGTGGAATGGCATTTCTCCCGGCGCTAGCCGTCTCACCCACACCCTCTTGCTGACGGTGCGCGCCAGGCGCACTGTCGGTGATATTCCAAGGGGGGATTTCATGGTCACATCGATGCTTCGCAGCGGCTACGCGGCGATCGTGGTTTCGACGGCGATGCTGTTGTCCAGCAGCGGGTTGCAAGCGCTCGACAGCGGCAATCCAGGCGCAAAGGTCGTCGTGACGCCATTGGCGTCGGTGACCACGACGGCGAGCGGACAGCCGATCGTGCTGCCGCAGAAGAACGTGCAGGTGCTGGTGTCATCCTTCGAGATACCGCCAGGCGCCAAGCTGCCCGTGCATGAGCACCCGTCCGCGCGCTACGCCTACGTGCTGGCCGGGAACCTCGAGGTCACGAACGTCGAGACCGGCAAGAGCACCAGCTACAAGAAGGGCGACTTCATCGTCGAAATGATCGGCGAGTGGCACCAGGGCGCGAATGTCGGCGCGGAGCCAGTCCAGTTGCTCGTCATCGACCAGGTCGAGGAAGGCACGTCCAACACGGTGCTGAAGCAGTAGCCCTATTCGTGGCGCAGGGCCTCGATCGGATCGAGGCGGGCGCCTCGCAATGCCGGGAAGAAGCCGAACACCATTCCGATCAGCGCGGAGAAGCCGACGGCGAGCAGCACCACGGCCAGGCTGGGCACGAACGGGATCGACAGCGCCAGCGACGCGGCACCTGCCAGTGCCAGGCCGATGGCGATGCCGATCAGCCCGCCGAGCAGCGACAGCACCGTCGCTTCGACCAGGAACTGGATCAAGATGTGCTTTTCATGCGCGCCGATGGCCAGCCTGATGCCGATCTCGCGCGTACGCTCGGTGACCGACACCAGCATGATGTTCATGATGCCGATGCCGCCGACGAGCAGGCTTACCCCGGCCACGGCACCGAGCATGCCGGTCATCGTGGCGGTGGCGCTGGCCATGGCGTCGGCAATCTGGGTCATGTCGCGCACCGAGAAATCGTCCTCGCGGTCGGCGGTGACGCGCCTGACGTCGCGCATGATGTCTTCGATGCGGGTCTGCACCACCTGGGTCGGCGTGGCGTCGTCGGCAGCGACATAGATCGTTTCGATGTCGCGATTGCCGGCGATGCGGCGCTGGAAGGCCGACAGCGGCATCAACACGACATTGTCCTGGTCCTGGCCGAAACCGGAATAACCCTTGGGTTCGAGCAGGCCGACGACCTTGCAGCTCATGCGGCCGATGCGGATGCTGGCGCCGTCGGGGTCGCCGGCGCCGAAAAACTGCCGGCGCACGGTTTCACCGATCAGGCAGGCATTGATGCCGCCGCGCACTTCCGATTCGCTGAACGAACGGCCCGAGGTGACCTTCCAGTCACGCGCGTCGAGATAGGCGTTGTCGGTGCCGGTGATCGAGGAGGTCAGGCTCTCGGTACCGAACACGACGCGCACCTGCTTCTGCGACGCCGGCGAGACCGCGCGGGCGCCTTCGAGATGGGCCGCCAGGGCGGCGACTTCCTTTTCGCCGAGCGGCCGGATCGTCTGCTGCGGCCCCGAACCGGGGGCGGCGGGGCGGCCGGAGCGGACGATGAGCAGGTTGCTGCCGAGTTGCGAGATGTCCGCCTTCACCTTCTGCGTCGTGCCGCTGCCGATGGTCAGCATGGCGATGACGGCCGCGACGCCGATGACGATGCCGAGCAGGGTCAGAAACGAGCGCAGCGCGTTGCGGCGGACCGAGCGAAGGGCAAGGCGGACGGTTTCCCAGATCATCGCCTATGCCGCCTCGAGCTTCTTGGTGTCGGAGGCGACGTGGCCGTCGCGGAAGGCGATGGTCCGGCCGGCATAGGCGGCGATGTCGGATTCGTGCGTGACCATGACGATGGTCAGCCCGTACTCCTCGTTGAGGCGGGTGAGCAGTTGCATGATCTCGTGGCTGCGGGCGGTGTCGAGATTGCCGGTGGGTTCGTCGGCGACGAGCAGCGTCGGCCGCGTGACGATGGCACGCGCGATCGCGACGCGCTGCTGCTGGCCGCCGGACAGTTCGGCCGGGGTGTGGTGTTCGCGGTCCTCGAGGCCGACTTCGGCCAGTGCCTTCATGGCCAAAGCGCGCCGGTCCTGGGCCGGAACGCCGCGATAGATCAGCGGCAGCTCGACATTTTCCACCGCCGTGGTGCGCGGCAGCAGATTGTAGCCCTGGAAGACAAAGCCGATGTAGAGATTGCGCAGTTCCGCACGCCGGTTGCGATCGAGCCGGCCGGCGTCGACGCCCATGAAGCCGTAGCGCCCGGAGGTCGGGGTATCGAGGCAGCCGACGATGTTCATCGCCGTCGACTTGCCCGAGCCGGACGGACCCATGATGGCGACGAACTCGCCCTGGCCGATGGCAAGATCGATGCCGGCAAGCGCGCGCACCTCAGCCTCGCCCTGGCCGTAGGTCTTCCAGACCTTGTCGAAGACGATGAGCGGAGCCGGGCTCATGTCGGTTCTCAATTCGCCCGCGACGAATTCGAGGCGGTGACGACCTGGTCGCCGGCATTGAGGCCGGAGACGATCTCCGTGCGGTCGCCGTCGGTGGCCCCGGTCTTGACCCGGACCGCAACCGGTGCGCCGTCCTTGAGGACATAGAGCGTGCGCGAGCCGTCGGCAGGGGTCGAGGCTGGACGGCTGCGATCGGTCGGTCCGCGCGATGGCCGGCCCAGGAACACGTTCTGCAGGCTGAAGCCGGAGTTGCGTGCGGCGGGGGTGGGTCGGTAGCGGAATGCCGTCGCCGGCACCGTGAGGACGTCCTTGGCCTCGCGCGTGACGATCGAGACGGTGGCGGTCATGCCCGGGCGCAGCAACAGTTCGTCATTGTCGACATCGAGCCACGCATTGTAGGTGACCACGCCATCGGTGGTGACCGAGGCATAGGCGATGTCGCGGATCGAGGCGTCGAAACTGCGGTCGGGGAAGGCATCTACGGTGAAGCGCGCGTGCTGACCCTTGGCGACCGTGCCGATGTCGGCCTCATCGACCGCCGCCTTGAGCTCCATCTTGGACAGGTCGGCGGCGAGCACGAACAGCACCGGCGCCTGCATGGAGGAGGCGACTGTCTGGCCCGGGTTGACCGAACGCGTCAGCACGACACCGTCGATGGGGGCATAGATGCTGCTCTTGGCAAGGTCGGCCTGCTGCAGCTTGAGGTCGGCCTCGGCGATGGCGAGGTTGGCCTCCGCCATGTCGAGCGCGCTCTGGGCGCGGTCGCGTTCGGCGGTGGCTGCTTCGAGCGCCTGGGTGGTGGCCATGCCGCGGCGTGTCAGTTCCTGCGCCCGGGTCAAGGCCTGCGCATTCTGCGACAATGTCGTGCGCGTATCCTCGACCTTGGCGGCAGCCGCCTTTGCCGAAGCCTGGGCACGTTCGATCTGGGCGGAAAGCCGGGTGGTGTCGAGCGCGGCCAGCACGTCGCCTTTCCTGACCTGCTGGTTTTCGACGACGGCGACCGAACGGACGACGCCCGAAAGTTCGCTCGAAATGTCGACCTGGGTCAGGGGCTGCAGGTTACCTGTCGCGGAGACCTCGACGGTGATGTCGCCGACCTCGGCCGGCTGGCTGGTGTAGACGATGCGCTCGGAAGGTGTGCCGAGCCAGGAGAAGGCGGCATAGGCCAAGGCGACGACAATCACAGCCAGAATCAGCCAGAGCCAGCCCTTGCGCCGACGCGTTGTGCGGCCATTGCCATCGAGGCCGAGTGCCGTCTCGATGGATGGCGTGCTCGCCTGATCCTGACGATTTACCAACTGGTCCAAGCCAGACCCCTTTGATGGCTCGAGAAAACCCACTTAGAGCCTGTTGCTCGAGCATGATCTTTCCGAAACCGTTTCCCACCGTTCGGGGTCATGCTCTAGGATCACAGATCGGCCGTGTTGTCCCGGAATTCAAATTAAATTTCGCTCATGTTGCCGGCAGCAGAAGGAGCAAACATGACGATCGGACGCAAGTATTTTATTTACGACGTCTTCACCCAGGACAGGCTTGCGGGCAACCCGCTGGCCGTCGTCGTCGATTCGAAGGGGCTCGATTCGGCTGGGATGCAGGCGATCGCCCGGCAATTCAACCTGTCGGAAACGGCGTTCGTTCTGCCGCCCGACAATCCCAAGCACAAGGCGCGGGTACGCATCTTCACGCCCGACTACGAGATGCCCTTTGCCGGCCATCCGACGGTCGGCACGGCCATCGCCTTGTCGGAGATGGAGAAGAGTGGCGATCTCGCCGGCATTTTCGTGCTCGAAGAGAACATCGGCCTGGTGCGATGCGCGGTCGACAAGGTCGGTTCCGGACTGTTCGCCGAATTCGACCTGCCGAAGCTGCCGGAACAACTGCCGCTGTCGGCCGATGCCGAGGCGATCGGGGCGGCACTCGGGCTCGGGCCGCATGAAATCGGCTTCGAGAACCATCGCGTGTCGCTGTGGTCGGCGGGCGTACCCTACATCACGGTGCCGGTCGCCGACCTTCAGGCTGCATCGAAGATCCGGTTCAACAACGAGGCCTGGTTCGAGTTTTCGCCGAAGAAGAGCGAATTCGCTGTCGCCAGCGCCTATGTCTACTGCCGCGAGACGATCGACCACACCAGCGCCTTCCATGCCCGCATGATGGTGCCGGGCAGCCCGTCTTACGAAGATCCGGCCACGGGTTCGGCGGCGGCCGCCTTTGCCGGTGCGATCATGAACTTCGACAGGCCGACCGATGGCGGGCAGCGATTCTGGATCGAACAGGGAATCGAAATGGGCCGGCCGTCGAGAATCAGGCTCGAACTGGACGTCTCGGGTGGAAATCTCGTCGCCGCGCGCATCGGCGGGCATGCCGTGAGGACCGCAGAAGGCGTTCTCTTGGTCTGAAGCGAAGGAATTTTTGCCGACTTGAAGAAAAAACGACTGGTGGGGTGGACAGCGCAAAATGGCTTGGCTATATGCCGGCCACGGTCGGTTTACCGGTCGAGTGGGTGCGTAGCTCAGTTGGTAGAGCAGCTGACTCTTAATCAGCGGGTCACAGGTTCGATCCCTGTCGCACCCACCAAGTCTTCTCAAAGACTTCCGCTGAATTCTTCATGCAAGATGATACGAAATTCTGGTGCCGGCTTCCGGCAAGAGCCTCTGTCTTTTCCATCGTCGCAAACGCGTTTCCTGTCCGGCCGGCTGGCGCCGGTAAGCTTGTCTTGCTTTAGCGGAGCGCCGATTGTCGAACGCAAGCGCGATTCGGGCCGGGAAGATTTCGGGATAAAATATGCCTAGTTTGAGAGATGTCCTCGACGAGATCGTCGCGGAGATGGCAGGACATTCGGACCGCGGCGCAGTCGCATCCTACATTCCCCAACTCGGCAAGATCGATCCGAACAAGTTCGGCATCGCCGTCACCTTGACCAATGGCGAGGTGCTGGTCGCGGGCGACGCCGACGAACCGTTTTCGATCCAGAGCATCTCCAAGGTGTTCACCCTGGCCCTGGCGCTGGGCCGTGTCGGCGACACCTTGTGGAAGCGTGTCGGCAGGGAGCCGTCCGGCACACCTTTCAATTCCATCGTCCAGTTGGAGCGGGAGGAGGGCATCCCGCGCAACCCGTTCATCAATGCCGGTGCAATCGTCGTTTCCGACGTGCTCCTGGCAGGCCATCAGCCGCGCGAAGCGATCGGCGAGATCGTGAGTTTCGTGCGCTCGCTGGCCGATGACGACACGATCGTGGTCGATGGCGATGTCGCCGGTTCCGAGCGCGTCACAGGCTACCGCAACTTTGCCCTGGCAAATTACCTCAAGGGCTTTGGCAACCTCAATCATGCGCCGGAATTGACCCTGGGCGTCTATTTCCATCATTGCGCCATCGCGATGAACTGCCAGCAACTGGCCAATGCCGGCCGGTTCCTGGCCAACGCCGGGCGCGTTCCCTCGTCGGGGCACACGGTCATTTCGAGCGAACGGGCCAAGCGCATCAATGCGCTGATGCTGACCTGCGGCCACTATGACGGTTCGGGCGAGTTTGCCTTCCGTGTCGGCATTCCGGGGAAGAGCGGTGTCGGCGGCGGCATCCTGGCGATCGTGCCCGGTGTCGCGTCGATCGCCGTCTGGTCGCCGGGGCTGAATGCGCGCGGCAATTCGATGCTTGGCTCGATCGCGCTGGAGCAACTGACCAAAAGGATGAACTGGTCGATCTTTTCGCCGAAACCAGCCTGATCCGTCACGTTTTAGGCTTCTGCCGCGGCTTCCGGCTGCGTCTGACAGGCAGCAAACCTTCAACGGTTAGGCTTGCCCATTGCAAAAGCCGCCGCTCTTCCGCGACTATGGAGTGCGCGTCGTCGGCACGCGGCAATTCAGGGCAGGAGGTCGCGGGTGGTCGAGGCAATTTCGAAGGGCCGAAGCCTGAGTTCCGGCAACCAGCTGTCGCTGCAACCGCATTCCAGGACGGCCTTGCCGACATTTGCCGCCACCGCGGCGGTGGTCGCGATCCTCTACTTCGCCCGCGACGTATTCCTGCCACTGGCGATCGCCGTGCTGCTGACTTTCGCCCTGGCGCCCATCGTCGCCTGGTTGAGGCGGATCGGCGTTCCCAGGCTGGTCTCGGTGATTGCCTGCGTGCTGGCCGCGTTCGGCGTGGTCGCGGTGTTCAGTTTTGTCGTCGTTTCCCAGGTCGGCGAGGTTGCCCGCAACGTACCGACCTACCAGGCCAACATCCTGGAGAAGGTGCGCTCTCTCAAGGAAAGCGGCAGCGGCGGCGGAATCATCGACAGGCTGAGCGGCGTCATCGAACGCGTCGGCCAGGAGATCGAAAAGCCTGAATCGGCGACAGTGCCCGCAGCGCAGCCATCGCGTCCCGACCCGCTGCTGGTCGAGATATTCACGCCGCAGAGGCCGATCGAGACGTTGAAAAACCTGATCGGACCGTTGATCGGGCCGCTCGCCACGGCAGGCCTGGTCATTGTCGTCGTCATCTTCATGCTTCTGGAGCGCGAGGACCTGCGCGACCGGTTCATCCGCCTTGTCGGCTATGGCGACCTGCACCGAACGACCGAAGCGCTGCAGGATGCCGGCCGAAGGGTGGGGCAGTACTTGCTGATGCAGCTGGTGGTGAACGTGGCCTATGGCGTTCCCATCGGCATGGGCCTCTGGCTACTGGGGATACCCAACGCGATCCTGTGGGGCCTGCTGGCCATCGTGTTGCGCTTCGTGCCCTATATCGGCCCGGCGATCGCGATGATCCTGCCGCTGTTTCTGGCACTTGCCGTGGCGCCTGGCTGGTCGCTGGTGCTGTGGGCGGCGGCGCTGTTCATCGCCATGGAACTCGTCATCAACAATGTCATCGAGCCCTGGCTATACGGTTCGCGGACCGGGCTCTCGCCGCTCGCCATCATCGTTGCCGCGATCTTCTGGACGTGGCTGTGGGGACCGGTGGGCCTGGTGCTGTCGACGCCGCTGACCGTGTGCCTCGTGGTGCTCGGCAAGCATGTGCCGCAGTTCGAGTTCCTGGAGGTGCTGTTCGGCAACGAACCGGTGCTCGACCCCAAGGAGCGGCTGTACCAGCGCCTGCTGGCGGGCGATCCGGACGAGGCGACCGATCATGCCGAGGAGATGCTCGAGACCGAATATCTGGTCGACTTCTACGGCAAGGTCGCCATTCCTGCCTTGCTGCTGGGCGAACTGGACCGGGCGCGAGGTGCCTTGACCGACGAGCAGCGGACACGCGTTGCGGCAAGCGCCGTGACGCTGGTGGCCAATCTGAACGAGATCGCCGACGAAGAGGCCGACGAAGACGATGACGATGCTTCGGACGACGCGGCTCAAGCCGATGGCGAGGAGGAAGAGGAACTGCCGGACGGGGCTGGAAAATCGGTGCTCTGCATCGGCGGCCGCGGCGAACTCGACAATGCGGCTGCCGCCATGCTGGCACAGGTCCTGACAGTACAGGGGGCGGCAGCAACGACGGCGAGCCATGCCGACATGGAGCCGTCCAACATCAGGAGCCTGCCGCTCGAAGGCGTCCAGACGGCCGTGGTGGGGTTCCTGAACGCCGATTCGCTGAACCATGGCCGCTTCCTGGTGCGGCGCCTGAAGCGCGCCAAGCCGTCGCTGAGGGTCGGGGTCGTGTTGTGGACCGATGCCGCTGGCGGGGATGCCGGGAAGCTGGCCGGTGACCTCAACGCCGATTTTGCCGCGTTCGGCATGACTGGTGCTGCGATCGGCGCCCTGACCGATGCGCCCGCAGTCCCCCTCAAAGCCGCCAAAAGGAAGGTGCGGCGTCCGTCGCAGGCCCGAAAGAAGAGCAAGGCCGCATAGGCCGATGAGCACCGGCTCACCGACATAGGGGCAACGTCGCCCGATTGCTGCCGCAGTGCGTATGCATCTCAGGAGTTGAAGGGATTCGTGCGATCCGCCGTCCAGAAGGCGATGGATCGATTCCGCTCGTTGCGCATTGTTAGATTCGGACGGGCGTTTAAACCTTTTCGGAGTGATGGTGATGAAGAAACTGGTGATGTGTCTGGCACTGTTGGTGCCGTTGGCGGCCTGCTCGCAGACGGAACAGGGGGCTGCGATCGGCGGTCTCGGCGGCGCGGCGATCGGCAGTGCCGTTGCTGCGCCTGGAAACCGCGCCGAAGGTGCTCTTGTCGGCGGTGCCGTGGGTGCCGTGGCCGGTGCCCTGATCGGTCGGGCGAACGAGCCGAATCGCTGCCGCTATCGCGACCGCTATGGCCGCACCTATCTCGCGGAATGCCCGCGCGGCTATTACTGAGCCGACTATCTTTCATGCACGATGTCCCGAGGGTGCCGATGCGCCTTCGGGACATCGTTTTTTGGCCGCGGCCCGTGATCGTACCAGCGTGAAGGCAATGGTGGCGATAATTTATCTATCTGTAATTACTTGACTTTTTTAGCAATAGATCAGGTGATCAGCCGCATCTTCGATCTCTTCGCGCTTCGCCGGTGGCTGGCCTGACGGGAAAATATGCTCTGCGGAGTGCATGTCGCGGCAATGCCGTTCCACAATCTTGCCAAAATTAGCAATCGACAAAGTCTATTAATTTTATAGACTAAGGTCATGATGGAGATTGCGATGGCACAGACCCAGTATCTCTCGAACGGCCGCGCTGCGCAGGCCGCGGCCTCGACCGCACGGCCTGCAGCATTTGCCAGGTTCGGTTCCTACCTTGTCTTTGCGGTTTCGTTCGGCTTCACCGCAGCCGTCGTGGTTGGCCTGGTCCACTAGGCTACCCCAAATGCGCGTCCGGAGGCGGACGCAATCCTCAACCCCGGTGATGAAGTTATCCGAGTAGCGCGTGAACCGGCGCGGGCGGCGCCAAAGACTGTTCCTGACAAGATGAAGGAGTTTGCAATGCAGATCGACTTCACCCATTGCCCGGGCGGCGTTGCCGACAAGGACGAACTTCACCCTTCCTTCTTTTCCGACACGGCACTGGCCGTGCAGAGACTGCGGCAGCTTGAAAAGGCGGGCTTCAGCGGTGTTCTGATCGACGATGCCGGCGGCCTGCTCGCCAATATGGACCTGGCTTCGCTGGCGTTGCGCAGCACGCAATCGATCGGCGTCCTGGTGTCCCACTGGCCGGGCATCGTCGCGCCGGTGGTGGCGGCCCGGCAATTTGCGGCTCTCGACCAGCTTGGGCCCGGCCGACTGGCACTGCGCGTGCCGCCAAGCCGCGACCTGCGCGAAACCAACGACGATAGCAGCCTGGTCGCCACGCTGGGGCGGACGGACGAATACCTGACGCTGCTCAAGCGGCTCTGGAGCAATGCGCAACCCTTCGAGCACGAGGGCCTGTTCTATCGCATCCATGGTGGCTTCGTGCCGATGAAGGCGGCAGATGGCGCCGCCATTTCGCTGCAACTCGGCGGATTGTCGGGCACCGCGCTCAAGATCGCCGGCCGGCATGCTGACCGGTTCGAGCTGGCGGCTGGCAGCTTCGACGAAACGCGGCGGCTGATCGAGCGCCTGAGGGCGGCGGCCGAGCCATTCGGCCGGACACGGCGCATTCGCCTTTCGCTGCCTGTGCTTGCCGGAGAAGGCGATCAGGCCTGGCAACTCGGCATCGTGCCGGAGCAAGCCGTGGCGGTGCTGGCAAGATTCGTCGAACTCGGCGTCAGCGACTTCATCGTCCACGGCCTCGACGATGCCGACGCTATTGCTTCGTTCGGACATCAGGTCATGGCGGTTGTGCGCAAGGTGTTCAGGCGGCCGACGCCGGCGAGCCCGCGCAAGCGGCCCGTGGCGCTGCGCCAGGTGGTCTGACCCTCAGGCGTGGTGCAGGGCCTCGGCCAGGATGTCGTCATTGGCGGCATCCCGGACCTGCGCGAGGCTGCGGTTGTCGAGCACGCCGGCAATCGCCTGGCGCACCTCAAGCATCATGTGCCTGATCTGGCAGGTGGCCTCGTCGCAGTCGTCGCACGGCTGGTACTGGGTCCGGCTGGCGCAGGGAATGGGTGCCAGGGGGCCGTCGAGCACGCGCACGACATGGCCGATCTTGATCTCAGTCGCCGGCCTGGCAAGCCGGTAGCCGCCGTCCTTGCCCTTGCGGCTCTGGACGAAACCGGCATTTCGCAACTCGCCCAGAATGGCGTCGAGAAATTTCTTCGGGATCTTGTTGGTGGTGGCTATGTCGCCGACGAAGGCGAGCTGGCCTGCGGGGAGTTGGGACAGATGGACGAGGGCCTTGAGCCCGTATTTGCCTTTTTTAGTCAGCATGGCGAACGCGTGTCATCGGCTTCCGCTGCCTGTCGCAGCATGGGGTTGCATGCCGAGGATAACGATTCGTCCCCATCGCATTCCGGCTCTCGTCAGAGATAAATTCCAGCGACTTGATATACAAGCCGAAACGCGTTGATTTTCCGTAAGTTTCGCGTGTTCTGGGCCAGAATCAAGCCGTGGCGTAGACCTTGGCCCGCTCGATGGTGATGACGCCCTTCTGCTGGGCGCTGACCACCGTCTCCGGGGCGACGTCGAGTTCGACCGCTTCGCCTGTCGCCGTCAGTGCCAGGATGCGCCGTCCGGCCGGCCTGTCGATGACGCGCGCGACGGTTGCCGCGATGCCTTCGCCCGACTGGCTCCAGCCGAGATCGCTGGGGCGCAGGAAGATGTCGACCGGTCCGTCGGCAAAACCGGGGGCGGGGATCCTGGCGTCGCCGAGCCGTGCGACGCCGCCGGAGACCGCGGCGGAAAAGCGGTTGGTGTCGCCCAGGAAGTTCATGACGAAGGCGGATGCCGGGTTGCGGCAGACCTCTTCGGGGGTGCCTTGCTGGACGATACGGCCCTTGTCGAGGATGACAACGCGGTCGGCGAGGTCGAGCGCTTCTTCCTGGTCGTGGGTGACGAATAAGGTGGTGATGCCGAGTTCCTGATGGATCTCGCGCAGCCAGCGGCGCAGGTCGCGGCGGACATTGGCATCGAGCGCGCCGAACGGTTCGTCGAGCAGCAGGACCTTGGGGTCGACGGCGAGCGCGCGCGCAAGAGCCACGCGCTGACGCTGGCCGCCGGAGATCTGTCCGGGAAAGCGCTCGCCCAGGCCATCGAGCTGGACGAGGCGCAGCAGTTCGGCAACGCGCGTGTCGATCGCGCCTTTGTCGCGGCGGACCTTCGACACCTTCATGCCGAACGCGATGTTTTCGGCCACCGTCATGTGCGGGAATAGCGCATAGTGCTGGAAGACGAAACCGACGCCTCGGTCGCGCACCGGAATGTCGGTGGCATCTTCCGCGCCGAAATAGATGTGGCCGGCATCGGCATATTCGAGGCCGGCGACCATGCGCAGGATGGTGGTCTTGCCCGAGCCGGAGGGCCCGAGCAGGGCTACCAGTTCGCCGCTTTCGATTTCGAGCGAGACGCCATGGACGGCACGGAAGGTCTCGAAGGTCTTCACGACGTTGTCGAGGCGGATTTTCATGACGAAACCTCTGCGGAAGCGGTTTTGGGAGCGGCAGCCGGGGCCGCGAGTGCCGGGCCGCGGCGCGCGCGCCCGGCGCCCTGGCGTTCGAGCAGGACCTTGGCCACCAGGGTGACGACGGCGAGCAGGGCGAGGATGGATGCGGCGGCGAAAGCGCCTGCGGTCTGGTAGTCGTGGTACAGCAGTTCGATGTGCAGCGGCAGCGTGTTGGTCTGGCCGCGGATGTTGCCCGATACGACCGAGACGGCACCGAACTCCCCCATGACGCGGGCATTGCACAGCACCACGCCGTAGAGCAGCGCCCAGCGGATGTTGGGCAGCGTGACCGAGAAGAAGGTGCGCCAGCCGGAAGCGCCGAGCGAGGTGGCGGCTTCCTCGAGGTCGCGTCCCTGCGCCTGCATCAGCGGGATGAGTTCGCGGGCGACGAAAGGGGCGGTGACGAACATCGAGGCGAGCACGATGCCGGGCAGGGCGAACAGGATCTTGATGTCCGCCGATTCAAGCGCCGGGCCGAACAGGCCCTGCAGGCCGTAGACGAAGAGATAGGCGACGCCGGCGACGATGGGCGAGATCGAGAACGGGATTTCGATGACGACCAGCAGGAAGCGGCGGCCCCGGAAGTCGAATTTCGTGATCGCCCAGGCGGCGGCGACGCCGAAGGCGGTGTTGATGGGCACAGCGATCAGGGCGGTGATCACCGTCAGCCCGATGGCGTGCAGCGTGTCGGGATGAGCGATTGCCGCGGCATAGACCTGCAGTCCTTGCGAAAAGGCCTGGTAGCCGATGACCGCCAATGGCGCGATGATGACGATCGCCACCAAGGTCAGCACGACGCCGATCAGGGCGCGGCGGAAGCCTGGAGCGTCGCCGACGCGGGGCGGGCGGCCTTTGACGGGAGCGCTCATCTCAGCCTCTTGCCGTGTAGCGCAGGGCACGCGCCTGCAGGATGTTGGTGACGGCGAGCATCAGGAAGGCGGCAATGAGCAGCACCGAGGCAATGGCTGCGGCAGCCTGGTAGTCGTATTCCTCGAGCCGGATGAAGGCCAGGAGGGCGGTGATCTCGGTTTCCATCGGCTGGTTGCCGGCGATGAAGATGATGGCGCCGAACTCGCCGAGGCTGCGGGCGAAGGACAGCGACAGGCCGGCGAGCAGTGCTGGCGTCAGCAGCGGCAGGATGACGCGCAGGAAGATCGAATGATCGCTGCCGCCAAGCGTTTGCGCGGCTTCCTCAAGTGCCGGGTCGAGGTCTTCCAGCACGGGCTGCACGGTGCGCACGATGAAGGGCAGGCTGGTGAAGGCCATGGCGACCATGATGCCGAGCGGCGTGTAGGCGACCTTGATGCCGGCTTGTGCAAGGACCGAGCCGAACCAGCCGTTTTCGGCAAACAGCGTGGTCAGCGCGATGCCGGCAACGGCCGTCGGCAGCGCGAAGGGCAAGTCGACCAGCGCGTCGACGAAGCGGCGGCCGGGAAAGCGATAACGCACCAGCACCCAGGCGAGCGCCATGCCGAAGACCAGGTTGAAGGCGGTGGCCGCAAGCGCCGACAGCGCGGTGACGCGATAACTGGCGACCGCACGCGGCGAGGAGACGATGCGCCAATAGTCCTCGAAACCGAGGCTGGCCGCCTTGAAGACCAGCGCGCCGAGCGGAAGCGCGACGATGATCGAGACGTAGACGAGGGTTATCCCCAGCGCCAGGGGGAACCCTGGCAGAATGCGGCGCGCCACTGAAATGCCTTCCTGGATACGTCAATGCGGAAAGCCGGCGTGACCGGCTTTCCAATTTTCAACAGCATGGTGACAGCGCCGCGCGTCTATTCTGGACGCGCGAAGGACGCTGCAGCACTTGAGTTGTGCATGATCCTTTTGCGAAAATCGATATCGATTTTCGGGGTCATGCACGTGCGATCAACGCTCGCCGTAGATCTCTTCGAGCAGTCCGCCGGAACCGAAATGTTCCTTCTGGACCTTGTCCCAGCCGCCGAAGACGTCTTCGACAGTGACGAGACGAACCTCGGGGAACTGTTCCTTGAATTCGGCGGCGACGGCAGGCTCATGGACGCGGTTGCCATGCTGGGCGGCGATGCGCTGACCTTCGGGCGAATAGAGGAAATCGAGGTAGGACTTGGCGAGATCGCGCGAACCGCGCTTGTCGACCACCTTGTCGACGATCGCGACGGGGAACTCGGCGAGCAGGCTGACGGACGGGATGACGCTCTCGACCTTGTCGGCGCCGTACTCCCTGGCGATGGAGCGGGTCTCGGCTTCGAAGGTGATGAGGACGTCTCCGATGTTGCGCTCGACGAAAGTGGTGGTGGCGGCGCGGCCGCCGGTGTCGAACACCGGCACGTTGTCGAACAGCTTGGTCACGAACTCCTTCACCTTGGCCTCGTCGCCCTTGAAGGCTTCCTTGGCGTAGGCGGTCGCCGCGAGATAGGTGTAGCGCGCATTGCCCGAGGTCTTGGGATTGGGGAAGATCACCTTGACGTCGTCGCGGACGAGATCGGACCAGTCCTTGATGCCCTTGGGGTTGCCGGCGCGGACGAGGAAGGACGGCAGCGAATAGAAGGGCGAGGCCTGGTTGGCAAAATCCTGCTTCCAGTCGTCGGAAACGAAGCCGTTCTTGACCAGGAAGTCGATGTCGGTGACCTGGTTGAAGGTGACGACGTCGGCCTCGAGTCCCTCGACGATGGCGCGCGCTTGCTTGGAGGTGCCGGCATGCGACTGGTCGACGGTGATGCCCGGGTTCTTGGCGATGAAGGCGGCGTTCTCGCCCGCGAACAGCTCGCGGGCGACGTCGTAGGAGGCATTGAGCAGCTTGTCGGCGGCGGAAGCCTCCAGCGGGCCGGCGAGGATCGCGGCGAGCGCGGCGCCGACGAGAAGGAAACGTTTCATGGGGCTCTCCTGAGACAAGCGGCAAATGGCTGAAGTAGGCCGCAAGATAGTCGGGAGGCTGCGCCAGGAGGAGGCAGAGGCTGGTTGCCTCTGCGCTCATGATGAGAATTTTCTTCTATCTTTTCTGAAACCGAAGAAATCGTTTTCCAATGCGAAGTTTTTGAACTGTTGCCAGGGGAAAGTCCGACTATTTGTCCGTCACGCCGGCTTCGGCAAAGCTCGCCATGCGGGCATGGCATTCCAGTGCCGATCGGACGAGGTTGACCGCAAGGCAGGCGCCGGAGCCTTCGCCCAACCGCATGCCGAGATCGAGCAGCGGCGCAAGTTTCAGCGCCTCCAGCAACTGGGGGTGGCCGGCTTCGGCGGAGACGTGGGCGGAGAGCGTGTGGGCAAGGCCTTCGGGGTGGAGTCTTGCCAGTGGCGCGACAGCGGCGGTGACGACGAAGCCGTCGAGCAGGACGGGCACGTTGTGGTGGCGCGCGGCGAGGGTGGCGCCGAGGATGGCGGCAAGCTCGCGGCCGCCGAGATTGGCAGCGACGGCCAGCGGATCGTTGAGCGTCGCCGCATGGCGGGCAAGGCCGGCATCGATTGCGGCAAACTTGCGCGATAGGCCGCTGTCGTCGACGCCTGTGCCGCGACCGGCCCAGTCGCGCCCGGTGCCACCGAACAGGCCGGCGGCGATGGCCGCGGCCGGGGTGGTGTTGCCGATGCCCATTTCGCCGAAGCAGATCAGGTCGAGGTCCTGGTCGACCGCCTCGTATCCGGTGGAGACGGCAGCGAGGAACTCGGCCTCGGTCATCGCGACTGTCTGCGTGAAGTCGCCGGTGGGATGGTTGAGGTCGAGTGGGATCACCGAAAGTTCGGCGCCGGCAAGGCGGGCGAGCTGGTTGATGGCAGCGCCGCCGCCGGCGAAGTTGGCGACCATCTGCACTGTCACCTCGGACGGGTAGGCAGACACGCCTTGGGCGGTGACGCCATGGTTGCCGGCGAAGACGATAACCTTGACCCTGTCGAGCTTGGGCATGTCGCGGTCTTGCCAGCGGCCGAGCCATGCGGCGATCTGCTCCAGCTTGCCGAGGCTGCCGCGCGGCTTGGTCAGCGTGTCCTGGCGGCGGGCGACGGCATCCGCTGCGGTATCGCTGCCGGAGGGCAGGTCGAGGCAGGCATTGCGCAATTGATCGAGCGATTTGAAGGCCATGTCTGCGAATACTCCAAAACTGAATCAAGCAAGGATGGCGGATGCGACGAACAGCAGCGCGATTTCGGCGAGCTGTTGCAGGGCACCGATGGTGTCGCCGCTCTGGCCGCCGATCTGCGCGAGGCAAAGCTTTCTGAAGCCGAAGAAGAGGATGGCGAGGCACAAGGCGGCAACGATCGCGCCCTGGAGGCCGAGGAAGAGCAGGCCGAGCGCGCCGATGACGAGGGCTGTGACCGCGGCACTATCGGCGACTGTGCCGACGCCGGCGGCAAGACCGTCGATGCGTGCCTGCGGCAAGAGGTGCATGAAAGCTGGGATCAGCGCGCGCGAGCCGACATGCGCGGCGACCAGGGCGGCGAAGACCGGAGCGGGATCCTCGATTTCGGTGATCGCGCTCAAGCGCGCCAGGATCGAAAGCATCAGGGCTGCGGCGCCATAGCTGCCGATGCGGCTGTCGCGCATGATCTCCAGCTTGCGTTCACGCGTGCGCCCACCGCCGAAGCCGTCGGCGCAATCGGATAAGCCGTCTTCATGCAGGCAACCCGTGACCAGCATGGCGGCGGCAATTGCCAGGGCGGCCGCCGGTCCCTCGGCGAGGCCGAGAGCGTGTCCGGCAGCAAAGGCGAGCCAGGCGACGAACGCCACGACGACGCCGACCAGCGGCGCGGTCCAGATTGCGTCGGCAAGCGAACGGTCCCTGACCTCGAAATGCGGCAACGGCAGGCGGGTGAAGAAGACGAGGCCGAGGCGGATGTCGTCGAAGATGGTCGCCGGCTTGACCATCTCAACCTCGCGCGATCGCGTGGAAGAAGGTGCCGGTGACATGGCCGCGCCGGCCGCCGAAGCCGCCGAGCGGGTTGCCCTGGCCATCGGCGATTTCGCCCAAAGGCGTGTCCTCACCACGCTCGATCGTCTGGGCGTAGTGGAATTCGTGGCCACGTATGATGCCGCCCGCAGGGCCGAGCGGGCAGGGTGCCGAGAGTGTCGCCTGGCGGTAGCCGAGGTTCATCTTGCGCTTGGCGAAGCTGGTGGCGTGGCCGAGCAGGCCGAGCATGCCGTGGGTGACGCCATCGGCGTCCTCGATGGAGCGGCCGAGCACCATGAAGCCGCCGCACTCGCCATGGACGGGCCTGGTTTCGGCGAAACGGCGAGTGCCGGATATGAAGTTCTCAGCAGCGGCGAGGCGGCCGGCATGGAGTTCGGGATAGCCGCCTGGCAGCCAGCAGACATCACAGGAGGCGTCGGGCGCCTGGTCGGCGAGCGGCGAGAACTGCACCAGTTCCGCCCCCATGGCGCGCCAGTGGGCGGCAAGGTGAGGGTAAAGGAAGGTGAAGGCGGCGTCCCGGGCGAGTGCGATGCGCTGGCCCGGCGGCGGCAGCGCGAAAGCTTGGTCGCCGGCGGTTGGCGCCAGTGGCGTCGCCAGCGCGATGATGGCATCCAGGTCGAGCGAGCGCTCGACCATGTCGGCGAGCTTTTCGATGTGGGCGAAGAGGTCGGCATGCTCCTCGGCCTGGACGAGGCCGAGATGGCGCTCGGGAATCGACAAGGTCGGGTCGCGCAGGATGGCGCCGACGACGGGCAGGCCGAGCGCCTCGATAGCGTCGCCGGCAAGCTTGCGGTGACGGTCGCTGCCGAGCCTGTTGAGCACCACGCCCGCGATGCGGACATCGGGATCGTAGGTGGCGAAACCCTTGGCGATGGCGGCGGCGGTCTGGGATTGGCCTGAGACGTCGAGCACCAGCAGAACCGGCAGGCCGTAAAGCCGGGCGAGATCGGCTGCCGCGCCGGAACGGCCCTTGTCCGAGGGGATGCCGTCGAACAGGCCCATGGCGCTTTCGAGGATCACGATCTCGGCGTCGGACGATGCATCGGCGGCAAGCGCGTTGAGCAGGGAAGGCGCCATGGCCCAGCTGTCGAGATTGACGCCGGGAAGGCCGGTGGCGGCCGCGTGGAAGCCGGGGTCGATGTAGTCGGGGCCGGACTTCGCGCCGCGCACCTTGACGCCGCGGCGGGCGAGCGCGCGCAAAAGGCCGATGGTGACGCTGGTCTTGCCCGAGCCCGAGCGCGGGGCGCCGATGATGAGTCCGCGCGCTGTCATTCTTGCCCCATCAGTTCGGCGCGCAGCGCAACGATGCCGCCGACGACGATGAGTGACGGCGACACGACCTTTTCGCGCTCGGCGGTGGCGACCAGCGTGCCCAGCGTCGCAGTGACTGTGCGTTCCTCCGGCATCGAGGCGTTTTCGACGAAGGCCGCGGGCGTGTCGACCGATAGGCCGCCGGCCATCAGCTCGGCCACCGTGTCGGCCATGTGGGTCAGGCCCATGTAGATGACGATGGGCTGGCCGGTGCGGGCAAGGGCTGCCCAGTCGGGCCGGTCGTCGCTCACGGCGGCAAAGCCGGTGGCGAGGATGATGGCGCCGTTGACGCCGCGCATGGTGGCCGGGATGCCCGCAGAGGACAGGCCGCCGAAGGCAGAGGTTATGCCCGACAGTACCCGCCACGGGATGTTCTCGCGGGTCAGCACCAGCGCTTCCTCCGCACCGCGGCCGAAGACGAAGGGATGGCCGCCCTTGAGCCGCACGACCTTGCGGCCTTCGCGTGCCAGCTTGACCAGCAGCGCGTTGATGTCGCCCTGTGGTATCGACAGCCGCCCGCCGCGCTTGCCGACGAAGAACTTCTCCGCCTGCTCGGCAACGGCGACGATTTCGGGTGATACCAGTGCATCATGCACCAGCGCATCGGCCTGGGCGAGCGCCGACAAAACGTCCAGCGTCAGCAGCCCGGGATCGCCGGGGCCGGCGCCGGCGAGCCAGACATGGCCCGGCTCGAGAATGCGCTGCTGGTAGTTCAGACGCGAGATGGCAGTTTCAAGGCTCATGCGTGTCGCTTTCGGCGATGACGTTCAGGCTCGGCCAGCCTATAGATCGCGTCATGAATGAAGAAGATCGTCCGCTCAAGCGCGGCTGGACCACCGGCGCCTGCGCCACCGCCGCCACCAAGGCGGCGTGCCTGGCATTGAAGGCGGGGGCGTTTCCGGACCCGGTCGAGATCGTTCTGCCGGGCGGGCAGAACGTGGCCTTTGCGCTGGCGAAGAGTGAACGTGGCAACGATTGGGCGATGGCCGGCATCATCAAGGACGCCGGCGACGATCCAGACGTCACGCATGGCGCGCTGGTGATGAGCACTGTTCGGCCGGGAGTGCCGGGCAGCGGCGTCGTGTTCAAGGCGGGCAAGGGCGTCGGCACAGTGACGCGGCCAGGGCTGCCGATCCCGCCGGGCGAAGCGTCGATCAATCCGGTGCCCCGCAAGATGATCGCCGACGTCGTGGCCGAGGTGCTGGGCGAGGGCGCCGATGTCGAGGTCGAGATTTCCGTTGCCGGCGGCGAGGAGATGGCGCTGAAGACGCTGAACCCACGCCTTGGCATCTTGGGCGGCATCTCGATCCTTGGAACGACCGGCATCGTCATTCCTTATTCCTGCTCGGCCTGGGTCCACTCCATCCACCGCGGCGTCGACGTGGCGCGCGCAATGGGTTTTGACCATGTCGCGGGCTCGACCGGCAATGCTTCCGAGATGGCCGTGCAGAAATTCCATGGCCTGCACGAGGTGCAACTGATCGACATGGGCGACTTCGTCGGCGGCATGGCGAAATACATTCGCGCCCACCCAGTGCCGAGGGTGACGATTGCCGGCGGTGTCGCCAAGATGACCAAGCTGTCGCAAGGCCTGCTCGACGTGCATTCTAGCCGGGGTTCGGCGGATCTCGACGGGCTGGCGGCTGTCGCGGTCGAGGCGGGGGCGGATGCCGAGCTTGAAGCCCGCATCAAGGGCGCCAACACGGTGGCTGAAGCCTTCATCGAAGCGCGCAAGGCTGGCATCCCGATCGGCGACGCGATCGCCAGGGCGGCCTGGCGCACGGCAGCCGGCGCGCTCAACAGTGCCGATATCGCGCTCGAAATCCTCGTCTTCAACCGCGAGGGCGAGCTGATGGGGCATGCGCCCTTCGCCGCCTGTCATAGCCCGTCGCGGCCCCTGAAGCGGCGCTGATAATAGGCGTCGTAGAGCGAGCTTTCGCGAAAGTCCTCCGCCGCCAGCGACTGGCCGACGAAGATGATGGCGGTGCGCTCGATGGGATCCTTGGCCAGTTCGCCTGATATTGTCGACAGAGTGGCCCTGACGATGCGCTCGTCCGGCCAGGAGGCGCGGAACACGACCGCAACGGGGCAATCCAGGCCGTAGTGTGGGGTGAGTTCGGCCACCACCTGGTCGATGGAGTGGATCGACAGGTGGACGGCGAGCGTCGCCCCCGTGCGGCCGAAGCCGGCGAGGGTTTCGCCTGGAGGCATTTTCGAGGCGCGACCGGAGGTGCGGGTCAGCACCAGGCTCTGTGCGACTTCGGGGATGGTCAACTCGCGCTTCAGCGCCGCAGCGGCCGCGGCAAAGGACGGCACGCCGGGGGTCAGCGTGTAGGGGATGCCGTTTTTCTCCAGCCGGCGGATCTGCTCGGCGACAGCACTCCACACCGACAGATCGCCCGAATGCAGGCGGGCGACGTCGTGGCCAGCCTTGTGGGCGGCGACGTACTCCGCCTCGATCTCGTCGAGCGACATCGGTGCGGTGTCGACCAGCCGGGCGTCATCGGGGCAATAGGTGAGCAGTTCCGGCGAAACGATCGAACCGGCATAGAGACAGACCGGACAAGTGCCGAGCAGGCGGCTGCCGCGCACTGTGATGAGGTCTGCCGCGCCCGGGCCGGCGCCGATGAAATGGACGGTCAAGCTGTGGCTCCAGAGGTGGCGATGGCGCAGGTGGCGGGGCCGACGGATATGCGCGGGCCGAGCAGGGCGGCGTCGGCGCCGGCGGCGGCGAGGGCGGCGGCTTCGGACACGGAAGGCGTGCCGGCTGCTTCCAACGAAGCCTGCGAGTGGCTGAGCGTGCGGGATGCGGCGGCGGCCAGTGCCGCGTCATCCATGACGAGCAGCGGCAGGTCGAGCCGGCGCGCGGCGGCGAGGATGCCGGGCTCGTCGCGCTTCAGGGTGGCGGTGGCCAGCGCCGACAGCGCCGTGACCGCAAGGCCATGCGTTTCGAGCGCGGTTTCGATGGCGGAAAGAATGTCTTCGTGCGCCGCGCCTTTGCGGCAGCCAATGCCTGCGACCATCATGGCTTGACCCAGCTCCACTGCGTGACCGGCATCGCCGGCCGCCAGCCGGTCATCGTGCCAACAGGGGCGGCGCGGGAGAGTTGAAGGCGCAGGAGCTCGCCGCCGAGCGCGGCATGGCGCGACAGCAGCAGCGTTTCCATTTCGAGTGTGACGGCGTTGGCCACGAGGCGGCCGCCGGGGCGCAGTGCTGCGATGGCCGCATCGAAGACACCCGCTTCCGAGCCGCCGCCGCCGATGAAAATGACGTCGGGCGTGGGCAGACCGGCCAGAGCTTCGGGCGCAGCGCCCCTGACGACCTTGAGACCCGGCACGCCGCAGCTGGCGGCGTTGCGTTCGATGCGCTCGGCGCGTTCAGCGTTGTGCTCGATGGCGATGGCGCGCAGGGAGGGGTGGCAGAGCATCCACTCGATGGAGATCGAGCCGGAGCCGGCGCCGATGTCCCACAGCAGCTCGCCACGGCGCGGGGCGAGGGTGGACAGCGTGACCGCACGGATCTCGCGTTTGGTGATTTGGCCGTCATGCTCGAACAGGCCGTCCGGGAGCCCCGAGGCGAGTGGCAGGATGCGCGCCTGCGGAGTTGATTCAAGCTCAAGCGCCAGGACGTTGAGCGGGTTGATGTTTTTGAGGTTGAAGTCGTCGGCGGTGGTGACGCGGATACTTTCGTTTTCGCCGCCCAAGGCTTCCAGAATCGTAAGGCGCGAGGCGCCGAAGCCACTGTCGGCGACGAGCCTGGCGATGCTGGCAGGCGCTTCGCCGTCGGAGGTGAGCGCGATGATGCGCGCGCCGGGCTGCTGCAACGGACGGATCAGGTCGATGGCGTGGCCGTGCAGCGAGATGGTCTCGACGTCCTGCAGCGCCCAGCCGAGCCGCGAGGCGGCCATCGAGAAGGCGGACGGGGCGGGGATGACGCGCATTTCCGATGAAGGGACCGCACGAGCGAGGGTGACGCCGACGCCGTGCAGGAACGGATCGCCGGAGGCCAGCACGCAGACGGCTTCACCGCGCAGGGCGACGACGTCACGCATTTCGCTGTCGAAGGGCGTCGGCCACGGGCGAGCCTCGCCGCGGATCAGCGCTGCGGCCAGTGCGAGGTGGCGTTTGCCGCCGAAGACGTGGGCAGCAGACGAAATCGCGCGCTTGGCCTCGTCGCCGAGGCCTGCCACGCCGTCCTCGCCGATACCGACGACGGTGAGCCACTTTTGCACGGCGCTATGTGAGTCTGTCATGTCGCGCTGCCCCTCATCCGCCTGCCGGCACCTTCTCCCCGCAGGCGGGGAGAAGGGAGAAGCGGCCAGGTTGACGACTCCCTCTCCCCGTCATTACGGGGAGAGGGTAAGGGTGAGGGGCCGTTTCCCCCTTATTAGGATAATCGCAGGCGACATGAAGAAGATACTGATCCTGGGCGGAACCACCGAAGCGCGGCTGCTGGCGGCGAAGCTTGCTGCGCGCGGGGATCTCGACATCACCCTGTCGCTGGCCGGACGAACCGAAAACCCGGTCGAGCAGCCGGTGCCGGTGCGGGTGGGAGGCTTCGGCGGCGCGCGGGGGCTGGCCGACTGGTTGGTCGAGCACGAGACCGACCTGCTGATCGACGCCACGCATCCCTATGCCGCGCGCATTTCGGCCAATGCGGCTGAGGCGGCGCGGATAGCTGGTGTGCCGATTCTTGCTCTGTGCCGTCCCGGCTGGGCACCTGTCGCCGGAGATCGCTGGACGCTGGTGGACAATGCCGAAGAAGCGGTTGCCGCGCTGGGCGAGGCATCGCGCCGCGTGTTCCTGGCGCTCGGACGGCAGGAGGTGGCGGCGTTCGAGACCGCCCCCCAACATGGCTATGTCATTCGCAGCGTCGATCCGATCGAGCCTGCGCTCGGCGTGCCCGACGCTAGCTACATCCTGGCGCGCGGGCCGTTCTCCGAAGTCGACGAACGGGCGCTGCTCGAGGCGTACAGGATCGAGGTTATCGTTGCCAAGAACAGCGGCGGGCAGGCGACCTACGGCAAGATCGCGGCGGCCAGGCAGCTTGGCATCGAGGTGATCCTGTTCCGCCGACCGCAGCTGCCCGACGTGCCCTCCGCACCAAGCGTCTCTGCGATGGCCGAGATGGTCGATCATTTCGCCACACCAGTTGAAAAGCGCGGCGTGTAGACCAGCGGGGGCTTGCCGTCACGTTCGATGAGGCGCGTTTCCGGTGAGCCGATGACGACGCAGGTGGCCATGTCGGCCATATCAGCAACGGCCTCGCCGAGCGTTACGATTTCGATGCGTTCGTCGGGCCGGCCGGCGGCGCGGCCGAAGATGACTGGCGTTTTTTCAGGCAAGTGGTTGCGTAGCGTTTCGAACGCGCTGCCGAGCTGCCACGGGCGGGCCTTGCTGATCGGATTGTAGAGCGAAATGACGAATCCGGCCTGGGCGACCGCGACCAGGCGACGTTCGACCAAATCCCACGGCTTCAGGTTGTCCGACAGGTTGATGGCGCAGAAATCGTGGCCGAGCGGCGCGCCGACGCGGGCAGCGACGGCCAGCATGGCGGTGACGCCAGGAATGACCGCGAGCTCGATGTCGCGCCATTCTTTCGGGCCGGCCTCGATCGCTTCGCAGACGGCGGCGGCCATGGCGAAGACGCCGGGATCGCCGCCGGAGACCATGGCGACCTTGTGGCCGCTGGCTGCCATTTCGAGCGCGGCGTTGGAGCGCGAGATTTCCTCGCGGTTGTCGGAGGCGACGCGGGTCTGGTCGGGGCGCAGCTCCAGCCGGTCGAGATAGGGCTTGTAGCCGTAGAAATGGCTGGCTTCAGCGACCGCGCGGCTGGCTTCCGGCGTGATCTGGTCGGGATTGCCGGGCCCAAGGCCGATAACGACGAGGCGGCTGCTCACTTGTCCGCTCCAGGCTTGCCGGCCCAGCCGGGCACCAGCACGATGGCGAAATAGGGTGCGATGTCGTCCGTCTTGTCGACCAGCCGCATGTGCTGCGTGTTCGGCATGGTGCCGCGCTCGACATAAAGCGCGCGGTCGAGCTTGCCGGTCGCCTCCAGCGCCTTGCGGATCTTGGACAGGTTGCGGCCGACCTTCATGATGACGGCGGCGTCGGCGTCGGCGAGGCGGCGGGTGAGCTCGAACTCGCTCATGGTGCCCGGCAGCACCGACAACACGTCGTCGCCCTGGACGATCGGCACGCCGGTCTGCGACCAGCAGCCCGACATGGCGGTGACGCCCGGGATGACCTCGGTCGGGTAGAGATGCGACAGGCGCACATGCAGGTGCATGTAGGAGCCGTAGAACAGCGGGTCGCCTTCGGACAGGATGGCGACAGTGCGGCCTTGGTCGAGATGGGCGGCGACGGCCTGCGCCGACTCCTCGTAGAAACCCGTGATCGCCGAGCGATAGTCGTCGTGATCCTTGTCGATCTCGATCGTCACGGGATAGACGAGCGGCAGCTCGATCACGCCGTCGCGGAAATGCGCACCGGTGATGGTGCGGGCGTTGCCGTTGGCGCCGCGCTTGGAAAAATGCGCGATCACGTCGGCCTCGGCCAACGCGCGCACGGCCTTGACCGTCAGCAGTTCGGGGTCGCCGGGTCCGGTGCCGACGCCGATGAGGCGGCCTTTTGCAGCGGAAGCAGTCATACGCCGGGCCTCGCCAGCGAGTTGAGCGCAGCCGCAGTCATGGCGCTGCCGCCGAGGCGGCCACGGACGATGGCATAGGGCACGCCGTAGGAATTCTCGGCCAGCGCGTCCTTGGATTCGGCAGCGCCAACGAAACCGACCGGCATGCCGATGATGGCGGCAGGTTTTGGCGCGCCGTCGCGCAGCTTCTCGAGCAGGTAGAACAGGGCTGTCGGCGCATTTCCGATGGCGACGACGGAGCCCGCGAGCCTTTCGACCCAGAGGTCGATGGCAGCAGCGGAGCGGGTATTGCCGACTTCTTTCGCGATCTCGGCCGTGCGTGGATCGCGCAGGGTGCAGATCACCTCATTGTCGGCGGGCAGGCGGGCGCGGGTGACGCCGCGCGACACCATCTCGGCGTCGCAGAAGATCGGCGCGCCGGCCTGCAGCGCACCGCGCGCGGCGGAGACGAAGTTTTCGGAGAAGACGAAATGCTCGGCTGCCTCGACAAGGCCGCAGGCATGGATCATGCGCACCGCGACATCCGCCTCGTTTTCCGAGAAGCGCGTGAGGTCGGCCTCAGCGCGGATGATGGCGAAGGAGCGTTCGTAGATGGCCGTGCCATCATGGATGTAGTCGTAGGCGGCCATGTTCATTCCTGTGCCAGTGCTTGCGCGAGGCGCTTTGCGCCCAGCCTTGCGAGGCAAGCGGCGGCATTTTCGTCCGGCTTGCACTCCTGGGCGAGCAATTTCATGAGGCGGCCCATGCCGCGCGCGGCTTCATATCCTGCGGTGTAGGTTGCCGGAAGGCCCTTTGCCGTTCCGCCGACGACAAATGCCGCACCTTTTTCGTCACCGACGATGGTGAGCGCGGCAGGCCCCGGATGGGCGCAGCCCTTGGCGCAGCCGGAGACGTGGAGCGAAAGCGTTGGGTCGAGGTCATCGCCGATTTTGGTTGCGATATTCGAGGCGACGTCACGCGCGGCGATCATGCCCGATGCGCAAGCCGGCGCGCCGGGGCAGGCGGCGATGCGGATGCGCGGGTCGGCGGGCGAGGTGACGAAGCCGAGGGATTGGGCGGTGGCGGTGAGGGCGGTGGTGGCTGGGTGGTCGAGGCCCATGACGAGGAGGGTTCGGCCGGGTGCTGGGCGGATGCCGGTGGCGCCGGCGGCTTTCGCTGCCTGGCTGAATTTGGTCAGGGTTGGGGCATCGACGCTGCCGAAGGGTAGCGCGATGCCGAGGGCGATTCGGGCGCCGGTTAGCGGGAAGATTCCGATGGGAGATGAATCGGTTGCGGCGGAGTGCTCATGATTTGAATCAGCTGCTTTTGGCGATGGCTGATCGTTTAGGTCGCGATCCTTCCCACCCCCCTCTGTCCTGCCGGACATCTCCCCCGCAAGGGGGGAGATCAGGCTGTCATCGCCGTCTCCGCCCATACGCAGCGCTTTAAGATGAGCGCTACCAGCGGAGCTGCCAATCTCCCCCCTTGCGGGGGAGATGTCCGGCAGGACAGAGGGGGGTGCGAAGGAACGAGAGGCTTCAAATCCTGCTATGGCGGCGCGCAAGGCCTCCGGTTTGAGGTCACGGGCGCGGCCTTGCCGACCCAGCGCCGCAATTGCGTGAAGCATGTCGAGCGTGGCGCGGCAGGCGGCATCCGCATCGAACTCGCCGACCAAACGCGTCGAGGTCTCATCGCCAGCCACCGACAGGCGCCAGCGTTCTGCATCCGCTGCGACAAGCCTGACATCGCCCATGATGGCGCCGAGCCTGATCTGGCCACATCCATCAACGACAACGGACACTTTTGGCCCGAGCCTCGAAGCGAGCCCAGCAGCCTCAATGCTGGTGCGGATCCCTGCGGCGAGAGGCGCGGGATCAACGACTTCCTCGGGATCGATGCCAGCGAGCGGGCTCGTGTCGACGGGCACAGCGGTACGCACCGCGATGCCCAGCGTGTCGACTTCTTCGGCCAGCAGACAGGCACTCTCCTCCGTCAGCCCTCTGATCTGGATACTGCCGCGTGCAGTGACCTCGACGATGCCGTTGCCATGTCTAGCTGCCGATTCGCAGAGTCCGATCAAGGTGTTGGGCGTAAGTTCTCCGACGAGCGGATTGATCCGCACGAGCAGGCCGTCGCCGGTCTGCATCGGGGCTGATAGCGCCGGACAGGCACCGCGACGGGAAAAGCCTGTCATGCCGCCACCTCACGCGCTTCAGCCTCGGCGATGAGGGCGACGAGATCGTCGTCGATGGAATTGCGCAGCGGGTGCCACAGACCACGCCGGCGGGCAGTGGCGAAACGCTCGGCGATGAACTTTGCCGCTGCCGGGTTCTCGCGCAGCATGAAGTCGCGGACGGCTTCGTCACCGACATAGGCGTCGTGGACGGCCTCGATCAGCGCGCCCGGAATGGCGTTGGTGGTTTCGGCGAAGCCGATCAGCCGGTCGACGGTCTCGGCGAATTCGGAGGCGCCGCGCGGGCCGTGGCGCATCTGGCCGGCGATGAAGCGGGCGTTGGTGGCGCGTGCCCTGACGACGCGGCCGACGGCCTCGGTGACCGAACGCGGGCGCGGCTTTTGCGGGTCCGATGTGTCGAGCACGATGACGTCGGCGTTCTTGCCGAGTGCTGCCACCGCCGCCGAAAAGCCGCCGATGAAGGCGACGTCGGCGGAGCCTTCGAGGATGTCGCGGCCGGGGTCGTCGCCGGTGTGGACGAGAAGGTCAGCCTCGGCGATGCGGCCGGCGAATGCGCCGGGCGCGGAAAAGCCTTCGCCGTCGCTGCCGCCATAGGCGTGGGATGCGGCGTCGAGATAGGCGCGGCCGAGCTCTTCGCGGGCCTGCCAGTCGCCGCTGGACAAAAGGTCTTCGAGGCCAGCGCCATAGGTGCCGGGGGAGGAGCCGAAAATGCGCGGCTCGACCTTGCCCGCGGCGCGGGTGCTGGCAGCGAGCGGGTTGTCATGATCGTCCTCGTCGCGGGTGGCAACAGCACAGGCAGCGGCATCGACCAGCGCGATCTGGGTCGGGAACATGTCGCGGAACAGGCCGGAGATGCGCCAGGTGACGTCGACGCGCGGGCGGCCGAGCGCTGCCGGCGGCAGCACCTCGATGCCGGTGACGCGGCCGGTCGCGGCGTCCCATTGTGGCCGGCAGCCCATCAGCGCCAGGCCTTGTGCGATCTCCTCACCGCCGGTGCGCAGCGACGCGCTGCCCCAAAGATCGATGACCAGCGCGCGCGGCCATTCGCCATGGCTTTGCAGGTAGCTGCGCATGATCTCGTCGGAGGCCATCTTGCCGAGGTCGAAGGCGGTCGGCGTCGGCATGGTGCGTGGGTCGGAGGTGAACAGGTTGCGCCCGGTTGGCAGGACGTCGGTGCGGCCGCGCGCCGGGGCGCCCGAGGGACCAGCCTTGACGTGGCGGCCGTCGAGCGCTGCGATCAGGTTTTTCCGCTCGGCCTCGGCACTGGCGCGGCGCGCTGGGTCCGGCTCGTTTTCTTCTGTGCGGCCATAGACGTGCAGGCCGTCCTTGATGGCGAAGTCCTTGAGGTCGCAGAGCCAGGCGTCGATGCGGCGCAGCGCTTCGTCGGGCGCGTCGGTGTTGGCGACGCCGGCCTCGGCGGCAAGGCCGGTCTGCGACGCCGTCTCGACGATCAGCTTCGCGAGCCGGTCGCGGCGGCGGCGGTCGAGGCCGTCGGCCTGGGCGTATTCGTCGACCAGCCGCTCGAGCTTGTGTTGGTTTTCATCCAGCCCGGCGCTGGCGAGCGGCGGCGGCAGGTGGCCAAGAGTCACGGCCGCGGTGCGGCGCTTGGCCTGGGCTGCCTCGCCGGGATTGGAGACGATGAAGGGATAGACCACCGGCAGCGAGCCGGTGACGATCTCGGGGAAGCAGTTTTGGCTCAGCGCCACTGTCTTGCCCGGCAGCCATTCGAGCGTGCCATGGGCGCCGACATGGACGATGGCGTGGATGCCGAGCGACTTCTGCAGCCAGAAGCCGAAGGCGAGCAAGGCATGGCGGGGCGGCAGCGTCGGGTCGTGGTAATCGGCGCGGCGATCGGCCGAGCGGCCACGGTCGGGGGCGAGGGCTACGGTGACATTGCCGAAGGTTGCAGCGCGGAAGGGGAAATGGCGTTGCTCCTCGCAAAGGTTGAGCTGCCCCTCACCCTTACCCTCTCCCCGTAAGGACGGGGAGAGGGGGGCGTAAGCGTTGAGGCTGTCTTCGCTGGCGTTGCGGCAGACTTCCATCTCCCCGTCCTGACGGGGAGATGGTCCGGCAGAGGATGAGGGGCGGCGCGAAAGCGCAATTACAGCTTCCTGCGCTGCTTCTCCCCACGCCGCCTCAACCGCATTTCTTGCATCTGTGGGCAGATCGGCGGAAAGCGCGAGATAGTCATTCAGGGCCAGCCCATGCCCACCTGCCTCGATCAGGTCGAGCAGTGCGCGCGGTGATTCCGGAATCCCTTCAACCGCATAGCCCGCGTCCTTCAGGTCGTGCAGCATTGCGAGCACGCTGTTCGGAACGTCGAGGCCGACGGCATAACCCGTCCGGCCAGGGGCGCTGGGGTAGTCGGGGATGAGGATCACGAGCTTGCGGTTTTCGGGCCGCGTCTCGCGCAGCCTGAGATGCGCGGCGATGCGGCGGGCGACCTGGTCGACGCGGTCGGGTTCGGGCCGGTTGGCAAAGGCGCGGAAGCCGAGCGCGGGGTCGACCTCGCTCTCGGCCTTGAAGGAGACGGCGCCGGCGAGGATGCGGCCGTCGAGTTCGGGCATCACCACATGCATGGCAAGGTCGGCGGGCGCGAGACCTCGCGGGCTGCCCTCCCAGGCCTCGCGGCGGGTGGTGGCGACGATGACCTGGAACACCGGCACGCCGGCGCGGTCGAACAGCGTTTCCGCGCCCGGCTCGGCGCCGGCGGCGAAGGCGGTGGCGGTGACGATGGCCGCGGGGTTGAGCTGTGCGAGGGCGGTCTCGACGAAGGCGAGGGACGCCTTGTCCTTAAGGCTGGAGACGAAGATCGGGACGGGGCGCAGGCCGTGTGCCCTGAGTGCTTCGACCAGCGCGTCGATGGGGGCGACGTCTGCGGCGAGCAGCATCGAACGGTAGAAGAGGATGGGGATGACGTTTCCTTCTCCCCGTTCACGGGGAGAAGGTGCCCCGAAGGGGCGGTTGAGGGGCTGCGCAAAGCTGCCAGAGGTCGGTGCTTGCCCCTCATCCCCCTGCCGGGACCTTCTCCCCGTGAACGGGGAGAAGGGGGCTTCAATCACGCCCCGCTCCGGATCATAAAACCCCGCTTTCGGCATCGCCACAGGTGCTACGATGATGCTCTTGTCACCCGCCAGCCCAGCCAGCCGCGCGACCAGCGCCTTCATGTTCTCCGGGCCGCCCTCGCGGAAATAGCCGAGCAGGGCATCGAGTTCGGCGCGGGGCAGCGTCGAGGCTTCGATCAGCCTGAGATCTTCGTCATGGCTTTCGCCCGGCAGCAGCGCCAGCGCGATGCCTCTTTCGCGAGCCACCGCAGCAAGCTGGTCGCAGCCGTAGCGCCACCAGTCGTGACCACCGAGGATACGGACGAGGATGACTCTGGCGTGGGCAGCCACGCTGTCGATCCACAGGTCGACCGACATCGGGTGCCGGAGGTCGCGCAGGCTGGCGAGCCGCATCGACGGCAGGTTTGCTGCACCCGCCTTCCAGGCGTTGGCGAGGCCTGCCAGATCGCTGTCGGTGAAGGACAGCGCCACCACATCCGCAGGCTTCTGCCCGAGGTCCACAGGCTCGATGAGGTCGTCGAGCGAGGCGGAGGTGGTGGTGAGGATGTGCATCAGCTCGCCTCGCTTGAGGTCGCGCGAAATGTCCCCCTCATCCAGCCCTTCGGGCGACCTTCTCCCCGGCAGGGAGATGAGGCACGCGCTGACGTCGGCGATCTCCGCTCCAGTTTGGAGAGAGGTCGACCGAGCGCAGCGGAGGTCGGGTGAGGGGACATCGTTTTAGCCGACCAGGATACGCTCGATGGCCGGGCGGTCGAGGCCCTTGAGGCCAATGACGACGAGGCGCGAGCGGCGGTCGTCCTCGGCGGTCCAGGCGCGGTCATAGTAGTGGTTGACGCGCGGGCCGACGGCCTGGACGAGCAGGCGCATCGGCTTGCCGCCGACGTCGACAAAGCCCTTCACGCGCAGCACGTTTTCTTCCTCGGCGGCCGTGGCGACGCGCTTGGCCAGTTCGTCGGGGTTGGCGATCGAGGGAATCTCGATGACGAAGGTGTCGAAATCGTCGTGCTCGTGGTCGAAGGCGCCGTCGTGGTGGGTCTTGCGGTTCTCGATGTCGTCCTCGACGGCGAGGCCGAGGCCGAGCAGCACCGATGGGTCGACCTTGCCATGCGCCGACGGCACGATCTTGACCGCGCGGGCGAGGTGCTCGCTGACGATGGCGCTGGCGCGGGCATGGCCGGCGTCGTCGAGAAGGTCGGACTTGGACAGGATGATGAGGTCGGCGCAGGCAACCTGGTCCTCGAACACCTCCTCGACAGGGTCGTCGTGATCGAGCGAATCATCGGCCTGGCGTTGGGCGGCCAGCGCTTCCATGTCGGAGGCGACCTTGCCTTCGGCGAGAGCCGGGCCATCGACCACGGCGATGACCCCGTCGACGGTGACGCGGCTCTTCACCGTCGGCCACTGGAAGGCCTGGACCAGAGGCTTCGGCAGCGCGAGGCCGGAAGTCTCGATCAGGATGTGGTCGACTTTTGGGGTGCGCGCGAGAATCTGGTCGAGGGCCGGGACAAAATCATCGGCGACGGTGCAGCAGATGCAGCCATTTGCCAGCTCGACGATGTTTTCCTCCGGGCAGGCGTCGATGCCGCAGCCCTTCAGAATTTCGCCGTCGATGCCGACATCGCCGAACTCGTTGACGATGATGGCGAGGCGCTTGCCCTTGGAATTCTCGAGGATGTTGCGGAGCAGCGTGGTCTTGCCGGCGCCGAGAAAGCCGGTGACGACGGTGCAGGGAACGCGTTCGACGGAGGCGGTCATTTGTCTTCCTTGATGAGAGCAAGCGGAGGGATGCGCGCGACGAGGCCGCGCTTGAGGCTGTCGGGACGGCCGCGCCAGGGGATCAGGCCGTCGGTTGAGGTGCTGAACAGTTGTGCGCCGGTGACGAGATCGTCGCCGGAGGAAACGTTGAGATCGCCGAAGACGTAGCTCCACGCGCCGTCCCGGAGCAGGGCGGCACTCAGGCGGCGCTTGCAATTGCCGAGGCACTCGACAGTGCGGACGGTGATGCCTTGGCCGACTGCTGCCCGACGGGCGGATTCGGCAAGTCTTTCTCCGGCGCGGGGATGGGCGTCCGAACCGGTTTCGTCACGGCAGGAGGAGCACACGAGGATGGTCACGTCGCAGGCGCGCGCGCCTGCTGCATCGCCGGATGCGTCAGAAGTTCCGACCGGAAGGTTGTCGTCGAAGTCCAAATCCAGGCTCCCTGCCCGGGGCACCCGCCAGGCGATCGGATCAATGTCTGCGACGGCAGGTCTCCTGGCTTGCGGATCGTCGCCTTCGCCCGCCTTCCCGGGAAATCCCAGTGGTCTTCGGGTCTGGCTCTTCGCTCACAGTTGCGGGGACAGCCGCGGTTTTGGCGCATATGCGCCGCACCGCATTCCCTCTTAGCCTCCGCCGTTGCGGGCGAAGGACCGTCTGTGGGCGATTTAGGCTTTCGCGCGGGGTGGAGTCAACGCAATGGAGCGACCAACAATGTCGCTCAGCGCCGGGCCGAGGTCGCCGGCGGGCGTGACCTCGATGCGTTCGAGGCCGAGCCAGTCGCGCATCTGCTTGAGTTCTTCAAAGAGTTGGGCTGCTGTTTCCGGCGGCGCGCAGGGCTCGGCATAGGCGGCGTGGACGCGCAGCACGCCGGCCGGGCGGTCGGCCTTGAGGTCGATGCGGGCGACGATGCGTTCGCCGAGCAGGAAGGGCAGGACGTAGTAGCCGTACTGGCGCTTGTCCGCTGGCGTGTAGATCTCGATGCGGTAGCGGAAGTCGAACAATTGCTCGGCGCGGGTGCGCTCGAACACCAGCGGGTCGAAGGGCGCGAGCAGGGCGCGTGCTTGCACTTTTCGAGGGATGCGGGCCTCGGCATGCAGATAGGCCTGCCTGTTCCAGCCTTCGACGCGCACGGGAATCAGTTCGCCCATCTCGACCAGCTCTTCGAGCCGGCCCTTCATGTCGTCCGGCGACAGGCGGAAATAGTCGCGCAGGCAGATGCCGGTCGCGACGCCATGGGCCTGAGCGGAGATTCGCAACAGTTCGCGATGGGCATCTTCGGCCCGCAGGGCAGGGCTGTTGTAGATGTCGGCCGGCAGCACGCGCTCGGGCAGGTCGTAGAGACGCTCGAAGCCGCGGCGGGAATGGGTGGTGATGCGGCCGGCCCAGAACAGCCATTCGAAGGCGCGCTTCTCAAGGCTCCAGCCCCACCAGCCGCCCGAACCCTTGGCGCCCTCGATGTCCGAGGCGGCGATCGGGCCGCGGTCGACCACCTGGCGATAGATCCCTTCTATGTAAGGAGCCTGCTCGCGGCCGAACTTCGCCAGCCCCGAATACATCTCGGTGTCCGCCCGCTCCATGCGCCAGCGCAGCAGCGGAAAGGTCTCCAGCGGCAGCAGCGAGGCTTCATGCGCCCAGTATTCGAAGAGCATGCGCTTTTTCGGCTGCATGGCGTCGTCGAGCAGCGCCATGGGGTAGGGGCCGAGGCGCGAATAGAGCGGCATGTAGTGGGCGCGCACGACGGCGCTGACCGAGTCGATCTGCAGCAGGCCGGTGCGGCCGAGCACGCGCTGCAGGTGACGTCGGGTGATCGCGCCGGACGGGCGCGGATCGGCGAAGCCCTGGGCCGCGAGTGCGATGCGGCGGGCGGTGGGAAGCGAGAGTTTTTCCTTCATTGCGGCAAGCTATCGCAGTCTCCGGATGAGTGACGCAGGGGCACCAGAATCGGCCTTTGCTGCAAATGCTAGCAGGAGTGCGGTTCCAGGCTTGTCAGGAATGTAAAGTTGAGTAAAAGACGAAGGAAATCAAACAGGAGCCACACGCGCAGGATTTTGGTCCAGCGGTGGGGTTTGCCCCGTTTTGGACAAGGTTGGGCTTGCTTCGCCCGACCGGCTGCGCTAACCGTCGCCGCATTGCAGCACGACCGTTTCGTCAGGGCCGGCGAGAATTCGTCGCGCTTCCGGAAACGGACCCCGTGCTGTAAATCTGGGTGGATAGGCCACCAACGGAATTCGCAGCATGAACGCTCTCCTGAGTTCGTATCTGCCCATCGTCATCTTCATCGGTGTGGCGCTACTCGTCGGCATCGCCCTTATCGTGGCGCCCTTCCTTGTCGCCTACCGAAATCCGGATCCGGAGAAGCTTTCTGCCTACGAGTGCGGCTTCAACTCGTTCGACGATGCCCGCATGAAGTTCGACATTCGCTTCTACCTGGTCTCCATCCTGTTCATCATCTTCGATCTCGAAGTGGCGTTCCTGTTCCCGTGGGCGGTGTCCTTCGGCGAGATCGGAATGCTCGGCTTCTGGTCGATGATGATCTTCCTGGCCGTGCTGACCATCGGCTTTATCTACGAGTGGAAAAAGGGAGCGCTGGAATGGGATTGAACGACGCCTCCGGCACCCTGATCGCGCCGAAGCCGAAAGGCATCATCGATCCTAACACCGGCAAGCTCATCGGTTCCGACGACGCCTTTTTCGGCGAGCTGAACAGCGAGCTTTCGGACAAGGGCTTCATCGTCACCTCGTCCGAGGCGCTGATCACCTGGGCGCGCACCGGCTCGCTGATGTGGATGACCTTCGGCCTGGCCTGCTGCGCCGTCGAGATGATGCACATCTCGATGCCGCGTTATGACGCCGAACGCTTCGGCATCGCGCCGCGCGCTTCTCCGCGCCAGTCGGACGTGATGATCGTCGCCGGCACGCTGACCAACAAGATGGCGCCCGCGCTGCGCAAGGTCTACGACCAGATGCCGGAGCCGCGCTACGTCATTTCGATGGGCTCGTGCGCCAATGGCGGCGGCTACTACCATTATTCCTATTCGGTGGTGCGCGGCTGCGATCGCGTCGTGCCCGTCGACATCTACGTGCCCGGCTGCCCTCCGACCGCCGAAGCACTTCTCTACGGCATCCTTCTTCTCCAGAAGAAGATCCGCCGCACCGGCACGATCGAGCGGTGATCCCAGATGAGTGAAGCCCTGAACGACCTTGCCGCCTACATTGCGGAAAAGCTCGATGCGGACATCGAAGAAAGCGTTGTCGCCTATGGCGAACTGACGCTGACGGTGAAGGCAGCCGACATCGTCGACGTGATGACCTTCTTGCGCTCGGACGTGCAGTGCCAGTTCGTCTCATTCATCGATGCCGCCGGTGTCGACTATCCGCAGCGCCGCAAGCGTTTCGACGTCGTCTATCACCTGATGTCGCCGCGCCAGAACCTGCGCATCCGCGTCAAGGTCAGCACGGACGAAGACACGCCGGTGCCGTCGATCACTTCGGTATTTCCCGGCGCCGACTGGTTCGAGCGCGAAGCCTACGACATGTACGGCATCCTGTTTTCCGGCCATCCTGACCTGCGCCGCCTGCTGACCGACTACGGTTTCGAGGGTCATCCGCTGCGCAAGGACTTCCCGCTCACCGGTTTCGTCGAGGTTCGTTACGACGACGAGCAGAAGCGCGTCGTTTACGAGCCGGTCGAGCTCAAGCAGGAATTCCGCAATTTCGACTTTTTGTCTCCTTGGGAAGGCACCGAATACGTGCTGCCGGGCGACGAAAAAGCCAAGACGAATTGAGGCGGCGACATGGCTGAAACCTCCGTCCGTAACTTCAACATCAACTTCGGTCCGCAGCACCCGGCAGCGCACGGCGTCCTGCGCCTGGTGCTCGAACTCGACGGCGAAGTCGTCGATCGCGTCGATCCGCATATCGGCCTTTTGCACCGCGGCACCGAAAAGCTGATCGAGCAGAAGACCTATCTGCAGGCCGTGCCCTATTTCGATCGTCTCGACTATGTCGCGCCGATGAACCAGGAGCATGCTTTTGCGCTCGCGGTCGAGCGCCTGCTCGGCATCGAGGTGCCGAAGCGCGGCCAGATCATCCGGGTACTGTTTTCCGAGATCGGCCGCATCCTGTCGCACCTGCTCAACGTCACCACGCAGGCCATGGACGTCGGCGCGCTGACCCCGCCGCTGTGGGGCTTCGAAGAGCGCGAAAAGCTGATGGTGTTTTATGAGCGGGCCTGCGGCGCGCGCATGCACGCAGCCTATTTCCGTCCGGGCGGCGTCCATCAGGACCTGCCGCAGAAGCTCGTCGAAGACATCGGCAAGTGGATCGATCCATTCCTGCAGACGGTCAAGAACCTCGACGACCTTCTGACCCCCAACCGCATCTTCAAGCAGCGCAACGTCGACATCGGCGTGGTGTCGCTCGACGACGCCTGGGCCTGGGGCTTCTCGGGCGTGATGGTGCGCGGTTCAGGCGCTGCCTGGGACCTGCGCAAGAGCCAGCCCTACGAGTGCTACTCGGAGATGGATTTCGACATCCCGATCGGCAAGAACGGCGACTGCTACGATCGTTACCTGATCCGCATGGAAGAGATGCGCCAGTCGGCGAAGATCATGCGCCAGTGCGTCGATCTGTTGCTCGGCAAGGAGAGCACCGGCCCGGTGTCCAACATGGACGGCAAGGTGGTTCCGCCGAAGCGCCAGGCGATGAAGCGCTCGATGGAATCCTTGATCCATCACTTCAAGCTCTACACCGAAGGCTACCGCGTGCCGGCTGGCGAGGTCTATGCGGCCGTCGAGGCGCCCAAGGGCGAGTTCGGCGTCTTCCTGGTCTCCGACGGCACCAACAAGCCCTACCGCTGCAAGCTGCGCGCGCCAGGCTTCGCCCATCTCCAGGCGATGGATTTCCTGTGCCGCGGCCACATGCTCGCGGATATCTCGGCCGTTCTCGGCTCCCTCGACATCGTGTTTGGTGAGGTCGACCGCTAAATGTCAGTCCGCCGTCTCGCAGAAGCCAGCGTCCAGCCAGCGTCCTTCGCCTTCAACAAGGCATTCACGGCGCAGGCCAAGACCTGGATCAAGAAGTACCCCAAGGGCCGCGAACAGTCGGCCGTCATCCCGCTGCTCATGCTTGCGCAGGAGCAGGACGGCTGGGTGACGAAGGCTGCCATCGAGCATGTCGCCGATATGCTCGACATGCCCTATATCCGCGCCCTCGAAGTCGCGACCTTCTACACGCAGTTCCAGCTCAAGCCGGTCGGCACGCGCGCCCATATCCAGGTGTGCGGCACCACGCCCTGCATGCTGCGCGGCTCGGAAGAGCTGATGGACGTCTGCCGCTCGAAGATCCATCATGACCAGTTTCACACCAACGATGCGGGCACGCTTTCATGGGAGGAAGTCGAGTGTCTCGGCGCCTGCGTGAACGCACCGATGGTCATGATCTTCAAGGACACCTATGAGGACCTGACGCCGGAGCGCCTGGGCGAGATCATCGACCAGTTCGAAGCCGGCAAGGGCGAGCAGGTCAAGACCGGCCCGCAGACCGGCCGCGTGTACTCCGCGCCGCTGACCGGGTTCACGTCGCTCAAGGAAGAGAAGGGCGTTCTCAAGACGACCCGCGACAAGGAAGCCAAGGCTGCTTCCAAGGCCGCCAAGGCAGCCGTGGTGGAGACGACCGTTCCGCCGTCGAACGCAGCCAAGCCGAAGACCGACGCGATTGAGACCAGCCCGGCGGTGAAGACCCCGTCGAAGGTCAAGGCAGCACCGGCCGCCGAGAAGGCAGCAAGCGTCGCTGCGCCGAAGCCTTCGCTCGAAGACAAGAACCGCCCGGCCGGCATCGCCCGTCCGGTTGCCGTCGACGATCTCAAGCTGATTTCGGGCGTCGGCCCGAAGATCGAGGGCACCCTGCACGAGCTCGGTATCTTCACGTTTGCCCAGGTGGCTTCGTGGAAGAAGGCTGAGCGCGAATGGGTCGACGGCTATCTGAATTTCAAGGGTCGCATCGAACGTGACGACTGGGTCAAGCAGGCCAAGGCGCTCGCCAAGGGTGGTGTGGCCGAATACATCCGCGTCTTCGGTAAGAAGCCGGTCTGAGGAGCGTAATCATGCTTGAAGACAAGGACCGCATCTTTACCAATATCTACGGCCGCTTCGACCAGTCGCTGGCCGGGGCGATGGCGCGTGGCCATTGGGACGGCACCGCCGGCCTGATCGAAAAGGGCCGCGAGTGGATCATCAACGAGATGAAGGCTTCGGGCCTGCGCGGCCGCGGCGGCGCCGGCTTCCCGACCGGTCTCAAGTGGTCGTTCATGCCGAAGAGCAACCCCGACGGTCGCCCGTCCTATCTCGTCGTCAACGCCGACGAATCCGAGCCGGGCACCTGCAAGGACCGCGACATCCTGCGCCATGACCCGCATACGCTGGTCGAAGGCTGCCTGCTCGCCGGTTTCGCCATGGGGGCGGTGGCCGCCTACATCTACGTGCGCGGCGAGTTCATCCGCGAACGCGAAGCGCTGCAGCGCGCCATCGACGAGGCCTATGAGGCCAAGCTGATCGGCAAGAACAACAAGAACGGCTACGATTTCGACATCTATGTCCATCACGGCGCCGGCGCCTATATCTGCGGCGAAGAAACCGCTCTGCTCGAAAGCCTCGAGGGCAAGAAGGGCCAGCCGCGCCTGAAGCCGCCGTTCCCGGCCAATGTCGGCCTCTATGGCTGCCCGACAACGGTCAACAACGTCGAGTCGATCGCCGTTGCGCCGACCATCCTGCGCCGTGGCGCTGCCTGGTTCTCCGGCATCGGCCGTCCGAACAATGTCGGCACCAAGCTGTTCATGCTGGTCGGCCACGTCAACACGCCCTGCACCGTTGAAGAGGCCATGGGCATCACCTTCCGCGAGCTGGTGGAAAAGCACGGCGGCGGCATTCGCGGCGGCTGGGACAATCTTTTGGCGGTCATCCCCGGCGGCGCGTCCTGCCCGGTGGTCAAGGCCGAGGACATCATCGACTGCCCGATGGATTTCGACGGCCTGCGCGAGCGCAAGTCGTCGTTCGGAACGGCTGCCGTGATCGTCATGGACAAGTCGACCGACATCGTGAAGGCGATCGCGCGCCTCAGCTACTTCTTCAAGCACGAGAGCTGCGGCCAGTGCACGCCGTGCCGCGAAGGCACCGGTTGGATGTGGCGCGTGATGGAGCGCCTGGTGCGCGGCGAAGCGCACAAGCGCGAGATCGACATGCTGCTCGACGTCACCAAGCAGGTGGAAGGCCACACGATCTGCGCACTGGGCGATGCGGCCGCATGGCCGATCCAGGGCCTGATCCGCAACTTCCGCCCCGAGATCGAGCGGCGCATCGACGAGTTTTCGCGCAATTCGCACCGCGCCGAGCCGGTGCTGGTGGCGGCGGAGTAAGGGTTAAGTCAGAAAGTGCGGGCCAAAGGTCCGAAACAGGAAACGACGAGGCAGAGGCGAACGGCGAAGGCGACAAGGAGCTATCAATGTCGACATTTCCCATTCCCGAAAGTGCAGTGCCTGAGATGGAACGTTTGGAGCAGATGAACAGGGACTTCGTGGCGATGCTGCCCAAGGAGTTTGCCGGTACGGCGAACCTCATGGTGCACCCCGCCGCTGGAATCGCTGCTGCTTCCGCACTGAGTGTCGGCCTCGCCAGTCACGCCATGGGCGTCTGGATCGGGGCCGTGACCGGTGCGTCAGAGGCGGCGCAGCGCCTGTTTTCGCCAGACTTCGGCGATTTCACCGGTGCGACGCAGGCCAAGCCGGTGCGCGAGACGACTGCGAAGAGGGATGCGGCCTCGACCGCGTCGCTGATCGCCGAGGTGAAGACGCTGGCGCGCAAGCTGGAGAAGGCCGAGGCGAAGCCGGCGGTTGTCGCTGCGACCGATCCGATGGGTGTCGAGGCTGCCGGGGTCGAAGCAGCGCCGGCGGGCATCCAGCCCGAGGATTTCAGGCAGCCGGCTTCGATCGAACGGCCGGAAGCGGCTGACGATCTGAAGGCTATCTCCGGCATCGGGCCGAAGCTGGAGCAGGTGCTGAACGGTCTCGGCATCTGGACCTATGGCCAGATCGCCGGCTGGACGCCGGAAGAAGTGGCCTGGGCCAACGACTATCTCGGCTTCAAGGGCCGGATCGGCCGGGACGACTGGATCGGGCAGGCGGTGACGCTTGCCGGCGGCAACTCAGCCGCGTGAATTGTGGATTTCGGGGCGCAGCGCAAGCCGCGCCCCTTGCAGGACGGAATGCGGGTTAGCCGCGGGATTTGAGGCGCTATGGCAAAGCTTAAGGTCGACGGGAAAGAGATTTCGGTACCCGACCACTATACGCTGCTGCAGGCGGCGGAAGAGGCGGGCGCGGAAGTGCCGCGCTTCTGCTTCCATGAGCGGCTGTCGATTGCCGGCAACTGCCGCATGTGCCTTGTCGAGGTGAAGGGCGGCCCGCCCAAGCCGGCGGCATCCTGCGCCATGGGCGTGCGCGACCTGCGCCCGGGTCCGAACGGCGAGACGCCGGAAATCTTCACCAACACGCCGATGGTCAAGAAGGCCCGCGAAGGCGTGATGGAGTTCCTGCTCATCAACCATCCGCTTGACTGCCCGATCTGCGACCAGGGCGGCGAATGCGACCTGCAGGACCAGGCGATGGCTTTCGGCCTCGACGGCTCGCGCTACAACGAAAACAAGCGCGCGGTCGAAGACAAGTACATCGGCCCGCTGGTCAAGACGATCATGACGCGCTGCATCCACTGCACGCGCTGCGTCCGCTTCACGACCGAAGTGGCCGGCATTTCCGAGCTCGGCCTGATCGGCCGCGGCGAGGACGCCGAGATCACCACCTATCTCGAGCAGGCGATGACCTCCGAGCTGCAGGGCAACGTCATCGACCTGTGCCCGGTCGGCGCGTTGACCTCGAAGCCCTATGCCTTCCAGGCGCGTCCGTGGGAGCTGACCAAGACCGAATCCATCGACGTGATGGATGCCGTCGGTTCGGCCATCCGCGTCGACACGCGTGGCCGCGAAGTGATGCGCATCATGCCGCGCATCAACGAGCAGGTGAACGAGGAGTGGATCTCCGACAAGACCCGTTTCATTTGGGACGGCCTGCGCACGCAGCGTCTCGACCGGCCCTACGTCCGCAAGGGCGGCAAGCTGGCGCCCGCGACTTGGCCGGAAGCCTTTGCCGCGATCAAGGATGCCGTTTCCAAGGCGTCGCCTGAACGCATCGGCGCCATCGCCGGCGATCTCGCGACCACCGAGGAAATGTATGCGCTGAAGCAGCTGATCGCGTCGCTCGGCTCGAAGAACATCGACTGCCGCCAGGATGGTGCAGCACTCGATCCGTCGCTGGGCCGCGCCAGCTACATCTTCAACCCGACCATCGAAGGCATCGAGCAGGCCGACGCCATCCTGATCATCGGCGCCAACCCGCGCTTCGAGGCTTCGGTGCTGAACGCCCGCATCCGCAAGCATTGGCGTGCAGCCAATGTGCCGGTTGCCGTCATCGGCGAGGTCGGCGACACCCGCTATGACTACGAGCAACTGGGCTCGGGTCCGGACACGCTCAAGGATCTGGCCGAAGGCAACGGCAAGTTCTTCTCGGTCCTCAAGAAGGCTTCGCATCCGCTGATCATCGTCGGTCAGGGCGCGATCGCGCGGACCGATGGTGCGGCCGTGCTCGGCCAGGCGGCCAAGCTTGCCGGCGCCGTCAAGGCGAGCCGTCCGGACTGGAACGGCTTTGCCGTGCTCCACACCGCGGCCGCCCGCGTCGGCGGCCTGGATGTCGGCTTCGTGCCGGGCGAGGGCGGCAAGAACGTTGCCGGCATGCTCGGCGACAGCGACGTGCTGTTCCTGCTCGGCGCCGACGAGCTCGACCTCAGCAAGACCGGCGACGCCTTCGTGGTCTATGTCGGCACGCATGGCGATGCCGGCGCACACCGCGCCAATGTCATCCTGCCGGGTGCTGCCTACACCGAGAAGTCGGGCACCTATGTGAACACCGAGGGCCGCGTCCAGGTGACCGGCCGCGCCGGCTTCGCGCCGGGCGAGGCCAAGGAAGACTGGGCGATCCTGCGGGCGCTGTCCGACGTGCTCGGTCACAAGCTGCCCTTCGATTCGCTGCAGCAGCTGCGCGCCAGGCTTTATGCGGAGTTCCCGCATCTGGCGCGCATCGACGAGATCGATGCCGGCGACAATGACGACATCGCCAAGGTCGCCAAGCTCGGCGGCCGCCTGAACAAGGCAGCCTTCACCTCGGTAGTGAAGGACTTTTACCTCACCAACCCGATCGCGCGCGCGTCGGCGGTGATGGCCGAGTGTTCGGCACTGGCCAAAAACGGCTTCAAGCAGGCGGCGGAGTAAGGGCTGTCATGGATACCTTTTTCTCCTTCTACGTCCTGCCGGCGTTGATCATTCTCCTGAAGTCGGTCGTCCTGATCGTCGTTCTGCTGATCTTCGTCGCCTACATCCTCTACGCCGACCGCAAGATCTGGGCGGCTGTACAGCTGCGCCGCGGTCCGAACGTCGTCGGTCCCTGGGGCCTGCTCCAGGCCTTCGCCGATCTTTTGAAGTTCGTCTTCAAGGAGCCGGTGATCCCGTCAGGCTCCAACAAGGGCGTGTTCCTGCTCGCTCCCGTCGTCTCGGCGGTGCTGGCGATCTCGGCATGGGCGGTGATTCCGGTCAGTGAAGGCTGGGCTATCGCCAACGTCAATGTCGGCATCCTCTATGTCTTCGCCATCTCTTCGCTCGAGGTCTATGGCGTGATCATGGGCGGCTGGGCCTCGAACTCGAAGTATCCGTTCCTCGGCGCGCTGCGTTCGGCTGCCCAGATGGTGTCCTATGAAGTCTCGATCGGCTTCGTCATCGTCTGCGTGCTGCTCACCGTCGGCTCGCTGAACCTGACCGACATCGTGCTGTCGCAGGGCGACGGCATCGGCACGCGGCTTGGCCTGCCGAACACGTTCCTCGACTGGAACTGGCTGGTGCTGTTCCCGATGTTCGTGATCTTCTTCATCTCCGCGCTGGCCGAGACCAACCGCCCGCCCTTCGACCTGGTCGAGGCCGAGTCGGAACTCGTCGCCGGTCACATGATCGAATACTCGTCGACGCCGTTCCTGCTGTTCTTCCTCGGCGAGTATGTCGCGATCGTTTTGATGTGCGCGCTGACGACGATCCTGTTCCTCGGCGGATGGCTGCCGCCATTCGACTTCGCACCCTTCACCTGGGTTCCAGGCGTGATCTGGTTCGTTCTCAAGGTCTGCATGGTGTTCTTTATGTTCGCCATGGTGAAGTCCTTTGTGCCGCGCTACCGCTACGACCAGCTGATGCGCCTGGGCTGGAAGGTGTTCCTGCCGATCTCGCTGGCGATGGTCGTCATCACCGCCGCCGTCCTCAAGCTTTCGGGAGCCGCATGATGTCTGCGCTAGCCCAAGCCGCCAAATCGCTGCTGCTGCAGGACTTCGTCGGTGCGTTCTTCCTGTCCATGCGCCAGTTCTTCGCGCCCAAGGCGACGCTGAACTATCCGCATGAAAAGGGTCCGGTCAGCCCGCGCTTCCGTGGCGAGCATGCCCTGCGCCGCTATCCCAACGGCGAAGAGCGCTGCATCGCCTGCAAGCTGTGCGAGGCGATCTGTCCGGCGCAGGCCATCACCATCGAGGCCGGCCCACGCCGCAACGACGGCACCCGCCGCACGGTGCGCTACGACATCGACATGGTGAAGTGCATCTATTGCGGCTTCTGCCAGGAAGCATGCCCGGTCGACGCCATCGTCGAGGGGCCGAATTTCGAATTCGCGACGGAAACGCGCGAGGAGCTTTACTACGACAAGGACAAGCTGCTTGCGAATGGCGACCGGTGGGAGCGCGAGATCGCGCGCAACATCGCTATGGATTCGCCCTATCGCTGAGGCTTGAACAATGGACGGGCCAAGTCGGCTCGTCTAAGGAACGCGCGACCTGCACCGGAGGCGGAGCAAGGACGTGAACAGGGCAGGGCGCAGGCGCGCTCGGCCCGAAAGGAAAACCGGGGGAACCCATGCTCAACGGACTTGAAGCGGTATTTTTCTACCTCTTCGCCTTCATCGCGGTGGCGTCGGCCTTCATGGTCATCTCGGCGCGCAACCCGGTTCACTCGGTGCTCTACCTGATCCTGACGTTCTTCAACGCCGCGGGCCTGTTCCTTTTGACCGGCGCCGAGTTCCTGGCGATGATCCTGCTCGTCGTTTATGTCGGCGCGGTGGCGGTGCTGTTCCTGTTCGTGGTCATGATGCTCGACGTCGACTTCGCCGAGCTCAAGTCGGGCGCGCTGCAATATGCGCCGATCGGGGCGCTTGTCGGCCTGATCCTGGCTGCCGAGCTGATCGTGGTGACCGGCGGCTATGCCTTCGCGCCGAAGCTCGCGACAGCGGTTGCGCAGCCGACGCCCGATATCGCCACGCGCCACAACACGGCTGCGCTCGGGGACATCCTCTATACGAACTACATCTATTTCTTCCAGATCGCCGGCCTAGTGCTGCTGGTCGCCATGATCGGCGCCATCGTGCTGACGCTGCGCCACAAGCCGAACGTCAAGCGCCAGAGCATCCCGGCTCAGGTCGCCCGCACGCCGGCCACCGCGATCGAGGTCAAGAAGGTCGAGACGGGCAAGGGAATCTGATCATGGTTGTCGGTATCGGGCACTATCTCACCCTTTCGGCGGTCCTGTTCACGCTCGGCGTGTTCGGCATTTTCCTGAACCGCAAGAACGTCATCGTCATCCTGATGTCGGTCGAACTGATCCTACTCGCGGTCAACATCAATTTCGTGGCGTTCTCGGCCCAGCTCGGCGATCTCGTCGGCCAGGTGTTTGCGCTGTTCGTGCTGACGGTCGCCGCCGCTGAAGCGGCAATCGGGCTTGCCATTTTGGTCGTATTCTTCCGCAACCGCGGCTCCATCGCGGTCGAAGACGTGAACATGATGAAGGGCTGACGGGACAAAAATGTATCAGCTAATCGTCTTCCTTCCGCTTCTCGGCTTCCTGATCGCCGGCCTGTTCGGCCGCTCGATCGGCGCCAAGGCGTCCGAATACATCACCTCGGGCCTGCTGGTCGTATCGGCTGCCCTGTCCTGGGTCGCCTTCATCACCGTCGGCCTCGGCGACGTCGAAGTGTTCACCGTGCCGGTGCTGCGCTTCATCGACTCTGGCGGCCTGCAGGCCAACTGGGCACTGCGCATCGACACGCTGACCACGGTCATGCTGGTCGTGGTCAACACGGTGTCGGCGCTCGTCCATATCTACTCGATCGGCTACATGCATCACGATCCGCATCGGCCGCGCTTCTTCGCCTATCTGTCGCTGTTCACCTTCGCCATGCTGATGCTGGTGACCTCGGACAACCTCGTCCAGATGTTCTTCGGCTGGGAAGGCGTGGGCCTGGCGTCGTATCTGCTGATCGGCTTCTGGTACAAGAAGCCGTCGGCAAATGCCGCCGCCATCAAGGCGTTCGTGGTCAATCGCGTCGGCGATTTTGGCTTCCTGCTCGGCATCTTCGGCCTGTTCGTCCTGTTCGGCTCGGTCGAGTTCAGCACGATCTTTGCCGGCGCCGCTTCTTATCTGCCGGCCGAAGGGGCCGCAGCGAGCAGCGAAACCGTGCTCACCTTCCTCGGCTATGCGCTCGACAAGCAGGGTGCGTTGACCATCGTCTGCCTGCTGCTGTTCATGGGTGCCATGGGCAAGTCGGCGCAGGTACCGCTGCACACCTGGCTGCCTGACGCCATGGAAGGCCCGACGCCCGTGTCGGCGCTGATCCACGCGGCGACCATGGTGACCGCCGGCGTGTTCATGCTGGCCCGCATGTCGCCGGTGTTCGAGCTGTCGCATTCGGCGCTGACCGTCGTGACCTTCATTGGCGCCTTCACCGCCTTCTTTGCCGCGACCGTCGGCCTGGTGCAGAACGACATCAAGCGCGTCATCGCCTATTCGACCTGCTCGCAGCTCGGCTACATGTTCGTGGCGCTGGGCATGGGCTTTTACTCGGCAGCCATCTTCCACCTGTTCACGCACGCCTTTTTCAAGGCGCTGCTGTTCCTGGGCTCCGGCTCGGTGATCCATGCCGTCTCCGACGAGCAGGACATGCGCAAGATGGGCGGCCTCCGCAAGCTGATCCCGACGACCTACTGGATGATGGTCATCGGCACGCTGGCGCTGACCGGCGTCGGCATACCGGCGACGATCATCGGCACGGCCGGATTCTTCTCCAAGGACGCCATCATCGAGGGCGCATTCGTCGGCCACAATGCGGTCGCCGGGCTGGCCTTCGCGGCGCTGGTGATCGCCGCCTGCTTCACCAGCTTCTATTCCTGGCGCCTGATCTTCATGACCTTCCACGGCAAGCCGCGTGCCACCGCCGACGTCATGCACCATGTGCATGAATCGCCGCCGGTGATGCTGGTGCCGCTGTTCATCCTGGCCGTCGGCGCGCTGTTTGCGGGCGTCGTGTTCCACGACCAGTTCATCGGCGAGGGCTACAACGAATTCTGGAAGGGCGCACTGTTCACGCTCGAGACCAACCATATCCTGCACGACTTCCATGGCGTGCCGATGTGGGTGAAGCTCGCGCCGTTCGTCGCGATGATCGCCGGCTTCCTGATGGCCTACCTGTTCTATATCCGCTCGCCGGAGATGCCGAAGGTACTGGCGGAACGCCATCGCGGGCTCTACGCCTTCCTGCTCAACAAGTGGTACTTCGACGAGCTGTACGACTTCCTGTTCGTGCGCCCAGCCAAGTGGCTCGGCCGCTTCCTGTGGAAGAAGGGTGACGGCTGGCTGATCGACGGGTTCGGTGCCGACGGCATCTCGGCCCGCGTCGTCGACGTCACCAACCGTGTCGTCAAGCTGCAGACCGGTTACCTCTATCACTACGCCTTCGCCATGCTGATCGGCGTGGCGGCCCTCGTTACCTGGATGATGCTCGGGAGCTCCTTCTGATGTCTGGCGTTCCCATTCTGTCGCTGGTCACCTTCCTGCCGCTGGTCGGTGCGTTCCTGATCCTGCTGATCAGGGACGATGGTGATGCCGCGCGCCGCAATATCCGCAACGTCGCGCTGCTGACCACGGTTTTCACCTTCGCGGTGTCGCTGCTGATCTGGATCTATTTCGACAACAACGAGGCTGGCTTCCAGTTCGTCGAAAAGTTCGCCTGGCTCGATTCCGGCATCTCGTACCACATGGGCGTGGACGGCATTTCGATGCTGTTCGTCATCCTGACGACCTTCCTGATGCCGCTCTGCATCCTGGCCAGCTGGGATTCGGTGGAGAAGCGCGTCAAGGAATACATGATCTCGTTCCTGATCCTGGAAACGCTGATGATCGGCGTGTTCTGCGCGCTCGATATCGTGCTGTTCTACGTTTTCTTCGAAGCCGTGCTGATCCCGATGTTCATCATCATCGGCGTCTGGGGTGGCAAGCGTCGCGTCTATGCCAGCTTCAAGTTCTTCCTGTTCACGCTGCTCGGCTCGGTGCTGATGCTGCTGGCGGTGATGGCGATGTTCTGGCAGGCCGGAACGACCGACATCCCGACGCTGCTGTCGCATGGCTTCCCGGAGAACATGCAGACCTGGCTGTGGCTTGCCTTCTTCGCCTCGTTTGCGGTGAAGATGCCGATGTGGCCGGTTCACACCTGGTTGCCCGACGCGCACGTTGAGGCGCCGACCGCCGGTTCGGTCATCCTGGCGGGCATCCTGCTGAAGATGGGCGGCTACGGCTTCCTGCGCTTCTCGCTGCCGATGTTCCCGCTGGCCTCCGAGTTCTTCGCCCCGCTGGTCTTCGCGCTGTCGGTCGTCGCCATCATCTACACCTCGCTGGTGGCGCTGATGCAGGAGGACATGAAGAAGCTGATCGCTTATTCGTCGGTGGCCCACATGGGCTACGTCACCATGGGCATCTTCTCGATGAACCAGGAAGGCGTGCAGGGCGCGATCTTCCAGATGCTGAGCCACGGCCTCGTGTCCGGCGCGCTGTTCCTCTGCGTCGGCGTCGTCTACGACCGCATGCACACGCGTGACATCGCGGCCTATGGCGGCCTGGTCAACAACATGCCGAAATATGCGGTGGCGTTCCTGATCTTCACCATGGCCAATGTCGGTCTTCCCGGCACCAGCGGCTTCGTCGGCGAGTTCCTGACGCTGTTCGGCATCTTTAAGGTCAATACCTGGGTGGCACTGCTTGCCGCAACCGGCGTGATCCTGTCGGCTGCCTATGCGCTGTGGCTGTACCGCCGCGTCGTCTTCGGCGCGCTGACCAAGGAAAGCCTGAAGGGCCTGTTCGACCTGTCGGGCCGTGAAAAGGTGGTGCTCTACCCGCTCGTCATCCTGGTCATCTTCTACGGTGTCTACCCGGCACCGGTGTTCGACGCCACGGCGGCTTCCGTGAAGGCGTTGGTCAATAACGTAACCGTATCGATCGACGCCGCGCAGACCGCGGCGGCGAACTGACAGGGGTTTTGCGAACCATGACGCCCGAACTCCTCTCGAGCCTCTCGCTCTCCATGCCGGAGCTGATCATCGCCGTCGGCGCGATGGCGCTGCTGATGATCGGCGTGTTCTCCGGCGAGCGCGCCAACACGACCGTGACCGGACTGGCCGTTGCGCTGCTGATTGCGGCCGGCGCCTGGATGCTGGTGTTCGGCCATGACGGGCAGGGCTATGGCACGGCCTTCATTTCCGACCCGTTCGCGCGCTTCATGAAGCTGCTGACGCTGGTTGGTGCTGTGGTGACGCTCATCATGTCGGTGGGTTTTGCCAAGGCAGAGAAGTTCGACAAGTTCGAATTCCCGGTGCTGGCCATGCTGGCGACGCTCGGCATGCTGCTGATGATCTCGGCAAACGACATGCTGGCGCTCTATCTCGGGCTCGAGCTGCAGTCGCTGGCGCTCTACGTCATTGCCGCGATCAACCGCGACAACGTGCGTTCGACCGAGGCGGGCCTGAAGTACTTCGTCCTCGGTGCGCTGTCGTCGGGCATGCTGCTGTACGGTATCAGCCTGGTCTACGGCTACACCGGCCACACCTCGTTCGAGGCGATCGCAGCGGCACTGACCGGCGGCGAGCGCCAGCTCGGACTGGTCTTCGGCCTGGTGTTCGTGCTCGCCGGCCTGTGCTTCAAGATCTCGGCGGTGCCGTTCCACATGTGGACGCCCGACGTTTATGAAGGCGCGCCGACCCCGGTGACGGCATTCTTCGCCGCAGCTCCCAAGATGGCTGCGATGGCGCTGATCGTGCGCGTGACCATGGGTGCGTTCGAGCCGATCGGCCTCGACTGGCAGCAGATCATCGTCTTCGTCTCGATCGCCTCCATGGTTCTGGGCGCCTTCGCGGCAATCGGGCAGAAGAACATCAAGCGCCTGATGGCCTATTCGTCGATCGGTCACATGGGCTACGCGCTTGTCGGCCTCGCCGCCAACAGCGAAGCCGGCGTGCGCGGCGTGGTCATCTACATGCTGATCTACCTGGTGATGACGCTGGGCACCTTCGCCTTCATCCTCGCCATGCGCCGCAAGGACGGCAATGTCGAACAGATTGGCGATCTCGCCGGCCTGTCCTCGACCAATCCGATGATGGCGACGATCCTGACCATCCTGATGTTCTCGCTGGCCGGCATCCCGCCGCTGGCGGGCTTCTGGGGGAAATGGTACGTCTTCCTCGCGGCGATCGACGCCAAGCTCTACGCGCTTGCGGTGATCGGCATGCTGGCTTCGGTGGTGGGTGCCTATTACTACCTGCGCATCATCAAGATCATGTGGTTCGACGAGCCGGTCGGCGGCTTCCAGCCGATGGCGGGCGAGCTTCGCCTCGTGCTTGGCCTGTCCGGCATCTTCGTGCTGTTCTACGTTCTGATCGGCGGCCCTGTCGGGCAGATGGCTGGCGCTGCTGCCAAGACCTTCTTCTGACGGGATGGGATTCCAACTCGCACCGACCGCAAATGCCCAAGGCTTCAGGCTGGAGGCCCACCAGGCGGTAGGGTCGACCAATGCGCTGGCGTTGGAGCGTGCAATGGCGGGCGATCCGGGCAAGCTCTGGATCGTCTCCAAGAAGCAGGACAGCGGTCGCGGCCGGCGCGGCCGCGTGTGGGCGACGCCGGAAGGCAATCTCGCCGCGACCCTGCTCAAGGTTCTCGATCACGATCTGCATTATGCGGCGACGCTCGGCTTCGTTGCCGGCCTGGCGCTTGCAGATGCGCTGGATGCGGTGGCGCCCAATGCCCGTTTTTCCGTCGGTGTCGATGGCGGCAGTGGGCCGGGCGTCAAGCGCTTCGAGCTGAAATGGCCGAACGACGTCCTGGCGTCGGGCGCCAAGCTTGCCGGCATCCTGCTTGAATCGACATTGCTTGGGCATGGGCGGCTCGGCATCGCGATCGGCATTGGCGTCAATGTCGTGGCCCATCCGACCGACGTTCCTTATCCCGCGACGTCGCTCGCCAGCCTCGGGGCTGGCGTTGATGCCGAGACGCTGTTCCTGGCGCTTTCCGATGCGTGGAGCGAGAACGAACGCCTCTGGGCCGAGGGCCGGGGTCTGGCCGGGATCCGCAAGCTCTGGCTGGCACGCGCCGCCGGCCTGGGCAGCGAAGTGGCCGTGCGGGTCGAGGGAAATGTGGTGCGCGGCATCTTCGAGACCATCGACGAGGATTGCCGCTTCGTTATCCGTGACGCTAAAGGTGAAACGGTCAAGATCGCCGCTGGCGATGTGCATTTCGGCGCGGTCGCTTCGGCCGGCGCGGCCTGACAGGGCTGAAAGGATTTCTGACATGGCGAAATCGGATAAGGCCGAACTCGTATTCGTGCCGTTGGGCGGCGTCGGCGAGATCGGGATGAACTTCGCGCTCTACGGCTTCGGCCCGGCGGACGCACGCGAGTGGATCATCATCGATGTCGGCGTGACCTTCCCCGATGCGAGCCTGCCCGGCGTCGACCTGGTGCTGCCCGATACGCGTTTCATCGAGGAGGAGCTGACAAACCTCCGCGGCATCATCATCACGCATGCGCATGAGGATCACTACGGCGCGCTGCACGACATCTGGCCGAAGCTCAAGGCCCCGGTCTGGATGACACCCTTTGCTGCTGGCCTGCTGGAAGCCAAGCGGCAGTCGGAACAGGGTGCGCCGAAAATCCCGGTGACCGTCTATCGTGCCGGCGAGAAGTTCACCGTTGGTCCGTTCGAGATCGAGGCGATCGCCGTCAGCCACTCCATCCCCGAGCCGGTTTCGCTGGCGATCACCAGCCCTGCCGGCACCGTGATCCACACCGGCGACTGGAAGATCGACCCGGCGCCGGAAATCGGCCCGATGACCGACGAGGCGCGGTTCCGCGCCTATGGCGACAAGGGCGTGCTGGCGCTGGTCTGCGATTCTACCAATGCGCTGCGCGAGGGCGACTCGCCGTCCGAGCAGCAGGTCGGGCAGGGGCTGCGCAAGGTGATCGAAGAGGCCAAGGGCCGTGTCGCGGTGACGACCTTCTCGTCGAATGTCGGCCGCGTCCGCTCGATCGCCGAAGCCGCGCGCGACGCCGGTCGCCAGGTTCTGGTCATGGGGCGATCGCTGAAGCGGGTCATCGATGTGTCGAGCGAGCTCGGCTACATGGACGGATTGCCGGAATTCGTTTCCGAGGAAGACTACGGCTACATCCCGCGCGAAAACCTCGTCGTCATCTGCACTGGCAGCCAGGGCGAGCCGCGGGCGGCACTGGCCAAGCTGGCCCGCGACGAGATGAAGTCGGTGGCGCTGTCGCCCGGCGACACGGTGGTGTTTTCCTCGCGTACGATCCCCGGCAACGAAAAGGCGATCCTCGAGATCAAGAACCTGCTCATCGACCAGGGCATGAAGATCATCGAGGACGGCGATGCGCTGGTCCACGTTTCCGGTCACCCGCGCCGCAGCGAACTGAAGCGCATGTACGAATGGGTCCGCCCGCGCATCGGCGTGCCGGTCCACGGCGAGGCAGCGCATCTGGTGGGCCAGGGCTCGCTGATGTCGATGTCGGGCATTCCGGAAGTGGCGCAGATCCGCGACGGCGACATGCTGAGGCTGTGGCCGGGCGCTGCGGAGATCATCGACCAGGTGCCGTTCGGCCGCGTCTACAAGGACGGCAAGCTGATCGGCTCGGACGAGGCGATGGGAATCCGCGATCGGCGCAAGTTGTCGTTTGCCGGCCATGTTGCGGTCAATGTCGTGCTCGACGATAAGTACGAGCTGTCGGGCGATCCGGACCTGGTGGCCATTGGCGTCGCTGAAGTCGATGCCGGCGGCGAGGCGCTCGAGGAATTGATGCTCGATGCGGCAATCGGCGCCGTGGACTCCATACCCCGTGCGCGCCGAAAAGACCTCGACCTGGTGCAGGAGGCCGTGCGTCGCGCAGTGCGCGGTGCCGCCAACGAGGCCTGGGGCAAGAAACCGCTGGTGACGGTGTTCGTCACCCGCTGAAGGCAGGATTTGATATGCTCGGACGCTTGAACCATGTCGCCATTGCCGTGCCGGACCTGGCGGCGGCGAGCGCGGTCTACCGCGATACGCTGGGCGCAAGGGTGACCGAGCCGCAGGCCTTGCCCGAGCACGGTGTGACGGTTGTCTTCATCGACGTCGGCAACACCAAGATCGAACTGCTCGAGCCGCTGGGCGAGGGCTCGCCGATCGCGGCATTCCTGGCCAAGAGCCCTTCGGGCGGCATGCACCATGTCTGCTACGAGGTTGACGACATCCTGGCTGCGCGGGATCATCTCAAGGCTACGGGCGCGCGCGTGCTCGGCGACGGCAACCCGAAGACAGGCGCGCATGGCAAGCCGGTGCTTTTCCTGCACCCCAAGGACTTTCAGGGTACGCTCGTGGAGCTCGAACAGGCATGACCTGGATTTCGATCATTGCGATGTATTTCGTCTTCTGGTGGCTGACCCTGTTTGCCATCCTGCCGTTCGGCGTGAAGACGCAGGACGACGACAACAACGTCACGATGGGCACCGAGGCGAGTGCGCCGCGCGGGCCGCACATGCTGCGCGCCGTACTGTGGACAACGGTGGTGACGGCGGTGCTGATGGGCGCGTTCTATGGCGTCACCCTCGGCCTCGGCTACAGCTTCAACGACTTTCCGCTGTTCCTGCCGAAGATCGACTGAGCGACGGCCACCGCGCGCCCTGCCGGACGTGCGGCAGGCATAGGCTGCCTTTCATGTCATTCGGGTATAGCCGGAAGACTCGTCTGTTGAAGTCGTTACTTCAACAGCGCATCGTAAGTTGATGATTGCCCAAAAAAAATGCAAGGCGCGAAGCCTTGCAATTTAAACGCGTCCGATCTGCTTTCCGTTGCCGGCGGCTGCGAGTTATCGCGCCTAGATCGCATCCTCCCAAGACTTTGACCGCGTAGGAGAGCGGATTTTTCTCCGCCCTCTCGGTTATCGGGGCACATTAGACCAAGCCGAAATGAAATGTCACGCAGAATTTTGCTTCGGCAAGAGCAATCCTGTGCTGCAATGCACAATTGTTTGGCAGGACGAGCGGGGCAACGCGACAGGTCATTCTGACGCTGCGTCGAAACGGCGTGCGCGGGTTTCCATTCGGCCATGAAATGGCTATGAAGCGCGTTCAAGCAAGCCTTTCCCGTGCCGATTCCGGCATCATCGTTTTCATGGAACATTCGATGCGTCTGTCGCGCTATTTCCTGCCTATCCTGAAAGAAAATCCCCGCGAGGCGGACATCATTTCCCACCGGCTGATGCTGCGTGCGGGCATGATCAGGCAACAGGCGGCCGGCAGCTTCTCCTGGCTGCCGCTGGGCAAGCGCGTGCTGGACAAGATCTGCCGCATCGTGCGCGAAGAGCAGGATCGTGCCGGAGCGCTTGAAATTCTGATGCCGACGATCCAGTCGGCCGACCTGTGGCGCGAAAGCGGCCGCTACGACGACTACGGCAAGGAGATGTTGCGCATCAAGGACCGGCACGAGCGCGACATGCTGTTCGGCCCGACCAACGAAGAGATGGTGACGGAAATCTTCCGGTCCTACGTCAAGACGTACAAGGACCTGCCGCTCAACCTCTACCATATCCAGTGGAAGTTCCGCGACGAGGTGCGCCCGCGCTTCGGCGTCATGCGCAGCCGCGAATTCCTGATGAAGGATGCTTATTCCTTCGACCTCGACTTCGAGGGCGCCAAGGCCGCCTACAACAGGATGTTCGTCTCCTATCTCCGTACCTTCACGCGGATGGGCCTGCAGGCTATCCCGATGCGTGCCGATACCGGCCCGATCGGTGGCGACCTGAGCCATGAGTTCATCATCCTGGCCGAAACCGGCGAAAGCCAGGTGTTCTGCCACCGCGATTACCTGGCGCTGCCAGTGCCTGGCGCCGAAACCGATTTCGGTAATGACGGCGAGATCGACGGCATCGTCAAGCAGTGGACGACGCCTTATGCGGCGACCGAAGAGATGCACGACGAAGCGGCCTGGGATGCAGTGCCCGAGGCCGACAAGGTGTCGGCGCGCGGCATCGAGGTCGGCCACATCTTCCACTTCGGCGAGAAGTATTCCAAGCCGATGGGCGCCAAGGTCATGGGCCCCGACGGCAAGGAGCATTTCGTCTCGATGGGCTCCTACGGCATCGGCCCGTCGCGGCTGATCGCCGCGATCATCGAGGCGAGCCATGACGAGAACGGCATCATCTGGCCGGAAGCGGTGGCTCCGTTCGACATCGGCCTGATCAACATGAAGGTCGGCGACGCCGAGTGCGACCGGATCTGCGACGAGGCCTACAAGGCCTTCGAAGCCGCTGGCAAGGACGTGCTCTATGACGACACCGACCAGCGCGCCGGCGGCAAGTTCGCCACCGCCGACCTGATCGGCCTGCCGTGGCAGGTCATCGTCGGTCCGCGCGGTGCTGCTGCCGGCGAGGTCGAGATCAAGAACCGCAAGACCGGCGAGCGCGAAACGCTGCCGGTGGCTGCCGCACTCGCCAAGCTGGGCGCCAAGGCATGAGCCAAGTGACGGCGGCCAAGCCAGCCGGAGCCGGGCCGTTCTCGGTGTTCGAGCGCATGGTGGCCTGGCGCTACCTGCGTTCGAAGCGCAAGGAAACGGTGATCTCGGTCATCGCCTCGATCTCGTTCCTCGGCATCATGCTCGGCGTCGCCACGCTGATCGTGGTGATGGCGGTGATGAACGGGTTTCGCGCCGAACTCCTGACCCGTATCCTCGGCGTCAACGGCCATCTGGTCGTGACCGCGATCGATACGCCGCTCGAGGACTATTCGGCGGTCGCCGACCGCATCAACGGCGTTGCCGGCGTGAAATATGCCATCCCGCTGGTCGAGGGCCAGGTGCTGGCACAGGGCAATGTCGGCGCGGGTGCCGGCGCGCTGGTGCGCGGCATCAGGGGCAGCGACCTCGGCAAGGTGACGCTGGTCGCCAACAACATCAAGCAGGGCTCGATCGTCGGCTTCGACGAGGGCGAGGGCGTCGTCATCGGCAAGCGCATGGCCGAGAACATGGGCCTGGTGCTGGGCGATTCCATCCGGCTGATCTCGCCAGACGGCGACGTCACGCCGATGGGCACGACGCCGCGGGCGAAAGCCTATCCGATCTCCGGCATCTTCGAGGTCGGCATGTCCGAGTATGACAGCTCGATCGTCTTCATGCCGCTCAACGAGGCCCAGCTCTACTTCAATTCCGAAGGCAAGGTCGGCTCGATCGAGATCTATGTCGACAATCCCGACGATGTCGATGCGCTGAAGACCAAGGTGGAGGAGGCGGCCCAGCGGCCGATCTTCCTGACCGACTGGCGCCAGCGCAACCAGACCTTCTTTTCCGCGCTGCAGGTCGAACGCAACGTCATGTTCATGATCCTGACGCTGATCGTGCTGGTCGCGGCGCTGAACATCATTTCAGGCCTCATCATGCTGGTGAAGGACAAGGGTCACGACATCGCCATCCTGCGCACGATGGGCGCGACGCGGGGTGCCGTCATGCGCATCTTCTTGATGACGGGCGCGGCCATCGGCATGACCGGCACCATTGCCGGCGTGCTGCTCGGCGTCGTCATCTGCCTCAATGTCGAGCGCATCAGGCAGTTCTTCTCGTGGCTGTCGGGCACGGTTCTGTTCAATCCCGAGCTCTATTTCCTCAGCCAGCTGCCGGCCAAGATGGATGTGAGTGAGACGGTATCGGTGGTTCTCATGGCGCTTGTGCTGTCGTTCCTCGCGACACTGTTTCCGGCATGGCGGGCGGCAACGCTCGATCCGGTCGAAGCGCTGAGGTACGAATGATGGCCACTGAAGCCGTTATCGAACTCAAGAGCGTCGAACGCCATTACGAGCAGGGCTCGCGCAAGCTGACGATCCTGAATGACGCCAACTTCTCGCTCACGCCGGGCGAGATGGTGGCGTTGGTGGCGCCGTCGGGCGCCGGCAAGTCGACGCTGCTGCACACCGCCGGCCTGCTGGAGCGCCCGGACGGCGGCGACGTCATCCTGAACGGACGCGCCTGCGGGCGGCTTTCGGACGACGAGCGTACCGCGATCCGCCGCAACGACGTCGGCTTCGTCTATCAGTTCCATCACCTGCTGCCCGAATTCTCGGCGCTGGAGAATGTGATGATGCCGCAGCTGCTGAAGGGGCTCAGCCCTGCCCAGGCGAGCGAGCGTGCGGCGCAACTGCTCGACTACATGAAGATCGGCAAGCGCGCCGAGCACCGGCCGTCCGAGCTCTCCGGCGGCGAGCAGCAGCGCGTGGCGATCGCACGAGCGGTGGCCAATGCGCCGCTGGTGCTGCTGGCCGACGAGCCGACCGGCAATCTCGACCCGGTGACGGCAGGCTATGTCTTCGACGCGCTTTCGGCGCTCGTCAGGCAATCCGGTCTGGCGGCGCTGATTGCCACGCACAACCACGAACTGGCCGGGCGCATGGACCGCCGCGTGACGCTCGCCGAGGGCAAGATCGTTCCGCTGCGCTAGCTGCGGGCGGTCACCCCGGGCGCCTATTCCTGCAGACTTCACTTCAATGCCGGTGATGGCTGACGCGCGTTCGTTAACGCGCGGCGGTGGTCGTTCGCGCGCATAAACCCTTCATTTACTGTCGAATCGCTCGGCGCGAACGCCGGCGCCCGAATGCAATTGGCGCACGTTGACATTTGAACAAAAATAGAACAAATTACGAACATATTAAAAACAGGAGCGACAGATGGCTGAGCTGGTACAGGATGTCATTTCGATGGTCTGCATGAGCACCTTCCTCGTCACCATGGCGATGTGGATCGGCGCACTGTGATTGAATGCCGGTTCGGCCTCTTTTCGATGGGGTTCTGAACCGATGAGGAATGCGGCACCGGGACATATCCCGATGCCGGAATGAGCCGAGGGCTCGACACTGCGCTTGAAGCCCGCCGCAATGTTGGGGGCGGCAGGCGGGTTCCTAGGCGGTCTTTCGGACGCTCTCGGCGATCATGTCTGCCGGTCCGAATATCTCTTCGAACGCCGCCTTGAGCGCAACGTCGAGGTCGCTCATCGTCACCGGCAGGCCAAGGTCGACAAGGCTGGTGACGCCGTGGTCGGTGACGCCGCAAGGCACGATGCCGGAGAAGTGGCCGAGCTCGGGTTCGACGTTGATGGCGATGCCGTGGAAGCTCACCCAGCGACGCAGGCGTATGCCGATGGCGGCAATCTTGTCTTCCGCGGGTGAACCGTCCGGCAGGGCCGGGCGGTCGGGTCTGACCACCCATACACCGACCCTGTCCTCGCGGCGTTCGCCCTTCACGTTGAAGGCGGCGAGCGCCAATATGATCCAGGCCTCGAGTGCCGCGACGAAGGCGCGCACGTCCTCGCGCCGGCGCTTGAGGTCGAGCATGACGTAGGCCACACGCTGGCCGGGGCCGTGATAGGTGTATTCGCCGCCGCGGCCGGTCTTGAAGACGGGGAAGCGGTCGGGCTCGACCAGATCCTGTTCCTGGGCGCTGGTGCCGGCGGTGTAGATCGGCGGATGCTCGACCAGCCAGACCATCTCGCCGGCGCTGCCCTGGCGAATCGCGTCGGCGCGCTCTTCCATGATCGCGAGTGCCTGGTCGTAGGGGGTAAGGCCGGGTTCGATTCGCCATTCGACCGGGGCTGAGCCGGGAAGGGCGAGAAACGACGTGGCGATCAGGCTGCGTTCGGTCATCTGGACGGTCCGTTCTTCGGCCTGATATGGCCGCTTGCGGCCAAAACGTCCAGTCCCCGCGCCCGGAAAGCCGGCTATTGCCTGAAGTGGCGGCGTCTTCCGCAGCGGCAAGCAAGAATGATGGACGAATATCGCACAGGGCGCTTGTTTCCCCGGAAACGATTTGCTACATGCCGCGAGCCGGTTCGGACCGGCCCTTCGTGACAGTGCGGTCGTGGCGGAATTGGTAGACGCGCAGCGTTGAGGTCGCTGTGGGGCAACCCGTGGAAGTTCGAGTCTTCTCGACCGCACCATCACTTTTCAGGTGAATACCAAATCACCTGAGCGAGCCGTTCCATCCAGGATGAAACAGCTTGAGCCACCCCGGGGCTCGCCGGTGTTTTCAGGAATTACAGAGAGTTGCGCAGCCTTGCTGCCGTTGATTGCGGCGTCCTGGGATGCCAGCCGCCCAAGGGCTGGGCATCGTGTCGGTTCCGTAGCCGCGACAGCAGCGCTTCGGAAGTGAACGGATGTCCTGAAAGCTCGATGCGAGGCCAGCTAGTTGCGGGTCAGCTCGATTGTCGCCGTCACGACCTTCTTTCCTGTCTGGGGATGCGGTTCGATGGTGACGATCCGCATATGCCTGGTGCCGACGCTTGCCAGTTGCATGCTGGCGACGCGCGAGCCGGAGCCCTTGTCCGGCCAGATGATCTGGAGATTGAGCGTGTCGCCGGTGCGGGTGCCGGAAAGCCGCGCGGCACCACGCCTCGAACCGACATATGAGCCGGTGTAGCGCCTGCCGTTGGCTTGAAGATCGACACCTATGCGGCGGGAGAACATGACTTTAGCGCGGCAGGCGCCAGCGAGGTTGAGGGCCGTGCCGTAGGCGCGGGAATCGAGGCTGCAGGAGACGGAAAGCGGCATCGCGCCGGGTTTCAATCGTACCTGTCCGCCACCATGCCAATTGCCGGAAAGAGCTTCGAGAAAGGCATTCTCGTCCGCAATCGCTGCGGAGGAGGTGAACATCGCCAGAAGAAGTGCCAATGCCGAGGTCATCATGTCGCCGATCTTTTCGAAAGGCCTGCTCCATCCGGAGCGGACGACTGCTGGTCCGGCGAACTTATGGGGTGTGGGCAAGGTTGTCAAAATGCCCGGCCCAGCCTGATGCCGATTGCGGGGCCGGGGCAAGAAGGATGCCGAGTTGTCCGGGGCAGTGCGGCCAATGGTGCATGATCTGCCGCAAGTGAGCGGTGACGGGGCTGGCCCGTCACCGTCGCTAGGCGTTACAGGTCGACGCCGGCAAGCTTGGTCATGAGCTGTTGCCGGTCGTCGGCGGACTTGAGGCGGATCGTCAGGCTCTCGCTCTTCACCGGAACCTGAGGCGGCAGGCTGACGTCGATATCGGCCGCGTGTTGTGCCGCCCAGTCCTTGAAACGAGGCAGCTTGTTTGCGCCGCTGATCGGGAAGGTGAAGCTGTATTTGAAGGTCATTTGAACAGTCCAAAGGAATGCCGCGGCAACGAGCGGCGCGCGACAACGCAGCAGATCGCTCGGCCGGGACAGGCAGATTCGTGATATGGTGAGGGTGTCGCGTTCCTGGTGCCGCTCTTGCTCTCGCAGGTAGTGGCACCAGGCTATCAGCCTATTTGGAGGCCGCCTTTGCAGATGACGAGGATGGCAAAGGATTTTTGCATGGCCGATATCTCGGCCATATGGGCAGGATTGTCAAACGGGCCGCCCGGGTCTGACCCGGGCGGCCCGCAGGACGGTCATTTCTCCGGTCGCTTCACCGGCCGCGCCAGGCGAGCAGCCGCATGGCGTTTGCCGTCACAAGGACCGTCGCGCCGGTGTCGGCCAGGATCGCCGGCCACAGGCCGGTGAGGCCAATGATCGTCGTCACCAGGAACACGGCCTTCAAGCCGAGCGCGATGGTGATGTTCTGGGTGATGTTGCCCATCACCGACTTCGAAAGTGCGATCATGTCGGGGATATCGCTGACGCGGCCATGGAGGATGGCTGCATCGGCGGTTTCCAGCGCGACGTCGGTGCCGCCGCCCATGGCGATGCCGAAATCGGCGGCCGCAAGGGCAGGGGCGTCGTTGATGCCGTCGCCGACCTTGGCGACCACCTGGCCCTGCTGCTGCAATTCGCGAACGATGCGCTGCTTGTCGTCGGGCAGCAGGCCGGCTCGTACCGAGATGCCGAGGCTCTTGCCGATGGCACGTGCGGTGGCCTCGTTGTCGCCGGTCAGCATCACCGTTGCGATGCCTTCGTCCTTCAGCCTCGCAAGGGCGGCGATGGCGTCGGGACGCGGCTCGTCGCGCATGGCGATGAGGCCGATTGCCTTGCTGTCGACCAGAAGCACCGAGACGGTCTTGCCCTCGGCATTGAAGGCCGCAATCCGTTCCTTGTGCTCGGCGCTGAGAGCGGCGAGATCGTCGGCGGCATTCGGGGAGGCGAGGAACACCTCTTCGCCGCCGACCTTGGCCGTGACGCCCTTGCCGGCGACGGCCTTGGCAGCCACGGCCGGGGGCACAGGCACGCCGTCGGCCTTGGCGCGGCCGAGGATGGCAACCGCCAGCGGGTGGCTGGAGCCGGTCTCGAGTGCTGCGGCCAGCGACAGGACATTTGCCTCGGAACGGCCGATGGCGACGATGTCCGTCACCTTCGGCTTGCCTTCGGTCAGCGTGCCGGTCTTGTCGAGCGCGACCGAGGTCACCCGGCGCATCCCTTCCAGCACGGCGCCACCCTTGAGCAGCAGGCCGCGGCGCGCGCCAGCGGACAGGCCGGCGGCAATGGCAGCGGGTGTCGAGATGACCAGGGCGCAGGGGCAGCCGATCAGCAGGATGGCGAGGCCCTTGTAGATCCATTCCTGCCAGTCGCCACCGGCAACCAGCGGCGGCATGACGGCGACCAGCGCGCCGACGACAAGCACCGCGGGCGTGTAGTAGCGCGAGAAGCGATCGATGAAGCGCTCGGTCGGGGCCTTGCTCTCCTGGGCCTCCTCGACCAGCTGGATGACGCGGGCGATGGTGTTGTCGGCAGCGGTTGCCGTGACACGAACCTTGAGCACGGCGTCGGTGTTGATGGTGCCGGCAAAGACGGCGTCGCCGACGCTCTTCAGCTTCGGCACGCTTTCGCCGGTGACAGGCGCTTCGTCGAGCGTGCTCGAGCCTTCGACGACGGTGCCGTCGGCCGCGACCCGGTCGCCGGGGCGAATCAGGATCACCGAGCCGAGCGCCAGCGAGTCGGCTGGGACTTCACGCGTCACGCCACCTTCTTCGACCAAGGCGGTCTTAGGGACGAGGTCGGCTAGGCCGCGGATGCTGGCGCGGGCGCGGCGGGCAGCAACGCCCTCGAGCAGCTCGCCGATGAGGAACAGCAGTACCACCATCGCCGCTTCCTCGGTGGCACCGATGAAGACCGCGCCCACGGCGGCGATCGTCATCAGCGTCTCGATGGAGAAAGGCGTGCCGGTGATGGCGCCGGCATAGGCGCGGCGGGCGACGGGGATCAGGCCGACGGCCAGCGCCACCAGGAAGGCCCAGTGTCCGATCTGCGGCATCAGCTGACCGATGGCGTAGGCGGCGACAAGCGCCGTGCCACAGGCGATGGTCATCTTCGCCTTGCGGGTTTTCCACCAGGGGCCGTCATCGAGGTCGAAGTGGTTGTGGCCCGCGTCGGCAGGTTCGTCATGGGCAGCAACACCGCCGTGGCCGTGGCCCGTGTGATCGTGACCCGAGTGGTCGTGCTTGTGATCATGCCCGGAATGGTCGTGTCCCGGATGGTCGTGGCCTGAGTGATCATGACCTGAATGGTCATGCCCCTTGTGATCATGATCGTGGCTGCAGCCCGGGCCGTGCTCGTGCGCCTTGGCCTTCGGTTCCGCGGTCCGCGCCGCGCCCAGCGAAGCGACGGAATAGCCGAGCGCCTTGACCTGCCGCGAAATCTCGGTGGTCGGGGCCGGGCCGCGATGCGACACCGTCATGGTGCCTGCCGAGACCGAGATGCCAACTTCGGTAATCCCGGGGAGGCGGGTCACCGCGTTTTCGATCTTGGTCGCGCAGGAGGCGCAGTCCATGCCACCGACGCGAAAGCGCGTCCTGCCGATGCTGGCATCGTTCATTTCAAGTCCTTTCAATCCTATATGACCTGATGCTAGAATCTCTAGCCACTAGAGGATCAAGAGGTTTTTCGAGATGAACATTCCGATTGGCGAACTGGCCCGGCGCACCGGCGTGAAAGTGCCGACGATCCGCTTCTACGAGCAGATCGGGCTGATTGCAGCGCCACCGCGCACCGAGGGCAACCAGCGCCGCTACGGCAAACCGGAGGTCGATCGGCTGAACTTCATCCGCCATGCCCGCGAGCTTGGGTTCGAGGTCGAGCACATCCGCGGGCTTCTCGCCATGTCGCAGGAACCGCAGGCGTCGTGCCATCAGGCCGACAGCATCGCCAAGGCGCATCTGCTGGAGGTGGACAGGCGCATCGAACGGCTCCAGGCGCTGCGCGGCGAGCTGTCGCGGATGATCGATGAATGCGGCCACGGCCGTATCTGCGACTGCCGCATCATCGAGGTGCTGGCCGATCACAGGCAATGCGCAAGCGAGCATGTGGCGTGATTGGAACAGGGTGGAAATGGCTGATCCGCGAGGCCTGATCGTGCGGTATTTCATTTGATATTCCGACCCTTGGCGGGCTAGGGATAACCCACCTCGAATCCCGAAATCCGCAAGCGGGAAGCGCCGATGGAAGCCCGACACGACCATATGCACGGCGCCGACGCCGCTGATTCTGTCCGCGCCGAAATCTACGGCGAGGATGGGGCCATACTTGCGTCGTACCTCGCCCATATCGGCGCGGCGATCGCAGATCGCGACACGCTGTCGCTGAAGCGCGACGTCTCTGGCCTCCACCAATCCGAACTCGGCGACCTGCTGGAGGCGTTGCTGCCCGAACAGCGGCTTGCACTGGTCGAGTTGATGGGGTCCGATTTCGACTTTTCGGCGCTGACCGAGGTCGACGAGGCGATCCGCCTCGACATCGTCGACAACCTTCCCAACGAGCAGATTGCCCAGGCCGTCCAGGAGCTCGATTCCGACGACGCTGTCTACATCCTCGAGGATCTCGACGCCGAGGACCAGAATGAGATCCTGGCGCAACTGCCGTTCACCGAGCGTATCAGGCTGCGCCGCTCGCTCGACTATCCCGAAGAATCGGCCGGTCGCCGCATGCAGACGGAATTCGTCGCGGTGCCGCCGTTCTGGACCATTGGCCAGACCATCGACTATCTGCGCGACGACAAGGATTTGCCCGACCAATTCAGCCAGGTCTTCGTCATAGACCCGACCTTCAAGCTGCTTGGGGCTGTCGATCTCGACCAGATTCTGCGCACCAAGCGCGCGGTCAAGATCGAAGAGGTGATGCACGAGACGCGGCACGCCATTCCCGCGACGATGGACCAGGAAGAGGCGGCGCGCGAATTCGAGCAATACGATCTGCTGTCCGCCGCCGTCGTCGACGAGAACGAGCGGCTGGTCGGCGTGCTGACCATCGACGACGTGGTCGACGTCATCCAGCAGGAGGCCGAAGAAGATCTTCTGCGCATGGGCGGCGTTGGCGACGAAGAGCTGTCGGACACCGTCGCCGCCACCTCGCGCTCGCGCGTGCCCTGGCTTTTGGTCAATCTCGGCACCGCCTTCATTTCGGCGTCGGTGATCAGCCAGTTCGGCGCGACCATCGAGGAGATGGTGGCGTTGGCCGCGCTGATGCCTATCGTTGCCTCGCTCGGCGGCAATGCCGGCACGCAGACGATGACGGTGACGGTGCGGGCGCTCGCCACGCGCGATCTCGACATCTACAACGCCGGCCGGGTCATCCGCCGAGAGGTGATGGTCGGGCTGCTCAATGGCGCGGTGATTGCGGCCATCCTCGGCCTGGTCGCCGGTCTGTGGTTCCACAATCCCGACCTGGGCTTTGTCATCGCCGCGGCGATGGTGCTCAACATGCTGGCGGCGGCACTCGGCGGCATCCTGATTCCGCTATTGCTCGACAAGGTCGGCGCCGACCCGGCGATTTCGTCATCGATCTTCACGACCATGATCACCGACGTGATCGGCTTCCTTGCCTTCCTCAGCCTCGCGACATGGTGGTTGCATCTCGGCGGCGGATGACACCGAAATCCGGGTTCGGCTTTCGCCGGGGCCTTGCCGGAATCGCAACTCTGGCGTGTCCTCGGCGTGTGCGATCGAGCGGATTATTGCAGGCTACAGAGACGGTCGAGTTCAATTGACTTTTACGTAAATCGCGTGCGAGACTCCGCGCGGATCAACCATGGTCCTTGCCGCGTGGCGCTTGCTGTCACCGGCACGTTCGCCTCGGCTAGTGCCCGGCATGATTTTGAGGCGGGGCGGTCTTGCTCGCGGGGTGGAGGAACGATGCGGGAATATTATTCGATCACCGAACTGACCCGCGAATTCGACATCTCGACGCGGACCTTGCGCTTCTATGAAGATGAAGGGCTGGTGCAACCGGTGCGTCGCGGCCGGACTCGGCTGTTCCGGCCGTCCGACCGGCATCTCATTCGCCAGATCATGCGCGGGAAGCGCCTTGGTTTCTCAATCAACGAGATCCGCGAGATCATCCAGATGTATCGCGAGCCGCCCGGCGAGGTCGGCCAGCTCAAGCTGATGATCAAGCGCATCGAGGAGAAGCGCGAGGATTTGCGCCAGAAGCGTCGCGACCTCGAGGAGACGCTCGCCGAACTGGACCAGGCCGAAGAATCCTGTGTCGAGCGGCTGGTGGAACTGGGCGTCAATACCTGACGTGGGTTGCGTGAGCTGCGGCGGTTGGAGGGTTGTGCGTCCTTCGACAAGCTCAGGATGAGGACCGTTGGCGTTGCCGGCAGGTGTTGACGGTCAGCGCCTTCGATTCTGGCTGAAAATCAGAGCCTTCGATTCTTCTTGGGGTCGCAGTCTTAGGGGTCGCAGTCTTGAGTGCAGCGCCTACGGTCCTCATCCTGAGGCAGCGCCTACGGTCCTCATCCTGAGCTTGTCGAAGGACGCACGACTTGGCCGCCGCCATCAATCAAGCGGATTGCCGAAAACGGGGAACGCGTCAGATCCAGCGGCGGACCTTCTTCGCGTAGTCGATGTATTTCTTGCCGAAGCGCGCCTGCAGGTGCTTTTCCTCGCGCTCGATGGCGAGCTTCTGGGTTGCGAAAGCGGCGATCAGTGCCAGGAGGATGAACCAGAGGCTGCCGCTGACCATGCCGATGCCGATCATCAGCAGCGTGTTGCCGAAGTAGATCGGGTTGCGGGTGAAGGAGAACGGCCCGTTCGTCACCAGATGGTCCGATGCCTTGTCAGGCCGGATGGTGGTGTTGCCACGCTTCAGGGCGCGCATCGCCGACACCTCGATCGCGACAAAGCCGGCGATCGCCAGCCAGCCGGCGGCAAACAAGAGATCCGAGATCGGCTCGGTGATCCAGGGCAGCGGATAGAGCAGTCCAAGCACGATGGCGATGGCAATCGCCAGCAGGTAGATGATAGGCGGCCATGGCACCCGGTTGGGGGCTGCCTTGATGTCGGTCATTGCGATCCTCCCGATGGTATTTCGCCGTCCGTCCTTGCGGTGCACATGGCGGCGGTGTCGCCGACACGCGACTTCAGTTCAGGGCTTTGGTCGCTGGCATAGAGGCGGTCGAGCGAATCGTCCTTCTGCAGCTCGTCGAGCATGCAGACACAGTAGCGCGTGCAGAAATCGGTGTCGCGGCTTTGCTCGCACGAGATCTGGCAGGACTTGAGGAAGCCGACTTCGCGGGTTTCGACGGGTGCCGGGAAGACCTGCGCCCAGGCCCAGACCAAGGAAATCAGCACGGGCTGGTGGATGAGGTAGAAGGCGAGGCTGTGGCGGCCGAAGAAGTCGAGCGGTTTCGACCAAGTGCCGGGTTTCAACTGCGCCAGCCGGTCGTACAGGCCGGATTTCAGCGCCAGCCCGGCAACGCCCATGCCTGCCAGAACCGCACCGAAGAAGGGGAAGACGGGCACGAAATCGTTGGAGCGCGGGGCAACGGTGTTAAGGCCGATCCAGAGCAGGGCCGGGTGGTTGAAGGTATCGTTGCGCAGATAGATCGGCGCCAGGATCACCAGCACGGCGGCGGCCAGCGTCAACAGCGGCGGCAGGCGCAGGAACGCGAGGCCGACGACGCTGGCAAAGGCGATCTGGTGCAGGATGCCGAAGAAGATGAAAGTGTTGGGCATGGCGAACCATGTTGCCACCGAAATTGCCGTGGCGGCGGTAACCACCATCGCCAGCCGCTTGCGGAAACCGCGCCAACGGATGCCTTTTGCGTGGGCAAGGACGAGGCTTACGCCGACAAGAAACAGGAAGCTCGACGCAATCGAGCGGGCGAACAGCTTCCAGCCGCCGAAGGCGGTCATGCCAGGGTCGGCATAGCCGAAGAACTCGAGATCCCAGGCGAAATGGTAGACGGCCATGGCGACGAGGGCCACGCCACGGGCAATGTCGATCACCTTAACGCGCGGTGTCCGGGCTTGAAGTTGGTCGGTGGTCGGTTGCATCGTCATGGCCATTCGCTTGGGCTTCGGGTGTTTCGCCGCCCATGCAGCACTATCATGGTTGAACCGCGGCAAGAGAGGGACTAGCCAACGTCATGCACAGGGTTCGGGGATGCCTGCAATGAACGGTCGTGTGATGTCGCTGACCGAGGAACTGGTGGCACTTTGCCATCGTGAGGTGGCTGATGCCGGCCCCGATCCTGATGCGCAGCACCTCGACGATGCCGATTACGAACGCATGATCGACAAGACGCTTGCCGCCTATCCCGGCAATGGGCCGCTGTGGCTGTTTGCCTATGGCTCGCTGATCTGGAAGCCCGAGGTCGAACACACCGACGAAAGGGTGGCGCTGGCGCGCGGTTGGCACCGTTCGTTCTGCATCAACATGACCCGCTGGCGCGCCACAAAGACTGAGCCCGGGCTGATGATGGGCATGGATCGCGGCGGCCAATGCAAGGGCGTGGCGCTCAGGCTGACGGACGGCGACCGGCGCGAGCAACTGGACAAGCTGTTTCGCCGCGAGATGACGCTGAAGCCCTCGACCTACAAGCCGCGCTGGCTGAACCTCGCCACCGATGAGGGGCCGTTGACCGCACTCGCTTTCGTCATCAACCGTCAAGGCCATGCCTATGCCGGGGCGCTTGGCGAGGACGAGGTCGTAAAGCGTCTGGCCACGACCTGCGGCCACTGGGGCTCGGCCGCCGACTATCTCTACAATGTGGTCAAGAACCTGGAGCAGCGTTCCATCCACGACCGGCATCTGTGGCGGCTGCAGCACCTGGTGGCCGAACGAATCACCGCGCGCGGCTGATCGCAAGAACGCCGCATTCGAGCGCCGCGGCGTCGGAATTTGGTTTGCCGCCCAAGCCATTTGTTTCTATAGTTGCGGCGTCGTCGGTTCCGTTACGGAATCAAGAGGGAATGCGGTAAGGTCCATTAGAGGGTCCGAAGCCGTGGCTGCCCCCGCAACTGTATGCGGCTAGTCCTCCCCAAATGCCACTGAAGCTTGCTTCGGGAAGGCGGGGAAGGGTGCCAATCCGCAAGCCAGGAGACCTGCCGGCGACAGGCACTTATCTCTGTGCCCTCGGGTGGAGGGCGAAAGGACTTATGATGAACACTGTTTCTGCTCTCGGCACCGACGTCTCCTCGCAGTCGCGTATCATGCAGCTGGCTCTTGCCGCGCTGCTCGGCCTTTTCGTTGTTGGCTTCCTCGGGTTCTCGCACATGGAAGTGGTGCACAATGCTGCCCACGACTATCGCCACTCGATGGCTTTCCCCTGCCACTAACGAAAGCAAGCCAACCATGTCCGTCTTTCGCAACGTCGTGTTCATCGCGGCGATCAGTGGCCTATTGGCCGGCGTGATCCTTGCTGCGCTCCAGACCTATTCAACCGATCCGCTGATCTTCAAGGCGGAGACCTATGAAAACGCCGGCGGCCACGACCACGGCGCGGCACCCGTGGCCGGTACCGAAGCGACCGCGCCTGCTGCCGACGCACAGGCTGTGGCGCCGGCCGAGGAAGAAGCGTGGGCGCCTGCCGACGGCTTCGAGCGTTTCGCTTACTCGGCGCTCGCCAACATCGTCAGTGGCATCGCTTTCGGACTGATCCTGGTCGCCGTCTCCGAGTTTGCCGGCGGCATCGCCAACTGGCGCCAGGGCGTGTTCTGGGGTTTTGCCGGCTTTGCCGTCTTCACATTGGCGCCTGGTCTCGGCCTGCCGCCGGAACTGCCGGCCATGCCTGCCGCCGATCTCGTCTCGCGCCAGATATGGTGGACGCTGACTGTCGTGGCCACCGCTGCTGGCCTCGCGCTGATTGCCTTCAAGCAGTCGTTGCCGCTGGCTGTCCTCGGCGTTGCGCTGATCGTCGCGCCGCACATCGTCGGGGCGCCGCAGCCGGAAAGCCATGAGTCACCGATCCCGGCCGACCTGCACCACAGCTTTGTCGTCGCTGTCACCATCTCCAACCTGGTGTTCTGGGTCGTGCTGGGCGCGGTGGCAGGCTACGTGCGCAATCGCTTCATGAGCGAACCCGCACAGTCGCTGAACGGTCGCCTTGCCTGAGACGCTGACCTTCCTGCTCGGCGGTGCGCGCTCCGGCAAGAGCGCGCATGCCGAGCGGCTCATCACGCAAATTCCTGCTCCGTGGACCTACATCGCCACGGCGCAGGCCTATGACGACGAGATGCGCGAGCGCATCTCGATCCATCGTGATCGCCGCGGCGAAGGCTGGCAAACGCTCGACGCACCGCTGGATATCGCGGGCGCGCTTGGCAGCGTGCCCGAGGGCGCGCCGGTGCTGGTCGACTGCCTGACGCTCTGGCTCACCAATCACATGCTGGCCGATCACGATGTCGAGGCCGAATGCGCCGCCCTCGCGGACGTGCTGTCGCGCCCGCGAGGGCCGTGGTTCGTGGTCTCCAACGAGGTCGGGCTCGGAATCGTGCCCGACAATGCACTGGCCCGTCGCTTCCGTGACGATGCTGGCCGCCTCAACCAGAAGGTGGCGGCCGTGGCCGACGCGGTGCTGTACATGGTCGCCGGTCTGCCGATGAAGGTGAAATGATGAAGACGATCGACGAACAGGAAGCTGAGCGCCACCGCGCCAAGATGGCCAAGCGGAAGGCGGTGCAGGATGCCGAGGTGGCGGGAAAGACCATCGTCGAGAAGGGACTGCTGATCGTCAACACCGGTCCCGGTAAAGGCAAGTCGACGGCGGCCTTCGGGCTGGCGCTGCGCATGCTCGGCTATGGCCATCGCGTCGGCGTCGTGCAGTTCATCAAGGGTGCCTGGCATTCCGGCGAGCAGGACGCGTTTGCCGCCTTCGGCGACCGCGTCGTGTGGCACACGATGGGCGAGGGCTTCACCTGGGAGACGCAGGACAAGATGCGCGACATTGCTGCTGCAGAGGCTGCCTGGGCGAAAGCGCAGGAGCTTTTGGCAGACCCGAGCATCTCACTCGTCGTGCTCGATGAACTCAACATTGCGCTGCGCTATGACTATCTCGATCTCGATGCTGTCGTCTCGACGCTCAAGGGCCGGCGCGAGGGCCTGCATGTCGTGGTCACTGGCCGCAACGCCAAGCCGGCACTGGTCGAGGCTGCCGATCTCGTCACCGAAATGGGCGCTACCAAGCATCACTTCGCTGCCGGCGTGAAGGCGCAGAAGGGGATCGAGTTCTAGCTTTCGGTGCGTCAGAGCCAGATGGCGAGGCCGACAAGGCCGATGGCGACGACAAGGATGGCGTCGGCCGTCCAGTAGAGGCGCAGTGCCGAGCGGATGTCCTGGGCATTGGCCTCGCGGCGGCCGCCCGATCCCATGAAGGCGTCCTCGACCATCACGCCGCCATAGGCGCGCGGGCCGGCAAGGGCGAGGCCAAGCGCGCCGGCCATTGCGGCCTCGGGCCAGCCGGCATTGGGCGAACGGTGCTTGTTCGCGTCGCGCCAGACGGCTTCCCATGCCGTCTTCGGGTCGGCACCGGGTATGAGGAAGGCGGCCAGCACGATGGCGAGCGCGGTCAGGCGTGAGGCCGGCAGATTGACGAGGTCGTCGAAACGGGCCGCCGCCCAGCCGAAGGCCTCGTGCCGCTTGGTGCGGTGGCCGATCATCGAGTCGGCGGTGTTGGCGGCCTTGTAGGCAGCGCCGCCGGCGAAACCGCCGATGGCGAGCCAGAAGGCAGGGGCGGTGATGCCGTCGGAGAAGTTTTCGGCCAGGCTCTCGATGGCCGCGCGGCTGACGCCGGCTTCGTCCAGGCGCTCGGGGTCGCGGCCGACGATCTGGGAGACGGCCTTGCGGCCGGCAACGATGCCGCCGCTGTCGAGCGCGTCGGCGACCGCCTTGACGTGGCTGCCGAGGCTGCGTTGGGCGACGAGGCTGGAGGCGGCGATGGCGGTGAGAAGGATGCCTAGAGGCAACAGGCCGAACAGGCGTTCGATGGCGAAGGCGATCGTGGCGGGCACAAAGACGATGACGACGAGCGCGGCCACGCCCCAGAAGCGGCGCTGAGCGTCGGTATCGGTGGCTCGGTTGAGGCTGGTGTCGAGAAAGGATATCAGATTGCCGATCCAGATCACCGGATGGCCGATCTTGCGAACCAGCCGGTCCGGGTAGCCGAGACCGAGTTCAACCAGAAGCGACAGGAAGGCGAGCGGAAAAGACATGACGCTTCTTGCAGGACGTAGGACAGGGACCGTGGACCACGGTGGCAGCCTGGAACGGGCGAGGGCGCTGTTTCCGGGAGCGCCCGAGCCGTTCGTCGACCTGTCGACCGGGATTAATCCGAACTCCTATCCGCTTTTCGAGCTGCCTGCCACAGCCTTGTCGCGTCTGCCCGAACCGGGCCGCGCGCGCGACCTCGCAGCCGTTGCCGCCACCGCCTATGGCGCGCCCTCGGCGGCCAATTTGGTGCCTGCGCCGGGCACCCAGATCCTCCTGCCGCGCATCGCCTCGCTGGTACGGCCGGGCCGCGCCTTCGTGCTCGGGCCCACCTATCAGGAACATGCCCGCGCCGCGGCGATTGCAGGCCATCAGGTGGCCGAGACAAGGGAGTTCGCCCAGCTTTTCGAGGCGGAACTCGCCGTCGTGGTCAATCCGAACAATCCCGACGGCCGCGTCGTCCAGCGCAAGGACCTGCTCGAACTCGCAGCCAGCCTGCGCGCGCGCGGCGGGCTGCTCGTGGTCGACGAGGCGTTCATGGATGTCGGGCCGCAGGCGCAGAGCCTTGCCGGTGATGTCGACATGGGTGGTCTTGTCGTTCTGCGCTCCTTCGGCAAGTTTTATGGGCTTGCCGGCATTCGGCTTGGGTTTGCGCTGGCTCACCCCGATATCGCTGGACGGCTGGAGGAAGAGCTGGGGCCGTGGTCGGTGGCGGTGCCGTCGCTGGAATACGGCATCAAGGCGCTGTCGGACGTGGACTGGCAGCGCGAGATGCGGACGACGCTGGCGCATGCCGCGCACCGGCTCGACCAGGCCTTCGCCCGCGCCGGTGTGATCGTTACCGGCGGCACATCGCTGTTTCGCCATGTCGACATTCCCGACGCCGTTGGGCTGTTCAAAGCGCTGGGGCGCGAGGGCATTTTGGTGCGCAGTTTTGCCGACCGGCCGACGCAACTGCGCTGCGGCCTCCCGGGGCACGAGGTCGAATGGCGCAGACTCGATGTGGCCCTGGGCGATTGGGCGCAGGACCGGGAAGCGACCAAGAAGGAGGCGGCGCGGTGATTTATGTCTGCCCGTTGTCGAAGGTCGACGAGACGGTCACCCGTATTGGCGCCGAACGGCTGATCTCGCTGCTCTCGGCCGGCACGGAGATGACCCGGCCGTTGGCAATTCGCGCCGAAAACCACCTGCTGATGAACATGCATGACATCGCAGCCGAGCAGGATGGCATGACACTGCCCGGTGAGGCGCATGTGCGGCAGTTGCTGGACTTCGCCCGCGCCTGGGACCGCTCGCGGCCGCTGGCGATCAACTGCTGGGCCGGCGTCAGCCGCTCGACGGCGTCCGCCTACATCATCGCGGCAGCGCTCGATCCGTCGCGCGATGAGGCCGAGCTTGCCGCGCTGTTGCGCCGGCTTTCGCCGACCGCGACGCCCAATCCAAGGCTGATTGCGGTGGCCGACCAGATTCTCGGGCGCGACGGGAGGATGGTGACCGCCATCGCTGCCCTCGGCCGCGGTGCAGATTGCTTCGAGGGTGTGCCGTTCGGGTTGGAGGTTTAGCCCGTAGATGACGAGCGCACCAAATCCTCATGGTGAGCCTGTCGAACCATGGGTTTTGGGGTCATCAGATATGGCGCTCGGCGTCCTCGTGGTTCGACAGGCTCACCATGAGGACTACTGAGCTGTATTCGCCTGATGGCGGGCGAGCACGAAAACAAGTCTCTAAGCGATCCACTCTGCCAGCTTGGCCTTGCGGATGTCCTGCAGCAGGCGGACGAAGCCCTTGGCCTGATGGCCTGCCGTCAGGCGACCTTTTTCGGCGGTAGCGATAGCCGCATTGCCGACGACGCCATGTGGATTGAGATCGGAAGCAATCCACGAGAATCCGTGCGGGCCATGCGAACGCAGCAGGTCGAACGCGCCTTCGGCACGCTCGAAGCTCGAGGAAAAATCCTGCGCCTTGGCCATGTCGACCAGTTCCGGCCGGAAATGCAGTATCAGCGAGGTCTCGAGGTCGCCGCCATGGATACCGAGCTGCATTTCGCGGGCAGGGTACAGACCGTCGGGCGTGCCGAAACGGCCCCAGCTCGAGCGCACCGAGAGCGCGCCGTAACGCACGCGCAGTTCGCGCGAGGCGATGCCCATCACCTCCTCGTTGCCGCCATGCGAGGTGACGAACACGAACTTGCGGATGCCCGACCGGGTAATCGATGCGCCGAGTTCGGTCCAGGCGTCGACCAGCATGTTGGCCGGCAGGCTGAGCGTGCCGGGCGCATGGATGTGCTCGTCGGATTTTCCAACCGCCTGGATCGGCAGGAAGCGGGCGTCGAGATCGTCGGGCATATGGGCGAAGGTCTCGGCCAGCATGCCCTCCATGATGGCGAGGTCGGTCGAAACCGGCAGGTGCGGGCCGTGCTGCTCGATCGCGGCGACGGGGATGACGGCGATCGTCGCCTCGGGGTCGATCGCCGCAAAATCGGCCGCCTTGAAGTCGCCCCACCAGACGCGTCGCTGCTTTTTCGTCACTGTCTGGCCTCGCCGCATGAAACTCGCCTCCGACTGAATATGTCAGCGCGGGCGATTTTGTAAGAGGCGGTTACATTCGGACGCGCTCGGCCTTCGGGTCATACATCGGCTTGAGCGAGGCCTCGGCGGCGAAACGCTCGCCGGCGATCTCGATCTCGTAGCTGGAGCCGAGCACATCGGCTTCCGTTTCGTTGGCGCAGGGCACGTAGCCGAGGCCTATGGCGCCGCCGAGATGGTGGCCGTAGTTTCCCGACGTGATCGTGCCAACGATCCTGCCATCGCGGACGATGGCTTCGTTGTGAAAGAGCAGTGGTTCGGGGTCCGCCAGGCGGAACTGGACCAGTCGGCGGGTAAGGCCGGCGTCGCGCTTGCGCAATACCGCATCGCGGCCGATGAATTCGCCCTTGCCTGATTTCACCGCAAAGCCGAGTCCGGCTTCCAGGACATGGTCCTCGTCGGTGATGTCGTGACCGAAATGGCGGAACGCCTTTTCGATGCGGCAGGAATCGAGCGTGTGCAGACCGCAGAGCTTCAGGCCGAGATCGGCTCCGGCGTCCTCGATCGCCTCGAACACGTGCGCCGCCTGGTCGGTCGAGACGTAAAGCTCCCAGCCGAGCTCGCCGACATAGGTGACGCGATGGGCGCGGGCGAGGCCCATGCCGATCTCGATCTCCTGCCAGGTGCAGAACGGATTCTTGTCATTGGAAAAATCGTTGGGGCTGACCTTCTCGAGCAGTTCCCGCGAGTTCGGCCCCATCAGGCAGAGCACGCTCTCGGAGGCCGTCACATCGGTGATGACGACGAACGCGTCGCCCAGATGTTTCCGGAACCAGGCGAGGTCGCGCTGCAAGGTCGCGCCAGGGACAACGGCCAGGAAGGCAGTTGGCGAAAGGCGGGTGACCGTCAGGTCGCTCTCGATGCCGCCGCGCTGGTTGAGCATCTGAGTGTAGACGATTTTTCCAGGCTCGACGTCCATGTCGTTGGCGCAGAGGCGCTGGAGATAGGCCAGCGCGTCGCGGCCCTCGATCCTGATCTTGCCGAAGGAGGTCATGTCGAACAGGCCGACGCCGTTGCGGACGGCGAGATGTTCGTCGCGCTGGTTGTCGAACCAGTTCTGCCGCTTCCAGGAATAGCGATACTCGCGCTCCTGGCCCTCGCGGGCAAACCAGTTGGCGCGCTCCCAGCCGGCGACTTCGCCGAAAACGGCGCCGCGCGCCTTCAGATGCTCGTGCAACGGCGAGCGGCGGATGTTTCGCGACGTCGCCATCTGGCGGTAGGGGAAATGGTCGGCGTAGAGCAGGCCGAGTGTCTCCGACACGCGCTCCCTGAGGTAGCTGCGGTTTTTCTGGAACGGCTGGGCGCGGCGGATGTCGACCTCCCACAGGTCGAAGGGCGCCTCGCCATCGTGGATCCACTGCGCCAGCGCCATGCCGGCACCGCCCGAGGAGACGATGCCGATGGAGTTGTAGCCGGCGGCGACCCAGTAGCCGCCGAGTTCCGGCGCTTCGCCGAGATAATAGCGGTCGTCGGGGGTGAAGCTCTCGGGACCGTTGAAGAAGGTGTGGATGCCGGCGGTTTCCAGCATCGGCATGCGGTTGACGCCCATTTCGAGGATTGGGGCGAAATGGTCCATGTCCTCGGGCAGTTGGTCGAAGCAGAAGTCCTCGCGGATGCCGTCCATGCCCCAGGGCTTGGCCACCGGCTCGAAGGCGCCAAGCATCATCTTGCCGGCGTCTTCCTTGTAGTAGGCGCACTCGTCGGGCACCCGCAGCACCGGCAGTCGGCCAAGGCCGGGGATGGCCTCGGTGACGAGGTAGAAATGCTCGCAGGCATGCAGTGGGATGGTAACGCCGTTCTGCGCGCCGAGTTCGCGCGCCCACATGCCCGCGCAGTTGACGACGATATCGGTGTCGATGGTTCCCTGCTCGGATCCTTGCGCCCAGGACACGCCAGAGACGCGGCCATCTTTGGTATGAACCTTTGACACCTTGACGTTCTCGACGATCCTGGCGCCGCGCTGGCGTGCGCCCTTGGCCAAGGCCATGGCGATGTTGGCCGGATCGCACTGGCCGTCGAGCGGCAGATGCACCGCGCCGACCACGTCGGCGACGTTGAGATGCGGGTACATCTGCTTGACTTCGCTAGGTGAAATCTCGCGCACGTCGACATTGAACGCGCGCGCAAGCGACGCCTGGCGGTAGATCTCGTGCTTTCGCTCCTCGGTCAGCGCGACCGTAATGGAGCCGACCTGACGCATGCCGGTGGCGACCCCGGTCTCTTCCTCCAGCTTGACGTAGAGGTCGGCCGAATATTTCGCCAGCCGCGTCATGTTCTGCGACGCCCTGAGCTGTCCGATCAACCCCGCCGCGTGCCATGTCGTGCCTGATGTGAGCTGCTTGCGCTCCAGAAGCACGATGTCGGTCCAGCCGAGCTTCGCCAGATGATAGGCGACGGAGCAGCCGGACACGCCGCCGCCGATGATGACGGCGCGGGCGCGGGCGGGGATTTCGGTCATGCGGCCGTTCTCTCGTAGCTGTTGGCAAAGCGCCTCAGGCGACCGGCGGCCTCCATCAGTACGTCGTCGGGTTGGCACAGGCTGATGCGGATGTGACCCGAGGCGGCGTCGCCGAAGCTCTTGCCCGGCATGACGGCGACCTTTTCCCTTTGGAGCAAGTCCCAGGCGAACTTCTCGCAGTCAGGCTCGATAGCGCTGACGTCGAGCATGACATACATGCCGCCTTCCGAACCGCGCACGGTGACGTTGTTCAGGCCGCGCATCTGGTCGATGAACAGCGTGCGGCGGCCGGCATAGGTGGCCGCGATCTGCTCGACGCCGAAATGGTTTTCCAGCGCCTCGATCGCCGCACGGCTGACGAAGTCGGTCAGGCCATAAGTGGTGACGAGGTTGAGGTTGATCACCAGCGATATGAGATCGGCAGGGGCAGTGAGCCAGCCGATGCGCCAGCCGGTCATGCCGTGGCTCTTGGACATCGAATTGATGACCAACGTGCGCTCGGCCATGCCGGGCAGGGCCCTCGGCGAGACATGCTCGCCACCACCGAGCGTCCAGTAGACCTCGTCCGACAAAAGCCAGAGGTCGCGGCGGACGCAGCGCTCGGCGATCTCCTCCAGGCATTTCCTGCTATAGACGGCGCCGGTCGGGTTGTTCGGCGTGTTGATGAGGATCGAGCGCGTGTTGGGCTTCAGCGCCTTTTCGATCTCGTCAGCGCGCGGCTGGAAGCCGTCGGCGGCGTGCGCCTCGACCACGGTGTAGCTGGCACCGGCGGCGCGGAAGGTGCCGGGGTAGGTGGCATAATAGGGCGCCACGACCACGGCGTGATCGCCCGGATCATGCGTTGCCTGGACCGCGGCGTAAAGTGCGGCCTGGCCGCCGGGCGTGGCGATAATCTCCGAGAGCGCGGTGTCGATGCCGGTGCAGCGGGTCGAGATCTTGGCCATGGCGGCGCGCAGGCGCGGCAGGCCGGGAAGTTGCGTGTAGTGGTGGTAGCCGGCGCGGACTGCGTCGACGCAGGCTTCGACCGTCTCCGACGGCGTATCGAAGTCGTGGTCGCCGACCGACAGCATGATGATGTCGTCGCCGGCCTGCTTGCGTGTCATGGCGTCAAAATGCACTTCCCAGCCGTCCTTGCCAGACGGGACGATGCCGGAGATGCGGGAAGAGGGCTTCGGCATGTCAGGCTCCCGCAGCCAGCAGGGTGGCGAGCGTCAGCCGGCTCGCACTGTCGAGCCGGGGCGTCAGCGCGCCATAGCCAGATATCGACGGATGCGGCGTGCCGCCGGCATGATTGTGCGTAGCGGTGATGACTAGCACCTGCGCGCCTGCGGCTTCCGCCGCGCGAATGCCGGCCGGCGCGTCCTCGAACACCAGGCAATCCTCTGCCTTGTGGCCAAGCCGCTCAGCACCGAGCAGGAAGCAGTCGGGGGCAGGCTTGCCATTGGCGACGTCTTCGCCGGTGACCATCGTCCGCGGGACAGGCAGGCCGGCGGCCTCGAGCCTGCGCAGTGCCAGCCGGCGCGGCGCCGACGTCACGATTGCCCAGCGTTCGGCCGGCAGGGCGTTGAGGAAATTCGCAGCCCCATGGATCGATTCAATGTCGTCGACGTCGTCGAATTCGGCCTGGGTCAGCTCTTCGATCTCGGTCATCAGGTCGATGCCCGGAAGGTTCAGCCGGGAAATCGTCTCGTAGGCGCGTACTCCATGAATCGTTGGCAGGAAGGTTGCCACGTCGAGCCCATGCTTGATCGCCCAGGCGCTCCAGACGCGTTCGGTGGCGGCGATCGAGCTCAGGATGGTGCCGTCCATGTCGAACATGAAGGCGCCGAAAGCACGATCGGGGAAGGGAAGGGACATTATGAGCGTAGCCTTTCGTTTTCGGGATCCCACAAGGGCTTGTCCTGCTGGACCGTGGCGCTGAAGCGCTCGCCGAAAATCTCGACTTCGATGGTTGCGCCCGGCACGGCCAGATCGGCACGCAGCATGCCCAGCGCAATCGATTTGTCCACCCTGTGGCCCCAACCTCCTGACGTGGTCTCACCGACAACTACGCCATTGTGCCAGAGCGTCGACATGTAGGGCGCGTCGCAGTCGCCTGGAGTGTCGATGACGAGGGTGACGAAGCGCTTCGAAACGCCCTGCTGCTTCTCGTTGAGCAGCGCCGCCTTGCCGCGGAACGCGGGCTTGTCCCATCTGACGAAGCGTTCCAGTCCGCCCTGCAGGATGGTGTAGTCGGTCGACAGATCGCCCTTCCATGCGCGGTAGCCCTTTTCCAGCCGCAGCGAGTCGAGCGCAAACATGCCGAAGGGTTTCAGCCCGTGCTTCTGGCCCGCCGACCAGATCGCGTCGAAAACGGTAGCGGTGTCGGCAAGCTTGGTGTGGATTTCCCAGCCGAGTTCGCCTGCGAAGGAGACGCGCACCAGCTTGGCCCAGCGCCCGGCGATGGTGGTCTCCTGGTGTGTCAGCCACGGCGCGGAAAGGTCGGCCTCGCAGACCTCGACCAGGATTGTCCGCGAATTGGGCCCGGCAAGGATCTGCGTCGCATATTCCTCGGTGCGGTCGATGAGCTCGAAGGTTGCATCGGCAGGCATGTGCGCCTTCAGCCATTCGAAGTCGTGCCACTGCGCCACGGCGGCCGTGATCAGCGTCATCAGGTCTTCCGCGTGGCGGACAACCGACATCTCGGTGACGATGCGGCCGTGATCGTCGGCGAAATAGCAAAGCCCGATGCGGCCGACCTTGGGCACGGTGCCGGTGACCTGCGTCTCGAGCCATGCCGCGGCACCGGGTCCATCGAGGTTGAAGCGGCTGAAGCCGGGCAGGTCGAGGATGCCTGCGGCATCGCGCACGGCCAGGCATTCCTCGCGGATTCTGTTCTCCCATGGGCCGGAGCGGGCAAAGGTCTGGGTCGACTCAGCCGAAACATCGTCGCCCGGCTGGGCGTACCAGGTCGCGCGCTCCCATCCATTGTAGGCGTTGAACTGGGCGCCGAGAGCGGCGATGCGGGCGTGGATGGGCGAGAGCTTGCGGTTCCGTGCAGCCGGCCATGCGTGCCGGGAAAAGTGGATGGCGTATTCGTGGCCGTAGACCTCCATGCCCTTGGCGACAGCGTAATCGGGGTTAGACGCAAATGAGGTGAAGCGGCGCGGGTCGCAGGACCACATGTCCCACTCCGTTTCGCCCTGAGTGACCCACTCGGCCAGCACCTTGCCCGCGCCGCCCGCCTGGGCGATGCCGAAGGTGAAGACGCAGGCCTCGAAGGCATTTGGCACCCCGGGCATCGGGCCGATCAGCGGGTTGCCGTCGGGAGCGTAGGGGATCGGGCCGTTGATGATCTTGGACAGGCCGGCGGTGCCGAGGATCGGCACGCGGCGGACGGCGTCGTCGAGATACCATTCCAGCCGCTCGAGATCGTCTGGGTAAAGCTGAAAGGAAAAATCCTCAGGCATTCGGTCGTCGGGCGTTGCCCAATGGGCGCGGCAGTTGCGCTCATAGGGGCCTAGGTTCATGCCGTTCTTCTCCTGGCGGAGGTAGTAGGAGGTGTCGACGTCGCGCAGCAGCGGCAGCTTGTGGCCGGCGTCCCGCGACCATGCGGCGAGCTCGGGGATTTCGTCGAACAGGATGTACTGGTGGCTGATGACCATCATCGGCACGTCGCGGCCGAACATCTTTCCGACCTCGGCGGCGCGGTAGCCTGCGGCGTTGACCACCTTCTCGCAGCGGATTTCGCCCTTTTCGGTCGCGACGACCCATTCGCCCTTGTCGCGGCGGACTGAAATGACCGGGCAGAAGCGGACGATCTTCGCCCCCATGTCACGCGCGCCCTTGGCCAGGGCTTGGGTCAGCTGCGCGGGATCGATGTCGCCGTCATTGGGGTCATAGAGCGCGCCCTTGAGGTCGTGCGTCTCGATGAAGGGATAGCGGCGCCTGATCTCGTCGAGGCCGATGACGTCGATGTCCATGCCCTGGTAGCGGCCCATGCCCTTGGCGCGCTGGAATTCCTGCATGCGCTCCCTGGAGTGGGCGAGCCGGATCGAGCCGGTGACGTGGTAGTTCATCGGATAGTCGACTTCCGCCGCCAGTCCGCGATAGAGCTCGGTCGAATAGCGCTGCATGTTCATGAGCGACCAGGACGACGAGAATGTCGGCACGTTGCCGGCCGCATGCCAGGTCGACCCCGAGGTCAGCTCGTTCTTTTCGAGCAGCACGCAATCGGTCCAGCCCGCCTTGGCGAGGTGGTAGAGCGAGGAGACGCCGACCGCGCCTCCGCCGATGATCACCACGCGTGCTGTGCTCGGCAACTCAGCCATGACTTTCTCCCCAGAAACGCAATCAATAGACTGGCGGCGATACGATCCAGATGACCACTGCCGGTGCCGTTCCCGGGTTCCTCCACCGGAACGGCTTGTGGTCGAAGCGGAAGCTGTCGCCTTCGCCAAGGCTATGCCAGGTGCCGTCGATCTCGATGTCGAAGCCGCCCGAGACGACGTAGCCGGCCTCCTCGGTGGGGCGGGTTACGGGCTTGGCCATGCCGGCGCCCGGGGCGAAGATCGAACGCAGCATTTCGAAGCTGCCGCCAAGGTCGGGCGACAGTAGTTCTTCCACAAGGCCGGATTCGCTGCTGCCCAATGTCCGGCGGCGGCCGGAGCGGACAACAACGCCGCGCTCGGCTTCGACGGGGGCTTCATGGGCGAAGAACAGGCTGATGGGCACGCCGAACAGCGCGGCGAACTCCCTGAGATCGCCGATCGACGGCGTCGACAGTCCGCGCTCGACCTGGCTGACCCAGCCAACGGAGCGGCCCAGCTTCAGGGCTATTTCGGCCAGCGTCAGTCCGCGCGACTTGCGCAGCGCGCGCAGGTCGTTGGCGAGCAGGTCGCCCGCGACATCGCTTTCCTTGCGAAGGGAGGCTGTTGCGGTAGGACTCAAGGCGGCCTCGTGAAAATTAACTGCAGAATTTCATGAAACGTCATCGCCGTGAAAAATTCAAGCTCATTTTCATGGTCCAGCAAGTTTCGCTTGCGAGACTCCGGGAGAGAGTGCAAAGGCTCGATTTCGAACGGGCGGTGAGGGGCGTTCCGACAATATCGATGCCATAGGGACAGCCGATGCTGGCACCGGACCAAAAACCGTTGGAACTGACTGACACCGAAATCGTCGATGAAGCGATCGTCTCGCGGCGTTCGGTGCGCGCTTTTTTGCCGACTCCTGTCGAAGACAGCGTCATCAGCGACATCCTTGAAGTCGCTGCGCGTGCGCCTTCGGGTACCAACATGCAGCCCTGGAAGGTCTACGTGACCTCGGGCGAGACGCTGCGCGGCATCAGCAACGCCATCCTCAACTCGGGTGTGCGCGCCGAAAAGGCGGTCTGGGACGAGTACAAATATTATCCCGACCAGTTTTTCGAACCCTATCTTGGCCGCCGCCGCGCTAACGGTTTTGGCCTCTATGGCGTGCTCGGCATCGGTCGCCGCGATGTCGACAGGATGCGGGCGCAGCACGACCGCAACTTCGTTTTCTTCGACGCGCCCGTGGGCATGATCTTCACCATCGACCGCCGGCTGAACCAGGGTTCGTGGATCGACTACGGCATGTTCCTGCAGAACATCATGATTGCGGCACGGGCGAGGGGACTGCATACCTGCCCGCAGGCGGCGTTTGCGCCCTACCACCGCCAGATCAGGCCGGTGCTCGGCATTCCCGAAGAAGAGGTGGTGGTCTGCGGCATGGCGCTTGGCCACGAGGACACCAGCAAGCCGGAAAGCACCTTCCGCACGGAGCGCGCCCCGCAGGACCAATGGGTGCAGTTCCTGAAATAGGTCAGACCTTGGGCCGGTTGCCCATGTAGGCGCAGCATTCCAGTTCGACCAGCGCCCCGAGCGCCAGGCCATTGGCGCCGAATGCGGACCGTGCCGGCAGTCGGTCGGGGTCGAAATAACCGGCATAGACCTTGTTGAAGTCGGGCCATCTCGACATGTCGGCCAGCATGGCCGTGCATTTGAAGATATCGGCCATGCCGAGGCCGTTCTCTTCCAGCACCGCCTTGATGTTCTCCATCGTCTGGCGCGTTTCGGCTTCCATGCCGCCGGCAACGAGTTCCAGCGTGCCGGGGCGGTTGCCTAGCGCGCCGGAGAGATAGAGCACGTCGCCGACGCGGACGGCCTGGCTGAACGGCAGCTTGAGTGCCTTGGCTTCTGCCGAATTGATGAATTCCATGATTTTTCCCCTCGGTGGCCGCATATTGCCGGCTGGAAGGCAGGCCGGCTAGCCTGATTTCTTGTGCCGCTCGGCGAGATAGCGGCGCAGGCCTGCTTCGCCGCGCGGCGTCGTCCAGCGATGGTTCCACGCGAAGGCCGGGCGGAGCAGGGGCGAAAGCAGGCGCAGGATCGGCCGTTCGACCAGCACCTGCCAGGTGAGGTCTATGTGAGTTCCCTCATCGGCCGGCGACAGCACGGCACGCCAATGGCCGTCGAAATCGCCCGTGGTCCTGACGCCGACGACCTTGCCGGGCTCGAGTTCGACCGCTTCGAGAATGAAATTCAGTTCGTAGGGCAGGAAGCCGCGGGCGCGGGCGCGCGCCCTGGCGCCGACCGTTGGCCGGTCATGCGAGGTCAGTTTCTCGACCTCCTTGTAGGCGTCGCCCCACCAGAGCGGCAGCAGGCCGGGGTCGGCCAGCACCTCCCACACCTCTTGCGGCGGAGCCTCGGGAATTTCCCAGACCTCATCGAAGCGGAACGAATTGCTCGCCATGGCCCGGCACCTTCAGACACCGAGATCGGCCTCGCCAGGGCATGGCGGGCTACGGGGATCCTAGTCCATCGAAGAGGGGCCGGCCACCGCTACCTCACCTCGTAGCCGACCTCGTCGGAGGCATGGCACAGCATCTTCCAGAGCGATCGGGCGAAGGAACGGAAGACGTAGAGGTCGAAGCGGTCGGGACCGCTTCGCTGGATCTGGGCGAAGATGTCGTGGTGGGCGGTCGAGATGCCGGATCCCTGGGGGAAGGCGACGAGCGAGAAATCGACGGCGAACAGCTTTGCCAGCACCCATTCGGACCTTGGGCCGGCAATGCGAATGGCGGTTCGGCCATGGGACAGGTCGGTAATGGTGCCCATGGCCGGGGTGACTACACCGGCCGCAGATACAAGCCCTTCCGCCGTGTCGGTGAGCAAGAACTTGCCCGGTGCGAAGCCGAAGACAGTGTGGCGTTCGGATGCGGCCCCGGCGCCGGCGCCATCGGCAAGCTTGAGCCCGGTGAGGGAGGTGATGGCCGCGATCAGTTTCTTCTCCTCGCCCGGCCAGGCAGCAAGCTGGACGATGGAACCAGGAGCCATCTCGGAAAGGGTCACGCCGACGCCGTCGACGAAGTTGCCGTGCGAACCAGGCCGGAACACTGCTGCGAGCGGTGAAAGCTGCTCAACCATGCATGCGCTTCCCTTCGGGGTCGAAGAAGTGGTGGCTGACGATCTCGACCGGGCCGAACCGGTCGCGCAGGGGATCTGAGACATGGGCGCGCGTGCCGTGCCTTGCCTTGCCGTCCGCGACAAGCGCCAACGCGATGTATTTTTCGAGCGCCGGCGAGAAGCAGGCGGCGGTGATGTGGCCGAGCGAGCCGTGCGGATTGGCGGTGTCGATTTCCTCGACGATATGCGCGCCGCCGCTGAGCGGGCGGTTGTCGAGCGAAACCAGGCCGACGAGTTCGAGCCGGCCCGAGGCAACCAGGCCTTCGCGATCCATCATGGCCGAACCGATGAAGGGCTTTTTCCGGGACAGCATCCAGCCGAGATGCAGGTCGCGGGCCGAGGTGCGGCCGTCGATCTCCGCGCCGGTGACGTGGCCTTTTTCGATGCGCATCGTGCCCAAGGCTTCGAGACCATAGGGCACCATGCCGAATGGTTTGCCTGCCTCGGTCAGCGCTTCCCAGACATGCGTGCCATGGCCGGCGCCGGAATAGACCTCGAAGGCCATCTCGCCGGAGAAGGACAGCCGGCAGATCATGACAGGCGCGCCCGCGATCTCGCCATGGACGATGCCCATGAAGGGCAGGGCCTCGTTGTCGACCCTGGTGCCGGTGACGCAGGACGCCAGGATTTCCCTGGCCTTGGGCCCGCCGATCGCAGCCCCCGCCCACTGGTCGGTGACGGAGGTCAGGTGAACCTTGAGGTCCGGCCAGACGACATCGAGGAAATATTCGAGATGCTGCATGACCTTGCCGGCATTGGCCGTGGTCGTGGTCATCAGGAAGTCGTTGTCGCCGAGCCGCCAGGTGGTGCCGTCGTCGAAGACAAGGCCGTCCTCGCGCAGCATCAGGCCGTAACGCGCCTTGCCGACCGGGAGTGTCGAAAACAGGTTGGAATAGACACGGTCGAGGAATTCGGCTGCGTCGGGGCCCTGGACGGCGATCTTGCCGAGTGTAGAGACGTCGACGATGCCGGCGGTTTCGCGGGTTGCTCGCGCTTCCCTGACATAGGCCTGCTCGATGGTCTCGCCCGGGCCGCCATAGATCATCGGGCGGAACCAGAGCCCGGCCGAATACATGGTGGCCTCGTTGTCGAGGTGCCAGTCGTGCATAGGCGTCAGCCGTTCGGGCTTGAGATCGCCGAAGCGCTCGGCGGCGAGCGCACCGACCGAAACCGGCGCATAGGGTGGCCGGAACCGCGTGGTGCCGACCTCGGGGATCGGCTTGCCAAGGGCCTCGGCCATGATGGCAAGGCCTGGAACGTTCGAGCCCTTGCCCTGGTCGGTCGCCATGCCGAGCGTGGTGTAGCGCTTGAGGTGCTCGACCGAGACGAAGCCCTCGATATGGGCAAGGCGCACGTCGTCGGACGTCACGTCGTGCTGGAAGTCGACGAAGGACTTGCCCTTGGCCCTGATCTCGAAAACCGGCGCCGGGCGCGGATCGAGTGCCGCCGGCTCGACGTCGGGCAGCGCGCCGATCTCCACCATGGGAAGGTTTGCCGCGACACGGCCGGCAGCAAAACCCTCGGCGATGGCTTTCGCGGTCGAGAAGGTGCCGTTGAATGCGCCGGCGCCGACCCAGCCCTTGCCTGTCTCGGGCGGCAGGAATGCCTGGAGCTCGGCATCCCAGAGCGGCCGTGCGCCGGCCTGGCTGGCGAGATGGATCGTCGGCGACCAGCCGCCGGACATCAGCAGGCAATCGGCCTCAATGCTGCGGACGCCGGAGGGCAGGGCTGCGGTTGCCACGGTGAATGGCGCTAGCTTGATGCCGGTCAGCTTCCTGCCGCCTTCGGTGGCAGTTACGGCATGGCCTAGGATCAGCTCGGCGCCGCATTGGCGGGCAAGCGTATGGCACTCCTCGGAGATTTCGGCGCGCACGTCGACGATGGCTGCCACGGTTGCGCCGGCGTTGTTGAGGGCGACGGCAGACCGGTAGGCGCTGTCGTTGTTGGTGAAAACCGCGACCTTGTCGCCCGGAAGCACGCCAAACTCGTTGGCATAGCGCTGTGCCGCGCTCGCCATAACCACTCCCGGGCGGTCGTTGCCGGGAAACACCAGCGGCCGCTCGAACGCGCCGGTGGCGAGCACCACCTTGCCGGCCCTGATCGTCCAATGGCGGTGGCGCGGCGCACCCTTGGCGGGGGAGGCCTTGTGGTCGCTGACGCGCTCGACGGCGGCAAGCGTATTGTCGTCATAATAGCCCCAGACGGTGGTGCGCTTGAGCAGGCGGACGTTGGCCTGGTCCCTGAGTTCGCCGACGATGTCGGACGCCCAGGCGGCTGCCGGTTCGCCGTCGATCGTTTCGCCGGACCAGTTGGCCGAGCCACCGAATTGCGGGTCGAGCTCGGCAAGGATGACGTTGGCGCCTGAAGCCGCTGCCTCGCGCGCAGCGGCGAGCCCGGCCGGCCCCGAGCCGACGATGAGCACGTCGCAGAAGGCGTTCATGCGCTCGTAGCGGGCAGTGTCGGGGGCATGGCCGGCGCGACCGAGGCCGGCGGCGCGGCGGATGATCTTCTCGCACAGCATCCAGAAGCGTGTGCCCTTCAGCGGGCCAACCACCGGTCCCATGAAGGTTTTGTAGTAGAAGCCGGCCGAAAGGACCTTGCCGCCGAGCTGGTTGACGGCGCTGACGTCGTAGGCGAGCGAGGGGAAGCGGTTCTGGCTGACGGCAACAAGGCCGTCGTGGATTTCGACCATTGTCGCTGGAATGTTGGGTTCGCGAACATCGCCGCGCAAGACCGTCACCAGCGCGTTGGGTTCGTCGACGCCTGCGGTCAGCAGGCCGCGCGGGCGATGGTACTTGAACGAACGGCCGAACAGCGAAACGCCGTTGGCAAGCAGCGCGGACGCCAGCGTGTCGCCCTGGTGACCGGTAAAGGCCGTGCCGTCGAAGGTGAAGCGGATGGTGCGGAGCCGGTCGATCCGGCCACCCGAGGGCCTGCGGCGCGGGCTCATGCCTTGGCTCCCGACTTGCGGCGGCCATGGGCAGGCGCGCCCTTTTCGCGGGCAAAGCGCACGCTTGATATCTCGTGGGTCAGCGTGTCGCGCACCACTGCAAGATGGGCCCGGCAGCCGCCGGCATGCTGCCAGATCTCGTTATGCGTGCCGGCCGGGTTGAGCCGGTCATAGACATAGGCGTTCCAGGCGGCCAGGTCGGTCGAGGACGGGTCGGGCCGGCTGCGGTTGCCGTCACCCTGGTAGGCGAATTCGGAAACGTCGCGGGGACCGCAATAGGGGCAGGTGATCAGCATGGTTCAAACCCTAATGCATGCGCGGTGTCGGACCCTGGCCCTTGTCGTCGATGACGGTGCCGCGGCTGAAACGGTCGAGCGTGAAGGGCGCGTTGAGCTCGTGTGGCGCGTCCCGGGCGATGGTGTGGGCAAAGCAGAAGCCGGAGGCCGGCGTCGCCTTGAAGCCGCCGTAACACCAGCCGCAATTGAGATACATGCCGGGCAGGGGCCCCGTGGCGATGATCGGCGAACCGTCCATCGACATGTCGCAGACCCCGCCCCATGACCGCAGCACGCGGACCGTCGCGAGCGACGGGAACAGCGCCAGCATTTCGCTCATCACTTCCTCGACGATGGGCAGGCTGCCGCGCTGGGCATATGAATTGTAGCCGTCGAGGTCGCCGCCATAGATCAGGCCGCCCTTGTCGGACTGGCCGACATAGAAGTGCCCCATGCCGAAAGTCACCACCGTGTCGAGGAACGGCTTGAGCGATTCCGACACGAAGGCCTGAAGGACGTGGCTTTCGATCGGCATGCGTTCGATGCCGGCAAGCTGCATGACGCGTCCGGTGCTGCCGGCGACCGCGACCGCAATCTTCTTGGCACGGATCTCGCCACGGCTAGTGGTGACGCCGGTGACCCGGTCACCGTCGCGGAGGAAGCCGGTGACTTCGCAATTCTCGATGATGTCGACGCCGCGGCGGTCGGCGCCGCGGGCATAGCCCCAGGCAACCGCATCGTGCCGTGCAGTGCCCGCGCTCTCCTGGATCAGTCCGCCATAGATCGGGAAACGTGCTGACCGCGACATGTCGAGCCTGGGCACGCGGCGGCCGATCTGGGCCGGCGTCATCAGGTCGGCATCGACGCCGAGATGACGCATGGCGTTGCCCTTGCGCGCCAGGTCGTCGAGCTGTCCCGGGGTGTGGGCGAGGTTGAGCACGCCGCGCTGCGAGAACATGACGTTGTAGTTCAATTCGTGGGAAAGGTTTTCCCACATCTTCATCGAGTGCTCGTAGAAGCGCGTGTTCTGCGGCAAGAGGTAGTTCGAGCGGACGGCGGTGGTGTTGCGGCCGACATTGCCGGAACCGAGGTAGCCTTTCTCGAGCACCGCCACATTGGTGATGCCGTGTTCCTTGGCGAGATAATACGCAGTCGACAGCCCGTGCCCGCCGCCGCCGATGACCACCACGTCGTAGGATGCCTTGGGACTTGGCTTGCGCCATGCCGGTTTCCAGTCGCGGTTTCCGCTGAGCGCGTTCCTGAGAAGCGAAAAGGCCGAATATTCCGCCATACTGCAAATCATCCTATGGGCTGTGGGCGGACACTACAGGCAGCTTCCGGAATTCAAAGCCAATATTCCGCCATGGCCTTTCGCTAGGCCGACTTTCCCACCAGCCCATCCGGGGCCGGCTTGCCCGGCAGGTTGGGCGTCTTTATCAATGGCGCGCCGTGAACTTGGCAAACAGACCGTGAGTCGCTGACAAACCATGCTTTTCTCCGCAGTCCGGCGCATCGGCGTCACCCTGTTCATTTTCGCGGCGGTGCTCCTGTCGCAGGCCATCGCGCAGGATCTCGGCAAGGCGCCTGCCGGTGTCATTGCAGACCAGCAGGAAGTCATCGCCAGCCTGTCGTCGAAGGTCGACGGGCTGCAGAAGAAGATGGATGCCAGCGCCGAGGACGATGCCGGGCTTGTCGACATCCGACTTCAGCTCGAGCAGCTGTCGCGCGACCTGCTGCAAAGCGGTGTCGCATTCCGTCCGCGCCTGACCGAGATCAACACCCGCCTGGAGCAGCTCGGCAAACCGCCCGCGGAAGGCCAGCCGGCTGAACCTGCGGTGGTGACCAGCGAGCGCGAGGCCCTGGCCGCGGAGAAAACCGAGATCAACGCCGTGCTCGGCGTTGCCGAAAACCTCTCGATCCGCATCGACAAGCTGATCAGCCAGATCACCGAGATACGCCGCAGCCTGTTCCAGAATCTCCTGACCAAGCGCTACCAGATCAATTTCGCCTTGGGATCGGAGGTGGTCGACGCCTTCAGGACGGAGATGAGCGACCTCTACCGCACGGTCTCGTCCTGGGTCCGTTTCGTTGTCAGCTTCAAGCTCAAGTCGATGCTTGCGGCAACATTCTTCGCCCTTGGCGCGGCGGCGGTCATCATTCTCGGCGGCCGGCGCATGTTCGGCCGGATGTTCGAGCCCGACGGCAGGGTAGAGGAGCCGTCCTATCTCAGCCGGCTTTCGGTGGCGTTCTGGTCGACCTTCATGCAGTCGACGGCGCTGGTCGTGTTCCTCGGCGTCACCTACTACCTGTTCGATTATTTCGAGGTGCTGCGTGGCGACATTGGCGCGATGCTGTGGTCGCTGTTCTATGTCATCGCCATCGTGTTCTTCGTCTCGCGCCTCGGTATGGCGGTGCTTTCGCCCAGGCTGCCCAAATGGCGGCTGATTCCGGTCGAAAGCGGCGCGGCGCGCTGGCTGATGCTGCTCATCACCGCCACCGCCTTCTTTACCGGCCTCGACTATTTCCTGAGTTCGGTCTACCAAGTGCTCGGTTCGCCGCTGGCATTGACGGTGGGCGAGGCGCTGACCTCGACCGTCGTGATCGGCGTGCTGGTCATCCTCATCGGTCTGGTGCGACCGTTCGTCGATGAAGACGGCCGTCCGAAGCCCTGGCCGCGGCTTTTCCGTTACATCGTGCTTGCGCTGGGCGGGGTCACCATCGTCGCGGCCCTGCTGGGGTACATCGGCCTGGCCCGCTTCGTGTCGCAGCAGATCGTCATTACCGGCACGATCCTGGCCACCATGTATATCGGCTTCCTGTCGTCCCAGGCGATCAACGAGGAAGACGCCTTCATCAAGACGACTGTCGGCCGGCGCATCAAGCGGATGTTCACCCTCGACGATGCAACGCTCGACCAGCTTGGCCTCGTCACCAGCATGATCATCAACCTGCTGGTGCTGATCGTCGGTGTGCCGCTGATCCTGTTTACCTGGGGTTTCCAGCCCGGCGACATGATCACCTGGCTCTACCGCATCGGCTCGGGCTTCCAGATCGGCAGCTTCAACTTCTCGCCGGCCGGTCTGCTTTCGGGCGTCATGGTGTTTGCCATCGGCTATTTCGTGACGCGCTGGTTCCAGGGGTGGCTCGACGGCTCGGTCATGGCGCGCGGCAAGGTTGATGCCGGCGTGCGCAATTCGATCCGGCTGGCCGTCGGCTATGCCGGCGTGGCGATTGCCGGGCTGATCGCCGTGTCGGCGGCAGGTATCGACCTTTCCAATCTCGCGCTCGTTGCCGGTGCGCTTTCCCTCGGCATCGGTTTCGGCCTGCAGAACGTGGTCTCCAACTTCGTCTCGGGCCTGATCCTGCTTGCCGAGCGGCCCTTCAAGGTCGGTGACTGGATCGTTGCCGGCCAGGTGTCGGGCACGGTCAAGAAGATCAGCGTGCGCGCCACCGAGATCGAGACGTTCCAGCGCCAGTCGGTGATCCTGCCGAATTCTGACCTGATCAACAGCGCCGTCGGCAACTGGACCCATCGCAACAAGCTCGGCCGCGTCGACATCAAGGTTGGCGTCGCCTACGATTCGGACGTTAAGCGCGCCCATGACGTCATGCTCGACATCGTGCGGGCACATCCGATGATCCTGAGGAACCCGGAACCCTTCGTGCTGTTCGCAAATTTCGGCACGGCGGCGCTGGAATTCGAGATTCGTTTCTTCCTCGGCGACGTGACGGGCAGCAATTCGGTCCAGAACGACATCCGTTTCGCTATCCTGGAAGCCTTCGAGCGCGAGCATATCTTTATTCCGTCGACACCGCGCGCACACGATCCCAAGCCCGCCGAGAAATGGCCTGCCGATGACGAGCAGGCCGAAGCGCTGGTCGCGGAGGTGGAAGAAGCGCGCAACAAACGCACCGCCGAAGCTGCGGCCAGGCGCAAGCCTGGAAGGAAAAAAGCCGACCCGGAATGAAACGTCGGCGTCGCGCCAACCAATTGTGGCATGAACAAGGCATTCAGTTGCCGTTCAGCTTCGGACTCATATAAGCTCTCTTGCAAACGGCGAGAATGCCTTGCGAAAATGAACAGAGGCGGTGGAAACACCGATGATGAGAATGAAAAGGTTTCTTGTCGCCGCAGGCGCGCTCTTCCTGGCCATGTCGGGTGCGGCGCATGCCGCGAGCGCGGTAAACCTCGATACCGAGCCGCGTACGCTGATCGTGACGGAGGGCGGTTCCAAGACCGAACTCGCTCTTGCCGCCGGCGAGACGGTCGAATTCTGCTCGAATGGCTGCTTCGTGACGATGCCGAATGGCGACCGCGAAGCGCTGACCGGTGCGGAGACGGTAGAGATTTCGGGCGGGGTCGCCCGCATCAAGTAAATCGCGGCCCATTGCTGGCAACTGATCGAAAGGCCGGGCGGATGCTCGGCCTTTTGCGTATGTTGCTAACATCTGTTTAAGCATGACCGAGGAAATGACCGGCGCGCCTCCAGCATTCCGCTGCCGCCTTAACCATCCCGAACCCGGTGGCCCGCTATAGCGGACTGGTGGGGGTCCGGAGGGTAATGCCGTCCGGCAAGGGCAGGGCAGGCAGGACGATGGACGCGCGATCAGAAAACAGCGCAATACCGCTCGCGGTCGATCTCGACGGTACGCTGATTGCGACCGATTTGCTATGGGAAGGGCTGTTTGCACTTCTCAAGAAGAACCCTCTGAACATCTTTCTGGTGCCGTTCTGGCTGCTCGGGGGGCCGGCCCGTCTGAAGCAGGCGATTGCGGCTGCGGTCGACATCGATCCGGCAACGCTGCCTTACAGGCCTGAAGTTCTGAAGCGGCTTCGTGACGAACAGTCCAATGGCCGCAAGATCGTGCTTGCCACCGGCACTCCGCGAAAGTTTGCCGATGCGATTGCCCGGCATCTTGGTTTGTTCGATGCCGTGCTTGCCAGTGACGGCGACGAAAACCTGACCTCCGAGCGCAAGCGCAACGCCCTGGTGGCGGCTTATGGCGACGGCGGCTTCGATTATGCCGGCAACAGCCGTCACGATCTCAAGGTATTCGAGGCCGCGCGCGCGGCGATCGTCGTTGCCCCCGACCGCGCCGCCGCGCGCTGGCAGGCAAGCCACGGCTCGGAGCTGATCGCGACGCAGCAGCCGAGCCTGCGTACGATCCTCAAGATGCTGCGTGTCCACCAGTGGCTCAAGAATTCGCTGATCGCGGTACCTCTGGTGCTGGCGCACAAATACGTCAATCTCGACATGCTGGCGCCGGCCTTGCTGGCGTTCGTGTCGTTCAGTGCGGCGGCATCGGCCATCTACATCGTCAATGATTTCTTCGACCTGACGCTCGACCGGTCGCATCCGACGAAGCGCGATCGACCGTTCGCCAGCGGCAAGCTATCGATACCCTTCGGGCTTGCCTCGGTTGCCATCCTGCTCGTCATCAGCCTGGCGACGGCTGCCTTCACGTCGATCGAATTTCTGGCTGTACTGCTCATCTACCTCGTCGCCACGACCGCCTATTCGCTGGCGGTCAAGCGCATGCTGCTGCTCGATGTGCTGACGCTGGCGGGACTTTATACCCTGCGCATCCTGGCGGGTGCGGCAGCGACCGGCGTCGACGTTTCGTTCTGGCTGCTTGCCTTCTCCATCTTTTTCTTCCTGTCGCTGGCGCTGGTGAAGCGCTACGTCGAACTGCGCTCGTCGACGTTGAATGTCGGCGAGCGCATTGCCGGGCGCGGCTACCGCATCGAAGACCAGGACATCGTCGCACAGGCTGGCATGGCCTCGGCCTTTTCGTCGGTGCTGGTGCTGGCGCTCTACATCGACAGCAGCGCCGTGCGCGAACTTTACCGGGAGCCTTGGCTGATATGGCCGCTGGCGCCCATCGTGCTCTACCTCACCATGCGAGTCTGGATACTCGCCCGCCGCGACGAACTGCATGACGATCCTGTGGTCTTCATCATTCGCGACTGGCGCAGCCAGATCGTGGTTCTGATCGGTGCTGCCTTGCTTCTGGTCGCGGGGTGGTGAGCATGGCGGCTGGCGACTACCAAAGCTTCGGCCGCACCAACCCACCTGCTCGCCAGGCGATCGATGTTGCCGAGGCGACCGAATTGCTGACCAGCGGATCGGCGCGCGCAGCGTCGCTGCTCGCCTATGGCAATGGCCGCAGCTACGGCGACAGTTGCCAGAACAGTGGCGGCGCCGTCGTTGACATGCGCTCACACGATCGAATCCTCTCCTTTAATGTGGAGACCGGCGTGATCGAGGCCGAGGCAGGTGTACTGCTTGCCGATATCATCGCGGCGGGAGCGCCGCACGGCTTTTTCCCTGCCGTGGTGCCCGGTACCCAGTTCGTCACGCTCGGCGGCGCGGTCGCCAATGACGTCCATGGCAAGAACCATCATCGCCGCGGCAGCTTCGGCTGCCATGTCGAACGGCTGACGCTGCTGCGCTCCGATGGCCTCACCTATGCCTGTTCGCCATTGGAAAACGCACGGCTGTTTTGGGCGACGATCGGCGGGATGGGGCTGACCGGCATCATTCTTTCCGCCGCCATCCGTCTCATGCGCGTGCCGTCGCTCGACATCGCCGAGACGGTCAAGCCGTTCGGCAGCCTGGAAGAATATTTCGACCTGGCTGAGGCGGCCGACCGCGATAACGAATATGCGGTCGCCTGGATCGATCAATTGGCGGGCGGAAGAAGCGCCGGGCGCGGCCTCTTGCTCGCCGGCAATCACGCTGCCGATGGTGCGCGCGCGACCGCGCAAGGGGCGGCGAGACTGTCGGTGCCGTTCCAGCCGCCGCTGACCCTGCTCAACCGGCCGTTCCTGAGGCTGTTCAACGCCGCCTATGGCTGGCGGCGCGGACGGGCCGCGACCAGCACGGCAAGCTACCGGAAATTCTTCTTTCCGCTCGACCGCGTGGCTGGCTGGAACCGGCTCTATGGCCCGAATGGGCTTTTCCAGCACCAGAGTGCCGTGCCGGTCGAGGCGGCGCGCGAGACCATGTCGGCATTGCTGGCGGCGACACGACAGGCGGGGCAGGGCTCGTTCCTGACGGTGCTCAAGCGTTTCGGCGCGCAGCGGTCGCCAGCCCTGATGTCGTTTGCCCGGCCCGGCTACACGCTGACGCTGGATTTTCCTAACCATGGCCAGCGCACGCTGAGGCTTCTCGCCGAACTCGACCGCATCACTGTAGAGGCCGGTGGCGCGGTCAATCCCTACAAGGACGCCCGCATGTCGGCAGCGACCTTCGCGGCCTCCTTTCCGGATTGGCAGCGGCTCGAAACGATGCGTGATCCAGCGTTCATGTCGGATTTCTGGGCGCGCACCGCGGGTCGACTGGGGTCGCGCAACGGTAGGGCTGCGCAAGCGGCCGAGTAGGCCGCCTGCAATCGGTCGAGAAATGCACAGGTGTTTCAAATTGTACGGAAAGTTTCACGGAATATTCGCGGCTTGCCGCTAGCTTGCGAAGAGAACGGATAAAGCAATGAAATACCTGCCCTTCATTCTTTTCACAGTGATGACCAACGCCGCTGCACAGTTGATGCTCAAGCAGGGCATGATGTCGCTTGGGGCGATTTCGTTCGAGGGTGCAAATCCCTTGGTAAAGCTGCTGCAGATTGTCTTCAGTCCGTGGGTCTTTGCCGGACTTCTGACCTTTGTCATTTCGATGGCGTCGCACCTCTATGTGCTGTCGAAGGTCGAGCTCAGCTTTGCCTATCCGTTCCTCAGCCTGGCCTATGTCGCGGTCGCGGTGTTTGCCTATTTCGTTTTCCGGGAAGACCTGAATGCCTGGCGCATCGCCGGCATTGCTTTCATCTGCGTCGGCACCGTGCTGATCGCCCAGAGCGGCCGCGACCATGATGAAACGGTCGTCACCGCCTCCACCGAACCCACCAAGACAAGCGAGCTCCTGCGATGAGACACGTCATTTTCGGAGGCGACGGTTTCGTCGGTCGCCATCTTGCGCCAAAGCTGATCGCCGACGGCGAGGAAGTTATCGTCGCGGACATCGTCAAGAGCGAGCTGGCGCATTACCGAAACGTGCGTTTCGTCCAGTGCGACGTGACCGACCCTGCGTCGATCGCGGCACTCGGCCTCAAGATCGATGACGTGGTCTACAATCTGTCGGCCAAGATGCTGTCGCCGATCCAGGTCCGGGCCAAGCGGCACGACTTCTTCTTCCCGGTCAACTATTTCGGCACCGAGAACATCATCAAGGCGATGGACCATGCGGGCGCGTCGAAGCTCGTGCACTACACGACCGACATGATCTACGGCCACACGGTCACCTATCCGATGACCGAGGAGCATCCGGTGGCGCCGCTGGGCGAATATGGCTGGTCGAAGCAGAAGACCGAGGAACTGGCCGCGGTGTGGCGCGACCGCGGCATGAACATCTCGCTGTTCCGGCCACGCCTGATCATCGGCCCCGGTCGTCTCGGTATCCTGGAAAAGCTGTTCAAGCTGATCGACTGGAACCTTCCCGTGCCGATGATCGGCTCGGGCAGGAACCCGTATCAGTTCATCTCGGTGTTCGATTGCGCCGAGGCGGCACGTCTGGCCTGGAAGGCCGGCGTGCCCAACGAGGCCTACAACCTCGGTTCGCTCAACCCGCCGCCGGTGCGCAAACTCCTCGGCGACCTGGTCAAGCATGCCGGCTCGAAGTCGATCCTGCTGCCGACGCCGGCCTGGGCGGTCAAGCGGACGCTCGACCTGCTCGACCTCTTGAACTTGCCGATCATGGACCCCGAGCAATATCTGATCGCCGACGAGGAATGCGTGCTCGACGTCAGCAAGGGCGACCGCCAACTCGGCTGGGTGCCAAAGTATCGCGACGAAGACATGCTGATCGCTGCCTACAAGGAATACCGCGCCAAGAAGGACAGCGTCGCTGCTGGCGCGCACCACGCCCCGGCCGAATGAAGGATATGACCATGACGCTCGTTACCAAGCCGGATGCAGCCAGTTCCCTCGCCATTGGCGGTGCCCCCGCAATGTCGGCCACGGCGATCGCCAAGCCGAAGCTGATGACGGTCGAGCAGGCCAAGTCGCTCGACGTCGCGAAGATGACCGACCTCTTCAAGGCGCATCTCAACCCGGGCCAGCTGCATTTCATGAAGCTGCTCGGCTTTCACAAGATCAAGATCGAGCGTGCCGAGGGCATGCACTACATCGACCAGAACGGCCGCAAGATCCTCGACTTCTTCGGCGGATTCGGCTCGCTGGCGCTCGGCCACAACCATCCGCGCGTGACCGAGGCGCGCAAGAAATTCCAGGACGAGAAGCGTCACGAGATCGGCATCGCCTTCATGTCCCAATACGCATCGGCGCTGGCCTACAATCTGGCCCAGATTTCGCCGGGCGACCTCGACATGGTCTTCTTCGGCTCGTCCGGCTCGGAAGCGATGGAGGCGGCGGTCAAGCTTGCCGAGCGCGCGGCGGGCCCGGCGCGTCCCAAGATCGTCTATGCCGAGAACTCGTTTCACGGCAAGACCAAGGGCGTGCTCTCGATCACCGACGGTGCGCTTTATCGCGGTGAGTTCCGGCTCACCGACAACACCGCGCGCGTGCCCTTCGGTGACATCGACGCTGTCGAGAATGCGTTCCGTTCCGATCCGGCAATCGGTGCCATCGTGCTCGAAACCATCCAGGGCGGCGGCGGCATCAACCAGGCACCGGCTGAGTACTGGCAGAAGCTGCGCGCGCTCTGTGACAAGTACGGCGTCATCTGGGTTGCCGACGAGGTGCAGTGCGGTGTCGGTCGTTCGGGCCGCTTCTACGCCTTCGAGCATTACGATGTCGTGCCCGACATCACGGCCGTCGCCAAGTCGCTCGGCGGCGGCAAGGCGGCCATGGCGGCGATGATCGCCCGCCGCGACGTCTACATGAAAGCCTACGGCACCCCCAAGACGGCGATGATCCACGCTATGGCGACTTTCGGCGGCATCGGCGAAGGCTGCATCACTGCAATTGAGACGCTCAACGTGCTTTACGACGAGGGGCTGATCGAGAACTCCGCTGCGACCGGCGCCTATCTGCTGGAGCGGCTGGAAGAGCTCAAGGCGAAATATCCCAAGATCATCAAGGATGTGCGCGGCAAGGGTCTGATGGTCGGCCTGGAGTTCCACGATTTCTCGCAGACCTTGCCGATGGTGCTGCGTCCGGTCGTCAGCGTGCTCGACGACAAGCTCAAGGGCTCGCTTTCGGGCTTCGTCGGGGCGCTGCTGCTGCGCGACTACGACGTGCTGGTGGCCTTCACCGAGTACAACCGCAACGTCGTTCGCTTGCTGCCGCCGCTGACCTGCAGCCGTGGCGATGTCGATGTGCTGGTCCAGTCTCTCGACAGCCTTCTTGGGCGCGGCATCGTTTCCATCGTCAAGGACTTCGTGAAGAGCCAGGTCGGTTGACGCACAGGGCGGGCGGGAAACTCGAGATGATGGCTCGCGGCGGAACGGTCATGGATTGGGCGCTGCGGAGGGGCATCGTCCAATGGCTTACACAGGCGCTCGGCAGCAAGCGATTGCTCGACCGCCTGGCGACGGCATTCTTTGCCGTCGTCTGCCTCGCCATCTCGGCCTATGCGCTGGTCCGGCCCGACTACAACTGGGACATGGTCGCCTATGTCGCGACGGCGCTCGAGGATCGCCACAGCGATCCGGTCGAACTTCACGCCGAAACCTGGAAGCTGATCGGCGAGCGCGCGAGCGACACCCAGCTTTATGCGCTGCAACAGAGCAACCCGTACAACCTCAACCAGTGGCAGAACCCTGCCGACTTCCAGTCACAATTGTCGATGTATCGGGTGAAGGTGGCCTACATCGCGACGTTGCGGGCGCTTGAGCCGGTCGTCGGGCTTGTTAACGCCGCCATCCTGCTGAGCGTCCTGCCGTCGCTGGCGCTAGGGGGCTTCTGCCTCTTCTGGCTTGCCAGGGAGGACGCCCTGCAAGGGGTGTTCGTGCTAGCGCCGCTGCTGGTGCTCGCCGACTATGCCCATATGACCACGGCCGTCGTGCCCGACATGCTGGTCTCGCTGGTCTCGTTCGTTGCGATCTACCTGCTGCTCAGGAAACGCGACCTTGCTGCCTGCGTGCTGCTGTTCGCGTCAGTATTCCTGCGGCCCGACAACATCATCCTGGTCTTTGCGCTGCTGTTGACAGCCATCGCCTTCGGTTGGCGCGTGCTGCCGCTTCTCATCACCTTCGTGGCGGCGCTGGCCGGCGGCATGATCGTTGCCAGGCTCGGCGGTCATCCGGGCTGGTGGGCGCACTTCTATTTCTCATGCGTGCAGATCCAGAACTCGATGGCGAATTTCCATCCCGATTTTTCGTTGGTCGACTTTGCCCGCGGCTACGTCAGGGGGGCGGTCGTTGCCGTGATGGACAATGAATGGCCGGCGATCCTGGCCTTGCTGCTGGCCGGTTGGGCGCTGCTTGCCCGCGCCGGACCGATGGGAGGCGGCCGGGAGAACGCACTGGTCTTCGCCTTGGCAATTGGCACGCTGGGCAAGTTCGCCAGCTTTCCACTGCCCGACGACCGCTTCTTCTTCGTCTTCATCGGGGCGATGAGCATGATGCTGGTGACGATGTGGAAGCCGCGTTTCGACACGGCCGTTGCACAGCGAGCCGCATAGCGGATGCATGCCGTTTGGCAGGCTGCGTAAGCTTCAATTTCGCGAGGTCGCGCGGCTCTTTGGCAATGTCGCAAACAGGCTGCAATTGTGCGGTCCCGCCCTATAGTCTGCCGCCAAACTATCATCTCGGAGTCGAGGGCAATGGCAGAGTTTCCGAAAAAGGCGAAGGTCGTCATCGTCGGGTTGGGCGGTATTGTCGGTGCGTCCATTGCCCATCACCTGATCGAGCGTGGCTGGGACGACATCGTCGGCATCGACAAGTCGGGCGTGCCCACCGACATCGGCTCGACGGCGCATGCCTCCGATTTCTGCTACACCACCAGCCATGACTATCTGTCGGTCTGGACGACGCAGTATTCCATCGATTTCTACGAGAAGATGGGCCACTACGCCCGCATCGGCGGTCTGGAAGTGGCGCGCACCGGCGACGACACCTGGATGGAAGAGATCAAGCGCAAGCTGTCCTCCGCCAAGGCCTTCGGCACCCGCGCGCACTATGTCTCGCCGTCCGAGATCAAGGCGATGTTTCCGCTGATCGAGGAAGATCAGGTCATGGGCGGCATGTTCGATCCGGACGCCGGCCTGGTCATCCCGCGTTCGCAGACGGTGGCGGGCAAGCTGGTCGATGCCGCAGAAAAATCAGGCAAGCTCCAGGTTTTCGGCAACACGCCGGCGACGTCGCTGATCGTCGAGGGCGGGCGCATCAAGGGTGTCGTCACGCATCGCGGCACCATCATGGCCGACCATGTCGTCGTTTGCGCCGGCATCTGGGGCCGCCTGATCGCCGAGATGGTCGGCGAGGACCTGCCGGTGATGCCGGTCGACCACCCGCTGACCTTCTTCGGCCCCTACAACGAGTTCGAAGGGACGGGCAAGGAAATCGGCTTCCCGCTGCTGCGCGACCAGGGCAACTCAGCCTACATGCGCGACACCGGCGATCCGAAGACTACCGAAGGTGGCCAGATCGAGTGGGGCTATTACGAGACCACCAATCCGCGCCTCTGCCATCCGCGCGACATTCTCGAAAAGCACGAAGCGCGCCTGTCGCCGTCGCAGCGCGACCTCGACATGGAACAGATCATGGAGCCGCTGGAGCGCGCCATGGAGCTGACGCCGATCCTCGGCGAGATCGGCTACAACGAAAGCCACTCGTTCAACGGCTTGCTGCAAGTTTCCGCCGCCGGCGGCGCCTCCTGCGGCGAGAGCCAGAAGGTGCGCGGTCTCTGGTACTGCGTAGCCATCTGGGTCAAGGACGGCCCCGGTTACGGCAAGCTGATCGCCGACTGGATGACCGACGGCCGCACCGAGATCGACCACAACTCGATCGACTATGCCCGCTTCTATCCACACCAGCTGGAGGAGAAGTTCATCGAAGGCCGTACCTTCGAAGCGGCTCAAAAGATCTATTTCCCGGCCGTGCACACCCGCGAGCCCTATGCGACGGGGCGCAACGTCAAGCGTTCGCCGTTCTACGAGCGCGAAGTCGAGCTCGGCGGCTATTTCATGGAGCTCGGCGGCTGGGAGCGTGCGCATGGCTACAAGGCCAATGAGCACTTGCTGGAAAAATACGGCAATCGGGTGCCGGTGCGCGAGAACGAATGGGACAGCCGCCACTTCTGGCGTGTTTCCAATGCCGAGCATCTTGCGATGAGCGAGGATTGCGGCATCGTCAACCTCAGCCATTTCCACATGGTCGACATCGAGGGCCCTGACCATGTCGAACTGCTCGAATGGCTTTGCGCCGCCAAGATCGGTGGCGACGGCAACATCGGCAAGGGCGTCTACACCCACTTCCTCGACGACGAGGGCATGGTGCGCGCCGACTTCACCGTCTTCCGCATGGCCGACCGCTGCCGCCTCGTGAACGGTGCCGACGCAGGCCCGCGCGATTTCCACTACATGAAGCGCGTCGCCGAGGATCGTGGCCTCGACGTCACGATCTCCGACGTCTCGGAAAAGTTCATCACCATCGGCATCTGGGGCCCGAACGCCCGTGAGACGCTAAAGAAGGTGACGGCGGATCCCGTTGGTCTCGACCAGGAGAACTTCGCCTTCGCTGCGATCAAGCAGATCGACATCGCAGGCAAGAACGTGACAGCCTTCCGCATCTCCTATGTCGGCGAACAGGGCTGGGAGCTGCACATGAAATACGAGGACGGCCTTGCCGTCTGGGATGCGCTGCGCGCGACCGGCGTCATGGCGTTCGGTGTCGAGACCTATGCCAATTCGCGCCGCATGGAAAAGAGCCTGCGCCTGCAGAACGCCGATCTGCTGACCCAGTACAATCTCATCGAGGCCGATCTTGCCCGTCCGAAGGTCAAGGACGCGGATTTCCGCGGCAAGGCCAAGCACTTGGAGTACAAGGCACGCGACCACCAGCCGGCCATGCTGTGCACGCTGGTCATGACCGAGAACACCGACGGGAACGGCGTCAAGCGCTACCCTGTCGGCACGCTGCCGGTCATGGATCCGCAGACGGGCGCTGTTCTCGTCGACGAGCTCGGCCGCCGCTCCTACACGACCTCCGTCGCTTATGGCCCGACCATCGGCAAGAACATCGCGCTCGCCTACCTGCCGCACGCTTATGCCCAGGAAGGCCGCAAGCTGCAGGTCGAGTATTTCGGCGAGACTTATCCAGTCGAAGTCGCAGGCGTTGGCTACAAGCCGCTCTACGACCCGGAGAACCTCAAGCCGCGGAGCTGATCGCCATTCTTGTCGGCTTGGCGCAGGCATTCGGACAGCACTTCGCAACAATGTGAATGAAAAGCTCGGCATTCTTGCCGGGCTTTTCTTTTGAAGTGGAGGATTCTCGCTTACCCTCAATGAATGTCTGCTGTGGCCAAAGCTCTTTTTGCAGGCGGTGCCGCTGTGGCGCTGATGCTCGGCCTCGCGTCCCCTTCCCAGGCAGTCGAGCAGGTCGATGTCGAGCTGGTGCTTGCCGTCGACGTTTCGCTGTCGATGTCGCCGGATGAACTCGAAATCCAGCGCCACGGCTATGCCGCCGCCCTGACGCATGAACGCGTATTGCAGGCGATCGCCGAAGGTGCCTATGGCAAGATCGCCGTCACCTATGTCGAGTGGGCAGGGTCGACCTCCCAGATCGTCATCGTGCCGTGGACGGTCATTGCCAATCGCGCCGACGCCGAGCGCGTGGTTCGCCAGCTCACCGCCAAGCCACCCAACAGTGCTCGCCGGACCTCGATCTCCAGCGCGCTCGAATTCGGCAGCGATCTGTTCGCGGAAAGCGCCTTTCGCGGCATGAAGCGGGTGATCGACATCTCCGGCGACGGGCCGAACAACCAGGGGCCGCCGGTCGATCTCATCCGCGACGGCGTGGTGGCCCAGGGGATCACCATCAACGGGCTGCCGCTGATGACCAATGGCGGCTTCGGCAATGCCTATGACGTCGAGGATCTCGATCGCTACTACGCCGATTGCGTCATCGGCGGGCCGGGCGCCTTCATGATCCCGGTCAACGAGTGGTCGCAGTTTCCCGAAGCGATACGGCGCAAGCTGGTGATGGAACTGGCCGGCCCGGCTTCGCCCCAATGGGCTGCTGAGGAGGCTGCTCATCCGCCCGTCGTGCTTGCCCAGGCGCGACCGAAATACGATTGCCTGGTCGGCGAGAAGCTGTGGCGCGACCGTTCCTGGCTGTGGGACAGCCGCTAGAATTTCCGATGTTGCCATACAAGCGTCAATGTTGGGGAGCGCAAGGTTCCCCGAACCGTTGACGTATGGAAGGAAACTCGGATCGTGAAACGCCAAGCAGCCATTGCAGCGGTCGCTTCGGTCCTCATGGTCGGCACTGCCGGCGCTCAATACTATGAGGACGAAACCGCGTGCGAGATGTATGAGCACGTCTCGTTCCGCGGGCGTGTCCTGCCGATGGCGTCAGGCCAGTCCGTCAGCTTTCGCAACGGGCAGTTCTGGAACGACAGGGTATCGTCGGTGCGCGTCGCCCCGGGCTGTTCGCTCGTCGCCCACGAGCACACCCGAATGGGAGGCGCATCGCAGGAGTTTTTCCGCAACGTGCGCTCGGTCGGCGGCTGGAACGACGTGATATCATCAGCCGAATGCATCTGTGACGACCAGGGATACGACGACTACCAGGACGGCGGTTCCGACGATTACCGGGATGGCGGTTACGACGGCGACCAGTAAGTGCCGCCGCTCAAGCCGCGATCAGCTGTTTTCGATCGAGGCGCTCCTGCTGCGGCGAGCGGGCATAGAGCTCGCGGTAGCATTTGGAGAAATGCGAGGCCGAGACGAAGCCGCAGGCGACCGCGACCTCGACCACCGGCATCGATGACTGGATCAGCAGGTGGCGGGCGCGGTCGAGCCTGATCTCGAGATAGTAGCGGGCAGGGGAGCGGCCCATCTCCGTCCGGAACAGGCGTTCGATCTGGCGGCGCGACAGCCCGACATGGTCGGCGATCTCGATCAGCGACAGCGGCTCCGACAGGTTCGCCTCCATCAGCTCGATGATGGTCAACACCTTGGAGTTCTGCACACCCAGCCGTGCGCGCAGCGGCAGCCTCTGGCGGTCGGTGGGGCTGCGCACGCGGTCGGTCAGCACCTGTTCGCAGATGCGGTTGACGAGATTGTCGTCGAAATCGTCGCCGATCAGCTTCAGCATCATGTCGAGCGCGGCGGTGCCGCCGGCGCAGGTGTAGATGTTCTGGTCGACCTCGAAGAGGTCGGCGTAGACATTGGCCTTGGGGAAGGCCTCGGAGAAGCCGGGCAGGTTTTCCCAATGGATGGCGCAGCGCTTGTTGGACAGCAGGCCGGCATTGGCCAGCACATAGGCACCGGTGCACAGGCCGCCGACGGCGACGCCGCGATTGTACTCCTCGCGCAGCCAGGCAAAGACTGACTTGTTGGTGTAGGTCTCGACATTGATGCCGGTGCAGACGATGACCATCGACGGGCGCTCGGGCCCGGCCATCTTCTTGCGCTCCTCTTCGAGCGAGGTGTCGACCGCGCATTCGACGCTGTTGGACGCGCGCACCGCCTTGCCGTCGATGCTGGCAAGCCGCCATTTGTAGGCTTCATAGCCGAGCATGCGATTGGCGATGCGCAGCGGGTCGAGGGCAGTTGCAAACGCAACCATGGTGAAATCGGGTACGAGGAAGAACACAAGCGATCGTTTGATCGGATGTCTGATGGCGTTCAAAGGAACCCTCACGCTGGCCGGAAACGGCGCGAACCTGATGTCGCGAATAGCATAGCGACAACAGCAAATTCCCTTGCTGTCAATGGGTTTGGGCCTGTCGCTAAAATTAAATCTGCGACATCGGTGTCCGTTGCCCCTGGATTTTCGGCAGTGTGGCGCTTGTGAGGCGGCAGGCATGAAAAAACCGCCGCTCCGGCGTTGGCCGGAGGGCGGTCAGGTTGCGATCCGCGGGAGGGAGCGGATCGGCTCGATTCAGCCGATGAGCATGCCAAGGCGATTGGCGGCCAAGGCGCCGGTCTGGCCGGGCATCGTCTTGGCAAGGCGCTGGCGCTCGATCGCGGTCGAGAGCGTTGCGTTGCGGCCGATGCCGAAAAGGCGGGCGAAAATCTTCATGACACGTCTCCATGCATCCAGGTTACACGGGGTGCCTTCGCGCTCTGGAGTGGGGCAGCTCGTTTGATGATGCGCATATAGGGCTTGGACACGGCCCCGTATGCTGCAAAAACGAAGCGGCGAGCGACAAAAGCGACATCGTTTCCGACAGCTTCGAAATCGTGCATCGAATGTCGGAAAATAGTCAATATTTACAGTTACTTGAGTCTCAGGTTGCGGGCCATGCGTGCAGGTCGCATTGGTGTGCAGGGGTGCATGGCTGTCGCGAGAGCGCCGTGCGATCGGACCTGCCGGATCCTTGTGCGGCAGGCCGTTCTTCAGTCTCGCTCAGTGCGCCTGGCCGCCATTGCCATGACGATAGCCGGTTTCGGAATCGAAGGCCTCGGGCCAGCCGATGTCCTTCTGCAATTCAAGCGGGAGGGAACTGATCGAGCGCGCGGTGCGATTGCGGGCGCGGGCTGCGTTGAACCCGCTGGCGATACGACCGATCGATGAAAGAATAGACATTGCGGTTACCTTTCCTCATGGGCCGGTCCAAGGCCGGCTTCAGGTGCTCGCCCGGTGGGCACCGCTGGTTTCAAACCGTCTTGCGCACATTCGCGCTTCTGCTTCCGGGCAACCTCGATGCTGGAGCCTATGCCCCGTGCTTCGATGGAGTTGACTATCGCCGAGACATGAGGTTCAATCAAACGAAATGAAATGATGTGTTCGATCAGAAATATTGAAGGACATCGGTCATGAACGCGCCACTCAATCATCCTCTGCCGTTGCTCGATCTCGATGTGCTGCGCACCTTCGTGGCGATCGCCGAGACGGGCAGCTTCACGACCGCCGCCAATGCGGTGTTCCGCACACCGTCGGCCGTTTCGATGCAGATCAAGAAGCTCGAGGACATTCTCGGCCGGTCGGTGTTCCTGCGCGACGCCCGTTCGGTGGCGCTGACGACCGATGGCGAGATGCTGCTCGGTTATGCCCGCCGCATGCTGGCGATCAATCGCGAGGCGGTGTCGAAGTTCATCATTCCCGACATCGTCGGCGTGGTACGGCTGGGTTCGCCCGATGATTTCGGCGAGCGCGTGCTGCCGTTCGTGCTCAAGCGTTTCGCCCAGACCCATCCTGCAATCGCCGTCGACGTCATCATCGACCAGAGCAGCAATTTGCGCCGGCGCATGGACGACCGCGCCCTCGACATCACGTTGCTCACCAATGCGTGCAAGGCCAATGCGGCCGGTGCGGAGACGCTTCTGACGGAGCCGATCGTCTGGGCCGGTGCCAAGGGTGGCTGCGCCCATATGCGCGAGCCGTTGCCGGTGTCGCTGTGGGAAGAGGGTTGTGCCTGGCGGGCAGGGGCGCTGGAGGCGCTGGGCCGCGAGGGACGTAACTACCGTGTCGCCTACATGAGCGCGCACACGGCAGGCCAGCGCGCCGCGATCCTTTCAGACCTGGCCGTTGCGCCACTGCCGAAATCCTTCCTTGGCGAAGAACTCGTCGAACTCGGCCCCAAGGACGGCATGCCGGAGATCGGCAACTATAGCCTGGCGATGATCGTGGCGCCGGAGGCGAGCGCACCGGTGAAGGCTGCCGCCGATCACATCCGCGCGGCGTTCGAAACCTTCAATCTCACCGGCAAGTTCTGAAGCTCAGCGCCTGACCGACACCGCGGCCCAGCGATAGACCTTCGCCATCGCTGATGGCGGCGGGTTCCAGTCGAGGTCGCGCTGGATCTCGGGCGGCAGCGCATTCATGATCCGCGCCGTCCTGCGCTCGTTGCGCGCCTGTTTGTAACGGGCGCCGAGGCGACCGAGTTAGTCAAATAAAGGCATGGCGCCTGTCCGTCGGATTTGCCTGGAGATCTGGGATCTAGCCGACGCGGCGCATCGCCTTGAGCGTCCAGCGCAAGCGCCGGTCGGCCGCGGCAGGCCGACCGGGGCTGCGACTGCGGAACGCCAGCATGTGGACCTTTTCGGCGAAGGTCACGCGCAACGTGCTTTCCGCCCGTCGAAGGCGATCACGTTCGACATCGAAGCCAGCGGACCGACCGGCCAGCCAAGCTCGATCTGGATGTCGAGCGGCAGCTTGTTCATCAGCAGCGCCACGCGGCCGTATTTGTGGAGTTGGCCTGCGGTGCCCGTCCCATGGCGAGACGGTCCCTCGATCCAGCCGAGTTCGACCTGCAATTCGCGCGGCAGGCCATTCATCATCTTTTCGACGCGCCCGTCACGACGGGCATGCCTGAGCACGGCGCCAAATTGATGAAACTCACCGATGATGGACATGGATGTCTCCTGGGACTACGGGTCGGCGGCGCTACGCGAGACTGGGATGCGCCGCCGACCGGGCAGAAGTTTACGTTCGCTTATGTTTCACTTTGATATCGCCTAGTCGTTTTTCTGTTTCAGGATGAAAGGATTCTGAAACAGAACGGACAGCCGGATGAGGCTAGCGTTGCGACAAGAAGGCCGAATGGAGTGCCCTGATCTGCTCATCGCACCCAGCCGGCCAGCCGATGTCCTTCTGGATTTCAGGCGGCAGGCTATTCAGATGGCGCAGCGACCTGGCGTTGCGCCGTGCCTTGCGGATGTCGGCACCGTAGCGGCTTATCGAACCAATGATCGACATGGATGTCTCCTTTTCATCGTGAGTGCCGATGCAGGGACGTCCGCAGGCGGCAATTGACGAGCGGAAACTAGTTCGGATTTGTTTCGGGTCGATTTCGTTTCAACGCAGGATTGTGCTGAAACGGTTGCGCAGTGGAAACATGCCCGATACGGACATGCTAGCACGAAAGCGCTTCAGCGGGGCACGAAATCCCCGCCCAGGCCCCGTGTCCTGCCTAATCCGCTCAGTCGCGGGCGCGCCGCGCGGCGCGTTCCTCGCGAGAACGGCGCCGCGGAGAGGCGTCCGCTGCCTCGCCTTCCGCACCAGACACCTTGCGCGGCGGCAATTTTACCTGCTCGGCGAGCTGGGGGAACGGATCGACCTTGTTGGGCAGGGCCATGGCGTTGATGAACAGCTGCTGGAAGTGCGGTTCGAGGGCAGTCTCGATCTTCTCGATCCGGCCGACCTCCTGCTCGATCTCGCGGCGATGGTCGCGGTTGAGCAGCGCCATCAGGGCGCCGGTGCCGGCTGCATTGCCGACAGCCTTGACTTCGCTCAGGACACAGTCCGGGATCAGGCCGAGCACCATGGCATATTTCGGATCGATGAAAGAGCCGAAGGCACCGGCGAAGCGGATGGTGTCGACCGTCTCGACGCCCTGCTTTTCCATCAGAAGCTTCACGCCGGCATAAAGTGCTGCCTTGGCCAACTGGATGGCGCGGATATCGTTCTGCGTCACCGTGATGCGCGGCTCGCCCTGGCGGCCTTCGCGCAGCAGATAGGAGAAGGTCCGGCCGTTCGGGATGATGCGGGGGCTCTTGGCCATCAGCGTGCCGTCGACGACGCCGTCTTCGGAGATGATCCCCGACAGATACATTTCAGCCACGACCTCGATGATGGCCGAGCCGCAGATGCCGGTAACGCCGGTGGTCCACGATTCTTCCTCGAAGCCTTCCTCGTCGGACCATTTGTCGGTGCCGATGACGCGGTACTTCGGTTCCAGCGTTTCGGGATCGATGCGCACGCGTTCGATGGCACCCGGTGCGGCGCGCTGGCCGGAGGAGATTTCGGCGCCTTCGAAGGCCGGGCCGGTGGGCGAGGATGCGGCGACGACGCGGTTCCTGTTGCCAAGAACGATCTCGGCATTGGTGCCGACATCGACGAGCAGCATCATCTTGTCCTGGCGGTATGGGCCTTCCGAGAGCGTCGCTCCGGCGGCATCGGCGCCGACATGGCCGGCGATGCAGGGCAGGGTGTAGAGGCGCGCGCCGCGGTTGACCTCGATGTCGATCTCATGCGCCCAGAACTGCAGCGCGCCCGAGACGGCGAGTGCGAACGGTGCCTGGCCAAGCTCGGTCGGATCGATGCCGAGGAACAGGTGGTGCATGATCGGGTTGGCGACGAAGACGCAGTCGAAGATGTCCTCTCGGTTGGCCTGGCCCTCTTCGCAGACCTTGCCGATCAGCGAATTGACCGCCTCGCGCACGGCCTTGGTCATGGCCTCGCGGCCATCCGGGTTCATCATCACGTACGAGACGCGGCTCATCAGGTCTTCGCCGAAGCGGATCTGCGGGTTCGATGTGCCCGACGATGCGGCGATGCGGCCCGATAGCAGCGATACCAGGTGCATGGCGATCGTGGTCGAGCCGATGTCGCAGGCGATGCCATAGGCCTCGTTCTTGAGGCCGGGGAAAAGACCGATGATGAAGGGCCGCGAGGAATCCATGTCGCGATGGACCACGGCAGTCACGCCCCATTTGCCGGGGCTGACTTCGGGCTGGTCAGGCAGCTTGGTGCGCAGGATCTTCTGGACCTGGGGGATGAGGTGGGGCGCGACCAGCAGGTCCTTCCAGCCCCAGTCCTTTTCGAGCGCGACCTTGAGGCGGTCGAGGTCGCCGAGCGGCTTGTGCATGTCAGGCTCTTCCAACTCGACATAGCAGAGCTGGACGGCGGCATTGCGCTCGATGACGCGGTCGGTAGCCGCCTTGCGCACCACCTGGGCGTTGATGACGGTGTCTTGCGGCACGTCGATGACGAGGTCGCCGGCAATGGTCGCAGAGCACGACAGACGACGTCCCTCGGGCAGGCCGCGCACGCGCTCGTAGCGCTCTTCCTTCGGACCCTTTGGCGAGATGTGGTCGTTGGACGAGACGATCTTGTGCTTGGCGAAATTGCCTTCCTGGACCTCGATCTGGCAGCGGCCGCAGGTGGCGCGTCCGCCGCACACACTCTCGACATAGACGCCGAGCTGGCGCGCGGCATCGAGGATGGGCGTTCCCACCGGGAACCGTCCGCGCTTGCCCGAGGGCATGAAGAGCACCAGCGGGTCGGTGATGTTGGCGGGAGAGTTCATTGCAATACTCCAGTCTGCACCGGGGCTGTGGCGTCGCGCGACTTCCATTTGCCGGTACCTTCTCCCCGGGGCCGGGAAGAAGGGAAATTCTGCGACGCCAACGCTTCCCGTCGTTCGTCGACGGAGCTGCAGCGGAAGCGAGATGTGGCGTCGCTGATCACGATGTCTTTGGCTACCCCCTGGCCATCCGAGCTTCACGGCCGCCGCGGCGGCGGCCGCCGGCGGCGTCGCCTGGCGCAGTGACCGCGACCGATGCTGCCACGGCGTGTCCACCTTCGGCCGGCTTGTAGTCCTTGTAGGTCTTGATCCAGTTGGTGCAGTGCTCGTCGGTGCCGTTGAGCACGTTGGCGCCGCGGACTGCTTCCATTTCCTGGGGCCGAACCGGGTTCATGATCGCCGAGGTCATGCCGGCGCCGATGACCATCGGGATGAAGGCGGCGTTGATGCCGTGCCGATGCGGCAGGCCGAACGAGATGTTGGACAGGCCGCAAGTGGTGTTGACCTTGAGCTCCTCGCGCAGCCGGCGCAGCAGCGCAAAGACCTGGCGGCCGGCATCGCCCAGCGCGCCGATCGGCATGACCAGCGGGTCGACGACGACGTCATGGGCGGGAATGCCGAAGTCGGCGCAACGCTCGACGATCTTCTTGGCGACCGCAAAGCGGACATCCGGATCCATCGAAATGCCGGTTTCGTCGTTGGAGATGGCGACGACGGGCACATTGTACTTCTTGACCAGCGGCAGGATCGCTTCGAGCTTTTCTTCTTCGCCGGTGACGGAATTGACCAGCGGGCGGCCCTTGGCGACCTTGAGCGCCGCTTCGATGGCTGCCGACACCGAGCTGTCGATGGCCAGCGGCAGGTCGACGAGGTTCTGGACGATCTCCAGCGTCTGCACCAGCAGGCCCGGTTCGGTCTCGTTCGGGTTGACCGAAGTGACGCCGGCATTGATGTCGAGCATCGTCGCGCCGCAGGCGGCCTGCTCCAGTGCGTCCTTGATGACGGTCTCGAAATTGCCGGCGACCATCTCGGCGGCCAGCTTCTTGCGGCCGGTCGGGTTGATGCGTTCGCCGATCACGCAGAAGGGCTGGTCGAAACCGATGACGATTTCGCGGGTCGCCGAGGCGACGATGGTGCGGGTCATGTATCCTCTCCGTGGGATATAAAGATTTCTTTATATCGTTGTCTGTTTTCGTTCAAGCGCGGCGGCCGCGCCCGTATCTTCAGTGCGCGGTCTTCACCATGTCGACCTGCGATTCGGTAACGTCGTCATGCAGGAGGTGCTCAAGCCGCGAGGCGACCAGCTGGTCGTCAGGGCGGGCTTCGCGTTTCCAAGGCCGGCGGCCTTTCAGCACGCCCGATTCATCGACGATCTCGGCAACGTATTCCTCCTGCCTGTAGGCCATCACATGGATGCCCGCCACGCCGGCGATCTCCTTCACCTCGTTGATGATGTCGATGCAGATCTGCTTGCCTTCCTTCTTCTGGTCCTGGGCACCTTCTAGGCGCGCGATGATCGAATCCGGGATGTGGATGCCCGGCACGTTCGATCGGATCCACTTGGCGGTCTTGGCCGAAGCAAGGGGGCCAACGCCGCACAGGATGAAGCACTGTTCGGCGTAGCCGAGGTCGCGGACACGCTGCATGAAGGTGCGGAACATCGGCACGTCGAAGCAGTACTGGCTCTGCACGAACTGCGCGCCGGCGGCGATCTTCTTACCAAGGTGGACCGGTCGGAAGTCATAGGGCGGGGCGAAGGGGTTCACTGCCGCGCCGAGGAACAGCTGTGGCGGGGTCGTCAGCTTGCGGCCCGACAGGAACTTGCCGTTGTCACGCATGATGCGGACGGTTTCGAGCAGCGACATCGAGTCGAGGTCGAAGACCGGCTTGGCGCCAGGCTGGTCGCCGGCCTGCACGCCATCGCCGGTGAGGCAGAGTATGTTGGCGACGCCCATGGCCGCGGCGCCCAGCACGTCGCCCTGGATGGCGATGCGGTTCTTGTCGCGGCAGGCGATCTGCATGATCGGGGCGTAGCCCATGCGGGTCAGTAGGGCGCAGATGCCGACCGACGACATGTGGCAGTTGGCACCGGAGGCGTCGACCGCATTGATGCCGTCGACCCAGCCGTCGAAAATCTTGGCGCGGTTGTAGACGTCTTCGGGGTCGGCGCTGTCGGGCGGGTTGAGTTCCGTCGTCACGGCAAACTCGCCCCGGCGAAGTACGCGCTCCAACCTTCCCCGCGACGAATGGCCGGGCAGGCGGTCGAGCGGCAGGTCGATGCCGTCGGGATGCTCGTCGGTCTGGCGCGGGCGCGGCGGGGTCATGCGACTTCCTTGCTGGCGGTTTCGCGCGTTGCGGCGGCTTGGGCGGTGACCCTGAGCCAGGCCGAGGTTTCGCGCAGCGACTGGTCGACCGGCTTCTGGACATTGAGGATGGTGTCGCCCTTGACCATGTTGCGCGAGCCTTCCCAGGCCTTGACCCAGACGCAGGGCATGTCGGGCTCGACCTCGCAATTGCCGTTGGCGCGCACGCCGCCGCATGGGCCGTTGCGCAACTGCTTGGGGCAGTTCATCGGGCACGACATGCCGGTGGACGACAGTACGCACTGGCCGCACATGCGGCAGTCGAACATCAGGCCCTTGACGCGCTTCTCGACAAACTTGATCGGGGCCTCGACGCGGCTATAGCCGATCCCTTTCCACAAGGGGTGGAGCAGCAGGAAGGCGTCCGCGAAGCGGCTGTAGAACCATTCGAGCAGGCGCGAATGGCGGATCGACCACAGCCTGATCGTGTAGCTGCGCTGGACGCGGCGCTGGGGCGACACGTCGGCGGGCTTGTAGTCGCTCTTGGGAGCGGCCTTCTTGACCAAGGTCGCCTGGGTTACTGTCGGCTGGGTATCAACCATCTTCCTTGCCGCCTGCCTTGACGAGAGCGACCAGCCGCTCGCGTGTGAAATTCGCATCGATCTCGGCCATGGCCTTGTCGGCTTCGCCTTCGAGGTCGTCGCTGACCGGAACCGGGTCGGCCTTGCGCCACTCCGCCAGATAGGCGTCGGTGTCGCCTGCGCCAGTTCGCATGGCGCACATGTCGATCGCCTCGGTGAAGCGCAGCGGCAGTTCGCGCTTGGCGTTCTGCCGGCCCTTTTTGACGATCACCTGAGCGGGGATGTCGCGCCAGTAGACAATGATCAGGTCGGCCATTTCGGTCTCGCTTTCAGTGACGTTGAGCTTTGCCGCAACCACGGGGGTGCTGCTTGTTATGGGACGACGCGCGCGCATTCAAAAGCGACGCGGTGGCGTGTCGTAAAAAGATAGAGGTTGGGTAGTTGCCGCGGCGCTACCAGACGTCGCGTCGGATGCCGGTCCAAAGGTACTGCCAGACGGTTGGATGGTACCATTGCCTGGAGGGCAGGCCTGTGTCGATCGGCGCGAGGGTTCCGTTCAGGGCATCCTCGACGGCCCGGGCGCAGATGTCGCGGGAGAAGGCGGCCTGGCGCATGGCGTAGCTGGCGATGGTGTCGCCTTTGCCGGGCATTCCGCGCGACTGGTAGAGCACTGCACCGGTGTCGACGCCGGCATCGACCAGATGCACAGTTGAGCCGAAATTCCCGGTATCGCCGGTGGCAAGCGCCCAGTATCCGCCATTCATGCCGCGATATTTCGGGTTGATGCCGGAGTGGTAGTTGATGACCGGGCAGGGGATGTCGGCGAGGATCCTTGCCGAAAGCAGCCTGCAGCCGGCAAGAAACACCACCGCCGGCTCGAGCCGGCGTACCGTCTCGACCAGTTCGGGGCCGTTGGCGGATGAAATCGACACGATTTCCTGGCCGGCGCGGGGCTCGGTTTCCAGGTTTTCCTGGGCGATCAGCTGGTCGATACGGCCGTGAAAGAAGCTTTTCCCGAGCCGGATGAGGATCATGGTGCCCAATTGTCCGATGACGGACAACCGGCCGAGCTTCCTGGCCCTGCGGACCAGCAGCTCACGCTTGGAATAGGGCGTTTCAAGAACGACCGATATGGGACCGAAACGATCGGTCAGACTGTTGATGATAGCCCAGATATGTTCGCCGCCTTCGGTGACGAAGACGATAGGCCTGCGATCCATTCAAGCTACCCCAGCCAGGCAATGAAGGCGTGCGTGGCAAAGCCCGCGCCGCCAACCACGATGCCGACGACTGCCAGCGAGGCGACGCCAACGGCACTGCCCACGGCAAAGAGGATGCCGTCGCGCTCCGACAGTGCCAGCCCGAGGAGTGCCGTGGCAAAGGCCGGCAGCCAGTTGCCGAGGGGAATCGGAAGGGTGATCGACACCGACAGGATGAGCGCGATGATGCCGATCACGCGGTCGCCCTGCTTGCGCCAGAATGGCCAGTAGCGCGGCCGCACGACTTCTTCGAGGCGGATCAGCCTCGGGATGACCCAGTCGGTGACGGTGCGGAACTGTTCGGCCGAGAGCGAGCGCTTGGTGATGAAGTCGGGCAGCCAGGCGCGGTTGCTGCCAAAGGCCATCTGTGCGGCCACGATCAGCAACGGCAGGCCGAGCACCGCCGAAGCGCCCGGCGGCAGGGGCAGCAGATTGAAGGCGGCGAACAGCACCAGGAGCGGCGCGAAGCTGCGCTTGCCCAAGGTGTCCCTGATGTCGCCGATGGAGATGTTGCCGTTGGCGTCGCGGGCGAGCTGGGCAAAGATGGTGGAGAGGCGGCGTCCGCGACGCCGCTGCGGCGCCGCAGCGATTTCGCTCGCGTCAGATTCGTCGTTTTGCCTTTTCATGCAGTCTTCAGCCCACTTGCGGCAGCATCTTCATGCGCCGATCCCCATCGCAGTGTGCGACGGCCAGGTTAATCCTTGATGACACCGGAAGGCTGCATGTGATGCCGCGCGGCCCCGAATGCAATGTCAGCGCCGGAATTCGATGACGTCCAGCTTGGATTCGTATCGCGGCGACGGAAATTCGATGCGCCATTCTGCCGGCCCCGAGCGGAAGGCATAGCCGATCTGGTCCGTTTCCGGGCCGTCGCCATAGGCTTTCGGCTTGTCGCCGGCGGTGAAGCCGGAGCCGAGATAGATCGAGCGCTTCTCGCCGTCGTCGTAGAAACGGCCTTTGGTACGCTGGGAGCCGCTCAGTTTTTCCAGCTGCCAGCCTGAGCCGTCGTCGCTGACCTTGCATTTGAACCAGCCGTAGATCACGAGAGGCACGTCGCCGCCGGCCTTGATGGTGCGGCACTGCCAATTGCCGGCCATGTCAAAATCGGGAACTGAAAGCAGCGGCTTGGCGAGCATTCCGTCGAGCACGGCCACATCTGCCGGCGCGCCGGTCCTGGCGCCCTGCAGGGCTTCTTTCCGCGTGTCGTCGTATTTTTCGAGCCGCGCCTTGTCGGCGGGCGTCATGAGCTTCTGCACTGCGCCGTCGGCATGGGCAAAACCGGCGGACGCCGTGAGGACCGCAGCAAGCATCAACGTGCGAAAAGCCATGAAAAACCTTCCCCTTGTGGCCGAACCTCAGGGGAGGAATCAGGCGCTTTAATGATCTGCCGTGGCTGACGCTGCGTTGGCAAGGGCCTGGGGCAGGTCGCCATAGCCGGTGGAGCGCCGCTCATAGACCAGCCCCAGCATCCTGGCGGCGTCCTCGGCCACCTTGTCGAGGGCCGGGTCGTCGGTCTGGGCGAGGTAGATCAGCTTCTCGTAATTTCCGAAGTAGTCGGTCACCAGCTCCGGGTGCCGGTCGAGCCCGAGTGGCTTGATGAAGAAGGCATCGAACTGCCTGCACAGGAAGTCGGTCATGTAGAACGACATCATGTCGGCTTCGCCGACCTTGGCGTAGGCTTCGGCGCCCTGGTAGAAGGCAAAGCAGTGCGGGCCCGCGATGCGCTCGACGCCATGCCTTTCGCAGACCCGGTCGAGCAGGCCGCCGGTGCCGCAATCGGCGTAACCGACATAGATGTGCTGGTAGCCTTCCGCCTTGGCCTCGGTGATAGCCTTGTCCATGGCAGGCGCGATGCGGTCGGGGCGAAAATGGAAGTCGGCCGGTAGGCAGGTGAGTTCGAGATGATCGAGTCCCAGCCGCTCCTTGACCGTCAGCACCTCGCGCGCAATCATGCCGCAGCCTATGACCAGCAGCCTGTCCGCGATGTCGGGTTTCGTTTTTTGCTTTGTGGCCATGGAACCCAGTCGACCGGCCTTCGTTGCGTTAGGGCGAAATACAGAGAGAGGGAATCCAGTCCATGAAACTGTCACGTCTGGCACCGGTCGCCATCATCGCCTGCGCACTCGCACTGGCCTCTTGTGCCAACACCATTCGCGGCGTCGGCAAGGACGTCAAAGGTACGGCGAACGCCATCGAGGACACAGTCCAATAGGGGACTGATCGCCGTCAATCTCATTCACATCGGCACGAAGAGGCCGCACCGCAAGGTGCGGCCTTGTTGCGTCAGGCAGAGGCGCGCAAATTGTGCTTGCGCTTCATATAGTCCTTGGCGGTCTCGACGGCCACCGCCGCGTCGCGGCAGTAGGCATCGGCGCCGACGGCCTTGCCGAATTCCTCGTTGAGCGGGGCGCCGCCGACGAGCACGACAAAGTCGTCGCGGATGCCCTTTTCCTTCATCGTGTCGATGACGACCTTCATGTAGGGCATGGTCGTGGTCAAAAGCGCCGACATGCCGATGATGTCGGGCTGATGTTCCTCGATGGCTGCCAGATAGTTCTCGACCGGATTGTTGATGCCGAGGTCGATGACGTCGAAGCCGGCGCCTTCCATCATCATGCCGACGAGGTTCTTGCCGATGTCGTGGATGTCACCCTTGACCGTGCCGATGACCAACTTGCCCTGCTTGGGAGCACCTGTGGCCGCCAGTAGCGGGCGCAGGATGAACATGCCGGCCTTCATGGCGTTTGCCGACAGCAACACTTCGGGAACGAACAGAATGCCGTCGCGGAAATCCTCGCCGACGATGCGCATGCCTTCGACGAGCGCCTCGGTCAGCACCTTGTAGGGCGCCCAGCCTCGCTCGAGCAGGATGTTGGTACCGTCCTCGATCTCTTCCTTGAGCCCGTCATAGAGATCGTCGTGCATCTGCTGCACGAGTTCGTCGTCGGAAAGCTCGGACAGGATGATTTCGTCGTCGGACATGTTCGGGGGCTCCCTCGGGACGGCGCCAAAATTGCGGCGGGCGGCTACTGCGCTAATACGTAGCTTGCAAGTGCCGCAAATCCATAGCTGATTTGCGACCTCCTGCAAAACGAAAGCGACTGATAACTTGCCGACTTGCTTGTCGATTTTGCGACAGGCGTTGGCGCTGGCAAGCCGTTTCGCCTAGGGTGCATGACTACGATCCTGCGAGGTGCTGCGACAGGCGGCCAAACGTGTTTCAAGGATGATGGCGATGACAGAAAACCTCGTGACCGATCAGGAAGCGTCGGGTGGACGACGCGGGCGCGGCGCAAGTGGCGGAGCGGCCGCACGGCGCGCCGCACGCTCCGGCGGCGGGCCCGGCACCCAGCTCACTTACATCAAGCGCCAGATCAACGTGTATGAGGTCCTCAACGAGGAGGGGCTGGCGCTCATCGAGAAGAACGCCGATACGGTGCTCGAGGAAATCGGCATCGAGTTCCGCGACGACGCCGAGGCGCTGCAGCTGTGGAAAGAGGCTGGCTGCGACGTCAAGGGCGAGCGCGTCCACTTTCCCAAGGGCCTGTGCCGCTCGCTGCTGAAGACCGCCCCCTCGATCTACACCCAGCATGCGCGCAATTCGGAGCGTTCGGTACAGATCGGCGGCAACGCCACAGTCTTTGCGCCGGTCTACGGCCCGCCCTTCGTGCGCGATCTCGACGGCAACCGCCGCTACGCGACGATCGAGGATTTCCGCAATTTCGTGAAGCTCGCCTACATGGCGCCGTCGATCCACCATTCGGGCGGCACGGTGTGCGAGCCGGTCGACGTGCCGGTGAACAAGCGTCACCTCGACATGATCTACAGCCACATCAAATATTCCGACAAGCCGTTCATGGGGTCGGTCACGGCCCCGGAACGCGCGGAAGACACGATCGCCATGGCCAAGATCGTGTTCGGCGACGACTTCGTCGAAAACAACACGGTGCTGACCAGCCTGATCAACGCCAATTCGCCAATGGTCTTCGACGAAACCATGCTGGGGGCGCTGAAGGTCTATGCGCGCCACAACCAGGCCTGCATCGTCACGCCGTTCATCCTGGCCGGAGCGATGAGCCCGGTGACGGTCGCCGGCACGCTGACCCAGGTCCTGGCCGAGGTGCTGGCCGGCGCATCGTTCACCCAGCTGATCCGCAAGGGCGCGCCGGTGCTGTTCGGCACCTTCGCCTCGTCGATCTCGATGCAGTCGGGCGCCCCGACTTTCGGCACGCCGGAGCCGTCGCTGGTCTCTTACGGTGCTGCCCAGCTCGCACGCCGCCTCGGACTGCCGTTCCGCACCGGCGGCTCGCTCTGCGCCTCCAAGGTGCCGGATGCACAGGCAGCGTACGAAAGCGCGAACACGCTGAATTCGACCATCCTGGCCGGCACCAACTTCGTGCTGCATTCGGCAGGCTGGCTCGAAGGCGGTCTCGCCTCCTGCTACGAAAAGTTCATGATGGACATCGACCAGCTCGGCATGACGCAGAGACTGTCCGAAGGTGTCGATCTCTCGGAAAATGGCCAGGCGATGGACGCCATCCGCCAGGTCGGCCCCGGCAGTCATTATCTCGGCTGCGACCATACCCAGGCCAATTTCCAAACCGCGTTCTATCGCTCCAGCATCGCCGACAACAATTCCTACGAGCAGTGGCTTGCCGAAGGGCAGAAGACCGCACCGCAGCGCGCCAACGAGCTCGCCCGGCGCTGGCTCGAAAGCTACGAGGCGCCGTATCTCGACCCAAGCATAGACGACGGCCTGAAGGACTTCATCGCCGCCAAGAAGGCGTCGATGCCCGACGCCTTCACGTGAAAGGAGCCCGTTTCAGGCGGGGCTAAAGTCGCCAGCATCATTCACAAGGAAGTCTGGCGGAGCGCGTTCTCCGATCCGGACCGGAAAGGGTGACGCTTGTCACCCCGTCTGGTTGACGACATCGCCACCGCGCTGGCTGAGCATGGTCTCATTCCGCGCGGCGGTTTTGCGTTCGGCGATGGCGACGCCGCACCGGCCGGACCGGCAGGCAGACCGGCTCGGTCCGCGCTGCTGGTGGGGCAGGCGGGCGCTGCGCCTTGGCCGCATTACCGGAACTGGCTCGAACGGCAGCCAAAGGATCTTGAAAATCCTCTGGACAGCTGGTCGCGCGAGACGATCGGCAAGGTGGCACGGGCGTTCGGTGCTCACGCCGTATCGCCTTCGGACAAGCCCTATCTGCCGTTCCAGCAATGGGCGATGCGTGCAGAGGGCCTGAAGCCTTCGCCGCTCGGCATACTGATGCATCCCGAATACGGGCTGTGGCATGCCTATCGCGGCGCCTTGCTGTTCGATGCGGAGATCGACAAGCAAGAATCTCTGAAACAGATTCACCTTTGCGACTTATGCGACGGAAAACCCTGCCTTAAGTCCTGTCCGGTCGATGCCTATTCAGAGACCGGTTTCGCCCATCGGGAGTGCCTTGCGCATGTGCGCGGACCGACGGGCGTTCCGTGCCGGACCGGTGGGTGTCTGGACCGCAACGCTTGTCCGCAAGGCCTGGCCTTCAGATATCCCAGACAGGTTCAGGCCTTTCACATGAGGAGCTTCGGCGGCTTCTGAGGAAGGTCGGTCTGGTCCAAGCGCGTCCGTAAGCCTGTCCAATTGACCCAGAGGGTTGTCGAGCCTATTCATCAAGTCATCCGATGACTTGATGAATAGGCTCTGCCATGCAACCGGCCAGCCGGACCAACCTGACCGACAGTGCGGGCGAAAGCTTGCGCAGCGAAATCGTGAGCGGACGCTGGAGCGTCGGTGAGCGTATCCCCAATGAAGCAGCGCTCGCCGAATTGCTGACGGTCAGCCGTGGCACGGTGCGCGAAGCGGTGAGGGCGCTGGTCTCGCAAGGCCTCCTGGAGACGCGGCAAGGCTCCGGCACTTATGTTCGTTCGACCGTCGACCCCTCGGCTGCACTTCATCGGATGAAGCGCGCCGGGCTGCGCGACCAATGGGAGGCGCGCACGGCGCTGGACGTCGAGGCGGCGAGGCTTGCCGCGCTACGTCACACGCCGGCGGACGTCATGAAAATGCGTCGCCTGCTTGAGGAGAGGGGCACCCAGGTCGATGGAGGATACGAGGCCTTCATCCGCCGTGACATCGCCTTCCACAAATCCGTGGTCGAGGCCTCCGGCAACAAGGCGATGATCGAACTCTACGATTTCTTCACCGGTGCCATCGCCGAGACCATCCAAGCGACGCTTGGCGGCGATTTGCCGGAACCAGACGGTCCCGCGCACGAGGCCATCGTCGACGCGGTCGCGTCGGGCGATCCGGATCGCGCGGCTGCCGCCATCCGCGACTTCGTCGCACCGGTGCTTCTGGAACTCGACAGGCTGCTTGCGCCATGAATCAGAATTTCCGTTCCGGCGACCTGCGAGATTCGCGCATCGAAACCGTCAACGGCCTCGACGACCAGCTTGTCGATGCCGAGATCGACAGCCTGCCCAAGCCGCAACCGCCTGTGCTGCGCAGCCGCACTGCCCAGATTGTGCTCGGTGCAAGCCTCGTGCTGATCGCCTTCAATCTCAGGCCGCTGTTTTCGAGCCTGTCGGTGCTGTTGCCCGAAGTGATGCAGGAAACAGGGCTTTCGACGACCGGTGCTAGCCTGCTGACGACGTTGCCGGTGCTGTGCCTCGGGCTGTTTGCGCCGTTTGCACCCAAATTGGCCCAGCGTTACGGGGCCGAACGCACGCTGCTCGGGGCGCTCGCCGTGCTGGCAATCGGCACCGGGTTGCGTTGGTTCGGGTCCGTTCCGCTGCTTTTCCTTGCCACCTTCATGGCTGGTGGTGCCATTGCCATCGGCAACGTACTGCTGCCGGGACTGGTGAAGCGCGACTTTGCCGGCAAGGCCGCGATGATGACAGGGCTATACACCATGGCCCTTTGTGCCGGCTCGGCTGCCGCTGCCGGCCTGACGTTGCCGATCGAGCACCTGATCACCGGGTCGTGGTCGGGAGCACTGGCCGCCTGGTCTGTGCCGGCGCTGATCGTGCTGGTGATCTGGGCGCCGCAGGCATTGGCTGCCGGCAAGCAGGCCAGCCACAGCGGTTATCGCGTCGTCGGTTTGTGGCGCGACCTTCTGGCCTGGCAGGTCACGCTGTTCATGGGGCTGCAGTCGGCACTCGCCTACTGCGTCTTCGGCTGGCTGGCGCCGATCCTGCGCGAGCGCGGCTTCGACGCCACGACCGCCGGTGCGATCGTTTCGATATCGGTGATGGCGCAGGTCGTCACCTGCCTCGCCGTGCCGTCCTTTGCGGTGCGCCGGAAGAACCAGAGCGGGGTTAACGTGGCGCTCGTCGTTGCGGCGGTGGTCGCGCTGCTGGGCATCCTGTTTGCGCCGACGTCGACCGTGTTGTTCTGGGCGATCCTGCAAGGCATCGGCCAGGGTGGGCTGATCGCGGCGGCGATGACGCTGATCGTGCTGCGCTCGCCGGATTCGCATATCGCGGCACACCTTTCCGGCATGGCGCAGGGCGTCGGTTATGTGCTGGCGGCAGTCGGGCCGCTGCTGGTCGGCCTGATCCGCGGATGGACCGGCAGCTTTTCGGCTTCGGCGGTTCTGTTCGTCGTGCTGGGCCTCGGCGCCGCAGCGATGGGGCTGGGCGCGGGCCGCACGCTGCATGTGCGCGCAAGGACCGTCCGCATCGACGAGCAGGGCTGATCCAGGCGGCCCGCGCAAACTTCCAACTTTGCCATCCCGACGGGTTCGGCTATCAGGCACGGAATATAGCCTTCGCGGTCAGCTTGGGTCGCGCGCCGATCGATCTGGAAAGTCCGAAATGCAATATTTTGATGTCGTGGTGATCGGCGCCGGCGCCGCGGGCATGATGTGCGCGCTCGAGGCGGGCAAGCGTGGCCGGTCGGTGCTGATCCTCGACCATGCCCGAGCGCCCGGCGAAAAGATCCGCATTTCAGGCGGCGGACGCTGCAATTTCACCAACATCCATGCGAGCCCAAAAAACTTCCTGTCGCAGAACCCGCATTTCTGCATCTCCGCGCTCAGCCGCTACACCCAGCGCCATTTCATTGCGCTCGTCGAGCGCCATGGCGTCGCCTATCACGAAAAGACGCTGGGGCAGCTGTTCTGCGACGGCTCTGCGCGGCAGATCATCGACATGCTGGTCGAGGAGATGCAGGAAAGCGGCGTCGAACTGCGCCTGTCGACCGTGGTCGAGGACGTTCGCAAGACTGCCGGCGGCTTCGAACTGGCCCTATCCGGCGGTCGCGTCGGTTGCAGTTCGCTCGTCGTCGCCTGCGGCGGCAAGTCTATCCCCAAGATGGGGGCGACCGGCTTGGGCTATGAGCTTGCGGCGCAATTCGGCTTGCCCGTGGTGGAAACGCGGCCGGCGCTGGTGCCGCTGACCTTCGATGCCAACACGCTGGTGAAACTGGCGCCGTTGTCCGGTATTGCCGTCGATGCGGACGTCGGATGCGGCAAGACCAGCTTTTCTGAAGCCATGCTTTTCACCCATCGCGGCATCAGCGGGCCGTCGATCCTGCAGATCTCGTCCTATTGGCGCGAGGGCGACGAGATTGCGATCTCGATGCTGCCCGGAACCGACGTCGCCGGTCTGCTGCGCGAGGCAAAGCGCGCCAATGGCCGGCAGGCGGTTCAGACCGTCCTTGCCGCCCATCTGCCCAAGAAGCTGGCGCAGGCGATTGCCGAGCGCACCGGTCTTGACGGCAATCTCGCCGACTTGAACGATGCCCAGATCAAGACGGTCGATGCTGCCGTCAACGCCTGGCGCATCAAGCCGGCCGGTTCGGAAGGCTACCGCACGGCGGAAGTGACGCTGGGCGGCGTCGACACCAATGCGCTCGACCAGAAGACCATGCAGGTGAAGTCGGTGCCGGGGCTGTACTTCATCGGCGAGGTCGTCGACGTCACCGGCTGGCTCGGCGGCTACAATTTCCAGTGGGCCTGGTCGTCCGGCTGGGCCGCCGGGCAGGCCGTCTAGAAATATTTTCGCGCCACCCCAAGGATTGCCCCAAAGCTTTCGTCCAACAGGCAAATGATGGCGATGATGCTGGACGAAGGCGAAGCCTCCGACAACGACCTGATCGGACGAGCGCGCAGCGGCGACAGGGTGGCTTTCGGCGAACTCGTCGAGAGGCACTACGGCTTTGTCCATCGCGTCGCCTGGCGCTGGTGCGGCAGCAGGACCGACGCCGAAGACATCGCCCAGGAAGTGTGCGCGCGGCTTGGCCGCGCCATCCGCGACTATCGCGGCGGCAGCGCCTTCACGACCTGGCTCTACGCCATGACGCTGAATGCGGCCCGCGACATGCAGCGCAAGTCCGCACGAGAGACGGCGAAGACCGCCGCCTATGGTGCCCATGCGCTGGTGGCGGTCGACATCGAGCCGGCCGCCGAGGACCCTGCCGACAGGCTGTGGGCGGCGGTCAGGCAGCTGCCGGACAAGCAACGAGATGCGGTGCTGCTGGTCTACGGCGAGGGGCTGTCACATGGAGCCGCCGCCGAAGCGATGGCGATCGCGGAAACCACGGTGTCCTGGCACATCCATGAAGCGAAGAAACGGCTGAAGCAGCTCATGCGCTCGGCCGGGGAAGAGTGACCATGGTCGACGACAACGAACTCGACATGCTCCGCAACATTCCAACGCCGGCGCCGGGTGCCGACGCCAAGGCGCGCGCGCTTGCCGCCGCCATGGCAGCCTACGACCTCGAAAAAAATCCTGCCGCCACCCAAGGATCGGCCACGACCCATCGTCTCACCGAACGAGCACGAAAGCTCTGGAGAGACATCATGCAAAAGAAGCTGATTGCAGCGCCGGCCCTTGCCGGTCTGGTTGCCCTGCCGATCGCCGGCTACGCCACATTCTACCTGATGGAAGGATCGCCATTTAATTTCGGCGCCGAGCAGGAGGTCGCGCAGGCACCTGTCGCGCGCTCGAAAGAGGCACCCGCCGCCGCGCTCAAGGAGGCTGATGCGGAACGTCGGGAAACCACGACCGACCTTCTTGCAGCGGCGCCGGCGAAGCCCGAGGCGAAAGCGGCGACTGAAGAGGCCATCTTGAACGAGGCCGCACCGGTCGGCGGCGGTGCGTCAGCACCGATGGCCGATGCTGCGATTGCGACCAGCCGCATGCCGACATTGATGGCTCAGCCCCAGATCGCGCTTTCGGACATGCCGATGCCGCCGCAGGCGGAAAACCGCGACCGCATGGAAGAGTTCAAGACCAATCCGGTCCGCTCCGCCCTCGAACATCCTGTTTCGACCTTCTCGATCGATGTCGACACGGCATCCTATTCGTTCGTTCGCCGCTCGCTGAAGGAAGGCCTGCTGCCGCAGGCCGATACAGTGCGTGTCGAGGAAATGATCAATTATTTCCCGTATGACTGGAAGGGCCCCGATGCGGCGGCGACGCCGTTCAACACCACCGTCAGCGTCATGCCGACGCCTTGGAACCAGCACACCAAGCTGATGCATGTCGCCATCAAGGGCTATGACGTCAAGCCCGCCGAGCAGCCCAAGGCGAATCTGGTGTTCCTGATCGACGTGTCGGGCTCGATGGACGAGCCGGACAAGCTGCCGCTGCTGCGTTCGGCGTTCCGCCTCTTGATAGGCAAGCTCCAGCCCGACGATACCGTCTCCATCGTCACCTATGCGGGCGATGCAGGCACCGTGCTCGAACCGACAAAGGCATCCGACCGGGCAAAGATCCTGCAGGCGATCGATACGTTGACGCCAGGCGGTTCGACGGCGGGCGAGGCGGGCATCCGCGAGGCCTACCGCCTGGCGCAGAAGTCCTTCGTCAAGGACGGGGTCAACCGCGTGATGCTGGCCACCGATGGCGATTTCAATGTCGGCCAGAGCGACGATGACGATCTCAAGCGGCTGATCGAGGACAAACGCAAGTCGGGCGTGTTCCTGTCGGTATTCGGCTTTGGCCGGGGCAATCTCAACGACCAGATGATGCAGACCATCGCCCAGAACGGCAACGGCACGGCGGCTTACATCGACACGCTGGCCGAGGCCGAGAAGGTGCTGGTGCAGGACGCATCGTCGACGCTGTTTCCGATCGCCAAGGACGTGAAGATCCAGGTCGAGTTCAATCCCGGTGCGGTTTCGGAATACCGCCTGATCGGTTACGAGACGCGCGCGCTCAACCGCGAAGACTTCAACAACGACCGCGTCGACGCCGGCGAGATCGGTTCGGGGCATTCGGTGACGGCGATTTACGAGATCACGCCGAAGGGCAGCCCGGCGCAGACAGTCGATCCGCTGCGCTATGGCGAAGCCACGACCGGCAAGGACGGTGTTGCGAATGCCGGCGAATACGCCTTCGTCAAGATCCGCTACAAGGCGCCCGACGGCGATGTCAGCAAGCTGATCACGACCCCTGTGACGAAGTCGAACGAGGTTTCGAGCTTCGATGCGGCAGGTGCCGACCAGCGCTTCTCGGTGGCGGTAGCGGCCTTCGGGCAAAAGCTGCGCGATACCGACCAGCTTGCCGCAATGGACTATGCGCGTATCGCCGAAATTGCCGCTGCGGCGCGCGGGAGCGATCCATTCGGCTATCGCGCGGAGTTCCTGTCGCTGGTGCGGCTGGCATCTTCGCTCCAGGCCAGCAAGCAATAAGGCAACAGGCAAGGGCAGGTGGGCCGGCCGGCGGAAAGGGCTTTTCGCCGGCCGTTCTTTTGTGATCTCTAGGCGTCCACCCGAAAACGAACGGGTGGCGCTTCGGAGACGACGGATGGCCGACCGGCAGATGGACGAATGGGATATCGCGCATGGCGGCCTGCGTTCGCTTTCATCTCGCGAGATCAAGGCGTTCTGGGACAGTTATCTCGCCCGGCGCAACGATCCCAGGATACGCCATGGCAGCCTGTATTCGCGCTGGCGGCACGTTGCCGACGATCTGGTGGTTTCGCTCTATCTGACCAATCGAAGCGTCGGGCTGTTCGTGCGCGGTCAGCGCGGCGAGGGCTTTGCCACAACGTTGAACCGGCTGTCGGCGTTCGAACCTGGCCTTGGGCAAGCGCTGGGCGTCAGCCTGCGCGGCGAATACAAGCTCTGCTATCTGCATGATCATCCCGTCGCGATGATGGATCCGGCCAACTGGTCGGCGGCCCATGTATGGCTGGAGCGACAGGAAGAGCACTTCAGTAAGACCCTGGCGGACATCGTCGTCGGTGCGTAGGCCGCAAAAGCGCGCTGGATTTCGCTCTCGCCCTGGCCGCTTCGATTGCGGCGCGAATTTTCCATAAGCATCTGAAGTAAATAAGAAAAATAATCCTCCGTGGGGTGCTTGGGGCGCTTTGCGAGAGCCGTTTTCGGGCAGTCGCCATCGCAGGCCGCGAGAAAATCGACAAGTTCTATCTTGCAAAAGATATATCTTTTAATAGATATAGCGACATGAAGGAAACATCCTGGAGAGGCACTCACATGTTCAACCACCCGAATTTCAATCATCGTTGCCGTGGAGAATGGGTCCATGTCGGGCCAGCATGATGGCGGCAGGGGCGGCGGCCGGCATGGCCGCGGCGGTCCCTTCGGTCGTCATCGTGGCGGCCCCTTCGGCGGACGCGGACCGCGCATGTTCGATCCCGGCGCGCTGCGCCTGGTCGTGCTTGGCCTGATCGCCGAGGAGCCGCGCCACGGCTACGACATCATCAAGGCGCTAGAGGCCAAGTTCCAAGGTGCATACAGCCCGAGCCCGGGCGCGATCTATCCGATGCTGCAGATGCTGGAGGAGGCGGACCTTGTGGTCTCGGCCGCCAACGGCAACAAGCGGCTCTATTCGATCACCGAGCAGGGCAAGGCCTATCTCGAGGAGAACGCGGCGGAACTTGCCAAGATCAACGCCCAGATCGACGAGACCTCGACGCAGGTCAGCGGCGTTGCCCTCGGCGACGAGGTCAAGGCGCTGAACTTTGCCGTATTCAGCCGGCTGCGCAGCGGATCGCTGACGGCGATGCAGGCTGAAAAGGCGCGTGAAATCCTCAAGCAGGCCCGCCGCGACCTCGAAGACCTCTGAGGCCCGCGAACACCCGAGAAGTCATGGCTCCCGCCGCAAAGGCGGGAGCTTTTTTTGTGTGAAACCCAATGAAAGGCCAGATTTGCGGGCCGTTTCGAACAATTTTATTCAAAAGCGAATTTGCCCCGGAACCCGATCGCAACAAAACTCGGCTAAGTAAGGTGCGGGTGAGCAAGGGGTGGTTCGAGAATGCTGGTCGGTCGTGCGATGTCGGGTGCGGTTTCGAATGTTCGCGCCGCCGATTCTTTGGCGACGTCGACCCGGCCCGAAGCCGCCAACCGCAACAGCGACGCCGCGGCGGATGCCTCGGCGCAGGCTGCCTATCCTGCCTCAAACAGCCATGTCTATGTGCCCGCCAAGCCCGTTCAGCAGGCGACGCAGGTCGCCAGCCAGGGGCCGTCGCGCGCCCGCCTGAGCGATGTCGACGACGCCCACCGCGCGGCATGGTCGGCGCTCAACAATGATCGCTTCCGGCTTGCCATGGAAAATCTATCCGACGTCCGGACGTCGGATGCGGTGATGATGATGCGTCCGGTCGAAGGCGCGGGCACCGACGTCAGGTCGGCACTCGCGCGCTACGAAGAAAATAGCTGACGACCAGGTAGGCTCAGCTCCGGCGGCGACGCTCGCGGCGGCCTTCGCTTGTTTCGGTGGTGTTCGGCGCAGCCAGCTTGTTGCGCATCGGGCCGATACGTTCGATGATCGCCTCAACGGTCGGGCGCGCCTCTTTCTTGTGGGCGTCGAGCGCCTTGCGCATTGCTGCGAGGTGCTCGAACGAGGTGCCGCAGCAGCCGCCGATGATCCTTGCACCGCCATCAACCGCAAGACGGACGTAGTCGGACATCAGTTCCGGCGTGCCCGAATAGTGGATCTCGGTGCCGCGGAATTCGGGGATTCCGCAATTGCCCTTGACGATGATGGTGGCATCCGGCCTAGCCTCGCTCATGTCGAGCAGCGAGGCCAGAATGTCGGACGCACCGACGCCGCAATTGGCGCCGACGCCGAGCGGCGTCTCCGCAAGGCCGTCGACGACACCATGGATATCCTTGGGCAGCAGGCCCATCATGGTACGGCCGGCAGTGTCGAACGAGCCGGTGTAGGTGTAGGGCAGTCCGACGCGGATGGCGGCCTCGGCGGCCGCGCGGATTTCGTCGGGGGCCGACATCGTCTCGATCCAGGCGACTTCGGCGCCACCGGCCTTCAGGCCTTCGATCTGCTCGGCGAAAGCGTCGACCGCCTGGTCATAGGTAAGGGCGCCAAGCGGCACCAGAAGTTCGCCGGTCGGCCCCACCGAGCCGGCAACGATGACCTTGCGGGCGGTCTTGTCGGCGACGGCACGGGCGATCTCGGCGGCGCGCTTGTTGAGTTCGAAGACGCGGTCCTGCGCGTGGTGCAGCTTCAGGCGATGGCGGGTGCCGCCGAAGGAGTTGGTGAGGATGATGTCGGCGCCGGCATCGATGAACTTCTGGTGCAGCGTCTCGATCTTCTCGGGCGCGCTTTCGTTCCACAGTTCGGGCGCTTCGCCGGCCTCGAGGCCCATGGCAAACAGGTTGGTGCCGGTCGCGCCATCGGCGAGCAGCACGCCCTTTTCGGCCAGCAGGGCATCGATCGGATTGGTCGTCATTGCAGCGACTTTCATATCTGGGGGATTGGATAACCATATAAAGAAGTCTTTATATCCAGTCAATGATTGCGTTCGGCAAACCGCGCTAGCGAGCGGCCATGACTTCGACTTCGATCTCGGTGCAAATGCCGCCATTGGTGGGATAGTGGTCGACCGAACAGGCGGTGACCACGAGCAGCAGGTCGCGCTCGGCGCGCAAAGTGACGTAGCCGCCGGGCGGATTGATAGAGGCGAAGACGTCGATGCGGCCGTCGGGCTGCGGCAGCGAGTTCTGGAACAGGTCGACGGGATCCGGCGTGAAGGGCAGGCTGACGCCTTCCGAAGCCAGAGCCTTGTGCAGGTTGTCCTGGCAACTGGGGTGATCGTCAAATCCGGCGCGTAGGTAGAGCGCATGGTTGCAGGCGGGATAGAGCATGTCGTGCGGCCCGGGCGAGGCGTCCTCGACCAGCGTCAGCAACGGCTCGCCCGTTGTGCCGTAGAAATGTTCGCCGACCTTGGGAAACAGCCGCTCGCCGATGTCGCGTGGGTTCGACGTGCTCAGCCAGTCTTTCATGTCGGGCGTGAACGCCCAGAGGTCAGCGACCTGCTGGCCCTTGGGGTCGATGATGCGGACAAGGTCGCCGCGAGACACGCGGATGGAACGGCCCGACTGGGCCGGCACAACGATACGGTGCTGGTTTGGCATGGGTTCCTCGGAATGAGGCTCCACGCTGCCGCAACGAAGCGCGAATTTCAACCTAGCGCCGGTCAGGCCCAGCCGGCGGGGAACGAAGCGACAGCCAACCGCCTGGCGAAAGCCGCCGTTTCATGGGCGTTGATATCGGCTGCGCGGATCAGGTTGTCGAAATGGCGGGTGAGGGTGCGGATCGGGTCTGTCGCATACAGCACCAGATACATGTCGCCGACATAGATCGCGGCGCGGGAATGGCCGAAGATCGTGTAGGGAACGGAATAGCGCATGCGTCCGTCGTAGAGAAACAGGCGGAATGTCGGGTAGAGATCGTCGAGCAGGTCGGCCATGTGGCGAAGCTGCTGCTTGCGGTCCGTCTCCGGGAAGCCTGACCATACGCCGAGGCCGCGCGCAAAGATCTCGAGCGTGTGGCGCGGCATGCAGACCTCCATGTCGGTCTCGGGCCGCCGGTTGTAGTCGATCCGGTACTGGGTTTCTCCGGCCTGGACCTCACGGTTCTTGTTGGAGATGTCGGCCTCGTAGTCGACCAACGCTTCGGTTCTCAGCAGGTCGGGGATGCCGGCCGGCACATAGCGGATCTTGGTTCCGGCTGCTTCGGCGTGCCATTTGGCGATCAATGTACGTTCGAAGCCACCGGAGGCTTCCTCGATCTCCAGGCTTTCGCGGATCTCGCCGGTGACGCCTTCGTCCTGGCTGAGGCCGAGCAGCCAGTCTAGAGACACCCTGTGCGCGGAAGCGATGGTCAGCAGCGTCTCGGCGCGCGGCAAGCGGATGGTTGCTCCCGACAGCAGTTGCGACAAGGCGGAACGGTCTATGCCCACCGATGCCGCAAAGGCCGACTGGTTGAGGCCCGAGCGCTGGACGAGCGACTTCAGGCGGTCGCGGAAGATGCCGGATAGATCGCGTTTGTCCATGGCTGGCCCTCTCCGGATTCAAATTGCGCCAGCTGCCATCTCGCCCGCTGGAAATAGATTTATCTTTCAGTTTGTTTACTAAGTGTAACATCTGCGGCTTAAGCAGCGCAATGTAAACATTTTGTGCGCATTGTCGCGTTGAAGCGGTGCATGATTACTGACAACATTATGTCAGGAATCAACGAGTTCCAGGCTTCACAAGGCAGCAGGCATCAGCATGGCAAAGCGGAAACACAAGCGCGGCACGACCACCACGGTCGAGTGGCCGACGGTGTTTCTGATCGCTGCCTGCTACGGCGGCTGGCTGGTGGCCGGCTTGGTCATCTGGCCGAACTATCCGATCGCGGCACTTGCCGTTATGGCGCTGGCGGTGGCCCTGCAGTCGTCGTTGGTGCATGAGGTCCTGCACGGCCATCCGACACGCAACGCCCGCCTCAACGAGGCGCTGGTTTCCCTGCCGATCGGTGTCGTCTGGCCGTATCGCCGGTTCAAGACCATCCATCTGCGCCATCATGCCGATGAACGGCTGACCGACCCGTTCGACGACCCCGAAAGCTACTATCGCGCGCTGTGGCAACATGACGATCTGCCGGAGGCGATGAAGCTTCTGCTCAAGGTCAACAACACCATGGCCGGGCGCTTCGTGCTCGGGCCGCTGCTTGCCTGCATCGGTTTCTTCATCGACGACGCCAAGCAGATCGCTGCCGGCGACAAGGCGATCCGCAAGGCATGGCTGCTGCATGCCGCGGGTCTTGCGATGGTCCTGCCGGTGGTGCAATTCGCTTTCGGCGTGCCGCTGTGGCTCTATGTTCTTGTTCCCGTATGGCTCGGCCAGTCGATTATTTCGATCCGCACCTTTGCCGAGCACCAGTGGTCGGAGCATCCCGAAGGGCGCACGATCATCGTAGAACGTTCGCCGCTGTCGCTGCTGTTCCTCAACAACAACCTGCATTTCGTCCATCACAAGAGCCCGACGGTGGCCTGGTACAAGCTGCCGGAGCTGTTCCGCACCCGCCGCGAGGAATGGCTCAAGATGAACAAGGGTTATGCCTATCCGAACTACCTGTCGCTGATCCGGGCCTATGCCTTCCGCGCCAAGGAGCCGGTCGTGCATCCCTCCTTGCGCAGGGCGCCGGAGCCGGGCAGGGCGTTCGTGCCGCGCGTCAGGTCGCGCAGCGTCCATGGGTTGGGCACGGCGCCCGTGCCTGCCGAGCCGCCGAAGGAATAGATGCGCTGCAGCTTGCCATTTCCCGCATTCGAGCCTGAAATGACACCATGAGCGACTTCATCGCCGCCCTGCCCATGTATGACTGGCCCGAGATGCGCGACGAGGTCGATGCGCAGTGGGTCAGGCTGCGAACGGCGCTTCGCCAGCTTGGCATCGACGCACCGGAAACTCTGACCCGGCGCAACGCCGACCTGCCGCCGGTTCCAGGCGGCATTCGCAATGCCGAGGGCGAGACCATCGCGCCCGATCCGGCGACGCTGCCGGCTGACGGCTTCGACCTGCCGACGCTGTGGCGGCATCCCAAGCTGCTGTTTGGCCAGACCTGCTGGGGCCCGATGGAAACCACCGGCCTCGACGCAGCGGTACGGGTGATCGGCCAACCGAACTATGACGGCATCGAGGGCGGCCGTGGCGAACTCTATTCCAGCGCCATCGTGGTACGGCGCGGATCGGTGACCGCCGACCATGCGCATGCCCCCGATGGCGATGTGCCGCTCGTTCCTGTCGACCTGATCCGCGGCAAGCGCTTCGCCTTCAACGGCCACGATTCGATGTCGGGCTTCCTCGGCATCTCCCGCGATCTTGCAGCCTTGGGCGAGGGTCTCAGGATGTTCTCCGACCGGGTCGAAAGCGGCGGGCATCGCAACTCGATCGTCGCGATCGCCGAAGGACGGGCAGACGTCGCGACCATCGACTGCCAGAGCTGGGCCCTGGCGCAGCGCTTCGAGCCGGCCGCGCGCGACGTGATGGTCGTCGGCTGGACCGCCAAGCGCAGGGGCTTGCCGTTCATCACGGCGCTCGGCATGCCAGAGCTGGAGTTGCTTCGCAACGTCGTTTCGAACATGCCCGAGCTCCAGGGGAGCAGATAGCCCAAGGGATAGAAGGCGCTATATTTCGGCGAGGGCTAACTGTCGGCCCTGCGGTGCTATTTGGCCTGCGGCGCCAAGGTTGAAGTGGCCTTCACCAGCCGTACGATGCTGACCTGACGTTCAGTTTCTTTCCAGCTGAACAGCATGGGAGCATTGAAACCAACCGCTGGGCCGCCAGGCACGTAGCCAGCCTTGGCGATGAGATCGAGCAACTGGTCGCTGGGCTGCTGTCCGTCGAGCAGGGCGATGACGGCCGGTTCCTGCAATTGCTCGATGAAGTCCGGCACTTCCGGCGACAGTATCGTCAGGTCCGGGTCAACCAGCTTCAGATTGCCGATCCAGTGCCAGTCGGAGACAACTGTTCTGACCGGGCCATCCGCAGCCATGCCGCGATGGAGGGTGGCGTAGTCGATGCGGGCGATGCTGCCCATGCCATTTCCGCCATAGAGATGCATGTACCATGTGAACGGCAGCACCACGATCGCGAGGGTCGCGGCCACGTTGATGATGATGGCCTGTGCCGTCTTGCCCTTGTCGCCCAGACCGTCCAGGCGCATTGCCAGCGCCACCGGCAGGAACAGCAGCAGCGGCAGCATCCAGCGGTCCCGGAACGTGGTGGCTCCACTGGCAAAGACGAGAAGCAGGCCGATCGCCAGCCCGATAAGGATCGTTCGCCACAGCAAGCTCTCGACGACAGGGCGACTCCTTCCCGTTGCAAAGGGCGAAACGCGCGCCACGATCATTGCCAGGGTAAAAACGGCGACCGGGAGTATGGCAAAGTTGAACGCTGCCCTGGCGAAGCCCTTCAGGCCGAGCCACGCAGCGATGAGTTGTCCCTTGTCAGAAGCCACTCCAAACTTGTAGCCGCGCGCGACAAGCTCTCCGGGATTGGTTAGGTTCCAGTAGAGCGTCGGCAGGCAGATGAGAGCAGCCATTCCGATGCTGATGGCAAAGCGGCGGTTCAGGATGACAGCCCTGGTTTCGCCGAGCGATAGCGCGGAAAGCATCATGGCAGCTATCAGCAATAGATCATTGTACTTGGCCAGGATTGCTCCGCCCATCACAAAACCAAAGACGGCATAGGCCAGGATGGAACGGCGCTCCAGCAGCCAGGCCAGAGCCAAAAGCAGCAGTGAACACAGGGCGAATACGGCGACCGAGTGCGAGAGGGTGTGCTGCATCTCCCAGAATATCTGAGGGAACAGCAGCACGCCGAACATAGCAGTCACAGCAGCTCGGCGCGAGTAGCCGAACTTGACCACTGCCAGCACGATCGCGGCCGCCGCCGCGAACATCATGGCGTATTTGACGATCTTCAGCGTCAGCACGCTCGGGCCGAACAGTTGCGCCACTAGCCAGCCGGCCCAGGTGTACAAGGGCGGCTGCGAGCCACCGTAACCAGCCTGCAGGCCGCTCATGTACATCAGCTGCTCGGCATCGTCGACGCCGACCCCGGTGCCTGCGACCCGAGACAGCAGTGTCATTGCCACTACCTGAAGACAGAAGTAGGCGGCCAATGCCATGACGATCGCGGAGAGCCGGCCGACCTTGCCTTCGGCGAGCCGATCGGCTCGGGCTGCGTAGTGGCGGGGGGAAGCGATGGACGCCAATCTGCTTTGCATGCGGGCCAAATAAACACGAAGAATGCGGTTCTCAATCATCGCGCGAAGTCATCCCCGCATCTTTTCGCGACCAGAGTCGCACCGCCCGGTGGGAAGTTAACCGATCCCGAGACACTCACTGTGCCGGTGTTTCTCTTGGAGCGCGGCACGCGCGTAGTTCAGCCCCCGAGCAGGTGCTCGTCCAGCGGATAGCTTGAGAGCTGCTCGTATCCGGTCTCGGTGATCAGGATCTGTTCCTCGATCTTGACGCCTTCGTGCCCGCCGAGGCGGCCGATGTAGCTTTCGACGCAGACAACCATTCCCGGTTCGAAAACGCCGTCGGGCGTATCCGCCGTCCAGTCCGAAGCGTGAGGCAAGGTGGGATATTCGTCGGCGAGGCCGACGCCGTGGAAAAGCACGCCGTAGCGCGTCGGGAAGCAGTCGGGCGGTGGCACGGCTGCGTGCTCTACCAACTCACGGAATCCCATTCCGGGTTTGAGCAGCGCGGTGTTCTGGGCGATCTGGTCGGCGGCGATCCTGTAGAGCTCGCGCTGTTCGTCGGTTGGCTTTCCTTCGCCGCACAGCCAAGTGCGCGACAGGTCGGCGCAGAAACCGTAGGGGCCGATGAGATCGGTGTCGAAGGCGACGAGATCGCCCGCTTTGATGACGTGCGAAGAACACTCCTGGAACCACGGATTGGTGCGCGGGCCTGACGATAGCAGCCGCGTCTCGATCCATTCGCCGCCGCGAGCGATGTTGCCGCGGTGCAGTTCGGCCCAGAGTTCGTTTTCGGAAATGCCCGGGTGGAGCGCCGCTTCCATCTCGGCCATCGCGGCCTCGCAGGCGACGATCGAGCGGCGCATGCAGAGGATTTCGTCGGGCGACTTGATGAGGCGGGCGTTTTCCATCACCGCCTCGCCATTGCCGACCGAGATGCCCAGCCGGGCAAGGGCGTCAACGCCTTGGTGGTCGAGGTGGTCAACGGCGATGCGGCGGTTGCCGCCGCCATGTTCGCGTACGACATCGGCGATGCCTTGCGCCCAGCGCTCGACCTTCATGTCGGTCAGCTCGCCGCTGTAGAGATACATCCACGACACGGCCGGGCGGACGTCGTCGACGATGCCCGAGTGGTCCGACAGGTGCTCGCAGGAGAAGTAGTCGAACAGCACCACAGGGCCGTCTGTGGCGACAAAGCAGTGGCGGGTCGGGTTGTGCGCCACCCACAGCTGCATGTTGGTCGAGTCGGTGGCGTAGCGGATGTTGACGGGATCGTAGAGCAGGGCGCCGGCATAACCGCGCCGCCTGAGCTCGGCGCGGATACGGTCGAGGCGGTAGGCGCGCATCGCCGGCATGTCGGGCGCGGCGATGCCGGCTGCGGCCCACTCGGCTTCGGCTTGCGCGCCGTAGCCGAGGACGTGCTGGTTGAGGCTCGCTGCCTTCGTGCGGGCCTGCTCGCGCAGGTCGTCGATCGAGCCCGGCTCGAACGGCATTATCTTGCGGTGGCGGCCGAAGTTGCCTTTTGCGGGAGTGTCCATCAGTAGTGACCCGCAAATCGCCGAACTTGGTGTTCGCGCGCGCCCCCCTCTGTCCTGCCGGACATCCCCCCCTCAAGGGGGGAGACCAGCAGTTGGGGGCTCGGCGCTCCTCTTGGGAACGCCGAATTTGGGTGGGACACGCTTGACATCCAATCTCCCCCCTTGAGGGGGAGATGTCCGGCAGGACAGAGGGGGGCAACGTAGAGCATGTGCGTTCCCCTATGTGCACTTACCCCCGCATCTTCTCGCCACTCGGATCAAACGGCGGCTCGACGTTGATGCGGGCAGGGCGGCGGTGGCCGAGGATTTCGATTTCGAACAGGCCGTCCGCCTCGTTTTCGGCGAGTGCTGCCGGAACGTAGCCCTGGGCCATCGATTTCTGGACATAGTGCGCGTAGCCGCCTGACGTCACCCAGCCGACCACACGCCAATCGCCATCGACGATGCCGCGCACGGCGGAAGCACCACGGGCGGCGTCCGAGCCGCGCACTTCCTTGCCGGTGTCGTCGAAGCGCGGCGCGCCGTAGCCATGCGGCTTCTCGACGGTGCCGAAATCCTTGTTTCCGACCTTGGCCCAGATCGGCTCGTCGCCCATCACGTCGGCATCCTGGGCGTCGACATAGAAGGAGACGCGGCGCAGTTTTGGTCCGTCGGCATGTTCCTTGGTTGCCGCCTCGCGGCCGATGAAGTCATTTTTTTCGAGCTTGATGAAGCGCTCCATCGAACCTTCGAATGGCCCATAGATCGGGCGAAGCTCGCGGAACCAGGTCGGGAAATTCTTCTCCAGGCGCATCGACAGCAGCGCGCGCATGCCGAAGTCGACGATGCCGAACTCCTCGCCGGCCTCCTTGATCGCCTTGTAGACCAGACGCTGGTAAGCGGGCGCCATCCAGATCTCGTAGCCGAGGTCGCCGGTGTAGGTGATGCGGTTGACCATGCAGGGTGCGCCGCCGACGGCCATCTCGCGGAAATCCATGAAGCGGAAGGCCTTGCTGGAGACGTCGACGTCGACCAGCTTGGCCAGCAGCGCCTGCGACTTCGGGCCGGCGATGGACAGGCCGACGAGCGTCTGGTCGTAGCGGTGGATGCGCACCGAACCATCGGTGGGCAGGTGCTGTTCGAACCAGCGCATGTGGTACTTCTGCGCTGCCGACGAGCCCCAGATCATGAACTTGTCGTCGCCGGTCTTGGCAATCGTGAAGTCGCCGATCAGCCGGCCGAACTCGTTCAGCATCGGCGTCAGCACGATGCGGCCCTTCTTCGGCATGCGGTTGGTCATCAGCCGGTTGAGGAAATCCTCCGACGCCAGGCCTGAGACCTCATATTTGGCGAAATTGGCGATCTCGGTGACGCCGACACGGTCGCGGGTGGCGCGCACCTCATTGCCGATGTGCTCGAAGTCGTTGGAGCGATGGAAGGAGACGATATCCTTCGGTTTCGTCCCCTTGGGCGCGAACCACAGTGGTGTTTCTAGGCCCCAGCTGTCGCCCATGACGGCGTTGTTGGCGACCATGGTGTCGTAGAGCGGTGTCGTTTGTGCCGGCCTGGCGGCCGGGAGCTCCTCGTTGGGGAAGCGGATCGAGAAGCGGCGCGAATAGTTCTCGCGCACCTTGGCGTTGGTGTAGCGCAGGCTGGCCCATTCGCCCCAGCGGGCGACGTCCATGCCCCAGACGTCGAAGCCCGGGTCGCCGTCGACCATCCAGTTCGACAGGGCGAGGCCGACGCCGCCGCCCTGGCTGAAGCCGGCCATGACGCCGCAGGCAACCCAGAAATTGGTCAGGCCCTGGACCGGGCCGACCAGCGGGTTGCCGTCTGGTGCGAAGGTGAACGGGCCGTTGATGACCTGCTTGATGCCGGCGTTGGCGATGCCGGGGAAATGCTGGAAGCCGATCTCCAACGACGGTGCGATGCGGTCGAGATCCGGCGCCAGCAGCTCATGGCCGAAATCCCACGGCGTGTTGACCGGCGACCACGGCTTGCAGGCCTTCTCATAGGTGCCAAGCAGGATGCCGTTGCGCTCCTGGCGGGTGTAGATCTCACCCTTGAAATCGAGCACGCCGATCATCTCGCGGCCGGTTTCCTTGTTGAAGGCCTCGATCTCGGGCATCGGCTCGGTCAGCAGGTACATGTGCTCCATGGCGAGCACCGGCAGCTCGACGCCGACCATGCGGCCGACCTCGCGCGCCCACAGGCCACCGCAGTTGACCACATGCTCGGCTCGGACGGTGCCCTGCTCGGTGACGACGTTCCAGGTGCCGTCGGGGTCCTGCGTCAGTTCCTTCACCGGGTTGCGCAGTACGATCTCGGCGCCGAGCTTCTTCGCTGCCTTGGCATAGGCATGGGTTGTGCCCGACGGGTCGAGATGGCCTTCGACCGGGTCCCACATCGCGCCGACGAAGTGCTTCTCGTCCATCAGCGGGAACATCTTCTTGGCTTCGGACGGAGTGATCAGCTCGGTGTCCATGCCGAGATAGCGGCCCTTGGCGTGCGCCAGGCGCAGGAAGTCCATGCGTTCGGGGCTGTCGGCGAGCATGACGCCACCGGTCAGGTGCAGCGAGCAGGACTGGCCGGAAATCTCCTCCAGTTCCTTGTAGAGTTGCACCGTATAGGCCTGCAGCTTGGCGACGTTGGGGTCGCCGTTGAGCGTGTGGAAGCCGCCGGCGGCGTGCCAGGACGAGCCGGAAGTCAGCTCCGAGCGCTCGATCAGCATGACGTTGGTCCAGCCGGCGCGGGCAAGGTGGTAAAGCACCGAGCAGCCCACCACGCCACCGCCGATGACAACTGCTTTCACATGGGATTTCATATGGTTATGTCCGGGTTTGAAGACGTTGAATCGGCTGATTGCAATCAGAAGTCCGTCGGGGCGCCGCCTTCGGCCTTGCGCTTGTCGACGAAGGCATTGAGTTCCTCGCGGATCGCAGGGTCCATCCATGGCTCCTCGTAAGACGCCAAGCGTTCCTTCCAGACGCGATTGGCCTTTTCCACCGCTGTCGGGCTGCCGGCCTCGGCCCAGGTCTCGAAATTGCGCCAGTCGGAGATGATGGGCGAATAGAACGCGTTCTTGTAGCGGTCCTGGGTATGCTGGGTGCCGAAGAAATGGCCGCCGGGGCCGACGTCGCGGATGGCGTCGATGGCAAGTGCGTCTTCCGACAGGTCAAGAGGCGTCAGAAACTCGGCCACCATCTGCAGCATGTCGATGTCGAGGATCGTCTTCTCATAGGAGCAGCGCAGCCCGCCTTCGAGCCAGCCGGCCGCGTGCAGGATCACGTTCGCGCCGCCCTGGATGGTGCCCCATAGCGAGAAGGCGCTTTCATAGGCGGCCTGTGCGTCGACCGCGTTGGCGGCACAGGTGTTCGATGAGCGGTAGGGGATGTTGTAACGCCGCGCCAACTGCCCGCCGACAAGCTGCGCCTTCATGTATTCGGGTGTGCCGAAGGCGGGAGCGCCCGACTTCATGTCCACATTGGAAGTGAAGCCGCCATAGCCGACAGGCGCACCCTTCCTGACCATCTGGGTGAAGGCGAGGCCCGACAGCGCCTCGGCGTTCTGTTGAACCAGGGCACCGGCTATGGTGACCGGGGCCATTGCCCCCGACAGCGTGAAGGGGGTGACGATCACTGCCTGGCCCATCGACGACATCTGGATGATGCCTTCCATCATCGGCACGTCGAGCTTGAGCGGCGAGTTTGTGTTGATGATGGTGTAGACCGACGGCTCCTCCAGCAACTGCTCGCGCGAGATGCCGCGGGCGATGCGGGCGATCTCGATGCCGTCGACGTTGCGCTCCTTGCCGAGCGAATAGATGTGGAACACCTTGTCGGTCAGCGTCGCCAGGTCGCGGATGCATTCGAGATGGCGCACGGACGGATGGATGTCGACCGGTTCGACCGGATAACCGCCCGTCATGTGAATGATGTTGTGCATCTGGGCAAGCTTCAGGAAGTTCCTGAAGTCAGGCTGGTTGCCGGGACGCCTGCCGTTGTCGAGATCGGAGCAATTGGGCGCCGATGCCACCTGCACGATGGTGACGTTGTTGCCGCCGATGCGCACATTGTGGGCCGGGTTGCGGGCGTGCAGCGTGAACTCGGCCGGCGCATGGGCGACCAATTCGAGGATCATGTCGGAATCGAAGCGGACGCGCTCGGAGCCGTCGCGGACGTCGGCGCCATGTGCCTTCATGATGCGACGCGCCTCGTCGTGCAGCACGTCGACACCGATTTCCTTCAGCACCCGCAGCGAGGCGAGATGGATCGATTCCAACTCGTCGTCGGAGATCAGCTTGGTCGGCGGAAACGGGGCCCTGAGCTGGCGGAACGGCGGCTGTTCGAAGGCCTGGGAGCCGCCGGCACGCTTGCCGGCGCGGCCGCCGCGGCGAGCGCGATCGGAGGCGGGAGCCTGTTCGGCTGTTTGCAGGGCCACGGTCATGGAATCCTCACGGCAAGCGTCTGTATCTGGGGGCATAATGGACTGGGCCGGAAAACCTCATTGCGGAGGCGGCGACCAATAGCGCGAGGGAAACGACATCGCGGATGGGACTGGACCGACGTTCTCGGCTGTGGTGATGCATCTCGCATGTGGCGGTCCGTCGATAGGATCGCCGCCATTCGATTCTCCTGGTGATCTGCTTTGACAACTCCAACTTCCACCATCGCCGAAGCGCCATTGAATTGGGCGGCCCTGGGCGGCGTTACCGCCGCTTTGGCGATGTTCGGTGCAGCACAAGGGCTCAGTTATCCGCTGTTTTCGCTGCTGATGCAGAAGCAGGGCATGTCGCCGGCGATGATCGGGCTGTCGGCGGCGATGATGCCGCTGGGCCTGATCGCGTCGGCAGCCTTCGTGCCGGCGGCCGTACGCCTGGTGGGCGCACGGAACCTCGCTGTCGGTTGCTCGCTTGCCGGCGCGCTTTGTTTCCTGCTCATCGGCTACCTGCAGGACTGGGTCGCCTGGTTCATCGTCCGGTTCATGATTGGCGTCGTCATCAACCCGCTCTACATTCTCGGCGAGGTCTGGGCGTTGTCGATGGCGCCGCCGTCGCGCCGCGGGCGGGTGATGGGGGTGTTCAACACCCTGATGGGAATGGGCTATGCCACCGGGCCGCTGGTGCTGACCATCGTCGGCACCTCGGGCTGGACGCCGTTTGCCGTGGCTATCGTGGGTTTCATCGCCTGCGCGATCATTCTGCGCATGATGTCCAATCTTTCAGGCTTCGAGGAAGACGGGCAATCGGTTGGCGGCGTGATGGCATTTGCCGCGCTTGCGCCGGCGCTGCTGTTTGCCGTGCTGGTTTCTGCGGCCAACCAGCAGAGCACCTATTCGCTGCTGCCCGTCTTCGGCGCGAGCCACGGTTTGCCCGAGGCGGTCCTGGCGGCGATGCTGACGGCGCTGTCGATGGGCAACATCCTGCTGCAGATCCCGCTCGGCCTGCTTGCGGAACGTGTGGGTGGCCGCACCATGATCCTGTTCTGCGCCGCGGCAACCGCGGCCTGCGCGGTGCTGTTGCCGATGCTGATCGAGACACGGCTCATCTGGCTTGTGCTGGTGGTGATGGGAGCCGTCGGCTACGGGGTCTACACCATGGCGCTGGTCGAGCTCGGCAGTCGCTTCAACGGCAGCGCGCTCATTGCCGGCAACGCCGCCTTTGCGCTGATGTGGGGACTGGGCGGCATCGTCGGCCCGCCAAGCTCGGGAATGGTGATGCAGGCGGCCGGGCCGATCGGGTTGCCGGTCGTGCTGGCCAGCCTGAACGTCATCCTGTTGGGCTTCGCCTTTTATCGCATGGTGCTGCGCAAGCGGACAACAAGCTAGGCGAGGGTAGGCAGGGGAAGGTGCGCGACGGCGACAGGCACCGCCGCGCGGAAGATGGTCAGTCGGCCTTGGCGACGTGCCAGACGCCGCCCTTGCCGTCGCCGGTGACGTCGCCCGCCTTCTTGTCCTGCACGAACGTGTACAGCGGCTTGCCCTCGTAAGCCCACATCTTCGAGCCGTCGTCGCGGGCAACGACCGTCCACTCGCCTTCGTCCTTGGCGTCGGCCGCAGCCATCAGCGGTGGCCAGTTGACCGCGCAGTCGCCGTTGCAGGCCGATTTGCCGGCGCTGTCCTTGTCATAGGTGTAGAGCGTCATGCCGTTGGCGTCGGTGTACATCTTGCCGCCAGCGCCTTCCGCGACCTTGGCGGGCTCGGCGGCGAAAGCGGCCGCGCCGGTCAGGAACAGAACGGCGAGGGCTGAGGAAATTGTCTTCATGATGATCGCTCCCAAGAGTTCAGCCGACAAGCCGGCCACACACGCAGACAACGCCTTTCCAGGGTGCCGTATTCCCGAAAGCTTTCGAAGGGATGCGGATTTTGAGGCGCTTGTCGATTTGCAGAGCGGCAGGTTAGAGTGCAATCATGTGCGCGCTCAACGCTCATATTCCGCTGCGGGAGGCAGCATCGAAGCCGTCGCCGCGAACCCGGCATACGGAGCTTCTGCGCCTTTGCGCGCGCATCGGCTATTCGCCGCCGCCTGGCCTTTGAATCCGCCCCGGCACTTGCCGGATTGATTCAAGAGGAAGGCACAAGCCAATGACCTATCAGAACTATTCGCTGAAGCAGCTTCAGCAGATCGACGCCGCGCATCATCTCCATCCCTTCACCGACCACAAGGAATTGCGCGACATCGGCTCGCGCATGATCACCCGTGCCGAGGGGCCGTTCATCTACGATTCGGAAGGGACGGAACTGCTCGACGGCATGGCCGGCCTGTGGTGCGTCAATGTCGGCTACGGCCGCACCGAACTGGCCGAGGCAGCCTATGAGCAGATGAAGGAGATGCCCTACTACAACTCCTTCTTCAAATGCTCGACGCCGACGCCGGTGCTGTTGTCGAAGAAGCTCGCGGAACTGGCGCCGAAGAACATCAACCAGGTGTTCTACGGCTCGTCGGGATCGGAATCGAACGACACGGCGCTGCGGCTCGTCCGCCACTACTGGGCGCTCGAGGGCAAGCCCCAGAAGAACCGCATCATCTCGCGCAAGATGGCCTATCACGGCTCGACGGTTGCCGGCACGTCGCTTGGCGGCATGGATGGCATGCACCAGCAGCTTGGCGGCGCTGTACCCAACATCGTCCACGTGATGATGCCTTATGCCTATGAGTTGGCGCTGCCGGGTGAAAGCGACCACGATTTCGGCCTGCGTGCCGCCAGATCGGTCGAGGACGCGATCCTGGAGGCCGGCGCCGAGAACGTCGCTGCCTTCATCGGCGAGCCGATCATGGGGGCCGGCGGCGTCAAGATCCCGCCGGCAAGTTATTGGCCGGAGATCCAGCGGATTTGCCGCAAGTACGATGTGCTCCTGATGCTCGACGAGGTCATCACCGGCTATGGCCGCACGGGCGAGTGGTTCGCGGCCCAAACCTTCGGCATCGAGGCCGACACCATCACCACCGCCAAGGCCCTGACTTCGGGCTACCAGCCGCTGTCGGCGCTGCTGGTCGGCGACCGGATTGCCGCGACGCTGGTCGACAAGGGCGGCGAGTTCTACCACGGCTACACCTATTCGGGTCACCCGGTGGCCTGTGCGGTGGCGCTCAAGAACCTCGAGATCATCGAACGCGAAGGGCTGGTCGAGCGGGTCAAGACCGACACCGGCCCGTATTTCGCGCAGATGCTGAAGGAGCGCATCGCCGGTCACGGGCTTGTCGGCGAGGTCCGTTCCGTCGGCCTGATGGGCGCGATCGAGATCGTCAAGGACAAGGCGACCAAGGAGCGCTTTTCGCCGGTCGGCAGCGCCGCTGTTGCCGTCCGCGACCATGCCATCGCCAATGGCATGATGATGCGCGCGACCGGCGACTCGATGATCCTGTCGCCGCCGCTGATCTGGACCCGCGCCACCATCGATATGGCTGGCGAGCGTATCCTCAAGGCGCTCGATCTCGCTGAACGGGACCTGAGAAAGGCCTGATCACTTGGCCGGGCAGGACATGAGCCTGCCCGGCCAAGTTTCTGAAAACATTACAGATATGTAATGATGGCATTCATATTGGGTTCAGCCGGCGGCCGCTACTTCTCGACCTGTCAACGAGAAGGAGCCTCCCATGAAACGTATCGTTCTTGCCGCTGTCGCCCTGTCGATGTTCGCAGTGCCGATGGCCCAGGCCCAGCAGCGCTACGAGGCGCCGCGCCATGGCAACTACTACAGCCAGCAGCAGAAATGGCAGGATTATCGCAAGAAGCCGGCAAAGCGGCACTACTGGTCGAGGGGCAAGCGCGTGCCCGACTGGCAGCGCAAGCAGGCGCTCCGAGACTATCACCGCTACGGGCTCAAGCGCCCCGGCCACGGCCAGCGCTGGGTGAAGGTCGACAATGATTTCCTGCTGATCAGCGTTGCGTCGGGCATCATCGCCGCGGTGGTGGCCTCGCGCTAAGGCTAAGTCCAACTCGGAAAGGGTGGTTCGCCGCCCTTTCTCGTTCCCGCTTCGGGGAGGGCTTCAGTCTATTCGACCGTCATTGCCGGATAGACCCGACAGACATTGGCATGTCGGTCCGTATGCCGAGGGCACCGGTCGCCCATGCGCGCATCTCGGGCGACGCATCGCCGGATTTGAGGATCGATATGGCCAGCGTCGAGATGTCAGCCGGTGGCTCTTTGGTGCTGGTCACGTAGGTGATGTATCCGACCACGATCGCGCATCCCACCGAAACGACAGGGGGCGCAAACAACATGGTCGCGCGCGCAATCAATCGGCAGCGTTGAAGCAGGACGGGCTTCGGAACGTCATCCTCGTCAATTTGATCAGTCATTCCACTCCCCCTGGGAGACCGCAGAACACCAATGCCGGAACACTGATCTACATTAGTTAAGATGCAGATAAGGCGGCTCTGGCCCTCCACGCGGCCGTATTTCCCGAGATCAGGCTGCGCCGTCGGCTGGCTGGTGGATCCGCCCGCCGAAAGGTCGAGCTGTTTCGGCTTGTTCAGGACAGGGCGGGAGCTTATATTGTGCACTGCACAATGACTTGAAGCCCGCTGATTGTCGGATGGGGCAGCATGGTTCTTGAAACCGGAGCGCGTCGCATGAAGAGCAGACGGTTAACGAGGGCTTCGCGCCAATCCACCGCCATTGCCGGCAATCTGATGCTGGCGCCAATGGTCATGGCCATGCGGCTGCCGATGATGGCCAGCGAAGCGCGCAGCGGTGGCGGGCTCAGCGGCGAAAGCCTTGCCGCGGTCACCGAGAAAGCGACCGCCTTGGCCGAGGGCATGATCGCCGCACAGACGTCCTTTTTCCAGTCGGCGATGCAGTTCTGGCCCGAAGTGCTGTCGGGCCGTACGCCGTCGGTGCTGAACGGCGTGGCGGCCCAGCGCTCGGTTGCCGCCGCGCTGCGCCCGGCGAGCAAGCGCGTACGGGCCAATTTCCGCCGGCTGGCGACCAAATCCGATACATAGCGAGGGCTGAAGGCTGAACGCAAAAACCGCGCCCCGAAACGGGAACGCGGCTTTGCCACTTGAACGCATGGCCCTTCGCGACGCTTGACCAGCGAAGGTTACTGCTCCGGTACGCAGTACCTGATCCGGAGCTTGGGGCGGCTGCGATGACCGCCCTTGCAAACCTTTTTATCCGGACATCGTTACCGCGTGGTTAGCGAGAGCTTAAGCAATCCTAAATTTTGAGCTTTTTTGTCTCAAGTCGGTCAGATTAAGCGGGATCGCCACGCAGGAACTTGATGATGCCCGAGAAGTCGGTGCCGCCATGGCCAAGCGCGGCAAACAGCGCATAGAGCTGGGTTGCCTCGGCGCCAAGCGGGGTCACGGCACCAGCCTGCTGGGCGGCTTCCTGCGACAATTTGAGATCCTTCAGCATCAGGGCTGCGGCAAAGCCCGGCTGGTAGTCGCGGTTGGCCGGCGAATTGGGCACCGGGCCGGGGACCGGGCAATAGGAAGTCAGCGACCAGCACTGGCCGGACGAGGTCGAGGCGACATCGAACAGCGCCTGGTGCGACAGGCCGAGCTTTTCGGCGAGCACGAAGGCTTCGGCGACGCCGATCATCGAAATGCCGAGGATCATGTTGTTGCAGATCTTGGCTGCTTGTCCCGCTCCTGCGTCGCCGCAATGGACGATACGCCCGGCCATCGGCTTGAGAACCGGCTCGGCCTTTTCGAAGGCGGCCTGCGCGCCGCCGGCCATGAAGGTCAGCGTGCCGGCAGCCGCACCGCCGGTGCCGCCCGACACCGGCGCATCGACCGACAGCAGGTCGTGCCTGGCGGCAATGGCATGGGCCTTGCGCGCGGAATCGACGTCGATGGTCGAGGAATCGATGAGCAATGCACCTTTTTTCAGCTTGGGCGCGATGTCCTCGTAGACCGACAGCACATGCTTGCCGGCGGGCAGCATGGTGATCACGACATCGGTGTCCTTGGCCGCTGCCACTGCATTGGCCATGACGGTGACGCCGTTGGTGCGCGCGGTTTCAAGGTGCTCCGGCATCAGGTCGAAGCCATGGACGGTGTGTCCGGCCTTGACGAGGTTGGCAGCCATGGGGTTGCCCATGTTGCCGAGGCCGATGAAGGCGACTGTGGTCATAGTTGGTTCCCTTCCAATCAGCGAATAGCGAGTAGCGAATAGGGGAAGGCGGCGGGTAGCGGTCTATGCGCTACTCACCATTCCCTGTTCGCTATCTCCCGATCAAATGCCTGGCGATGATGACGCGCATGATCTCGTTGGTGCCTTCGAGAATCTGATGGACCCGCAGGTCGCGCACCAGCTTCTCGATGCCGTAGTCGTGCAGATAGCCGTAGCCGCCGAGCAGTTGCAGCGCATCGTTGGCGATGTCGAAGCCGGTGTCGGTGACGAAACGCTTGGCCATCGCCGACCATTTCGAGGCGTCATGCGCCTTTCGGTCGAGCTTGGACGCGGCGGCGTAGAGGAACAGCCGGGCGGCCTGCAACTCGGTCTCCATGTCGGCGAGACGGAATTGCAGCGCCTGGAAACGGTCTAGGCTCTGGCCGAAGGCCTTGCGTTCGGCGGTGTAGGCGAGTGCCTTGTCGAGCGCGGACTGGGCGCCGCCGACGGAGCAGGCGGCGATGTTGAGCCGTCCGCCGTCCAGGCCTGCCATGGCGATGCCGAAGCCGGCACCTTCGCCGGAGAGCAGGTTTTCCGCCGGCACCTTGCAGTCGTCGAAGATCACCTGGCGGGTCGACTGCATGTGCCAGCCCATCTTGTGTTCGTTGGCGCCAAAGGAGAGGCCGGGCGCATCCTTGGGCACGACAAGGGTCGAGATGCCTTTCGGGCCGTCGGCGCCGGTACGCACCATGGCGACATAGACGTCGCTGTCGCCGGCGCCCGAGATGAACTGCTTGGTGCCGTTCAGCACGTAGTCGCTGCCGTTGCCGCCGCTGCGCACTGCCTTGGTCTTGAGGGCGGCGGCATCCGAACCGGAACCCGGCTCGGTCAGGCAGTAGCTGGCCAGCCATTCCATCGAGGTCAGCTTCGGCAGAAAGCGCAGGCGCTGCTCCTCGTTGCCGAACCGGTCGATCATGGCCGCGGCCATGTTGTGGATCGAGATGAAGGACGAGAAGCCCGGGCAGGCATGCGCCAATTGCTCGAAAACCAGCACGGCGTCGAGACGGCTGAGGGCCGAGCCGCCGACATCTTCCTTGACATACAGGCCGCCGAAGCCGAGCTGGCCGGTCTCGCGGATGACGTCTTCGGGGAAATGCTTCGCCTTGTCCCATTCGAGGGCAAAGGGCGCTACTTTTTCGGCGGCAAAACTGCCCGCCATGTCACGGATCGCCAACTGATCTTCGTTGAGTTCGAATTGACCGGCAGTCGCATCGATTGCGGCGTCCATGTCGGCCTCCCTGTCGTTTTTTGGCTATGCGCGACGTTCAATCTAGCCCAATGATGCCGCCGCGCAACCCGACCTTCAACAGAACGGCTGTGCACCAATTGGTGGGCGAGACGCGACGTGACGACAAATTTTAATGAGCTGCTGGCAACGTTTCGGGACTATCTGCAAGGCAGCAGCACAAACCCCGTTGTCGCCAGTTTCCTGGCCGACATCGGTTGGTCGATGCCGCCGCGAGCGCTGGAGCCGAAGAAAATTCCGGGTTCGAGGCTTATCGGCCGCGCCGTCCAGCTTGCATCCGATGCGACGCGGCCGTTGGCGTCTGTCCTGAGCGAATGCCGCGACGAGCTACGCTGGGGCCAGACCTATACGACTGACGATTTCGGCCAGCGTTTCATCGACAACTATGGCTGGGTCGAACTCTTTGGCACGCGCGGCCATTTCGTCAACGAGCAACTGGCGGCGGGTTTCCTGGTGCTTGGTCCGGGCATTGAGTATCCAGATCATCACCATATTGCCGAAGAGCTTTACATACCACTGACCGGCTCCGCCGAATGGCGAATGGGCGACGAGCCATTCCGGCTCCGTGCCGCAGGCGAAGTGATCCACCATGCGTCCAACGTCAACCATGCGATGAGGACAGGGTTAGAACCGATGCTGGCGCTTTATCTCTGGCGCGGCGGGCCGCTGGCCCAGCGCTCGACCATTGCGAGGGCATGACCATGGCCAAGGCGATTATGCTCCAGGGCACCGGCTCCGACGTCGGCAAGACGGTGCTGGTGGCCGGCCTGTGCCGGGCCGCCCGCAATCGGGGGCTCAGCGTCCGGCCGTTCAAGCCGCAGAACATGTCGAACAACGCCGCGGTCGCTGACATTCCGGGCGAGGCCGGTGGCGGCGAGATCGGCCGCGCGCAGTGGCTGCAGGCGATCGCCTGCGGGGTCAAGCCGTCGATCCACATGAACCCGGTGCTGCTCAAGCCGCAAAGCGATATCGGCAGCCAGGTTGTGGTGCAGGGCAAGGTTGTTGGCCACGCCAAGGCGCGTGACTACCAGGAGCTGAAGCCGAAGCTGATGGGCGCCGTCCTCGATTCGTGGGCCAAGCTGGGCCAGGGAGCGGACCTGGTCATCGTCGAGGGTGCCGGCTCGCCCGCGGAGATTAACCTGCGTCCACGCGACATTGCCAACATGGGTTTTGCCACCCGCGCCAATGTTCCAGTGATCCTCGTCGGCGACATCGACCGCGGCGGGGTCATCGCATCGATTGCCGGCACACACCTCATCCTCCCGGACGAAGACCGGCGCATGATCGTCGGCTACCTGATCAACAAGTTCCGCGGCGATGCCAGCCTGTTCGACGACGGCATCACCGCGATCGAGGGTTTTACCGGTTGGCGCTGCTTCGGCGTGGTGCCTTGGCTCAAGGCGGCAGCGTTGTTGCCGTCGGAGGATTCGGTGATCCTCGAACGCTTGGCCGGCGGCGAAAAGCGCGCGCTCAAGGTTGCGGTGCCGATGCTCGGGCGCATCGCCAATTTCGACGACCTCGACCCGCTGCGCGCCGAGCCGCAGGTGGAAGTGGTGTTCGTGCCACCGGGCCAGCGTTTGCCCGAAGATGCCGGGCTGGTTGTCATTCCCGGTTCGAAGTCGACCATCGGCGATCTGGTGCTGTTTCGCGAAAACGGCTGGGACCGCGATCTCGAGGCGCATCGCAGGCGTGGCGGCCATGTCGTCGGCATCTGCGGGGGCTACCAGATGCTTGGCAAATCCGTGCGCGATCCCGATGGCATCGAGGGCAGCGTCACCGAGGTCGAAGGCCTCGGCCTGCTCGATGTCGAAACCGTCATGGAGCCGGAAAAGACGGTCCGCAACGTTAAGGCACGCTCGGTGCGCTATGGCGAGAAGCTGTCTGGTTACGAGATCCATCTCGGGCGGACGACGGGCGGCGACTGCGTCAGGCCCGCCGTCGTCATCAATGGCGTCGACGATGGCGCGACTTCAGCCGACGGCAAGGTATTCGGCACCTACCTGCACGGCCTGTTCGGCGCCGACGGTTTTCGCGGCCGTTTCCTGGAAGGCCTTGGCATCAGGGGCGGCGGTATCGACTATCGCGCCGAAGTTGAACGCGCCCTGGACGAGATTGCCGACCATCTCGAACGGCACCTCGACTGCGACGCGATCTTTGCCGCCGCGCGCTGACTATCCGGCCGGGGAGTCCACCCTTGGCCAATAGGTGCCGAAGCACCACACATTGCCTTCGGGGTCGCGGCAGATGAATTCGCGGCTGCCGTAGTCCCGATCGGTCATTTCCTGGTCGATCACCGCGCCGGCCGCCTTCGCCCTGGCATAGACCGCGTCGGCGTCTTCGGTTGCGACATAGATCGACTTGCCGCCGTTTTGTCCGGGTTCGCCGACGATGGTGCCGTAATCGCCAGGGCGCGACGAGCCGATCATGATCATCGAGGAGCCGAAAGCGAGTTCGGCATGGCCGATTTCTTCGCCGTTCATGTATCTGGCATGGACAGCGAAGCCGAAGGCCTCGCCCAGCCAGTCGATCATGCCTACGGCGTCCTTGTAACGGAGGGTGGGGAAGATCCTCTGAGCTTCGGGAGTGGGCATGTTGCGCCTCCTGCTTTGCGGGTTGAAATGACAACCCACTCTGGCGAAGCGCGGTTCCGCCGTATTGAACAAATGTTACCGGGTCAGCCGGGCTTAGGGAGCAGCGCTGTTGGTGTCGATCCTGACAGCTCGCCAAATTCACGCACCAGATGCGCCTGGTCGGCATAGCCGCATTCGGCTGCCAGGTCGGCCCAGTCGACGCCGACGGTATTGCGCGCCAGGCGTGACGTTCGATCAAACCTGACGATCCGCGCGACGGCCTTCGGGCCGATGCCAACCAGGTCGGCAAATCGCGCCGCCAGATGTTTGCGGCTGCAGCCGATCTCGCCGGCGATGGATGCAATGCGGATGCGTCCGTTGCTCGACGCTATTTTCGCCATTGCCCAGGCAATCTCGGCCGCCGGCGGGGCAGTGGTAACCAAGCGCTCTAAGATCCAACCTTCAACCAGGTCCAGGCGTTGCCGCCAGCCCGTCTCCTGGCCGAGCCTTTCCTGCAGGGCATTACCTGCCGGGCCGAGCACCTCGTCGAGCGTCACCACGCGATCAGCGAGTTCGCACATCGGGATGCCGAAGAAGCGGCGGGCGCCGAGCGGGGTGAAATTGACCTGGACGCAGCATGACCTGCCAAAGGAGTCGATGACGACCGGCCCGGCGTGAAGACCCGAGGCAAAGCTGGCGAAGCGGTCACTGTTACCAGGCGTCCGGCTCAGGCCGATGGCGAATGGCTCGCCGAAGCTGATGACGAGCGGCACCGTCAACGAGGCACCCTCGTTCTGCCTGATATGGACAGGGACCAGTTCGCGGTAGCCGACGAGGTCGGTGACGACGCCCGCCAGCAGCGGAGAGGGCGCGCGCCGCACCATCTCGAACTGCGCCGTCGGCTGATCGTGGTCGGTCGCTTGTGCCTGACTGCTTGCCATTGCCCGGGCTCCGCTGAGGCAACCGGACGTTACTCCAGCGGCCGGAGCCGGTCAAAAACGGTCAGACCCCGATCAGCACGCGCAGAGGGTTGGTGGGATCGATGAGCAGACGGATGGCGAGTGCGACGCAGGTGCAGACCAAGAGAGGCTTGATCAGCTTGGCGCCGCTTCGCATGGCCATGTGGGCGCCGAGCCGTGCGCCGAGAAACTGTGCTGCTCCCATCATCAGCCCGATCTTCCAGTAGACGGCACCGACAATGGCAAAGGCGAACAGGCCGCCGATGTTGGAGGCGAAGTTCAGGAGCTTGGTGTGGGCGGTGGCCTTGAGGATGCCGTAGCCGGTCAGCGATACGAATGCGAGCATGAAGAACGAGCCGGTGCCGGGGCCGAAAACGCCGTCATAGAAGCCGATGGCCGGCACAACGGTCACGCCGAACAGGAACGGCGTCATGCGCTCGGTGCGGTCGACGTCGCCCATGTTCGGCTTGAAGGCGAAGTAGAGTGCTATCGCCACCAGCAGGACCGGCATGAAAGCCCGCAGGATGTCACCGGGCAACACGGTCGCCAGCAATGCGCCGAATATCGAACCGATGCAGGACATGGCAGCGGCAGGCAGTTGCTTGCGGATGTCGACATGGCCCTTGGCGGCGTAGGAGATCGTCGCCGAGCCGGAGCCGAACAGCGACTGCAGCTTGTTGGTGCCGAGCGCCTGGACGGGGGGAAGACCGGCCAGCAACAGCGCCGGAATGGTGATCAGGCCGCCGCCACCGGCAATGGAGTCGATGAAGCCGGCAATGAATGCCGCGACCGTCAGGAGCAGGATCGTTTCTGTGGCTATTTCGAACATCGGCGCAGGGCTCTGTCTGGAGGACGATCCGCGTTCGATCACAGCCAATTCGCATGCGCAATAGCGGTCCAGAATCAGGCGCATCCTGGCTGCTGGGCCGAGTGTCTTTCGCAGCCATTTGTTCTATATCGGACACAGCAACTGCCTCGATGGAAGGGATTCGCATGGCGACGGGATTGCTGACCCAGATTCGTACGCTGTTCGAGGGCGACCCAGGGGTACGCAAGGTCGCCGACGATCCAGTGCTTTCGGCCGAACTGCTTCTGCTGTTCCGGATGATCCTGGCGGATGGCGTAGCCAGCGACAGCGAGATGGCCGCATTTCGCCGGATTTGCACCCAGGCCTTCGGCATTGCCGAAAAGAGCATCGACGCCGTCATCGAATATCTCAACGAATTCGGCTACGAGACCAACGGCTCGCAGGCGATTGCGATGTTCCGCGATCTTGATGTCGAGCGGCGCAGGCAGTTGGCACGGCACATGGCCGAAATCGCCAAGGCCGACGCCCATCTGGCGGAAAACGAGGTCAAGCTCCTGCGCCGTACGCTGGATCTGCTCGGCATCAGCCCTGTCGACGTGGTGAAGCCGGCGACCTGATACTGGCCCGCCGGCAGATCAGCCCTGTTCTTGCAGCCGCCTTGCAATGGCCCTGTGCAGGTCGGGTGCTGCCGACACGAGCGCTTGCGCCGCTTCCGTTGAGGGCTGGCTGAGCACGTCCGAGGTCTTGCCGCGCTCGACGATCCGCCCTTCATGCATGACCAGCACGTCGTCGGTGATGGCGCGGGCCACGGTCAGGTCGTGGGTGATGAACAGATAGGCGACGCCGAGCTTCTGGTTGAGCTCGGCGAACAGGTCGAGGATCTGGGCGCGGATCGAAACGTCGAGCGCCGACACCGGTTCGTCGGCCACCACCAGCTTGGGCCGGGTGATGATGGCACGCGCGATGGACAGCCGCTGGCGCTGGCCGCCGGAAAATTCGTGCGGATATTTCTCCATGTCCGACCGGCCGAGGCCGACCTCGTGCAGCGCGCGGGCGACCATGTCGCGGCGTTCCTTGCGGTCGGGACGGCGCTCCAGCAGGTGCAGGGGCTCGGCGACCAGACGTTCGACGGTATGGCGCGGATCGAAGGAGCCGTAGGGGTCCTGGAACACCACCTGCATGTTGCGACGCGGCCGCCGCAGTTCCGCCTCGCTGCGCCCGGCAATGTCCAGGCCGCGAAACTTGATGGCGCCCGAGGTCGGCGTGTCGAGCGCCAGGATCATGCGGGCGAGGGTGGACTTGCCACAGCCGGAACGCCCGACGAGCGCCACCGAGGCGCCGGGTTTCATCGTCAGCGAGACATTGTCCACCGCACGCACCGGTTCCGGCCTGGAAAACAGCGACCGGCGCGTGCCGGGATAGTCGCGCGTGACGTTTGCCACGTCGAGCAGGTTGTCGGCACCGGCTTCTTCGACATGCGGCCTCACCCGCGCCGGTACATGCGTGGAAGCAAGCGCGAGCTGGCGTGTGTAGGGGTGGGTGGCTTCCGACAGCGTGCGGGCGGTGTCGCCGCTTTCCACCACCGTACCCTGGCGCAGGATGGTGATCCGGTCCGCCATCTCGGTGACCACCGCAAGGTCGTGCGAGATGAACAGCAGGCTCATCCTGTTTTCGTCGACCAGTTCCTTGAGCAGGTCGAGGATCTGGGCTTGCAGCACCACGTCGAGCGCGGTCGTCGGCTCGTCGGCGATCAAAAGCTTCGGCTTGAGCGCGCAGGCGATCGCAATGGCCACGCGCTGGCGCTGGCCGCCGGACAGTTCGTGCGGATAGCGCGACAGCGCGAATTTCTGCTCGGGAAGGCCGACGCGGTCGAGGATTTTCCTGGCGCGCTCCTCAGCCTCGCGGCGACTGGCCCTGGTGTGCCAGCGGATGCCTTCTGCGACCTGTTCGCCAATGGTCTTGACCGGATTGAGCGCGGTCATCGGCTCCTGGAATACCATGCCGATGTCATCGCCGCGCAGCGCGCACATCTGCGGTTCGGTCGCGCCGAGAATATCGATGCCGTTGAAGGAGATACGCCCCTTCATCTGGGCATGGGCGGGCGTGAGCCGCATGACGGCAAGGGCAGTCATAGACTTGCCGGAGCCGGATTCGCCGACCAGACCCAGCACCTCGCCGGGGGCAATGGACAGGTCGATGTCCTTCAACAGAGACAGGCTGCCGATCTTCATCGACAGTTTTTCGATCTCGAGCAGGCTCATGGCCGGCGCCTCGCGCGCGGATCGAAGATGTCGGAGATGCCGTCGCCGAGCAGGTTGAGGCCGAGAACGGTGAGAAGGATGGCGCAGCCGGGGAACAGGGCGAGCCAGGGCGCCACCATCATCAGCGTCTGCGCATCGAACAGCATCCGGCCCCAACTCGGCATCGGCGGCTGCGTGCCGAGCCCGACATAGGACAAGGCGGCCTCGGCGAGGATGCCGAGCGCGAACTGGATGGTGCCCTGGACCAGCAGCAGATTGGCAATGTTGGGGATGATGTGCTCGATGGTGATGCGTGCCTTGCCCTTACCGGCGGCGCGTGCGGCAAGGATGTACTCGCGGGGCCAGATCGACAGCGCACCGGCACGCGCCACGCGGGCGAACACCGGGATGTTGAAGATGCCGATGGCGATGATGGCGTTGATGGCGCTGGGGCCGAAGACGGCCGTGATCATGATCGCAGACAAAAGGGCAGGAAAGGCAAAGATGAGGTCGTTGAAGCGCATCAGCGCCTCGTCGATCCAGCCGCCGCGGGCAGCCGCCCAGCAGCCGAGCGGCACGCCTATGCCCATGCCGATGCCGACGGCGACGAGCGCCACGGCAATCGAGTTGCGGGACCCGATCATGATCATCGACAGGACGTCGCGGCCGAAATGGTCGGTGCCGAACCAATGGGCAGAGGAGGGCGGCTGCATGCGATCGGCGACGATCAGCCTGGTGACGTCGAAGGGCGTCCAGAAGAACGAGACAAGCGCCAAGGCTGCAACGACCAGGGTGATGAACAGGCCGATGACGAAGGAGCGGTTGGCAAAGGCCCTGCCGGCGAGGGCGCCGAGGGTCGACGGGGTGCCGGGAGCCATGCTGCTCATTGCCGTGTCCTCAGGCGGGGGTCGACCAGTGCGTAGGAGAGGTCGACGAGCAGGTTCACGGTCACCACGGCGGCGACGAGCAGCATGACCACGCTTTCGACGACGATCAGGTCGCGCTGGGTGATCGCCTGGAACACGAGCCTGCCGAGGCCGGGCAGATAGAAGACGTTTTCGATGATGATGGTGCCGGCGAGCAGGAAGGCGAATTGCAGGCCCATGATGGTCAGTACGGGGATCATGGCATTGCGCAAGGCATGCCGCCACATCACCGCGCGCATCGGCATGCCCTTGGCGCGGGCCGTGCGGATGTAGTCCTCGCCGAGAACCTCGACGAGGGCCGCACGGGTGACACGGGCGAGGATTGCTGCCTGCGGCAAGGCCAGCGCTACCGCCGGCAGGATCAATGCCTTGAGGGCAGGCCAGGCGCCGGCTCCCCAGCCGGGAAAGCCGCCTGCCGGAACCAGCCGCAGCCAGACGGCGAAGACATAGACCAGCAGAAGCGCGAACCAGAAATTGGGCATCGCGACGCCGATCTGCGCCACCGCCATGGCCGCGGTGTCGCCGGCCCGGCCCCGGCGCGCGGCGGCAAACAGCCCGACGGGAATGGCAATGAGCGTCGACAGCGCGAGTGCGATGACGGCGAGCGGAAAGGAAACGACGATGCGCTCCCTGATGAGGTCGATGACCGGAACCGAGTAGGTGTAGGATTTGCCGAAATCGAGCGACAGCAGGCCCCGGGCCCAGTCGAGATAGCGCACGATCAGCGGCTGATTGAGCCCCATCTGGTCGCGCAGCAGTTCGACCTGGGCTTCGCTGGCATTCATGCCGAGCATCACGCGGGCAGGGTCGCCCGGCACCACCTCGAGCATCAGGAACACCACGACCGAAGCGACCACGAGGGTCGCAGCACCGATCAGCAGGCGTTTGAGCAGATAGGCGGTCATCGGCTCAAACTGCCCGAGAAAACGCCGCTCCGAAAGCTCGCAAGGGTTGCGGAGCGGCTGAGTTCACAGGGTTCTTGTCAGTCGGCCCACTTGACCTTGGTCAGGTCGTTGGCCTGGATCGGCGAGTTCTCCCAAAGGCCTTCGACCTTGGCGTCCCAGATGCCGACCTTCGGCAGCTCGAACAGGAAGCCGTTGACGGCATCGTCGGCGAGGATCTTCTGCGCCTGCTTGTAGAGTTCGCTGCGCTTGGCCTCGTCGGAGGCCAGGTTGAGCTCGTCGATGACCTTGTTGAAGGCAGGGTTGTCGTAATTGAAGTAGTAGTCCTTGCGGGCGTAGATATCGATGTCGTTGGGCTCGGTGTGCGAGACGATCGAAAGGTCGTAGTCCTTGTCGGTGAACACCTGCTTGAGCCAGTCGGCCCATTCGACCGGGATGATCTGCAGGTCGATGCCGATCTCGCGCAACTGGGAAGCCACGATCTCGCCGCCCTGTCGGGCGTAGCCGACCGGCGGCAGCTTCAGCGTTGCCTTGAAGCCATCGGGAAGCCCGGCCTCCTTGAGCAGTTCCTTGGCCTTGGCGATATCGTGCGGATAGGTGCCGGTGAGGTCGACATAGGCAGGGTTGTGTGGCGCAAAATGCGAACCGATCGGCGTGCCGAGCCCGCCGGTCGCGCCATCGATCAGCGCCTTGCGGTCGAGCGCATGCGCAATCGCCTGGCGCACCTTGAGATTGTCGAAGGGCGGCCGCTTGTTGTTGGTCGACAGGACCGTTTCGCCTTCGGTGGTGCCGATGACGACCTTGAAGCGCGGGTCGGCCTTAACCTGGGCGAGGGCGTCGCCGAGCGCGAAATTGGGCAGGGCCTGCACGTCGCCGGACAGCAGGGCAGGGATCGCTGCGGCGGCATCGGGGATGATGCGGAACTCGGCCTTGTCGAGCGCGACCGGATCGCCCCAGTAGGTATCGGCCTTAACGAGCGTGATCGCAGAGCCCTTGGCCCAGTTCTGGAACTTGAACGGCCCGGTGCCGACGGGCTTTTCCTTGTTGGTCTCGGCGGTCTCGGGCGCAACGATCACCGCATCGCCCCAGCCGAGATTGTAGAGGAATGACCCGAGCGGGTTCTTCAGCGTCACCTTGATGGTGGCGGGGTCGACCACCTCGACATTGTCGATCGGCGCGAACAGGCCCTTCTGGGCGTTGACCGAGGCTTCGCCGCGGGCGCGGTCGAGCGAGAACTTCACGTCGGAGGCTTCGAAATTGCTGCCGTCGTGGAATTTCACGCCCGCACGCAGCTTGAACGTATAGGTCTTGCCGTCGTCGGAAACGGTCCAGCTCTCGGCAAGGTCGGGCAACACTTCGCCACGCGAACCGATGCGGGTCAGGCCTTCGAAAACGTTGGCATACAGCACTTCGTCGATGGCCGCGGCGGCACCCGCGGTCGGGTCGAGGTGAGGCGGTTCCAGCGGCATGCCGAGCACGAGATCCGTGCGCGCGGCCATTGCGGCGGTGCTGGATGCCAGCGCCAGCGCCGCGGCTGCCAGGATTGTTTTCCACTGCGTCATGCTCAGATCTCCCCGCTTCATTTCGATCGGCCGGATAGAAGCGCGATTTTCCAGCCGAGTAAATCAAGTTTGTTGCAATTGCAGCAGCGCTGCCGAACTGAATTTCCCCGGCGGCGCGGACCAGCGTTGCTTGCGTGTTCAGCCGTTGGACTGGCCGCGCAGCAAGATGTCCAGCCCGATTGCCATTACCTTGGCCGATTGCACCATGTCATCTATGCCCACCCACTCGTCGGGCCGGTGCGCGAGGTCGAGAATACCGGGGCCATAGGCGATGCAATCGTAGAGATGGCCGATACGGGCGACGTGTTTCTGGTCGTATGTGCCGGGCGAGATGACGTATTCCGGTTCCTTGTCGAAGATCTCGCGGATACCCTTGGCGATGGCCGAGGCGACCGGCGCATCGCGCTCGGTCATCAGCGGCTGGACTTCCATGATGTCGCGGATCTCGTAGTCGAATTTCTTGCGCTCGCGCTTCAGGCGATCGAGGATGCTTGTGACCTCCCCCTTCACATCGAGGATATTCTCCTCGAGCAGGAAGCGCCGGTCGATGGTCAGCCGGCATGAATCAGGCACGTTGGGTGACGGCAGGCCAGGACGGAAGTCATCGGTCTGGCCGCCATGGATGGAGTTGATGTTCATCGTCGAGCGCCGCGCGCCTTCGGGCACCACCGGCATGCGCGTGGACTTGCGGTCAAGCGCAGGAAACAGCTCCCGTTCGAAGGCTTCGAGCACCGCGCCCATGTGGCGGACGGCGCAGTCGCCGAGAAACGGCATCGAGCCGTGGGCGATCTCGCCCTTGGTCTCGATCTCCGCCCACCAGACGCCACGATGGCCGAGGCAGATCCGATCCTTGTTGAGCGGTTCCGGGATGATGACGTGGTCGACCTTGGGCTTTGAGAAATAGCCCTTGCCGGCGAGGTAGGCGACGCCGCCGAAGCCGCCCGACTCCTCGTCGACCGTGCCCGATATCTCGATGGCGCCGGGGAAGTCGGGGTTCACGTCCATGAACGCTTCGGCCGCGATGATGGAGGCGGCGAGCCCGCCCTTCATGTCGCAGGCGCCGCGGCCATAGACGCGGCCGTCTCGGATGACCCCCGCGAACGGATCCACGGTCCAGCCTTCGCCAGCCTCGACGACGTCGATATGCGAGTTGAAATGAACCGTCTGGCCACGCGTCCGGCCGTCGAAGCGGGCAACGACGTTGACCCGCGGATAGCGGTCGGTGTCGCCGGGCGTGCCCTCGGCCCTGATGTATTCGACGCCGAAACCGCGCTTCGCCAGGCGATTGCCCAGATACTCCGCGCAAGGGCGATAGGCGTCGCCAGGCGGGTTGATGGTGGGAAAGCGGATCAACTCCGCCGTGAGTTCCGCCAACTCGTTGCGTCGGTCGTTTATGATCCTGAAAAGCTTGTCATACATGCTGCCGACGCGAACCCGATTTTGCTGTCGATGTCAGTCTTGCGCATCCGCGCAAGCGTGTCGAGCACAGCCGGCCGTCCGGAATGCCAGGCGGCCGGACAAAAGATTCCCGTCAGGGACGAACGGCAGTGACTTCGATCTCGACCAGCCAGCCGGGCGCAACGAGGCTGGCAACCTGCATCACCGAGCGCGCCGGCAGGTTGGGCTGCTCCTTGGTGCCGAAGAATTGGGTGTAGCCTTCCATGAAACCGGTGAAATCCATCTTGCCGCCCTTGTCGGGGTCCCCAACCAGGAACACCTGCATCTTGATCACGTCGCCCATCTTCAGGCCGAGGCCGTCGAGCGTCTTTTCGATCGACTTCAATACCGATTCGGTCTGGGTCCTGGTGTTGCCGTAGGCGGCGAGGCTGCCTTTCTCGGCCTTTTCGTCAACGACGGACGGCACCGCGCCGCTGACATAGACGGTCGTCTTGCCGGCTGGCACCTCGACCGCCTGGGCGATGGGAAAATCCGAATTGGGAACCTTGTGGCGCACGATGTCCTGGGCCATCGCGCTGCCGCCGAAGAAAAGGCCAGCCGCAAGCGCGGCGGCGCCGATCCGCATCTTTGTCATCTCTTACTCCTATGCCGCATGGAAATGGAGCAGCCGGCAGAACCGCCGGCCGCCTTAGTCAGGTCGGAGCGCCGCTCCAACCCGTTGAACTGGCATCATCAAGGCTCGATTCTGGCGATGATGTGTCAGCGCGAGCCGGCGACGTCTTCGGCTGTCACTGCATCCTTGTAGTCGTTGCCGAAATTGGTCCTGACATAGTTGACCACCGCGGCGACCTGGTCGTCGCTCATCATCTTGCCGACCGGCGGCATGCCTTTCAGGCCGTGCAGCAGGACATAGACCGGGTAGCCGCCGGCCTCCAGGTTCACGTTCTTGGCGAGGGCAGGGTACTTGCCGGCGCCGACCGCGCCCTGGCCCTGGTCCATGTGACAGGCCTGGCAGACATTGGCGTAGAGTTCCTGGCCGGTCTTTTCGGAGAAGTTGTCGCCGTCGCTGAAAGTCGCGCCGGCCGAATCGGCGAAGGCGCTCGCGGCCGTGAATGCCGTGAAGGCGATCGTTGCGGCCAAGAGGCCAAGTGAATGCTTGGATTGCTGGGTCATGATGGCATGCCTTGCGAAAACGAGGGGTGAGGGACGGACGGCATGACCGTCATCCCGCGACGACACGTTGATGCAGCCTGGTGATGGCATCGAGCGACGACAGGATCGCGCCTTCCATCCACGCCGGGATGTAGGAGGCGTGCTCGCCGGCCAGCACGATGCGTCCGTCGATCTGGCACAGGTTGTCGTAGTGCTGCTTGCGCGCTTCCTCGGTCCAGTCGCCGGCGCAGCCGAGCGTGAAGGGCGACCGGTGCCAGGCCATCGAGATGCCGTTCTCGAACTCGTCCTTGTATTGCGGATGGATCATCGCGCCGTATTCGACCGCGCGCTTGACGCGTTCCTCCGGCGCCATCGAGGTGAATTCGTAGGAATGCGGCCCATTCCAGGTGTAGGCGCCGAGCAATACGCCCTTGCCATCGGTGTTGAAGCTGGTGCTTGGATAGGAAATCTGGGTGATCGGCAGGTCGGTGTAGCTGACACCGCCGAAGATCAGGTCGTCCTGCTCCCAGAAGCGGCGCTTGAATTGCAGGCCAACCTTGACCGAGGAGGCATAAGGCACCGCCTCGATGGCTGCCTGCATCGGCGCGCCGACATTGATTTCGATCTGGCTGAGGATGGTAAGCGGAATCGTGCAGATACACCAGTCGGCCTTTTCCTCGGCCGTCGTGCCGGGCTTTTGCACGTCCTCATAGGTGACGGTCACGCCCTTTTCGTCCTGATGGATCTTGGAGACCTTGGCGTTGTAGGTGATGAGATCGCCGACCTCCTTGGTGAAGGCCTTGCCGATCATGTCGATGCCGCCAACCGGCTGGAACATGGTCGTCTGGAATTCGTAGAGCGCGAAGTTGGCGAGGCTGCCCCACAGGCCCGAACTCAGGATGTCGGTCAGCGCGATCGGGTCGCTGGGCACTGGCGCCGCGCCGAGGCCGCCGCCGGGATCCTTGGCAAAGCCGCGGAACTCGGAGTTGGCGACGCTCTTGGTGTAGGCATAGTCCTTGTCGAGCGCCCCCCACGAGCGCAGCGCTTCGACCAGCATCTCCTGGTCTTCCTTGGTGACGCCGCCTTCGAGTTTGCCGGTGTGGGCGACCTTGGCCAGCAATTCCGAGACATGGCCCTGGAAGTCGATCTTGATGTCGCGCACGCGCTGGGGCTTGCCGCCAAAGGCCTTGGACGAATGCAGGAAGGCATTGTGGTTGAGCTGCTGAAACGGCTCGAGCGTGACGCCGAGGCGGCGGCAATAGGCCAGGAGCCCGTTGTGGTGGTAGGGAATGCGCCACGGGCCGGGGTTGATGTAGAGGCCTTCGTCGAATTCGCATTTCTGCGTCGCGCCGCCAAGCTCGGTGTAGCTGTCGCCGCCGCGCAGCGTCCAGTTACGGCCTCCCGACCTGTTGTTGTATTCGAGGATCTTGACCTTGTAGCCAGCCTGCCGCAGCTCGAGGGCGGCGGTCATGCCGGCGAGGCCAGCGCCCAGGATGAGCACGGTGGCGCCCTTCGGATCGCCCTCCAGCTTGACCGGTCCCTTGTAGCCGGATTCAACGGCCAGGCCGAGGCTGGTCATGGCCTGGTACATCGCCGCCGTGCCCGCCGACAGGCCGATCAACGACAGCAGGTTGCGCCTGCTCATACCGTTAAAATATTGGGATGATTGCATTTTTGAGATCCTCCGGGCGACGGTCCGCTGTTGGCCGCACGTTATCCGGCTGGAGCACGATGGAACGTTGCTCCAGCTGCACGGGCGAGCCTATGCCCATGCATGGGCGAGTCAACTGGGCCAGAAGGGGCGACGACGGGAGCTGGTTTGGGCCACCTGAACGCCGGCAAGAAGCGCAAATGCTACCTGTGGTCGGCACCGAAGACGCCGGGCTCATCCTATGCGCTCAATTTACCAACCGTAGAGTTTTTCATGGTCCCCTATTGGTGCAGGCAGGGAAAAAACTGCCGACAGGGGAGTGTGCGAACAATGTACAAGGCTCTCTTCATGGCCGCTACTTTGGCCCTTGCCGGATTTCCGGCGCAGGCATTGGCCGATGTTCTTGTCGCCAGGGTCAATGTCTCGAGCCAGACCATGACGGTCAGCATGGACGGACGGGTGATCCACAGATGGCCGGTTTCGACGGCGCGCAGGGGATATGTCACGCCGCGTGGCAGTTGGCGGCCCAAGCGCCTGCATCGCATGTGGTACTCGCAGAAATATGACAATTCACCGATGCCTTATTCGGTCTTCTACAATGGCGGCTACGCCATCCATGGCACTGGCGCGGTCAGGCAACTCGGCCGGCCGGCCTCGCACGGTTGCGTCCGATTGCAGACATCCAACGCTGCAAGGTTCTATGCCCTGGTCAAGGAAGTCGGGGCAGGCAACACGAGAATCGTGGTGACAAACTAGGTCTTCCAGGCGGAAACATACGTACCATTTGCCCCGATATCGGCATTTCTGTTGCAGAATTGCTTCATGCCGCAGTCAAAAACCGGAATTTGCCCTCGACCGAGGGGCTCAAGAATTGCCACCGATCACGTCGGTGCTAATGTGCCGTCAATCGAGCTTTGGGGTGACGTGCCTGCGAAAAGGCCGGGGAGTGGGGGCTCCCCGGCTTTTTCATTTCCGGCACAACATGAGCCGCTCGATCTAAGTTCTGATCGGCAAATAGACAAATTTTGCCGTAGAGAGCCATTTTCAAGCATTTCCTTTCGGCGACCGCCTCGCTAGGACTCTTCTTCAGGGGAGGCCGCCGGATGAAATCAGAACCGCATCTAGCGCTTTCGGAACCCGTCTCCGACGAGGTCCGCAAGACCACCTGCTACATGTGCGCCTGCCGTTGCGGCATCGACGTCCATCTGAAGGACGGCAAGGTCCGTTACATCGAGGGCAACCGCGACCATCCGGTTAATCGGGGGGTGCTGTGTGCCAAGGGGTCGGCCGGCATCATGCAGCATTATGCGCCGGCGCGGCTGCGTGCTCCGCTGCTGAGGACCGGTCCGCGCGGTTCCGGCGAATTCAAGGAGATTTCCTGGGACGAGGCCCTGGCCCTGGCGACCGGCTGGCTGGACGGCGTCAGGCAGGACGATCCGAAGAAGCTGGCCTTCTTCACAGGCCGCGACCAATCACAGTCTCTGACCGGGTTCTGGGCGCAGCAGTTCGGCACCCCCAACTATGCCGCTCATGGCGGCTTCTGCTCGGTCAACATGGCCGCCGCCGGCATCATGACCATTGGCGGGGCGTTCTGGGAGTTCGGTGCGCCCGACTGGGACCGAACCAAGCTGTTTGTCATGTTCGGGGTCGCCGAGGACCACGATTCCAATCCGATCAAGATTGGCATCTCGAAGCTCAAGAAGCGCGGCGCGCGCTTTGTCTCGGTCAATCCGGTGCGCACGGGCTACTCCGCCGTCGCCGACAACTGGATCGGCATCCGCCCCGGCACCGACGGCCTGCTGATCCTTGCGGTCGTGCACGAACTGCTCAAGTCGCGGAAGATCGATGTCGACTACATCGTGCGCTATTCCAACGCAACATGGCTGGTGGTCGACGCGCCCGGGACGGCCGAGCATGGACTTTTCGTGCGCGACGACAACGGCAAGCCGCAGGTCTTCGAGACGGTCACCGAGCACGTCGTGCCGCTGGGCACCAAGGGAGCGCGGGCAGCCCTTTCCGGCCGCGTCGAGCTGCCGGATGGCCGTTATGCCGTGCCCTCGTTTCAATTGCTCGCCGAAAAATATCTCGATCCGCAATATGCGCCGGAAGCGGTTGCCCGGGAGACCGGCGTTTCGGCCGAGGTGATACGTGGCCTTGCCGCCGAGATCGCGCGCGTCGCCTTCGACGAGGCGATTTCCATAGACCAGCCCTGGACCGACATGAATGGCGAACGCCACGAGGCGTTTATCGGCCGTCCGGTGTCGTTCCATGCCATGCGCGGGCTGTCGGCCCACTCCAATGGCTTCCAGACGGCGCGGGCGCTGCACATGCTGCAGGTGCTCATCGGTGCGGTCGACTGCCCCGGCGCTTTCCGCTTCGAGCCGCCTTATCCCAAGCCGATCGAGGCGCATCCGACGCCGCACGGCAAGGCCGAGCATTTTGGCTCCAACAAGCCGTTGTCGGGCCCGCATCTCGGCTTTCCCAGGGGGCCGGAAGACCTGCTCATCGATGCGCAGGGCCGGCCAATGCGCATCGACAAGGCATTCTCGTGGGATGCGCCGATCTCTGCCCACGGGCTGATGCACATGGTGATCGCCAATGCGCATGCCGGCGACCCTTATCCGATCGATCTGATGTTTCTCTATATGGCCAACATGGCCTGGAATTCGTCGATGAACACGGCCGGCGTCATCAAGATGCTGGAGGACAAGGATCCTGCGACCGGCGAGTACCGCATCCCGAAGATCATCTATTCGGACGCCTATTCCTCCGAGATGGTCGCCTATGCCGACCTCGTGCTGCCCGACACGACCTATCTCGAACGCCACGATTGCATCTCGCTGCTCGACCGGCCGATCTCCGAGCCGGATGCGGTGCAGGATGCGATTCGCTGGCCGGTGGTCGAGCCCGACCGCGACGTGCGCGGCTTCCAGACCGTTCTTCTCGACCTCGGCTCGCGGCTCAAGCTGCCGGGTTTCGTCGATAGCCGCGGCAAGGCGCTCTACAAGGACTATGCCGACTACATCGTGCGCCACGAGCGGCGGCCCGGCATCGGCCCGCTGGCCGGGTTCCGCGGCAGCAATGGCGACCGGGCCGGGCGAGGGGCAATCAATCCCGAGCAACTCGATCGCTACATCGAGAACGGCTCGTTCTTTTCGGCCCATATTCCGCTCGAAGCGCAGTTCTTCAAGCATGCCAACAAGGCCTACCAGGACTTTGCCGTGCGCATGGGCTTCTTCGACGAGCCGAAGCCGGTGACCTTCCAGCTCTACCAGGAAACACTGCAGAAATTCCGCCTCTCGGCTGAGGGCCTGCGCGAACCGGTAGCACCCGAGACGCATCGCGAGCGCATCCTCGCGGCCTTCGATCCATTGCCGGTTTGGTACCGGCCGTTCGAGGAGGCCGCCGTCAGCCGCGAGGACTATCCCTATCACGCCATCACCCAGCGGCCGGCGGCGATGTATCACTCCTGGGGCTCGATGAATGCATGGCTGAGGCAGATCCACACCCGGAACCCGCTCTACGTGCCCGCCGCCATCTGCGACGAGATCGGACTTGTCGACGGCGATTGGGTCTGGGTTATTTCGCATCACGGACGCATCAAGGTCGAGGCCGCTCGGATGGAGGCGGTCAACTCCAGTACGATCTGGACCTGGAACGCGATCGGCAAGCGGGAGGGTGCCTGGGCGCTCGACAAGGACGCGCCGGAAGCCAAAAAAGGCTTCCTGATGAACCACTTGATCCATGAACTTCTGCCGCCGAAAGGCGATGGCATGCGCTGGTCGAATTCCGATCCGATTACCGGCCAGGCAGCCTGGTACGACCTCAGGGTGCGGATCGAGAAGGCCGACCGCGCCGAGGTCAGCGAACCGCATTTTTCTGCCCTGGCGCAGCCGGGCGGCGAGCGGCCGCATGTGGACGAATTGCGCTACGGCCAGGAGTGGGCGAAATGACTCTTTTGCCGTCAGTGCCAACGCCGAGGAAGCTGGGTCTGGTCATCGACCTCGACGTCTGTGTCGGCTGCCATGCCTGTGTCATCAGTTGCAAGGAATGGAACACCGGCGGTTACGGCGCGGCGCTGTCGGACCAGGACCCGTATGGGGCTGATGTGTCCGGCACCTTCCTCAACCGCATCCACACCTTCGAGGTGGTGCCCGAGGGCGGCCAAGTGATCGGCGAGGCCGGCGAAGCCCGCATCGTGCACTTCCCAAAGTCCTGCCTGCATTGCGAGGACGCTCCGTGTGTCACGGTGTGCCCGACGGGTGCTTCCTACAAGCGTGCCGAAGATGGCATCGTGCTCGTCGACGAAAGCAAATGCATCGGCTGCGGGCTGTGCGCCTGGTCCTGCGCCTATGGCGCGCGCGAGATGGACCTTGCCGCAGGCGTGATGAAGAAGTGCACGCTCTGCGTCGACCGCATCTACAACGAGACGCTGAAGGAGGTCGACCGCGTGCCGTCATGCGTGCGCACATGTCCTGCCAATGCCCGCCATTTCGGCGACCTCGCCGATCCCGGTTCGGAGGTGTCGCGCATGGTGGCCGAACGCGGCGGCTTCGACCTGATGCCGGAACAGGGTACGCGCCCGACCAACAAATATCTGCCGCCGCGGGCGCGCAAGCCGCTCGCCGCGAGCGCCGGCGCTGCCGTGCTTGCCGAGAACACCGATGGCGCCAAAGGCTTCTTTGCCTGGCTCGACGGCATGCTGGACCGAATCTGAAATATGCATCCTGCACCTTCCATCATTCTGTTCACCACGCTTTCCGGGCTCGGCTACGGCCTTGCGGCCGTTCTGGGGCTAGGACTGCTCGACGCTTCGGGCCTGTCGGTGAAGGTCGCGCATCTGGCTGCGTTGGCGATGATAGCCGGTGGGCTGCTGTCGTCGACGCTGCATCTCGGCAATCCGCAGCGCGCCTGGCGAGCCCTGTCGCAATGGTGGTCGAGCTGGCTGTCGCGCGAAGGCGTGATGGCGATCCTGACATTCGTGCCTCTGACGATCTCAGCGTGGTTTGCGGTCGTGGAGGGGGGCTACCAGCCGGTCGCCGGCCTGGTTGGCGCGGCCATGTGCGGGATCACCGTCTACTGCACGGCGATGATCTATGCCTCGTTGCGCTCGATCCAGGCCTGGAATACCGGCTTTACACCGCTTTGCTACTTGCTGTTTGCCGGAGCCGGTGGCTTCCTGCTCGCTTCCGTCGCGGGATATGCATCCGGCGCCGGCGGCACGGTGTGCGCCGTCATCGCCGCCCTGTTTGTCGTGGCGTCGTGGCTTGCCAAGCACCAGTGGTGGACACGCCTGCGGGCCCTTGCTCCCCTGTCGACGCCGGAGAGCGCCACCGGGCTCGGCAACATCGGCCGGGTCAGGCTGTTCGAGCGACCGCATATCAACGACAACTACCTGACCCGTGAAATGGGCTTCAAGGTCGCCCGCAAGCACGCGCTCAAGCTGTCGCGCCTGGCCATTCTTGCAGGCGGTGCGATGCCGATCGTGTTGCTGATCGTGGCCATTGTTGCCGGCGGCGGTGCGGTTGCGGTGATCGCTGCCATGCTGGCGGTGCTGCTCTATGCCCTCGGCCTCGCCGTCGAACGCTGGCTGTTCTTCGCCGAGGCTCGTCACGCCGTCATGAATTATTACGGCGGATAGCGCGTCGGCTCAGGAGTCGGCAGTCGTCTTGCTGGTCTTGTTGACCTTCCGGCGCTTGCCTCCGTAAAGAGACCAGCGCTTGTGGAACCACATCCACTGCCCGGGGTCCTCGCGAATCCAGCGCTCGACGGTGTCGTTGAGCATCTGGGTCGTCGCCTGTACGTCGACAGCGCCGTCAGCCAGCCGCGGCAGCGTCAGCTTTTCCTCTACGGACAGCCGGTAGCGGTTGCCCGGAAGCCGGACGCAATGGGCGGGATAGACATCGCATTCATAGTGGCGCGCGAGCATGGCGAGCACCGGGTTGGTTTCGCATTCGCGACCAAAGAAGGTTGTCCGCAGGCCACGATTGAACTTCTGGTCGACGAGCACCCCGACGTTGCCGCCGCGATCGAGGATGCCGGCCAGCGCGAATGAGGCGCCGCGCTGCGAGGCAAGCAGGTCACCCATGTTCGAGGTGCGTGTCGAGAGGATGTACTCGGCGAGATACGGATTGTTCGGCGGCCTGAACAGCGCCGTGATCTTCATGCCGAAGGTCGCCGCAGCAACGGGCAAGAGCTCGAAATTGCCGAGATGTGCGGTGAAGACGATGTGCGGCTTCTGCTCGCCCGCGATCTCGGCGAAATGCTCGACGCCCGCCACCTCGATGCGGCCGGGCGTGGTCGCCTCCGGATCGAAATCGAAGATCTTTTCAAGAAAAATGTACTCGGCGCCGAGCCGGCCCATGTTGCCCCACATGTCGAGGGCGATGGCTTCGATCTCGGCTTCGCTCTTTTCAGGATAGGCATTGCGCAGGTTGGACAGCGCTACCCGATGGCGGCCGAACCAGGGGCCGACGGTGCGGGCCGCGCGGTCGGCGAAATTGAGCGCCTTGTCGACCGGAAACAGCCGCAGCAGCTTGAGCACCACAAGCGCGACCTGTGCCACCAGCCAGTAGTTCAGCATGCGCAGGCGCCCCATGATCCGAACAATCGTGGGGTTGGGTATCTTGCTGGCCTTCTTGCGGGGCAATTCCGGCAGATCCTCAGTCGATACGGAGGATGATCTTGCCGAACACGTCGCGACCTTCCATCCGCTTCAGTGCGGTGTCGATGGAGGTGAAGTCCACCTCGGTGTCGATGATCGGCTTGACCAGCCCGGCGGCCATCTTCTGCATGGCGTCGGCCATGTTTTCCATGCGGCAGCCGAAGGAGCCGAGGATCTTCAGCTGCTGCTGGAACAGCATCATCAGGTTCATGTCGGTGGAAACGCCTGACGTCGAACCGCAGGTGACGAGGCGGCCGCCACGCTTCAGGCTGAACATGGAGCCGGCCCAGGTGTCCTTGCCGACATGCTCGAAGACGACGTCGACGCCCTTCTTCCTGGTCAGCTTGCGCACCACGCCTTCAAAGCGGTCCTCGCGGTAGTTGATGACATGATCGGCGCCGAGAGCCTTGGCCTTCTCGATCTTGTCGTTCGAGCCGACTGTGGTGATGACGGTGCAGCCCATCTTCTTGGCGAGCTGGATCGCCGCCGAACCGATGCCCGAGCCGCCGGCATGGATCAGGATCGTCTCGCCCGGTTCGAGTTTGGCGTTGTCGAACAGCATGTGCTCGACGGTACCGAAGGTTACCGGAGCGACGGCAGCACCGATGGCGTCGACGCCGGGAGGGGCGGGGACGAGCAGGCGTGCCGGCAGGTTGATCTTTTCCTGGGCGAAGCCGTCGAGGTGGAAGCCGTGCACGCCCGAGACATGCTCGCAGAGGTTGTCGCGACCCTCGCGGCAGGGGCGGCAGAGGCCGCAGGTGCGGGCGCCGTAGATCGACACCAGCTGGCCGGGCGCGAGACCGGTGACACCGGGGCCGACCTCGTCAACCTCGCCCGAGGCTTCGGCGCCGATGACCAGCGGCATCTTGCGCTTGGCAAAGGCCATGCCGCGCCAGCCCCATACGTCGATGTGGTTGAGCGCGACGGCCTTGATGCGGAGCGTGACTTCGCCGAGGCCGGGTGGCGGCGGCGGAGCGATGTCCACCTGCTCGAGCCGGCGGTCCTCGACGAGCTGCAATGCGCGCATGATGTCGCTAAATCCTTGTCTCTGGAACGTTGAGACGGTCGCTTAGACCGGTTCCCGCGCCATGACAAGGCAGGTGTTCTGGCCGCCGAAGCCGAAGGAGTTGGAAAGCACGGTGCGAACTTCGGCTTTCCGCTTCACATTGGGCACGACGTCGAGCTCGATCGAAGGATCGGGATTGTCGTAGTTGATGGTTGGCGGAATGACGCCTTCGCGCATGGTCATCAGCGAGAAGGCCGCTTCGATGGCACCGGCTGCCGACAGCGTGTGGCCGATCATCGACTTGTTCGAAGACACCGGGATCTTGCGGATGCGCTCGCCGAACACTGTCGACAGCGACAGATGTTCCATCTTGTCGTTTTCGGGCGTCGAGGTGCCGTGGGCGTTGACGTAGTCGATCTCGTGTTCGCCGAGGCCTGCGTCGGCGAGGGCGGCCTTGACCGCGCCGATGGCGGGCGAGCCGTCCGGCTTGGAGCGGGTGCGGTGGAAGTCGTCAGACTTTTCGCCGCAGCCGCGCAGGATGCCGAGCACCTCGGCGCCGCGGGCGAGCGCGCTTTCGAGCGATTCGAGCACGAGCGCTGCCGAGCCTTCTGCCAGCACGAAGCCGTCGCGGTCCTTGGAGAAGGGCTTGGACGCCTTTTCAGGCACGTCATTGTTGGTCGAAAGCGCGGAAAGCAGCGAGAAGCGGATCAGCGCCTCGGCGGTTGCGGAGCCGTCGGCGCCGACCGACAGCGCGCGATCGCATTCGCCGCGGCGGATGGCTTCGACGCCAAGCTGGATTGCGGTCGCACCTGAAGCGCAGGCGGTCGAGAGCGTGATCGGCAGGCCGCGCGTGCCGAAAAGGTCGGCAAGGCGGTCGGCGATGGAGCCGAACTGCGCTGTTTCGAACATGTCGAGCGAATTCTGGCTGCGCGCCACCTTGAGCAGGCGCTCGTAGCCCGCACCTTCCTTGTCGCCGGCATAGAGCGCGAGGCGGTCAGCCCAGTCGAGCTCGACCGGGGGCGAGGCCAGGAACAGCGGGCCATCGAAATCCTGATTGTCCAGTCCGGCTTCGGCCACTGCTTCCTTTGCCGCCGTCTCCGCCAGTTCGTAGGTGAGGGCGCTGGAGCCTTTGGTGCTCGACGGCAGGAAGTCGATCATGCCCGAAATCTGGGTGTTGAGGAGATCGACGGGAAAGCGGGTGATGGGGTGGATGCCCGACTTGCCGGAAGTCAGCGCTGCCCAGTTTTCGGCCTTGCCGACGCCGAGCGAGGTGACGACGCCGATGCCGGTGACGGCGACGACGGGTCTGCCGAGATGATCCTTCAGATTGGCCATGTTTTGTCCTGACACCCTTCAGCGCGGCGCGGAAACGAGCGCCAGGCCTTCGAATTGGTGATAGCCGACCGCAGTTGCCAGCACGGATGCGGGCTTTCCGGCAAATGTTTTCTCGCCAGCCTCGAAGGCCGGATAACCGGCACCGCGGCTGACGGCGAGCGCTGCAAGCGCCACCGCGAACGGAAACTGCGCTTCCTTCATGTGCCCCGTGAGCGACGAAAGGGCGCGGGTTGCAATCGCCGGATTGGCCTCGAACGCCGCCTTCTCAGCGGCTGTGGCGGCATGCGCGCCCGAGGCGCCCGAGATCGCCAGCAACTCGCCCGAGGGGAGTTCCGCTTTGGAAAGCAACTCGGCGATGCCTGCTTCTAGCCCGCCATTGCGGCGCCTGGCGCGACCTGAAACGACCGGGCCGAGCTGGGCATAGATCTTCTGGCCGCGCGCTTCGGCATGTTCGCGCGATTCCAGCACGAGGAACGCGCCGCCCGAGCCGGTGACCACGCCGCCGCCTTCCGAGCCGCGCCTGTGCCATACCGGCTTCCACGGTCCCCGGTGCAGATAGCCGCCGAGTTCGTAGCCGAGCAGCATGTCTGGATGCTCGGTCTGGAAGGCGCCGCCGACAAGCACATGCGTCGACTGTCCCGAGCGGATGCGGGCCGCCGCGGTTTCGATGGCGGCGACGCCGGCGCCTTCTTCGCCCATGAAGGTGCGCGAAGAGCCGGTGACTTTGTGGACGATCGAGATGTTGCCGGCGAGAAGGTTGGAAAGCTGGGCCAGGAAAAGGGTAGGCCGGAGTTCCGTGGTCAGCTTCTCGTTGAGAAGCACATCGTGGTCGGCGCGGTTTTCCGATGCCGCCAGCACGCCGGCGTCGACCGCTTCGTCACGTTCGCCGCCACCGGCCGCCACAACCATGTCCATGGTCGCGCTGAGCTCGTCATTGCCCTTGATGCCGGCGTCGTCGAGCGCCATGCCCGCCGTATAGGTGCCGAGCCGCTGCCAGGTCTCCATCTGCCGCTGGTCGCCGCGCTTGGCGATCTGCTGGCCCCAGTCGATCTCGGGCAGGGGGTGCACGACATAGGGATGGAAGCGCTCGGCGTCGGTGACCGGTGCCACGCCGGGCGCGGTCATCTTGTCCCAGTGGGCGTCACCGCCCTCTCCGAGCGAGGAGACAAGGCCGATTCCCGATATGACGACGTCGCGGTTGACCATGGTTGGCTTCAGCGTGCTCAGGCGTTCTTGGCGGCGACGAGCGCGTCGATCTTGGCGCAGAGGTTCTTCATGACGAAGTATTCGTCGGTCGAAGCCTTGCCGTCGTTGACTTCCTGCGTCCACTTCTCGAGCGGCACCTTGATGCCGAATTCCTTGTCGATGGCAAAGACGATGTCGAGGAAGTCGAGGCTGTCGATGCCCAGGTCGTCGATGGTGTGGCTCTCGGGCGTGATGGTGTCGATGTCGATCTCGCTGGTTTCGGCAATGATCTTGGCGACTTTCTCGAATGTCGTGGACACGTTTTTTCCTTTGATGAGGGCGGTCATGAATCCGGGACAGATTCTGCGCGCATAGTTTTGAGGGGCTGTCTAATCGGTTTTTTCAGACAGGAAAAGGCCAAATCCTGCGCTTTGGTTGACGCTTCCGGCTTTGGACGCAAGGGAAGGCAGGGCAAGCGCTTTGCTAGAAGACGATGCGGCCGAGCACATGCAGCCTTTCTCCTTGCAGGCCGACAATCAGCGCTTCGCCCTCGCGCGCAGACGCTCCGGTCAGCGCCTGGATGTTCTCCAGGTGGGTCACAAGCACGAGATTGTCCGAGCCGGAATAGTTGCGGATGATGTCGAGGACAGCGGCGACATCGACCTCGGCGGTAGCCTCCGTGGGCTTGTCGAGGGTCGCCAATGGTTCGACCACCTGGTCGTCGAAGGCGAGTCGGGCGGTCTCCAGCGTCCGGCAGAATCGGCTGGCCAACACCTTTTCGACAGGGGCAGCGCGGGCGGCGAACAACGCGCCGATCTTGCGCGCCTGCTGGCGGCCGCGGTCGGACAGATTGAGCTGGGTCGCGCATTTCTCGATGTCGAAGTTCGGCGGCTCGACGGTGCCGGTGGTCATGGCGTTGCGCAGCAGCACGACATGGCCGCCGTTGCGCAGCAGTGCCCAGCCGGCTTCGGTGGCCTGGGCAGGCGGGGCGCCGAACAAAAGCATGACCGCAATGGCAACTCTAAGCATGAATGATCCCGAACAGGCGACGCGGATATAGGGATGCCAAAGCCGAATGAAAGGCAAGGTGACGACAAATGCCGGCAGAAGCCGATCTGCCGCAGGGAGCTTGATCGGAGCCGGCCAGGGGGCAATGCTTCTGCAAGCCGATTCCCGTTTACGCCAGTGTGCCGATGTCTCCGCTCGTCGAAACAGTACTCTTCGTCTTTGGCCTCGTGGCGCTGGGTTACATTTCAGGCGTCACCGGTTATCTGCGAATTGAAACCGGCGATGCGCTTTCGGAGTTCGCCATCGGCGTGGCGCTGCCGCTCCTGCTGTTCCGCACCATGGTCGGAGCGGACTTCCACGGCGCGGCGCCGTGGGCCCTGTGGGCGACCTACTTCATCGCCGTTGCGGTTGCCTGGACCGCCGGTCATCTCGTCACCACCCGTCTGTTCGGCCGCGACGGACAGGCAGGCGTGGTCGGCGGCGTCTCGTCGGCCTTTTCCAACCTGGTGTTGCTGGGCATTCCGTTCATGCTCGGCGTCTTCGGCCAGCAGGGCTTCGAGGTCCTTTCGCTGATCGTCTCGGTGCACTTGCCGACCATGATGATGGCTTCGATCATCCTTTTCGAGATGTTCGGGCCGCGGCGCGACGAGCCGATGCATCCGCTCGCCATCGTCCGCGATTTCCTGCGCAAGATATTCAGCAACCCGTTGATCATCGGCATCCTGGCCGGCCTTGCCTGGCGGGCGACCGGCTTTCCGCTGCCCTCGCTCGCGACCCGCTTCGTCGATGCGCTGGCCAACATCGCAGGCCCGGTCGCGCTGTTTGCGATGGGGCTCGGGCTCAGGAAGTTCGGCATTTCCGGCAACATCAAGCCGGCACTCGCGCTGTCGGTACTCAAGTTGATGCTGATGCCGGCTGTCGCGCTCGCCTTTGCCTGGCTGTTCGGGCTGCCACCATTGCCGGCCAAGGTGGCGGTGGCGGCGGCGAGCCTGCCTTCGGGCGTCAATTCCTACCTTATCGCGACGCAGTTCGGCACCGGCCAGGCGCTCGCCTCCAACCAGATGACGATCGCCACCGCCTGCGCGGTGGTGACGACCGCCTTCTGGCTGACGGTTGCAACGATGGTGTTCGGCTAAGGGCTGGACCAGCGTATCCATGCCACAATGTGGTTGATCGCCTGGCTTTTAGCGCGCTACTAATTTTGCACCAGCGCGCCGGGCATTGGCCGATCCTAAGGCGGACGCTTCCCGTGTCCAGCCGGCGCCATATCAGGAGGTGAGCCATGCTCCAGAAAGCCAGTCAGTTCATGCGGCAGGCCAATCTCATCAATGGCGAATGGGTACAGGCCGATTCCGGCAAGACCATCGATGTCATCAACCCGGCGACCGGGCTGAAGATCGGCACGGTGCCGAAATCCGGGGGCGCGGAAACGCGCCGCGCCATCGAGGCGGCCAACGAAGCCTTCAAGAGCTTCCGCAAGACCTCGGCGCTCGAACGCTCGAAGCTGCTGCGCAAGCTTCACGACGCTATCATGGACAACCAGGACTCGCTTGCCGAGCTGCTGACCATCGAGCAGGGCAAGTCGCTGACCGAATCCCGCGGCGAGATCGGCTCATCGGCAGCCTATGTGCTGTGGTTCGCCGAGGAGGCGCGCCGCACCTATGGCGACGTGGTGCCGTCGCCCTGGGCCGACCGCCGCATCCTCGTCACCAAGGAGCCGGTCGGTGTCATCGCAGCGATCACGCCGTGGAATTTCCCGTCATCGATGCTGTCGCGCAAGCTCGGACCGGCACTTGCCGCGGGCTGCACCGCCGTGGTCAAGCCCGCATCGCAGACGCCCTATTCGGGCCTCGCCTGGGGCGCGCTGTGCGAGGAAGTCGGCTTCCCCAAGGGGGTGGTCAATGTGCTGACCGGCTCGGCCGGCGAAATCGGCGACGAGATCTGCGCCAATCCGCTGGTCAAGAAGATCACCTTCACCGGCTCGACCGAGATCGGCAAGCTGCTGATCGAGAAGTCGGCTTCGACGGTCAAGAAGGTGTCGATGGAACTTGGCGGCAACGCGCCGTTCATCGTCTTCGACGACGCCGACATCGACCGCGCGGTCGAGGGCTCGATCACCGCCAAGTACCGCAATTCGGGCCAGACCTGCGTCTGCACTAACCGCTTCTTCGTGCAGGCCGGCATCTACGACGCGTTCGTCGAGAAGTTCGCGGCGGCGTCGAGCAAGCTCAAGGTCGGCTCGGGTCTCGACGAAGGCGTCCAGCAGGGCCCGTTGATCGACGGCAAGGCGGTCGAGAAGGTCGAGGAATTCATCTCCGACGCCACCGCCAAGGGCGGCAAGGTGGTTGCCGGCGGCAAGAGGCACGCGCTCGGCGGCTCGTTCTTCGAGCCGACGGTCATTGCCAATGCGACGACCGAGATGAAGTTCATGAAAGAAGAGATTTTCGGCCCCGTCGCGCCGGTCTTCCGCTTCGAGACCGAGGAGGAGGCCATCGAGCTTGCCAACAACACCGAGTTCGGCCTGGCGTCCTATTTCTACACCGGCAATCTCGGCCGCGCCTTCCGGGTGATGGAAGGGTTGAAATATGGCATGGTCGGCGTCAACGAGGGCCTGATCACCACGCCGGAGGCGCCGTTCGGCGGCGTCAAGGAGTCCGGGCTCGGCCGTGAGGGCGGGCATCAGGGAATCGAGGACTATCTCGACACCAAATATGTCTGCATCGGCGGGCTGGGATTGTAGGGCTCGAGCCATCGCTCTCTCGAGACGCGCGGCATGTCCGCGCGTTTTCTTTGCTTGAATTCTGAGAAACGGAATCCGAAAAGGCAGGCAGGCCGTTGTTCTGACTGCTTTTTCCTTGAGTTTTCCGGGGCTGCCGCGCTGTCGTTTCCTGAATGGCGTTCCGTTCGCCGCTGCGCCATGTTGCGGTCTGTGAATCGGCGGCGGGACGGATGGGCCGGCGACATTCGTTGACGGTATGATGTGGAGGGCAGATGGGTTCGACTGGGCGCATGGTGGTCGGGGCATTCGGCCTGGTGGCGCTGGCAATCGGGTTCCTGGCGGTCGTTTTCCTGACTGCGCCTGCGGCACCTGGACCCGATCTTGCACGCGCGAAAACCTCTCTCAAGGGGCTCTATTCCATCGCCATCGCGCCGGAATCCGGCGAGCCGAAGCAAGGCGACCTGCATTCGTGGGTCGTGACTGTGACGACGCGGCAGGGCGCTCCGGTCGACAATGCCAGCTTCACGATAGGCGGCGGCATGCCGGAGCATGCCCATGGCCTGCCGACCAGCCCGGAGGCGACATCCTATCTCGGCGATGGCCGCTACCGCATCGAGGGCATGAAGTTTTCGATGACCGGCTGGTGGCAGCTGAAGTTCGGCATCACGGCGCCAGCAGGGGCCGACGAAGCCACGTTCAACCTTGTGCTGTGAGGCAATGAACAGGACGTCGCTCCGCAGACTGGCAATGGCCGTATCGCTGACGGCATTGCTTGGTGGGTGCGGCCAGCCTGAATTCACCGACGTCGAGAAGCGTACGATCGCGTTGATGTCGCTGTCGGCGCTCGCACCCTTGCCGCCGGATCCGACCAACCGCTTCGCCGACGATCCGGGCGCTGCGGCGCTGGGCGCGACGCTGTTCTTCGATACCGGGATGAGCCGCGACGGCAACGTCGCCTGCGGCACTTGCCACAAGATCGACCGCCAGTTTCAGGACGACCTTCCGCGCGGTATCGGCGTGGCTGAGACCAACCGGCGCACGATGCCGCTGGCGGGCGTGGCGCGTGATCCGTTCTTCTTCTGGGACGGCCGGAGGGACAGCCTGTGGTCGCAGGCACTGGTGCCGCTGGAAAACCCGCTCGAGCATGCCGGTACACGCACTTCTTATGCGCACTACATCAAGCGCCGCTTTGGCGAACGCTATGAGCGAATCTTCCGGCCTTTGCCTGATCTCACGGGACTGCCGGCAAATGCCGGGCCATTCGGCGCGCCGTCCGAGCGGGCGGCCTGGGCGTCGATGACGGAGCAGCAGCGCGATGGGGTCGACCTTGTGTTCGCCGATATAGGCAAGGCGATGGCGGCTTTCGAGCGCTCGCTGGTTCATATGCCGACCCGCTTCGATCGGTTTGCCGATGCCCTTGCCAGGGGCACCGCACCGGCGGGCGATGCCGCGCTCTCCGAGGAAGAGGAAGCGGGCCTGCGGCTGTTCATCGGCAAGGCCAGTTGCTCGACGTGCCACACCGGTCCGCGCTTCACCGACAACCACTTCCACAACACGGGCGTGTCCCCGGTCGCCGGCCTGCCTGTCGATCGGGGGCGCATCGCGGTCGTGGACGAGGTGCGCGCGGATCCGTTCAACTGTCTTGGAAAATTTCGCGACGGCGACGAGGAGGCATGCGGCGAGCTGCGCTTCATGCAGAAAAGTTCGCCGGAACTGGTCCGCGCCTACAAGACGCCGTCGTTGCGCGGTGTCGCCGGCCGCGCGCCCTACATGCATGCCGGCCAGTTCGCCACGCTGGAGCAAGTAGTTGACCATTACGCCAAGGCCGCAGCGAGCATAGAGGGCGAGACGGAAATCCACCCGCTCCAGCTTTCCGACCGCGAGCGCGCCGCCTTGGTGGCGTTCCTCAAGACCCTGTCGGACTGATCAGCGGTCTTTGACCGTTTCCATCGCCACGAATGTCGAGGTCTGGGCGACATGGGGCAAGGCGGAGATGCGCTCGCCGAGCACGCGGCGATAGGCGGCGATGTCCTTGGTGCGCACTTTGAGCAGATAGTCGAAACTCGCCGCCATCATGTGGCACTGCTCGATCTCGCGCACGGCGTGCACCGCGCGGTTGAAATCGTCGAGCGCGGCCGAGCGGGTATCCGACAGCTTGACCTGGACGAAGGCGACGTGGCCTTCGCCCATGCGCTCGCTGTCGATGACCGCCTGGTAGCCCTTGATGTAGCCATCTTTTTCCAGCCGCTTGACCCTTGCCTGGACCGGGGTCTTGGAAAGTCCGACTTTTGTGGCAAGCTCAGCCATCGACAGGCGGCCATCGCGCGTCAGGGCGAACATGATGTTGCGGTCGATGCGGTCCAATTGGTCTTCAGTCATGAGAAATGCAGCGTTAATGAGGGATTTGAACGCCAGATCGTAGATAATTTGATCTGCAAAGTCGAATTTTTTGGACCGGCCATATCCGGGGTGTTGTGTTAGTTTTCGACAAAGGCTCGGCAGCGAGTTTCCCGCCGGGCACAGCCTCAACCGCTCGACAGGAACATCATGCCCGCGCTCGACGCCATCCGCCAGGAAATCCGCGCCAACTACCTCCCAGACGAAGCCAACGCGCTGAAAAGGCTTTCGGCAACCGCCAATCTTTCGGTCGAGGACCGCAAGGCGATTTCCGCCCGTGCCGCCGACCTCGTGCGCGCGGTGCGCGGATCGACCGATCCGCGGCTGATGGAGGTCTTCCTCTCCGCCTACGGCCTGTCGACCAAGGAGGGCGTGGCGTTGATGTGCCTGGCCGAAGCGCTGTTGCGCGTGCCCGACACCGAAACCATGGACGACCTGATCAAGGACAAGATCGCGCCGCACGACTGGTCGTCCCATTCGGGTGGTTCGAGTTCGATCTTCGTCAATGCCTCGACCTGGGCGCTGATGCTGACCGGCCGCGTGCTCGACGAGGGCGAGGGCTCGATCGAGCGCACGCTGCGTTCGATGGTGCGCCGCCTGGGCGAGCCGGTCATCCGCACCGCCGTCGCGGCAGCCATGCGCGAAATGGGCGAGCAGTTCGTGCTCGGCCGCACCATCACAGAGGCGGTCAAGCGCGGCCGCTCGATGATCCAGAAGGGTTATCTCTACTCGTTCGACATGCTGGGCGAGGCTGCCCGCACCGAAGCCGACGCGCTGCGCTACCACCGCGCCTATGCCGAAGCGATCTCGTCGCTCGACAACGGCACCAACGGTCCCGACATCCGCTACAACCACGGCATTTCGGTCAAGCTGTCGGCGCTGCATCCGCGCTACGAGGTCTCGCACCGGGACAAGATGCTGCCGGTGATGGCCGAGCGCCTGCTGTCGCTGTGCCTTGCCGCCAAGCACGCCCGCATGGGTCTCAACATCGACGCCGAGGAGGCCGACCGGCTTGACCTGTCGCTCGACGTGATCGAGCGCGTCCTGACCGATCCGCAACTCGAGGGCTGGAACGGGTTCGGCGTCGTCGTGCAGGCCTATGGCCCGCGCACGGCCTTCGCCATCGACTGGCTCTATGCACTCGCCAACAGGCTCGACCGCAACATCATGGTGCGCCTGGTCAAGGGCGCCTATTGGGACACCGAGATCAAGCGCGCCCAGACGCTGGGCCTGCCGGGCTATCCCGTGTTCACCCGCAAGGCCAACACCGACGTCTCCTACATGGCCTGCGCCCGCAAGCTCTTGTCGATGACGGACCGCATCTATCCGCAGTTCGCCACCCACAACGCACACACGGTCGCCGCCATCCTGTCGATGGCCACGGACCGCACGTCGTTCGAGTTCCAGCGCCTGCATGGCATGGGCGAGGCGCTGCACGAGACCGTGCGCAAGGCCGAGGGCACACGCTGCCGCATCTATGCGCCGGTCGGCGCGCATTCCGACCTGCTCGCCTATCTGGTCCGCCGCCTGCTCGAAAATGGTGCCAACTCGTCCTTCGTGCACCAGCTGACCGACGAGGACGTGGCGCCGGAAGACATCGCCCGTGACCCGCTCGACACTGTTGAGACGCAAGGGGCGGCATCCAATCCGTCGATCCCGGTCCCCGCCGCGATCTTCGGCGCCGGTCGCCAGAACGCCAAGGGCTGGGACATCACCGATACGGTGACCCTGGCCGCGCTCGACAAGGCCAAGGACAGCTTCAAGGGCGCCGACAGGTGGACGGCAAAGCCCGTCACGCGCGCTGCCGGCTATGGCGCGTCGCGCAAGGTGATCAACCCGGCCAGGCCGGACGACATCGTCGGCACGGTGACAGAGGCGGCGGCCAAGCAGGTGCCGACGGCCGTGCGCTTCGCCATCGAGGCGCAGCCCGCCTGGGCCAAAAAGCCGGTGGCCGAACGCGCCGCGATCCTGCGTCGCACCGCAGATCTCTATGAGGCCAACGCGGCCGAATTCTTTGCCCTTGCCACCCGCGAGGCCGGCAAGTCGCTGGCCGACGGCGTGGCTGAGGTGCGCGAGGCCGTCGACTTTCTGCGCTACTACGCTGCGGAGGCCGAGAAAGCCGAAACCGGCACCGAGGCGCGCGGCGCCATCGTCTGCATCTCGCCGTGGAATTTTCCGCTCGCCATCTTCACCGGCCAGATCGCCGCGGCGCTCGTGACGGGCAACAGCGTCATCGCCAAGCCGGCGGAACAGACGCCGCTGATTGCCGCGCGTGCGGTGGCGCTGATGCGCGAGGCCGGCGTGCCGGAAGACGTGATCCAGCTCCTGCCGGGCGACGGCCCCAATGTCGGGGCACCACTGACCGCCGACCCGCGCATTGCGGGTGTCTGCTTCACCGGCTCTACCGAAGTGGCCAAGCTGATCGAAAAGCAGCTCGCCGAGACGGCGGCACCCGATGCGATGCTGATCGCCGAGACCGGCGGCCTCAACGCGATGATCGTCGATTCCACCGCATTGCCCGAGCAGGCGATCCGCGACGTGCTGGCCTCGTCGTTCCAGAGTGCCGGCCAGCGCTGCTCTGCGCTGCGCGTGCTCTATGTCCAGACCGACGTCGAAAAGAAGATGGTCGAGATGCTGAAGGGCGCCATGGACGCGCTGACGATCGGCGATCCATGGCAGTTGTCGACCGACGTCGGCCCCGTCATCGACGAGGAGGCACAGACGTCGATCCGGGACTACTGTGCTGCGATGGAAGCCAAGGGCAAGCTCATCGCCAAGCTCGATGCGCCTGCCGACGGCCGCTTCGTCGCGCCGCACGTCTTCCGCGTGAAGGGCATCGAGGAAATGGAGCGCGAGGTCTTCGGCCCGGTGCTGCATGTCGCGACCTTCGAGGCCGATGAACTCGACGGCGTCATTTCCGCGATCAACCGCAAGGGATACGGCCTGACCTTCGGCCTGCACACACGGATCGAGGGCCGCGTCCAGCACATGGTCGACCGCATCCATGCCGGCAACATCTACGTCAACCGCAACCAGATCGGCGCCGTCGTCGGCTCGCAGCCCTTCGGCGGCGAAGGTCTGTCCGGCACCGGCCCCAAGGCCGGCGGACCGCACTATCTCAGGCGTTTTCGCAAGGCGCCGGAAGCCGCAACGGTCTTGCCGGAAGGCCATAAGGTCACGGCAACCGAACTGGTCGACAACCTCGTCGATGCTGGCGAATGGGCGACGAGGCCCGATCGCATCGCCATCCTGCGCAAGCACCTGCGCGGCAAGGGTGCGGCTGCGATCGCCGCAGCCGCCAGCATCGACTTCGGCCAGGTCGACCTGCCCGGGCCGACGGGCGAGGCCAATACACTGTCGCTCAATCCGCGCGGCCGCGTGCTTTGCCTCGGGCCGGACGCTGACACGCTTCTGGCCCAGGCGATCCAGGCGCTAGCCGCCGGCAATGCGGTTCTGGCGGTTGCTCCCGGCGCGCCGGCGGCGGTCCAGCCGCTGCTTGGCAAGGGCTTGCCGATCGCGGCCATCGACGGCCGCCCCGACCCGGTCGAGGCCCGCGCGCTGGCTGTCGATGTCGTCGCCTATTCGGGAACGGAAGAGAGCATGCGCATCGTCCGCAAGGTGATCGCGGAGCGCAGGGGGCCGATCGTGCCGCTGGTGAGCGAGGTGATCTATCCCGCCGCTTATGCCCATGAACGGGCCGTTTGCGTCGACACCACCGCTGCCGGTGGCAACGCCAGTCTGCTGGCGTCAGCCTGAAACGAAATGGGGCAGGTCTAGGCCTGCCCCTCGATTTCTTCGGGCGCGCATCCGAACCGCAACAGGTTGCCGTGCGGATCGTGGATGTAGAATTCCTTCATGTTCCACGGCCGCACGGTGAACGGGCTCAGCCGCTCGACAGCGCGCGCCGAGAATTCCGCGTGAAGGGCTGGGACCTCACCGCCCCTGATGTAGCACGAGGTCACCTCGGGCAGCTTGCGGTCGTCGCTCTTCCAGAAATGGATCTCGATCTCGCCGCGCCGGACGATCAGGTAATCGTCCATCTCAGGCCCGATGACTTCGAAACCAAGCCGGTCGCGATAAAAATCGCGGCTCTCGCCGATGTCGGGCGAGGGCATGACGGGGATACTGCGGGCAAAGTCCGTCACCGCTCAGGCGCCTTCGACGACCGCAAAACCTTCGAATTGCGGGTGGCCGACATAGGACGCCTTTCCAGAGCCGGCGTTCTTGTGGGCGGCACGGAAGTTTTCCGACTTGGTCCAGGCGACGAAATCGTCCTGGCTCGCCCAGACGGTGTGCGAGGCGTAAAGCGTATAGCCTTCGGCCTCATTGACCGGGCCGCGCAGGAGGTGGAATTCGCGAAAACCCTTCATCTCGCTGAGCGAGGAATCACGGTTCTTCCAGACGTCCTCGAAGGCCGTCTCGGAGCCTTTCTGGACCTTGAAGCGGTTCATTGCGATGTACATGATATTTCCTTTCAACGGGTCTTTCGTTGCTGAACGCTGCGTAGCGACACGACATTGGCGGTGGAGCGCTCTCCGCCGGGGGCCGGGTTCGGGCCGGACTGAACCCTGGACTGATCGCGATAGCTTGCCAGTTCCGTGACGTTGGCGCTTGCCCTTATGCACGCTAAGCGCTCGAAAAGTTCGCGCATTTCCGGCAAGAGACCGTCGCCCTGGCGTTTCACCATCTGATCGAATTTGTTCAGTCCGAGCATGCGCTTGTGCCTTTCGATGCGTCGTGCGCGAGATGACGGGAGTTTAGGCAAGGTAGTTCCTCAGATCCCAAACGCGATGCCGGACTTGGATTCGGTGCGCAGGGACTTGAGGCAGGCCGCGCCTGCGATGCCGGGACCGGTACAATCGGTGGCCTGGTTGATCAGCACGCGGCTGACCTTGGTGCAGTCGGTGCCAGACAGGTCGAACCGCGTGACCTTGGTCTTGCCGGACGGCAATTCCTTGAAGTCGAGCACTGTCAGGCGGTCGACCACGCCGGCGTCGTTGAACAGCGCGATCTCGAATGCCGCCTTGGACAACTCGGCGCCGAGATTGTTGGTCACCACGAAGGTGAAGCGACAACCCTTTTCGGAGGGTTGCGCCGCGTTGAGCTCGAGCACCAGGGCAGGGGCCGGCGGGGCGCTTTGGGCGCCCGCCGAGCCCGCTGCCGCGAGCAGAACAACCATAGCCGCGATCAGAGGACGGCCGTTCCTTGCTCGTCTGGTCATCGCGTCACCAATCCAGCTGCTTGGCGAGCGTGAGCTTGAAGGTGCGGCCCTTGCCGGCCGTGCCCGAGAGGAACTCGCGGTACTGTTCGTTGAAGATGTTGTCGACGCGGAAGTTGGTCTCGAAGCCCTTCAGCACGCCGTCCTGCGGCTTCCAGGTCAGGAAGACGTCATGGGTTGAGAAAGAAGGTACTGGCAGGCGCATGTTAGGCAAGTCGCTGACGCGGTCCTGTCCGGCCACGAACCTGCTGGTCCAACCGAATGAAAGATCGCGATCGGGCATGCGACCGCCGACGGTGAAGGCAAATTCGTGCGGCGCCACGGTGTTCAGTGCCGTGTCGTTCAGCAGGTCCTCGCCGATCACATAGGAGTAGGCGGCATTGCCGAACACATAGTCCGAATCGTAGCCCAGTTCGACTTCGGCGCCGTAGATGCGGGCCTGTCCAATGTTGGTGAAGCGCGGATTGGCAAGACGACCGTTGTCGGTGATCAGGTCGGTGATGTCGTTGTAGAAGCCGGTGGTCTTCAGTTGCAGGGAATCGCCCTGCTGGGCCAGGTCGTAGAGCGAGACGGCGACACCGGCTTCATAGTTGTTCGACAGTTCCTTCTTCAGATCGGGTCTGCCGATCTGCGCCGAATCGAACACCTCGTCGATGGTCGGCACGCGTTCCGTGTGGGCGATCGAGCCGAATACCGCGAAGGTGTCATTGAGCTTGTAGTGCGCTGCGATCTTGGGTGAGAAGGCCGTATGATCCTTGCTTGCAGCAGCTGCGATGTCGGTCGGCTCGAGCCTCTGCCAGTCAAGGCGCGCACCGGCGATCAGGGTCAGTCTCTCGTCCCAGATGAACTCGTTCTGGACGAAGGCGCCGGTGGCGGTGCGCTCGCCCTGCGGGTGCGTACCCGACAGCGACTTCAACGTCGTCCGTTCTTGGTAGTTGCTCTGTGAGCCGACAGTCAGGTGATTGACGAAGTTGGCGCCTTCATAGTCGAAGGTGTTCTGGATGTTGAACTGGTAGGTCTTGTAGCCGAACGTGCGATTGAGCGAGGCCAGGGTCGCGTCCGACTGGTCGTTGACCGTGTCGGAGAAGGACGCCTGCACCTTGAGGTCGAGCCAGGGATTGTCCGAGGCCGGGTTCTCGTAGGAAATGATCGCCGTCTTGTCGGTGACCTTGCGGTCGACGGTGCCGAATCCGGGCGGAACGTCGATGCCGGTCTGGTTGTAGTACTGGTCGTTCTCGTCGGTCTGCCAGTGCATGTAGGACGCGCGCAGCGCCTGCTCGTTGTTGTCGCCGAAGCGGTAGGTTCCCTTGAGCAGGCCTGACGGCGCGCCGATCTCCGAACCGGGGACTTCGGTGCCGTCGCCCGAGGTATACGAATTGGCATAGCGGTAGTTGCCCGCGGCCAGGACCTCGAAATTGTCGTTCAGCCGGGTCGCCAGGATGGCCGAGCCCAGCGCACCTTCGGAATTCGAATCGAATGCGGTCTTGAGCCGCAAGGCGCCCTTCTGGCCATCGGCCAGGAAGTCGGATGCGTCCTTGGTGGTGAAATTGATCACGCCACCCAGCGCGCCGGAGCCATAAAGCGTCGAGGACGCCGGCCCGCGCAGCACTTCGACGCGCTTGTAGAGTTCGGTGTCGGTAAACAGGCCGCCCATGCGGTACTGCTCGTAGAATTTGGTCGCGCCATCGACGTTGACGATGATGCGGCCTTCTTCGCCACCGCTTTCGGGGCCACCGATGCCGCGGATGTTGAAGGTCTGGCCAAGCGTGCGGTCCGATCCGGACACATTGACGCCAGGGATGGTCTTGACCAGTTCGCCGATGGTTTCGGCCTGCTTCTGGTCGATGTCGTCCTGGTCGATGACGGAAACCGACTGGGGCGTGTCGATTGCCACTTTTTCGGCGCCCGCGCCGAAGATCAGCCGCTGCAATATCGTTACGCGACCTTTCTTGTCCTGTTCATTCGTTTGCGCTTCCTGCGCATTGGCGGCGTGCATTCCCACCAGCAACGCCATCGCCGCTCCGCCCAAAAGAGCAGCCTTGTTCCGAGCAACCAGCCCCATGTCCCAACTCCAAAAATGTCCCTGCTGGCTCGCGTCGCGCTCGCTTGCATTTTTCGCCTGCCCGACGCGTCTTAAAACTTGACTAAGTCACTCCGGTATTGCACTGACTAGTAAACATGAATGTGCGAGTCAACTAATAGATTTGCACATCGTGGCCTCGACGGGCTGGTCCGGCGCGGCGAACGGACAAAGGAGTGCAATGAGATGAATTCGCACAATCCGAACCATTTCCGTTCCGGGCAATTTCGCCACGGATACCGCCGGCCGGAAGGCCAGGTTGCGGCGCGTCCCATCGCCGGTTCGCTGGCGGTCAGGACGCTGACCAGCGATTCGCTGTTTCTCGGCGATTTCGAGATCGGCATCGACCATGGCGGTTCGCTCTACCGCCTGAAGATTACCCGACAGGGCAAACTCATTCTCAACAAGTAGGTGTTTCAATGGACCAGCGCGTAAGGCCCAACCCAAGCGAAATCAGGCGGGCGCGAACCGACAACCCGAAGATGCGCGAGCGCGACCTCGCCAGCCAGCTCGGCGTTTCCGAAGCCGAGCTGGTGGCCGCGCATTGCGGCGAGGGTGTCGTTCGCATCGAACCGCGCGTCGACGATTTTCTCGCCAACATCGAGGCCCTCGGCGAGGTCATGGCACTGACCCGCAACGAAAGTGCCGTGCACGAGAAAATCGGCGTCTACGACAAGGTCGTGCAGGGCAAGCAGGCTGCCATGGTGCTGGGCGAAAACATCGACCTGCGCATCTTCCCGAACGCGTGGGCCCATGGCTTCGCCGTCGAGAAGCGTGACGGCGACGACATCCGCCGCAGCCTTCAGTTCTTCGACGCGGCCGGAACCGCCGTCCACAAGGTGCATCTGCGTCCGGCTTCCAATCTCGACGCCTACCGGAAGCTGGTAGAGGTGCTGCGCGCCGACAATCAGGATCCGGCAATCGCCATCGTTCCCGCGGTCGCCGAAAAGCCGGTCAATGAAGTCACGGCGAACGTCGACGAATTGCGGCAGCGCTGGAGCACGATGACCGACGTGCACCAGTTCTTCGGCATCCTGCGCTCACTCAAGCTCGGCCGCCAGCAGGCCATGCGCATGGTCGGCCGCGACTATGCCTGGATGCTCGACCGGGAGGCACTGCCGACCATGTTCGACAAGGCCGTGGAAAGCGGGCAGCCGATCATGTGCTTCGTCGGCAACCATGGCTGCATCCAGATCCACTCCGGGCCGGTGAAGAACATCAAGCCGATGGGACCGTGGATCAACGTGCTCGACGAGACGTTCCACCTGCATCTCAGGCTCGATCACGTCCAGGAACTCTGGGCGGTGCGCAAGCCCAACACCGACGGCCACGTCACCTCGATCGAGGCCTATGACGCCAATGGCGACATGATCATCCAGTTCTTCGGCAAGCGGAAGGAAGGCCAGGGCGAGCACGAGGAATGGCGCAGCCTGGTCGAACAGCTGCCTGGCGCTCCGCAGCAGGACGCGGCGTAAGGAGAATGACGATGTCGATCACCCATTCGCTGGCGCGTGCGGCAGCGCTCTCCATCTCGGTCCTGCTTGCGACGAGTGTCGCAGGCATGACCGCCGAAGGGGCAGACGTGCTGCCGGATCGCTCGAGGGTCGCAGCCGTCGGCGGCTCGATCACCGAGATCGTCTATGCGCTCGGCGAGCAGGGGGCGCTGGTCGCCCGCGACTCGACCAGCGTCTATCCCGAAGCGGCGTTGAAGCTTCCCGATGTCGGCTACATGCGCCAGCTGTCGCCGGAAGGTGTCCTGTCGGTCAATCCATCGGGCATCCTGGCGCTTGAAGGGAGTGGACCCAAGGAGGCGCTCGACGTCCTGAAGAAGGCGAGCGTTCCCTTCATTTCCGTTCCCGAAGGCTTTACGCACCAAGGTATCATCGACAAAATCCGCGTCGTCGGCAAAGCGCTGGGCGCCGATGCCAAGGCTGATACGCTGGCCGCCGATGTCGACAAGCAGCTGAGCGACGCCGAAGCGCTGACCAAGGCCATTCCGCAGGACGAGCGCAAGCGCGTGCTGTTCATCCTGAGCCTGCAGGGCGGCAAGATCCTCGCATCGGGCAACAGCACCGCGGCCGACGGCATCATCGCCATGGCCGGCGGGGTCAACGCAGTCGAAGGCTTCTCCGGCTACAAGCAATTGACCGACGAAGCGGCGATCACCGCAAGGCCCGACATCATCCTGATGATGGACCGCGAAGGCGAACTGGCCATCGATAATGCCGACCTCTATGCCCATCCGGCGATTGCATCGACGCCAGCCGGCCAGAACAAGCAGGTCATCCGCATGGACGGCGCCTACCTGCTCGGCTTCGGCCCGCGCACTGCCGGGGCCGTGAAGGACCTGGCCGTTGCGTTCTATGGCGACGCGGTCAAGAAGTAAGGTCGACATTGTGGTGGATGAAACGATCGCCGGCGTGGCCGGCGTGAACCAGGGCGGCCGCTACATCAGTGGCGACCGCTCGGGCCGGGCGTTGCTTGTCATTGGCGCTTTGGCCGTGGCCCTGGTGGTCACGGCGCTGGTCAGCCTGACCTGGGGCGCTTCGGATGCTTCGGCTCTGGGGCTCGTCGGCAACTGGCTGTTCGGCGCCGTGCCCGGGCAGGAGGCCCTGTCGGTGCGCGACAGCATCATCGTCTACGACATTCGCCTGCCACGGGTAATCCTGGGAATACTGGTGGGGGCTGCGCTCGCAGTTTCGGGGGCGGTGATGCAGGGCCTGTTCCGCAACCCGCTCGCCGATCCCGGCCTGGTCGGCGTGTCAGCCGGTGCTGGCCTCGGCGCAGTGTCGGTGATCGTGCTGGGCTCGACGTTCCTCGCGCCGTTCACGGCGCTGCTGGGCAGCTATGCGCTGCCGCTCGCCGCCTTTGCCGGCGGCCTGGTCACGACGATCATCCTCTACAATGTGGCGACGCGGCAAGGGCGCACGTCGATCGCCACCATGCTGCTGGCCGGTATCGCGCTGGGGGCCATGGCAATCGCGCTGACCGGCATCCTCGTCTACATGGCCGACGACAGGCAGTTGCGCGACCTGACCTTCTGGCAGCTGGGCTCGCTTGCCGGAGCGACATGGATGAAGATCGCCGCCGCAGGGCCGATCATCGCTCTCGCGCTTGCAGCCACGCCGTTCATGGCCAAGGGGCTCAATGCCCTGGCGCTGGGCGAGGCGACGGCAAGCCATCTCGGTGTCCCTGTGCAACGTCTGAAATACGTCGCGATCGTCGCCGTCTCGGCGGCCATCGGCGCATCCGTGGCCGTCAGCGGCGGCATCGGTTTCATCGGCATCGTCGTGCCGCACTTGCTGCGCCTGGCGATCGGGCCGGACAACCGTTACCTGCTGCCGGCTTCAGCACTTCTGGGCGCCTGCCTGCTGCTGCTCGCGGATGCCGTCAGCCGCACCATCGTTGCCCCGGCGGAACTGCCGATCGGCATCGTCACGGCGGCAGTCGGCGGCCCGTTCTTCTTGTGGATTCTGCTGCGCAAGCGCGGCGTCGTCGATCTTTAACGGCGTCGCCGCCAGGTATTGTTGAGGGTAAAAAGATGATCGAAGCGCGCCAGGTTTCAGTGTCCATCGGCAGCAAGCGCATCGTCAGCGATGTCGATTTCACCGTCCGCCCGGGTGAACTGGCGGCGATCGTCGGACCCAATGGGTCCGGCAAGACGACCTTCCTCAAAGCGCTGACCGGCGAACTCGCCTATGCTGGCAGCGTCTCGCTCAATGGCTGCAACGCTGCATCGCTCAAGCCGTGGGAGGCGGCCGGCATCCGCGCGGTGCTGCCGCAGTCGACCGCACTTTCCTTCCCGTTCACCGTCCGCGAGATCGTCAAGCTTGGCGTGACGGGTGGCAGGTCGGGCGTGTTGCGCGGCGAGGATGACCGGCTGCCGGAGCGCGCACTGGCGCGTGTCGACCTTGAAGGGTTTGCCGGCCGCTATTACCAGGAACTTTCCGGCGGCGAGCAGCAGCGCGTGCAACTCGCTCGCGTGCTGTGCCAGGTTTGGGCGCCGGTGCTCGACGGGCAGGCGCGCTATCTGTTCCTCGACGAGCCGGTATCCAGCCTCGACATCAAGCACCAGCTGATCATCATGAACATCGCCCGCGATTTTGCCCGCCGTGGCGGCGGCGTGGTCGCCATCCTGCACGATCTCAATCTGACGGCGATGTTCGCCGACCAGATCTGCGTCATGCACCGTGGCCGGCTGGCCGCGACAGGGTCTCCTCGAGAGGTGCTGAGCGACGATCTGATCGAGCGGGTTTTCGGCTGCCGCTTGCGCGTGGGGGCCGTGCCTGCAGCCAACGTGCCGTTCGTTCTGCCGCAGTCTGCCGCCGCCTGAGACCGTCGATGCCGGTTGGGCAATCGGCGGCCGCGCGCAGCCATCTAACTATTCCTCAGATGTTGATGTCGAAACGGTGAACGCCGTGTTCGGTCTTTACTGTCTTGTGTGAACACTGGTTCCGGCCGATCTATCCAAAACCGAAACAGCCGTGTTGGCCGGAGAGTGGATTTTGGAACTGACACGTCGCAAACTGGTGGGCAGCGCTGCACTCCTCGCATTGGGAGCAGGCACAGCCGTTGGCCGCACGGAGCCCAAGATGAGCAATATTCCCTTCGCCGCGACGACCCCGATCAGCGTTTCCCGCGTCGGCCTGAAGGCGCGCGACGCCGAGGCGTTGGCCAATTTCTATCGCGACGTCGTCGGTTTGCAGGAACTCGGCCGCGACGGCGAGACGATCACGCTGGGTGCCGGAACCAGGGCCTTGCTCGACATCGAAGCCGACAAGGCGGCGCAGCCGGACGACCCGCGCAGCGCGGGCCTTTTCCACACCGCGTTCCTGCTGCCGACCCGCGCCGACCTGGGGCGCTGGATCAAGCATGCCATCGACAAGCGCATCCCGGTCGACGGCGCGTCCGACCATCTGGTCAGCGAGGCGCTGTATCTGACCGATCCCGAGGGCAACGGCATCGAGATCTATTCCGACCGGCCGCATGAGCGCTGGAAGTGGAGCGGCTCGCATGTCGACATGGCCACCGAGCAACTGGACATCGCCTCGATCGTGGCCGATGCCGGCGAGGTCGCTTGGCGGGGCGCGCCCGAGAACAGCATCGTTGGCCACGTCCACCTGCGCGTCGGCGATCCCGCCACGGCAGCGGAGTGGTGGAGCAAGGAGTTCGGCTTCGACACCGTGGCAAAATACGGCAGCAGCGCCGTATTCCTGTCGTCCGGCGGCTATCACCACCATATCGGGGCCAATTCCTGGCAGAGCCCACGCGCCGGCAAGCGCGACCAGTCCCGTACCGGGCTTGCCTGGGTCGAGATGCGCTCGGCGGATGCCAAGGCGGATACCAGCCGCGAGGATCCATGGGGTACCGTCATACGCACCGTTCCCGGGCTGCCAGGCTGATCCGACGATCAGGCTCGAGAAAGCCACGAACAGCGAGGGCGGCCGGCGACGGCCGCTCCGTTCGTCTGGGCTGCATGCCTGCGGCACGTCTTGCGCCGCAGGCGTTTTTGCGAAATATCCCCTTCAATAGCGTATGCCGCCATGACGGCATCGCATCAGATATTGAAGGACGACCCCCGATGGGCATTCACGAACAGGACGCGCTCGCCGAGCCGGAAGGGCCTTCCTTTCCGCTCTACCGTGACGCGCCGTCCTCGGTGGAGTTCAACAAGCTGCGCAAGCGCCTGTTGCGACTGACCCGCCAGGCGATCGAGGACTATGCCATGGCACGGCCCGGCGAGCGCTGGCTGGTGGCATTGTCGGGTGGCAAGGACTCCTACGGGCTGCTGGCGGTCCTGCTTGATCTCAAATGGCGTGGCCTGCTACCGGTTGACCTGCTCGCCTGCAACCTCGACCAGGGCCAGCCGAACTTCCCCAAGAACGTGCTGCCGGACTATCTCAACGCCAATGGCATCGCCCACCGCATCGAGTATCGCGACACCTATTCCATTGTCACCGACAAGCTCTCGGAGGGCAGCACCTATTGCTCGCTGTGCTCGCGGCTCCGGCGCGGCCATCTCTACCGCATCGCGCGGGAGGAGGGCTGTTCGTCGCTGGTGCTCGGCCACCACCGCGAGGACATCCTCGAGACCTTCTTCATGAACATGTTCCATGGCGGCCGCCTTGCCGCCATGCCGCCCAAGCTGCTCAACGACGAGGGCGATGTCACGGTGCTGCGGCCGCTCGCCTTCTGCGCCGAGGCCGACATGGCGAAATTCGCCGATGGCATGAAGTTCCCGATCATCCCGTGCGACCTGTGCGGCAGCCAGGAAGGGCTGCAGCGCAATGCCATGAAGGCGATGCTCGACGACATCGAAAAGCGCATGCCGGGCCGCAAGGACACGATGCTGCGGGCGCTTGCCAATACGCGCCCGTCGCATCTGCTCGACCGCAAGCTGTTCAACTTTGCGGGCCTGTCGCCGGCTCAGTGAACCTCGGTCACTACCGGCTTGACGTCGTGCTGGCCGCGGAACAGCTTGCCGCGTTCGGCGATGAGCACCATCACCAGCCCAAGTGCGGCGACGCCGCAGAACCCGGCTGCCAGGGGCATGGTCGTGCCATCGAACGACTGGCCGATCGCGGCGCCGATCAGGCCGCCACCCATCGTCTGCATGAAGCCCTGGACCGATGAGGCCGTGCCGGCGATATGGCCGAGCGGCTCCATGGCGATCGAATTGAAGTTCGAGCCGATCCAGCCGAACTGGAACATCGCCAGCGCAAACAGCACGATGAAGACCGGGAACGGCACCGGTCCCGTCAGCGACCAGGCGAACCAGACAGCGCTGACCAACAGGAAGCCGATCAAGGCGCCATGCGACAGCCGCCGCATGCCGAGCCGAACCACCAGCCGCGAATTGAGGAACGACGACAGCGACATCATGCCGGCAATGGCGGCGAAGACGACCGGGAACCAGACGCCAAGGCCGTAAATGCCGACATAGACCTGCTGTGCCGAATTGATGAAGCCGAACAGCGCCCCGAAGACGATCATCGAGGCGAGCGTGTACCAAAGCGACATGCGCGTGGTCAGCACGGTGCGGAAGCCCTGTGCCACCGACAGCAAGGACAGTGGCCGCCGGTCTTCGGGATGCATGGTTTCCGGCAGGCGGATCGCCGCCCACAACATGATGGCCATTGCCGAAAGCGCCATGACGATGAAGATCATGTGCCATTCGGCAAACAGCATGATCACCTGGCCGATCCCCGGCGCAATGACCGGAACGATCATGAACACCATGAAGACAAGCGACATGATCTCGGCCATCTGGCGCCCGCCGAAGCGGTCGCGGATGACGGAAACCGCGATCACGCGGGTCGATGCCGCACCGACGCCCTGGATGAAGCGCAGGGCGAGCAAGGTCTCGAAGGTCGGGGCGAAGGCTGCGGCGAAGGCAGCGAGCACGTAGATGCCGAGGCCGAACATCAGCGGCGCACGGCGGCCGAAGCGGTCCGAGATCGGGCCATAGCCGAGCAGCGCCAGCGCCAGGCCGGCGAAATAGGCGGTGACCACATATTGCCGGTGGTTTTCGTTTTCGACGCCGAGGCTGGCGCCGATTTCCTGCAGGCCGGGCAGCATGATGTCGATGGCCAGCGCGTTCACGGCCATCAGGGCTGCGGCGAGGGCGATGAATTCCCAACGCGGAATCGCGAATGCGCCCTGCTGGGCGCTCGGGGAGACTTTCTGTTCCATTCTGGAATCCGATTCAAACGGAAATGCGCCGGCAAGCCGGCGCATTTGCCACAAATGGGACCCCGGAACAGGCCGGAGCCGGTACTTTTTAGGTCAGGCGGCGCCCTTGACGCTGACGCCCTTCTCCTGAAGGAACGACTGCAATTCGCCGGCCTGGAACATCTCGCGGATGATGTCGCAGCCGCCTACGAACTCGCCCTTGACGTAAAGCTGCGGGATCGTCGGCCAGTTGGAATAGTCCTTGATGCCCTGGCGAAGCTCGTTCGAGGTCAGGACGTTGACGCCCTTGTAGTCGACACCGAGATAATCGAGGATCTGGACGACCTGGCCGGAAAAGCCGCATTGCGGAAAGCCGGGCGTGCCCTTCATGAAGACCACGACATCCTGGCTCTTCACTTCGCTATCGATGTATTCGTTCATTCCGCTCATGGCGCCCTAAACCTCAATCTGGCCGGAGTGACGTACCGGCATGTTCGCTAGACTGCTAGCACTTGCCACTATGTGGTTGCAACTGTCGGGCTTTCCAAGCGGTTTGTCGACCCGAAAACCGGACTGCGGCGTTGCGGACAGTTCTGGCGCCTAGGTGCGGCGCCGAACCTTCGATCTCGACCGTACGGTGCGCTTGCGGCTCGTCTGCTTCTTGGCTGGCCTCAAAAGCTTCTCGATCTGGCGCAGTGTCGCCGAACTGGTCGACGTCGTGCGCTTGCGCCTGCGGGTACGCTTGGACGTGCCTGTGGTCTTCTTCAGTATGTCCTTCAGCGCACCGTCGACGACGCCTTCGACAAGATCGGAAATGAAGGACATGGGCTGGCTCGCAGGTTTTCGGATCGCTGTGGCCGATGAATAGGAGACCATTCGGCCGATGTCGAGATGGCTATTTGATCGCCCGCACGCAGATGAAGGCAGGCGAGAAGCTCAATTCTCGGAAATGCTCGGGATCTACCGCTTCCATTTCAGCCAAAGGCAGCGGCTCGACAAAGCGATCGAGCCGCCACCCGGCGTCGGCCAGTCCATTCAGAATGTCCTGCAACGGGCGCCGGTAGGATTCGACATATGGGTTGGGGGCGCCGAAACCGCCCCAATGCAGGCCCCACAGATTGGTCGCGAAGTAGTTGGCGTCGCCGCGGCTGCGCGGATCGGTCCAATCGCGCATCGGGTGGCCCATTGAAAAGACGAGGTGCGCGCCCTGGCGTGCGACGCGATGAAACTCGGAGAAAACCGGTGCGAGGTCGCGCACATAGTCCAGCGCCAGCGAACACAGGATCGCGTCGGCGCTGTTGCTGGCGAGCCAATCGAGCGGCTTACTCAAGTCGCCCTCACGGATATCGACGTCGAGGCCGGCGCAACGCTTCCGGGCCAAACCGAGCATTTCGGGCGTGATGTCGAAGGCGCGGACGCGGGCGCCACCGCGTGCCAGTTTCTCGGAGCAGATGCCGGAGCCACAGCCGGCGTCGATCACATCGCGCCCGGCAACGTCGCCCAGAAGCGAAAGCGACGCCGGGCGCTCGTAGAGCGCGTTGTGCGGCTTGGTCGGCGCGGCAGCGTCATATCGCTCCGCGAAGGAGGCATAGGCGCGCCGCGCGATCTCGCTATCGGGAGAGCTTGGGCGGCGCGACATGTCGGCAAGGCCCGGGGGCCTTACTCCGGAATGCTGGTCTGCAGGGCGAGCGCGTGCAGCACGCCGCCCATGTTGCCCTTCAGCGCGTCGTAGACCATCTGGTGCTGCTGCACGCGGCTCTTGCCGCGGAAACTTTCGGACACCACCTCGGCGGCATAGTGGTCGCCATCGCCGGCGAGGTCGCGGATGGTTACCTTGGCGTCCGGAATGCCTTCCTTGATCAGTTTTTCGATGTCGTGGGCATCCATTGCCATGTCGGTATTCCTACTCAGTTATTCATGAACCGAGGGAACCAGGATTCGTGAGCCGAGGTCAACTCGTCCACGCTCACGGCCCGTGCTTCGCCCAGCTTCAGGTCCTTGCCGCCGGTCGTTCCGATCCACGGAGCGTGGATGCCGAGCGCCTTGGCTTCATTCCACAACTCCTGCATGCCGGCCGACTTCGGGTCAAGCTTGACGGTGACCAGGTAGCGGCCCTGGTCCTCGCCGAAGAACACCGGGATCGGGTTGGTGCCGCTGAGGCCGGGAACCGTGGCGCCGATGCCGGAGGACATCGCCATCTCGGCAAGTGCCACGGCCAGGCCGCCGTCGGAGAGGTCGTGCACGGCCGTTGCCGTGCCGTTGCGGATCAGCTTGCGCACGAAGTCACCGACCTTCTTCTCGTGCTCGAGGTCGACGGCGGGCGCGGGGCCGTCGGTGCGGCCGTGAATGTCGCGCATGTAGATCGACTGCGCGAGGTGGCTGCCCCACTGGGCGGGGCCACCAACCAGAAGGATCACTTCGCCCTCGCTGGCGAAGCAGGCCTTCGCCATCTTCGACCAGTCGTCGATCAGGCCGACGCCGCCGATGGTCGGGGTGGGCAGGATGCCCTGGCCATTGGTCTCGTTGTAGAGCGAGACGTTGCCCGAGACGATCGGGAAGCCGAGGGCGCGGCAGGCGTCGCCGATTCCGGTGACGGCCTTGACGAACTGGCCCATGATCTCGGGGCGCTCGGGATTGCCGAAATTGAGGTTGTCGGTGGCGGCAAGCGGCAGCGCGCCGGTCGCGGTCAGGTTGCGCCAGCATTCGGCGACCGCCTGCTTGCCGCCTTCATAAGGATCGGCCTCGCAATAGCGCGGCGTCACGTCCGACGAAAACGCCAGCGCCTTGGTGGCATGGCCCTCGACACGAACCACGCCGGCGTCGCCGCCCGGCCGCTGCAGCGAGTTGCCCTGGATCATGGTGTCGTACTGCTCGTAGACCCAGCGCCGCGACGACAGGTCGGGGCCGCCGAGCATCTTGAGCAGAGCGTCGGCCACGTCGGCCTGCGGAACGTCGTCCACCGCCAGCGGCCCGCGCTTGGCCGGCTCGACCCAGGGGCGGTCGTATTCAGGCGCCTCGTCGCCGAGTTCCTTGATGGGCAGGTTGGCGACTTCGACACCCTGGTGCAGGACGCGGAAGCGCAGGTCGTCGGTGGTCTTGCCGACGATGGCGAAGTCGAGGCCCCACTTGACGAAGATCGCCTCGGCTTCCTGTTCCTTCTCGGGCCGCAGCACCATGAGCATGCGCTCCTGGCTTTCCGACAGCATCATCTCGTAGGCGCTCATACGCTCTTCGCGCACTGGCACCTTGTCGAGGTCGAGCTCGATGCCGAGGTCGCCCTTGGCGCCCATCTCGACGGCAGAGCAGGTCAGGCCGGCGGCGCCCATGTCCTGGATGGCGATGACGGCGCCCGAGGCCATCAGTTCGAGGCAGGCTTCGAGCAGGCACTTTTCGGTGAACGGATCGCCGACCTGCACGGTCGGACGCTTCTCGTCGATCTTGTCGTCGAACTCGGCCGACGCCATGGTCGCGCCGCCGACACCGTCACGGCCGGTCTTGGCGCCGAGATAGACGACGGGCAGGCCAACGCCCTTGGCCTGCGAGAGGAAGATGCCATCGGTCTTGGCGAGGCCAGCGGCAAAGGCGTTGACCAGGATGTTGCCGTTGTAGCGCGCATCGAAATTGACTTCGCCGCCGACGGTCGGCACACCGAAGGCATTGCCGTAGCCGCCGACGCCGGCAACCACGCCCGACACCAGGTGGCGGGTCTTGGGGTGGTCGGGCGCGCCGAAGCGCAGGGCGTTCATCGAGGCGACGGGGCGGGCGCCCATGGTGAAGACGTCGCGCAGGATGCCGCCGACACCGGTCGCAGCACCCTGGTATGGCTCAATGAAGGAGGGGTGGTTGTGGCTCTCCATCTTGAAGACGACGCAGTCACCGTCGCCGATGTCGACCACGCCGGCGTTTTCGCCGGGGCCCTGGATGACGACGTCGCCCTTGGTCGGGAGCGTGCGCAGCCACTTCTTCGACGATTTGTAGGAGCAGTGCTCGTTCCACATCGCCGAGAAGATGCCGAGCTCGGTGAAGCTCGGCTCGCGCCCGACAAGGTCGAGGATGCGCTGGTATTCGTCCGGCTTGAGCCCATGCGAGGCGATGAGTTCGCCGGTGATCTTCACGTCGTTCTGAATGGTCATCGGTTTTCCCGTCAGTTCGGCCTTGCGGCCTTCCTAAAGCTTGAAATGCCGTGGTCCGCAATAACCGCGATGACGCACAGCACAAGAAACAGCAGGGTCATCGTCAGCGCCGACAGCGCGACGCTCGTTGCACCCTTGGTGGCGATGTCGAGGAACGGGTAGGGAACCTCGCCCGCAATAGGCGCCCGTGCCAGGGCATAGATAAGATAGAGCAGCGGATAGGCAACCCAATAGGGGATGTCGCTCCACCTGGTCGAGCCATCCGCACCGGCGGCCAGCCACCATGCGAGATAGAGGGTCGGCGCGACGTAGTGCAGCAGCACGTCGCAGAGCAGGAACAGGCCCTCGGGCTGCCAGAGTGGCGCGAGGATCGTGGCATAGACGATCATCACCAGCGCAATGGCGACGGCCACGCCGCCGCGGGCCCGCGCACTGGAAAACAGGCCGAGCAGCCCGGATTTCGCATCGCGCGATGCGGCCAGATACACCAAGACGACGCCGATATTGGTCAGGATGGTGAAGAAGCTGAAATAGAACAGGACCGATCCGAGCACGGTGCGGCCGGCGGCAATCGACGCGGGCATGGTGATGGCAAACTGCAGCGCCAGGCCGACCAGACCGATCGCCAGACCCGCAAGTTGCAGCGGCCGTGCCATGCCTCAGGCGGTTCCGCCGCAGGAGGCGTCGCCGGTGCGCCAGCGATTGATGTCGGAGCCGATGCGGGCGCCGAGCGCTTCGTCCATCAGCGGGCCGAACACCTCGACCTGGCTGGAGGCGCCGCGCGCCTGCACGACCAGCAGCGGGCGGGCGCCATACTGCTTGGCCGGCACCAGCAGGAAGCGCGGCGTGCCGCCGAAATTGTTGAGCTCATTGGCCATCTGGTACTTCTTGAAGGCCGGGTCCTTGCTGGCGAACCAGCATTTATGGGCGGCGATCGCCACCTGTTCCATCGAGCGAAGCGACGCGCTCTTGCCCGAGCCCGAGGGGGCTGGCGTCTTCGGGCCCGAATTACAGGCGGCCAGGCCGATGACAGCGGCTGTTGCCGCCAGAATCCGGAGTGACTTCATTCGCCGATGCCCGCCTTTGCAGTGGATGACTGGAGAGAATGCCGGACGCTTGCCGCTCAGGCCGCCTTGGAAAGGCCGAGCGCGCTTTCGAACAAGGCACGGCCATCTTCGCCGCCATGCGCCGCCTCGATCAGGTTTTCGGGGTGCGGCATCAGGCCGAGCACGTTGCCCTTGTCGTTGACGATGCCGGCAATGTCGTTGATCGAGCCGTTCGGGTTGGTGCCCTCGGCGTAGCGGAACACCACCTGGCCGCTGCCCTCGATGCGCTTCAGCGTCTCGGGATCGGCGAAATAATTGCCATCGTGATGCGCCACAGGGCAGCGGATGATCTGGCCGGCCGCGTAGTTGCGGGTGAAGGCGGTGTTTGCGTTGGCGACCTCGAGCTTCACTTCGCGGCAGACGAATTTGAGCGAGGTGTTGCGCATCAGCGCGCCGGGCAAAAGTCCGGCTTCGACCAGGATCTGGAAGCCGTTGCAGACACCCACCACCTGCACGCCCTTGGCGGCCTTTTCGGCCACCGCACGCAGCACCGGCATGCGGGCCGCGATCGCGCCGCAGCGCAGATAGTCGCCGAAGGAGAAGCCGCCCGGAATGGCGATCAGGTCGACATCGGGAATCTCGGTGTCCGTCTGCCAGACGGTGACGGGAGCCTTGCCGGAAATCTTGGTCAGCGCCGCAATCATGTCGCGGTCGCGGTTGAGGCCGGGGAGGAGGACGACAGCTGATTTCATTTCGGTTCGTAAGGCCTCTGGGGTTCGGCGAGTTCACGCAATTCTAAGCGCCGCTCGATGCGTTCGAGCCGTTCGTCGTGACGATCCAGTCTGCGGTTCACGCCAGCCAGCGCTTCTTCCGCACCTGTCATGCGTCGTTTGATCTCCTGGAGGTCGAACTTCATTTCCGAGAGATCGCCGTGAACGCGCTTCAAAAGCTCGTACATCAGCTCGTTGGTGACTTCAGGCACGTGGCCCTCCGGTGCAACCTCAGATAAGCGTCACACTATAATTCTCAATCACCGTGTTCGCCAGAAGCTTCTCGCACATGGCGTTGAGGTCGGCTTCCGCCTTCGCCTTGTCGGCGCCGTCGATTTCGACGTCGAAGACCTTGCCCTGGCGTACCGAGCCGACGCCGCCAAAGCCGAGGCCGTCGAGCGCATGTTCGATCGCCTTGCCTTGCGGGTCGAGCACGCCGTTCTTGAGGGTGACGGTGACGCGGGCCTTGATCACGGGCATTTCACTCCGGGGTCGAATTGGAAAACAGTCGGGCGCGAAGTTACTCGCGCCCGTGCTTGGATCTGGTCAGTGCTTGACGAGAACCGGCCCGGTAGGGCGGGGCGTCTCGTTCTCGTTCATGATGCCGAGGCGACGTGCCACTTCCTGGTAAGCCTCGACCAGTCCGCCCATGTCACGGCGGAAACGGTCCTTGTCGAGCTTGTCTTGGGTGGCGACGTCCCACAGGCGGCAGCTGTCCGGCGAAATCTCGTCGGCAACCACGATGCGCATCATGTCGCCTTCGAACAGGCGGCCGCATTCGATCTTGAAATCGACGAGCTGGATGCCGACGCCCATGAACAGGCCGGAGAGGAAGTCGTTGACGCGGATGGCGAGCGCCATGATGTCGTCGATTTCCTGCGGGCTTGCCCAACCGAAGGCGGTGATGTGCTCTTCCGAGACCATCGGATCGTCCAGTGCATCGGCCTTGTAGTAGAACTCGATGATCGAGCGCGGCAGCACGGTGCCTTCCTCGATCCCCAGGCGCTTGGCCAGCGAGCCGGCGGCGACGTTGCGCACCACAACTTCGAGCGGGATGATCTCGACTTCCTTGATCAGCTGCTCGCGCATGTTGAGCCGGCGGATGAAGTGGGTCGGAATGCCCATGCGGTTCAGGTGGTTGAAGATGTGCTCGGAAATGCGGTTGTTGAGCACGCCCTTGCCGTCGACGACCTCATGCTTCTTCTTGTTGAAGGCGGTGGCATCGTCCTTGAAAAACTGGATCAGGGTACCCGGCTCGGGGCCTTCATAAAGGATCTTGGCCTTGCCTTCGTAGATGCGGCGGCGACTCTTCATTTGATTGTTTCTCTGGTTGGAAGGGTGGACGGCAAGCTACCGGTCCCTTTCTCACGCCGCAAAGCCGCGGCGGCTGTGGGTTTCAGGGCGGTCTCTACCTCAATCGGTGCCATTGCTCAATCATCATTTCCGGCCAATTAACGCCTTTTGCTGCGGAAATGCCGCACCATGGCGCTAAACGGAGCAAAAGAGGGATATTGACCGCGCCTCGGCCTTTTGGTTTGAGGAAGACGATATCATATGCACCGGAAGTCGAATCGATTTCCCACTCCCTGGAGGACTGCCATGAGCAACATGAAGGACCGCGAAGAAGGTTTTGAGCGCAAGTTCGTCTTCGACGAGGAGCTGCGTTTCAAGGCGAATGCGCGGCGCAACAAGGCGCTCGGCCTCTGGGCTGCCGAAAAGCTTGGCAAGTCGGGTGCCGATGCAGACGCTTATGCGAAGGAAGTGGTCGTTTCCGACATCGAGGAAGCCGGCGACCATGACGTGTTCCGCAAGATCCGCGCCGACTTCGACGCCGCCGGCGTCGACCAGTCCGACCATCAGATCCGCCGCACCATGGACGAACTGATGGCTCAGGCGATCGAGCAGGTCAAGAACACCTGATTTTCCAGGCCTTGCCGGACTGGACCAACGAACCGCCCGGATTCCGGGCGGTTTTTGTTTGCGACTCCGGTCGCTTCCGGGTGAAATGACGCCCGACACGGAGAGAGAATAATGTCGCTTGCCGAGAGACTGCACGCCAACGAGACCATCATCACCGCCTGGTCGGGCGTGCCGGATGCGCTGACGGTCGAGATACTTGCCGGGCAGGGGTTCGATGCGGTCACCCTCGACATGCAGCACGGCGGCCACAACGAAGACAGTGTGCTGCGCTCGCTTGCGCCAGTCCTGCGCGCCAACAAGCATGCAATCGTCCGGGTTCCGGTTGGCCGCTTCGACATGGCAAGCCGTGCGCTCGACTTCGGCGCCGAGGCTGTCATCGCGCCGATGGTCAATTCGGTGGAAGACGCACAGCGCTTCGCGGCGGCGATGAAGTATCCGCCATTGGGCGAGCGCTCCTGGGGGCCGACCTTCGCTGCGCCCCGCGCAGGCAGCAAGGACCCGGTCAAGTGGCTCAGGGAGAGCAACGCTCGCACCGTATCATTTGCAATGGTCGAGACCCATGCCGCGGTCGCGGCGCTTGACGGCATCCTGTCGACCCCTGGCATCGATGGCATCTTTGTCGGCCCTGGCGACTTTTCCATCGCCTGGTCCAAGGGCGAGACGATCAACGGCACGCTCGAAGGCATGATGGAGACGGTGGCTGCAATCGCCAAGCGGACGCGCGCCGCCGGCAAGCATGCCGCTATCTATGTCACCGATCCGAAGATCGCTGGACGCTTCGTCGAGATGGGCTTCCAACTGCTTGCCACAGGCTCGGAACACCAGTTGATCTCAGCCGGCGCCGCAGGCCTGCTGGCCGATCTCAGGAAATCGCTCGGCTGACGAGCGCCCGTCAGCCTTCCAGGCGCGACAGGAACTGCGCAAACACCATCGATCCCTCCGGCCACGGCCCGTGGCCGGAATCCGAATTGATGTGACCGGATTCGCCCGCATCGACGAACAGCGAACCCCAGGCGGCGGCGATGTCTTCCGCAACGTCGTGGGCGCAATAGGGATCGTTGCGGCTGGCGATCACCACGGACGGAAACGGCAAAGGGTCGCGCGGATAGGGGCCGAACGTTATCAGGTGCTTTGGCTTCATAGCCGGGTTGGAAACATCCGGCGGGGCAACGAAAAATCCGCCCGCGACGCGCTTCTTGAAGCCTGGAATGGCATGGATCACCGTCGGTATGCCCAGCGAATGGGCAACGAGCACGACCGGCCGCTCGGCGGCGTTCACGGCATCGATGACCTTGGCCGTCCAGTCCTCGCGCACCGGCTTGGACCATTCGTCCTGCTCGACACGGCGCGCAGTCGACAGCTTTTCCTCCCAACGGCTTTGCCAGTGGGTGGGCCCGGAACTGGTGTATCCGGGGACGATGATGATGTCGGCGTCCTTGACTTTCATGCCGCGCATGTAGCGACGCGGCTGCCCCGGCGCAACCACCACGAAGCGCCTTCGTGTGGCCGGGGCTTGCGATATCGGTGTCGAGCTAGCCGGCCAGGGCGCGGGGCGGAGTGAAATCGATGCCCAACAGATCGCGCATGTTGGGACGCGCAGCGACCAGATCCGCGATCGTGTAGCGGCCAAGGACTTCGAAAAACGCATTCAGCGCTTCGCGAAGCGCCGAATTGAGCCCGCAACTGTCGACCAGCGGGCATTCGGCTGCGTCACTTTCAAAGCACTCCGCCATGGCGAAGCTCTCTTCGGTGACGCGCACCACATCGAAAAGCGATATCTGGTCGGCTGGCTTGGCCAGCCGCACGCCGCCATTGCGGCCGCGGACGGTTTCCACCAGCTTGGCCTCGACCAGAGGCTGGAGGATCTTGAACAGAAACAGCTCCGACACCGTGTAGGCGGCTGCGATCTCTGGGACACGGCTCAGCCGGCCCTCATTGGCCGCGCAATACATCAGGATGCGCATGGCGTAGTTGGTCTGGCGGGTAAGACGCATTGGTGATTCCTCGCTGTGGCGCGGACAGGCTTCTTATATGGCCTACACCTTAGAACAATTCCAGACAAGCGATGTCAACAAATCTGGACAGGAAACATCAGGTAACTGCAATTGCGGCCCCGCACCGGACGCAGGCCAGCCTTGCATTCCTGACCGGGCTCACGGGTTGAAGTTATTGCTGCATGGCACAATATTGCCGATGTCGGGAGTCGAAGACTCTGGGGAGGAACCCATGAGGACTACGACATGGAACAGATCAAGCAAGCTCAACGGCCGCTGACGGGGATCATCCGCCAGCTCAGGCCATCCGATCTGCCCCGCTTTGCCGAACATCTGCTGAGACTTGACGCGCAGAGCCGCCGCGACCGCTTCAACGGCCTGACCGACGACGGCTTTCTCCGCTCCTATGCCGATCGCAGCTTCCACCAGGGGGTGATTGTCATCGCCTATGTCGAGGGTGACAAGGTTTTGGGCGCGGCCGAACTGCATGAACGCCCGGAGGAGCGCGAGCCCACGGCCGAGATCGCGTTCAGCGTCGAGAGCCAGTTGCAGCACAGGGGGATCGGCGGGCGCCTGTTCCGGCGGATCATCGCCCAGGCGAAGGGGCTGGGCTACACCCGGTTGCAGGTGACGACACACGCCAACAATTCCGCGATGAGGGCCTTGGCCCGTCGCTTCAATGCCAAGCTGAGTTTCGCGCAGGGCGAGACCAACGGCATCATCGAACTCGACGCGGACGGAGCGGCCGATCCCGATATGGGCTTTCTCGCGCCGGCAGACTTCGGACGCCGCAAGGTCGGCAAGGCCATCGCCGCCTAGGTTCGCTTTTCGAATTGAAGCGGTGAGAGGCTGTGCCGATATAGTCCCTGTGACGAACAGGGAAGGCGACCGATGTCCTCACCGCAAAGCCAGGCCCTTCCGGCCGGCATGACACCTTCCGCCAAAGCCGTCGATGCCGAAAAGCTGGCAGCGCTGCGCAGGACCAAGTTTCTGGCGACTGCCGCCCTGGTCGTGTGCGTGTGCGTGTTCGCGATCGCAAAGTCGCTGCAGGGACGCTGGCCCTGGCTTGGCTTTGTCGCCGCCTTCGCCGAGGCGGCCACCATAGGCGGGCTGGCGGATTGGTACGCCGTCGTTGCCCTGTTCAAGCGGCCGCTTGGGTTGCCGATACCGCATACGGCCATCATCCCCTCCAACCAGAACCGGATCGCCGAAAATCTCGGCCGCTTCATCGAGGCCAACTTTCTGGCGCCCGAGCCGGTGCGGCAGAAGCTGAAGGAGGTGGATTTCGCAGCCCTCGTCGCCGACTGGCTGTCGGATCGCAGCCGGGCGGAGGGGCTGTCGCGTTTCGTCGGCCGGCTGGTCCCGCAGATGCTCCAGGCGATCGAAGGCTCCGGGCTGCGCGAATTCGCCACGCGCCGCATGCTCGATCGCCTCGGCAAGATTGATGTGGCGCCGTTGGCGGCGGAGCTGCTGTCGGCTTTCACGGATGATCGCCGGCACCAGCGCATGCTGGACGAGTTCACCAAGATCATCGGCAATTTCCTGAGCGACGAGCAGGCGCTGGCCGTGCTGCGCGAAAAGATCAGGGAGGAGCTGCCTTCCGTCTTCAACCTGTTCCGTGCCGACGCCTATCTGCTCAAGCGCATCGTCGCGTCCGCAGCCACCTTGCTGGAGGAGGTCCGGGCCGATCCCGATCATCCGCTGCGCGGCGAGTTCGACCGCTTTGTCCATGGCTTCATCGATCAGCTTCGCCATTCGCCCGATTATGCCAAGCGCGCCGAACAGCTGAAGCGCAATTTCCTCGCCCGTCCCGAACTGCGCGGACTGGCCCTCGACGTGTGGAGGAGCATGCGCGGTTTCATCGAGCAGGATGTGGCATCGCCGGACTCGATGACGCGAAAGCACTTGACCAACCTGTTCGTCGAGGTCGGCCAGAACCTGGCGCGTGATCCGCAGATTCGCGCCGACATGAACACCGGTTTCGTGGTCGCGCTTGCGTCTTTCGTCGAGAGCCAGAAAAGCGGCGTCTCGGGCTTCATTGCCGAACAGGTCAGGCGCTGGGACCTTGGCCAACTGACCCGGCTGATGGAGATCAACATCGGCCGCGACCTGCAGTATATCCGTTTCAACGGCATGCTGATCGGCGGCCTTGCGGGCCTTGCGCTCTATTCCGCCGAACTGCTCTTGCTGGCGAATTGACCAAGCCCGCGGCTTGTCTATTCTGGCCTTGCGACCTCCGGGACGGTCCGGAGCCAAATGGGAGCGAGCCATGGCCAAGAAGCCGGAACCTGAATCCTTCATGGACATGTTTTCGAAGTTCGGCCGCGATCTGAAAATGCCCGCGGTCGATGTCGACGACATCGTCAGCCATCACCGCAAGAATCTTGAGGCGCTGGAAAAATCGGTGAAGGCAGGTGCTTCGGGGGCTTCGTCGCTGATCGCCAAGCAGCGCGAGATGATCCAGAGCGCATTGCAGGAGGTGACCGAGGCCGCCCAAGGATTGCGGGCGCCGGGCAATCCGCAGGAAATGCTCGGCAAGCAGGCCGATTTCGCCAGGCGATCATTCGAGGCCGCGCTCAAGAATGCCGGCGAGGTTGCCGACATCGTGCGCAAGTCGGGCTCGGAATCGGTCGAGATCCTGCGCGAGCGCATTCACGAGTCGATGCAGGAGATCCGCGACAGCTACGACAAGAAGAAGTAGCTTTTCCAGGCTGGATCCTGGCGCGCCGACGGCCCACCTCTGTTGTGGGTTTCGCAAGACGGGCCGCGCATTGCCGGCCCTCGGATGCTAAGGAAGGCAGATCACCATTGGAACGCAGTGCGTCCGTCCGGATGCACAAATGCGTCTTAACGCATTGAATCTGCCTGTTGTGCCTGCCGGGAATCAGGTTTGATTCGCGGCTCGCGCGGCAGGATTCGACCGGGGAAAAGGATGAAGGTAGGCATCGAGATGGGGGCGGCGTCCGGCGGGACGAAGGCTCAGCTTGATCTCGAAGAGTTGCTGGCGACCCGATTGCTGGTCCAAGGCAATTCGGGCTCGGGGAAGTCGCATCTCCTGCGCCGCCTGCTCGAACAGAGCGCGCCCTGGGTGCAGCAGTGCATCATCGATCCCGAAGGCGATTTCGTCACCCTTGCCGATCGCTTCGGCCATGTTGTCGTCGACGCCCAGCGCACCGAGGCAGAACTCACCCGCATCGCCGGCCGTATCCGCCAGCATCGCGTTTCCGTCGTGCTCAACCTCGAAGGCCTCGATGTCGAGCAGCAGATGCGCGGCGCGGCCGCGTTTCTCAACGGCATGTTCGATGCCGAGCGTGACTTCTGGTATCCCGTGCTCGTGGTCGTCGACGAGGCGCAGCTGTTCGCGCCGGCGGTGGCCGGCGAGGTGTCCGACGAGGCGCGCAAGATCTCGCTGGGTGCCATGACCAACCTGATGTGCCGCGGCCGCAAGCGCGGACTGGCCGGTGTCATCGCCACGCAGCGCCTGGCAAAACTCGCCAAGAACGTTGCCGCCGAAGCGTCCAATTTCCTGATGGGCCGCACCTTCCTCGACATCGACATGGCCCGCGCCGCCGACCTGCTCGGCATGGAGCGTCGGCAGGCGGAGATGTTCCGCGACCTGGCGCGCGGCAATTTCGTGGCGCTCGGACCGGCGATGTCGCGCCGGCCCCTTCCTGTCGCCATCGGTCCCGTCGAAACGTCGGCACGTTCGGTCAGCCCCAAGCTGATGCCGCTGCCCGATGCCAGCGACGACACGCGCGAGCTGATTTTCGCACCCGCTCCACTGGAAGCGCGTCACCCGGTGCGGCGTCCGCCGCCGCCAACACCGACGCCGACGGCCGACATCATCGCCCAGCTTTCGCAGGTGCGCGCCGAGGCATCGGCGCCTGTCGCCGAGCCGATTTTCCCCCTGTTCGACGAAGCCGAGCGCGAGGCGCTGATCGACACCATCGTGCGCGAGATGGTCGAGGACCCGGATGCTGCGTTCCGTACCGACGCCGTGCTCTACCAGGACTTTCTGGTCCGCTGCCGCATCAAGCGCGTGCAGGGCGAAGCGCCTGCATTGTCGGTCTTCCGCCGCCGCTACGCGGTGGCACGGTCTGGCATCGACGAGGAGACGGCATCGAGCGACACCTGGCAGCAGGCGCTTGGCATGTCCGCCGCTTTGCCCGAAGACCTGCAAGCGGTTTTCCTTATCGTAGCCCAGGCGGCGGTGAAGGGTGCGCCTTGCCCGTCGGACGCAGCCATCGCGCACGCCTATGGCAGCCATTCGGCCCGCCGGGCGCGGCGTCTGCTCACCTATTTCGAGGAGCAGGGGCTGGTTGTCGTGCGCACCGACTTCCACGGCAAGCGCTCGGTGGCTTTTCCCGAACTCGGCTGCGAAACTGCCCTGGGCGACCCTGAGAGGACTGACGACGTCGCCGAACGCGAGGCGGCCGAATAGCCTCGGCGGGGCCTGCCAAAGGTTGACAAGAGCTCTCCGTTCATGGTCCCCCACAGGCAAGGTGTTGCCGGACACGGGGGAGGAAGCGTGTCGAAACCCATCGAAACCTATGAGGAACTGCGCGCGAAGATCGGGCAGGAACTCGGCGTTTCCGACTGGCTGGTCGTCGACCAGGGCCGCATCGACGGCTTTGCCGAATCCACCGGCGACCGCCAGTGGATCCATGTCGACCCCGAGCGCGCGCGCCGCCAGAGCCCGTTTCGCACGACAATCGCCCATGGCTTCCTGACGCTGTCGATGATCGGGGCGTTCATCCAGGACATGGGCGTCATTCCCGTCCATACCCAGGCTGCCTTCAACTATGGCCTCGACAAGGTGCGCTTCGTGGCACCGGTAAAGGTCGGCTCGCGGGTGCGCATGCGCTCGGTGCTGATATCGATGGAAGACAAGGGGCCGGGGCAATATCTGGTCAAGGGTGAAAACACCATCGAGATCGAGGGCGAGGCCAAGCCGGCGCTCGTCGCCGAGACGCTGATCATGCTCTATGAGGGGCGCAAGAAGCCGACGGCCTGAACTGCTGCCTACCGTGCTGCGATCGAAATCGCGATTTCGCCGACACCATCGACGCCGCCGGTGATGCGGTCGCCGGTGCCGACCGCGCCGACGCCGGCCGGCGTGCCGGTGAAGATCAGGTCGCCGGCCTTCAGTTCGATCGATTGGCTGCAGATGGCGATGATCTCCGGTACAGACCAGATCATGTCGGCGAGGTCGCCCTGCTGCCTGGTCTCGCCATTGACGGCAAGCCAGATGCGGCCTTTCGTCGGGTGGCCGATCTCGGATGCGCGGACGAGCGGCTCGCATGGCGCTGAGCGGTCGAAGCCCTTGGCCCAGTCCCAAGGGCGGCCAAGCTTCTTGGCCGTGTCCTGCAGGTCGCGACGGGTCAAGTCGATGCCCGTGGCATAGCCCCAGACGTGATCCAGCGCATCCTTGGTGTCGATGTCGGAACCGCCGCGGCCGACGGCGACCACCAGTTCGATCTCATGATGCAGGTCGTTGGTGAGCGGCGGATAGGGGATCGTGGCGCCGCCATCGACCACGGCGTCGGCCGGCTTGCCGAAGAAGAAGGGCGGCTCGCGATCCGGGTCGCTGCCCATTTCGCGCGCATGCGCAGCATAGTTGCGGCCGACGCAGAAGATGCGCCGGACCGGAAAGCGTTCGGCTGATCCCGAGACGGCGACAGAAGCCGGTTCGGACGGGGCGAATGCGAAAGCGGCCAAGGTCAGCCTCCCATCGATGTGATGCAGGCTTTTGGCATGATCCGACCGCGCATTCCACTTCCAATCGACATCCGTGGTGTCTGCCGTTGCTGGCCTGGCCAAGTCGTCGCAAGTGGTGCCGGCAGCAAAACCAGCTGCATTTTCTTCGCTGGCATGCACGCAATGCGTGTCTGGACCCAAAAAGCCGCTTGCAGCCTTAATTTGCGGGGATAGGATTTGGCCACCTGACGGGTGCGGGGTCTGCCTGGCCGGTCGCGGCAACAGTGGGAGGTTTCATGTCGGAGGTATCTTTGGTCGTCAATGGCCGAAAGGTCAGCGGCGCGGTGGAGGACCGCACGCTTCTAGTCCATTTCCTGCGCGAGCATCTGGGCCTGACCGGCACCCATGTCGGGTGCGACACGTCACAATGCGGCGCCTGCGTCGTCCATGTCGACGGCAAGGCGATGAAATCCTGCACCATGCTTGCAGCGCAGGCCTCCGGGTCGACCATCACCACCATCGAGGGGCTCGCCAACGGCGCCGACCTGCATCCGGTCCAGGCCGCGTTCAAGGAGCATCATGGCCTGCAATGCGGTTTCTGTACGCCGGGCATGATCATGACCGCGACCGACATGATCCGCCGGCATCCCGAAGGGCTCGACGAAGCCACCGTACGCGCGGAACTCGAAGGCAACATCTGCCGCTGCACCGGCTACCACAACATCGTCAAGGCGATCCTCGCCGCTTCGAAGACGATGTCGAAGGCGTCCAGGAGCAAGGCGAAGAAGGCGGCGTGAGAAGATGAGCGAATAGGGAATAGCGAGTAGCGAGTAGGGGTTTTGCCCCACCGCTGCCGTCACCACTTTCCCACCATTCGCTACTCACTATTCGCTATTCGCTTTTTCAGGTTCGGGAGGAATTGAAATGGGAATCGAAGGTATCGGCGCGCGGGTGGCGCGCAAGGAAGACAAAAGGTTCATCACCGGCGCAGGGCGCTATGTCGACGACATGGTCGTGCCCGGCATGAAGCACGCGGCCTTCGTGCGCAGCCCGCACGCCCATGCCGACATCAAGAAGATCGACGTCAAGGCGGCGGAAGCCATGCCGGGCGTGATCGGCGTGCTCACCGGCAAGCAGCTCAAGGCTGACGGCATCGGCAACCTGATCTGCGGCTGGATGATCCATTCCAAGGACGGCTCGCCGATGAAGATGGGCGCATGGTCGCCGCTGGCGGTCGACCGGGTGCGCTATGTCGGCGACGCCGTCGTCATCGTGGTGGCCGAAACCAAGGGCCAGGCGCGCGATGCCGCGGAAGCCGTCGAGATCACCTACAAGGAGCGCAAGTCGGTGTCGGATGCCGTCGAGGCGATGGGCAAGGGCGCGCCGCAGCTCCATCCCGAGGCGGATGGCAACCTGATCTTCGACTGGGGCATCGGCGATGCCGCAGCGGCCGATGCGGCGCTCAAGTCCGCCGCCCATGTCACGCGCGTCGAGATCGTCAACAACCGCCTGGTTCCCAATGCGATGGAACCGCGGGCTGCCCTCGGACACTACGACAAGGCCGAGGATCACTACACCTGCTGGACGACGTCGCAGAATCCGCATGTTGCCCGCCTGGTGATGAGCGCGTTCTACAATGTTGCGCCGGAGAACAAGCTGCGCGTCATCGCGCCGGACGTCGGCGGCGGCTTCGGCTCCAAGATCTATATCTATCCCGAAGAGATCGTCTGCCTGTGGGCCTCGAAGCGGACCGGCGTGCCGGTCAAATGGGTGGCCGATCGGACCGAGAGCTTCCTGACCGACGCGCATGGCCGCGACCACCACACCACCGTCGAGATGGGCTTCGACAAGAACAACAAGATCGTCGGACTGAAGGTCGACACGATCGCCAATCTCGGCGCCTACATGTCGCTGTTTTCCTCGGCGACGCCGACCTATCTCTACGCGACGCTGCTGTCGGGCCAGTACAACATCCCTGCGATCTACGGCAATGTGCGCACGGTCTACACCAATACCGCACCAGTGGATGCCTATCGCGGGGCAGGGCGACCCGAGGCAACCTACGTGGTCGAGCGCACGATGGAGATCGCCGCGCGCGAGCTGGGCGTGTCGCCGGCCGAGCTCAGGCGCAGCAACTTCGTCACGCAGTTCCCCCACCAGACGCCAGTCATCATGTGCTATGACGCCGGCGACTACGGCGCCTCGCTCGATGCGGCGATGAAGCAGGCCGACTATGCCGGCTTTGCCAAGCGCAAGTCGGCGGCAGCCAAGAAGGGCAAGGTGCGTGGCATCGGCATGAGCTGCTACATCGAGGCCTGCGGCATTGCGCCGTCGGCTGCGGTGGGCAGTCTTGGAGCGGGTGTGGGCTTGTGGGAGTCCGCCGAGGTGCGCGTCAACGCAGTCGGCACCATCGAGGTCCTGACCGGCTCGCACAGCCATGGCCAGGGCCACGAGACGACGTTCGCCCAGCTCGTCAATTCGCGTTTCGGCGTGCCGCTCGACTCGGTGTCGATCGTTCACGGCGACACCGACAAGGTGCAGATGGGCATGGGCACCTATGGCTCGCGTTCTGGCGCCGTCGGCATGTCGGCGATCGTCAAGGCGCTCGACAAGGTCGAGGCCAAGGCCAAGAAGATCGCGGCACACCTGCTCGAGGCCGACGAGGGCGACATCGTCATCGAGAACGGTGCGCTGAAGGTTGCCGGCACCGACAAGAACGTGCCGTGGTTCCAGATGGCGCTTGCCGCCTACACCGCGCACAATCTGCCGGCAGGCATGGAGCCCGGACTGAAGGAGACGGCGTTCTACGACCCGTCGAACTTCACCTTCCCGGCGGGCTGCTACATCTGCGAGGTCGAGATCGATCCCGAAACGGGCAAGACCGACATCGTGCAGTTCGTCGCCGCCGACGATTTCGGCAACATCATCAATCCGATGATCGTCGAAGGGCAGGTACATGGCGGTATCGCGCAGGGCGTCGGCCAGGCGCTGCTGGAAGGGGCTGTCTATGACGGCAGCGGGCAGCTTCTGACGGCAAGCTATATGGACTACACCATGCCGCGCGCCGACGACCTGCCGTCGTTCCAGATTTCGACGTCGAACACGCCTTGTCCTGGCAATCCGCTCGGCATCAAGGGTTGTGGCGAGGCCGGCGCCATCGGTTCGCCGCCGGCGGTCATCAACGCCATCACCGACGCGCTCGGCCACGAAAACCTGACCATGCCGGCGACCCCGAGTAAGGTCTGGGCGGCACTGCGCGCCGGCACGAAGCACTGAGAGAAGCGAATAGGGAATAGGGAGTAGCGAATAGGGAAGTAGAAAGCGGATGCGAACTGCTCGCTATTCGCTATGCCCTGTTCGCTCTTTCCCCCAAGGGAGAAAGACACATGTATTCCGTCAACTATCATCGCGCCACCTCGGTCGCGGATGCCGTCAAGAAGATCAAGACCGGTGACGCCAAGTACCTTTCTGGCGGCATGACGCTGATCCCGGCGATGAAGACCCGGCTCGCGGCACCGTCGGACCTGGTCGACCTGAACCACATTGCCGACCTCAAGGGCATCAAGGTCTCGGGCAAGAACGTCACCATAGGTGCCGCGACGACGCATTTCGACGTCGCCAACGACGAGAAGCTGATGAAGGTCTGCCCGGCGCTTTGCGCGCTTGCCAGCCATATCGGCGACCCGGCGGTCAGGCACCGCGGCACGATCGGCGGCTCCGTCGCCAACAACGATCCGGCCGCCGATTATCCCTCGGCGCTGCTGGCGCTGGGGGCGACGGTGGTCACCAACAAGCGGCAGATCGCGGCCGACAAGTTCTTCAAGGGCCTGTTCGAAACCGCGCTCAAGGACGACGAGGTCGTCACCGCCGTCACCTTCACCGCACCGGCCAAGGCCGGCTACGCAAAATTCCCCAACCCCGCGTCGCGCTACGCCATGACCGGCGTCTTCGTGACCAAGGGCAAGGAAGGCGTGCGGGCCGCAGTGACCGGGGCAGGCGACGACGGCGTGTTCCGCTCCAGGGAGATCGAGGCGGCGCTGGCCAAGAAGTTCGAGGCGTCGGCACTCGAGGGCGTTTCGGTGCCGTCGAAGAACCTGATGGCCGATATGCACGCTTCGCCCGAATACCGCGCCAACCTGGTGGTGGTGATGGCCAAGCGCGCGGTCATGGCGGCCAACGCCTGATTGCGAACAATCACGAAGTGCCAGAAGGGGCCATCGGGCCCCTTTTGATTTCAGAAAGGGCTCATGCCATGACCGTTCGTCGCATCGTCGCCAATCTCCACGCAGCCGACCCGAGGGCGGCACAGACGTTCTACGGCGAATTGCTCGGGCTCGATGTCCTTATGGATCACGGCTGGATCCTGACCTTCGGTGCCGGTGGTACGATGATGCCGCAACTCGGCGTTGCCAGCGAGGGCGGGCAGGGCGCGCCGGTGCCGGTGCTTTCGATCGAGGTCGATGATGTCGACGAGCTCTATCGACGGGTGAAGGCTGCGGGGCATGAGATCGTCTACGATCTTGCCGACGAGCCCTGGGGCGTGAGGCGATTTTTCGTCCGCGACCCGCTCGGCAACATCATCAATATCCTCGATCATGCGGCATAGAGCGAAAGTCTGCGACATCCGGACGAACATCTTGCCGGTCGGCCCTTGGCATCGGTCGCGAAGGCGGCTTACATGCCGCAGCCTGTCGCAACTCATCAGCATCCTGGAGCATAGTGGAATGGCGCGTCCGATAACCTCGATCGCCGACCTTCGCGCAATCGCCAAGCGCCGCGTGCCCCGCATGTTCTACGACTATTGCGATTCCGGCGCCTGGACCGAAAGCACCTATCGCGAGAACGAGAGCGACTTCGTGCCGATCAAGCTGCGCCAGCGCGTCGCCGTCGACATGCGCAACCGCACGCTCGAAACGACGATGGTCGGCGAGACGGTATCGATGCCGGTGGCCATCGCGCCGACCGGGCTCACCGGCATGCAGCACGCCGACGGCGAGATCCATGCCGCGCGGGCTGCCGAGAAGGCGGGCATTCCGTTCACGCTGTCGACGATGAGCATCTGCTCGATCGAGGACGTCGCCGAGAACACAAGCAAGCCGTTCTGGTTCCAGCTCTATGTGATGCGGGATCGCGAGTTCGTCATGAACCTCATTCGCCGCGCCAAGGCAGCCAAATGCTCGGCGCTGGTGCTGACGCTCGATCTGCAGATCCTCGGGCAGCGCCACAAGGATGTCGTCAACGGCCTGTCGACGCCGCCGCGCATGACGATCCCGAACATCATCAACCTGGCGACCAAGCCGCGCTGGTGCTTGAACATGCTGCGCACCAACCGCCGCACGTTCCGAAACATTGCCGGCCATGCCAAGGGTGTCACCGACCTGCGCTCGCTGTCGTCGTGGACGGCCGAACAGTTCGACCCGGCGCTGAGCTGGGACGACGTCAAGTGGATCAAGGACCAGTGGGGCGGCAAGCTCATCCTCAAGGGCATTCTCGATCCCGAAGACGCGGAGAAGGCAGCGGCGAGCGGAGCGGACGCGCTGATCGTGTCCAACCATGGTGGCCGCCAGCTCGACGGCGCGATATCCTCGATCTCGGCGCTGTCGGCGATCGTCGACGCCGTCGGCGACCGCATAGAGGTGCTGATGGATGGCGGCATCCGCTCCGGCCAGGACGTGATCAAGGCCGTGGCCCTGGGCGCCAAGGGCGTGTTCATCGGCCGTTCGTTCCTGTACGGCCTTGGCGCCGGCGGCGAGGCGGGGGTGACCACCTGTCTCGACATCATCCGCAAGGAGCTCGACATCACCATGGCCTTCTGCGGCCTGCGCGACATCAAGGACGTCGACGGCCGCATCATCGCGCGGCGCTGAGCGCGGAGCACGAGGCACCATTTCGCTTGCAGAACGGAGGCTCGAGGCCTGCACTTGAGCCGCGCCGACAATTCCAATATGGATCTCGGCTGAGTAGCCCGAAGCCATCTCACGCATGAATCTGAAAATTCCAAACCGGCACCCGATGTGCTGCCGGCAGGGTCATTCGAGTGGGCTATTCGGACAACAGCTTGAGCATCTACCGCGCCCACCGCGTCGAACTCGTCGATTATGCAACGGCGATCGTCGGCGATCGCGCACGCGGCGAAGACGTCGTCCAGGAGGCGTTTCTCCGTCTTGATGCCGCTAGCGCCGGCCGCACGCTGGACGAGCCGGTCGGCTATCTCCGCCGCATCATCCGCAATCTCGCGATCGACTGGATACGACGCCGATCCGTCGAGGGCAGGCATGTCGCCGATAGTGCGGATGTCGAGGCAGTCGCGGAGGATCGGCCATCGCAGGAGGACGTGCTTGCCTACCGCGACGAACTGCGTGTCGTCATGGAAGCCATGGCGGAGCTGCCGGAGCGCACGCGCATTGCACTCGAAATGCACCGGTTCGAGGGTTTCAAGCTGAAGGACATCGCAGCGCATCTCGGCATTTCGGTCGGGCTTGCGCATGCGCTTGTCTATCAGGGGCTCGAGCATTGCCGGAAGCGACTAGCCGATGAAGCCTGATCGTTGCCGCCTGTTGAAAATCCGGCCCCGTCAAACGTCCATTCCTAGAGGCCTCGTTGAAGGCCAATCATCGGCGGAAATTCCTTGGGGGACAGTCTGATTAAACCGCGACAGGACACAGCGCAGTCGGCCGAAGCGGCGCTTCACTGGATGATCGCGCTTGAAGACAAGCCCGATGATGCAGAAGTGGCAACGGCCTTCGAGGCATGGCTTGCGAGCAGCGACGACCATGTGAAGGCCTGGGCCGAGGCGCGCCATGTGTGGAAAGTGCTGGGCGCGGCACATGAAGCGCGCGAAATGGCTGGCCGCCGCGATCACATGCGCCGGTCTTCATCGAAAACCCCCATGGCGCGCGGCACTCGCCGCAGAGGCTACTTCACCGCGTCGATTCTGGCTGTCGCCACGATCTGCGTCGCAGCCGTGTTTCTACAGGATATCCGCATCTGGCTGCAGGCCGATTACTCGACCGGCGTTGCCCAGACGCGCGAGATCCGGCTTGAAGACGGCAGCACGGTCCATCTCGGGGCGGACAGTGCCATCGAGGTGGCTTTCGACCAGGCATCCCGCAACATCCGGCTGTTGACGGGAGAGGCCTATTTCGAAGTCGAGCCGGACGCTGCGCGGCCGTTTCGTGTCGACGCGGGCGACGTCGACACGACGGTGCTGGGCACGGCTTTCGATGTGCGGATGATGGCCGAAGGCACCGCCATAGCCGTCAATCGAGGGCGCGTGGCTGTTGCTTCTTCCACCGCGGCGGAAGTGTCGGGTGCGCCGCTCGAAGCCGGCGACTGGGTTCGCGTCAGCCACGCCGGCAAGGTCGAGCGCGGCAGGGACGTGCCCGATCTCGCCGGTGGATGGCGCAGCGGCATGCTTGTTGTGAAAGACCGCTCGGTCGGAGAGGTGGCGGAGGCCTTGGGCAGGTATTACCGGGGCAGGATTGTCCTGGCCGATGCCGCCATTGCCGGCCAAAGGGTAACCGGTGTCTACAACCTCAACGAACCGATAGGCGCACTCACGGCCGTCGCCGCCGCACACGGCGCCTACGTGCACCAGATAAGTCCCTGGCTGGCGGTCGTGTCGAGCTGGTAGCCGCCGCTCGAACCTCTTTTGAGAAAACATGAGTGATTTTGTCTGAAAATCCGTAAGGCTGCTTCGTCCTTGAGAGGAGAGGGGAGTCCGGTCGTGTGCCGGGCCCTCGCGCTTGGGACAACAGGGTGCGGCAGGATATGTGCAAGACGACGAGTGAACGATTTGGCGGGGCATTTTTTGCTGCGTTGATGGTGGGAACGGCATTGACGGGCATGGGTGGGACCAATCTCGCTTCGGCGCAGCAGGCAAGCGCGGCTCAGCAAAGGACCTTCCAGATTGCGGCGCAGCCGCTCGCGAGCGCGTTGACCCAGCTTGGCCAGCAGTCCGGCATGCAGGTCTCGGTCGACGCGGCGGCGGTGCGGGGGCTCACCTCGCCGGGCGTGTCGGGGTCGCTGACGATTTCGGATGCAGCGGCGCGACTGCTTGCCGGCAGCGGGCTGTCCTACCGTATCGAGGGCCGAACCGTGGTCATCTCCGACCGTGTGTCCAATGCGCACGCTGTGCCGGCTGCCGATGGCTCGCTGGTGCTCGATGTGATCGATGTGACGGGCGGGCGCGGCGCCGCCGATGCACCATTCGAGACGGCGGGTTCGGTAAACCACATTTCCGCCGAGCAGATTTCGCGGACGCCGCCGACCTCGGTTGGCGACATGTTCCGCTCGACGCCCGGCGTGGTCGCTTCCGGCAACCGCGTCGGCGCCTCCGTCGACGTCAACATTCGCGGACTGCAGGGGCAAAACCGCGTCAACGTCATGGTCGACGGTACGCGGCAGACGAACAATTCCTACCGCGGCTATCGCGGAAGCCGTAACGAAACCTACGTCGATCCTGATTTCCTAGGCGGCATCGACATTTCCAAGGGACCATTTGCCGGTGCCGGCGGCGTCGGAGCGATGGGTGGCGTGGTCAACATGCGCACCATCGAGGCGCGCGACATCGTCAAGGAAGGCGAGAACCGCGGTGTCAGGGTCAAGGGCAGCCTTGGCAGCAATACCATCGACCCGCCCGCCGTGGGCGCCAGGCAGATGCGCCGGGCGGATTCCGAATTCTTCAACGGCGACGCATGGTCGGGAAGCGTCGCCGCAGCGATGCTGGAAGACAATTATGAGTTCGTGGTCGGTGTTTCGCGCCGTCGCGCCGGCAACTATTTCTCGGGTTCCGAGGGCAAGTCGACCTATCGCGACACCAGGGTGCCATGGCTTCCACCGCGCGAAGCGCTACTGTCGTCGTATCGGCCAGGACAGGAAGTGTTCAATACTTCCCAGGACGTGACGTCGTTCCTGAGCAAAGGCAAGGCCAGATGGGGAGATGGCCACTCGTTGTCGCTTGGCTATACCTACTACCAGAACCACTATGGCGATATCGATGAGTCGTCCTTGGCTTTCTCGCTGCCAGGGTCCGTCATCAATCTCCCGCTCGAGCAGGCGGAACTGGCGACCACCAAGACCCATACGGTCAAAGCGGGCTATGCCTACCAGCCGGAAGGCAGCGACACCGTCGACTTCCAGTCGAACCTCTGGTTCACCGACGTCAACACCGAGAGCTGGGTCAACAGCCTGTCGAGTGGCGGCAAAGGTCTGGCGCATGCCAGGACCGTCGGCGGCGATGTTTCCAACATGTCCAAGCTGGATACGGCCATCGGCGAGCTAAGCCTGAAAACCGGAGCGGAGTTCGTCTACGAACAGGCCCGCGAGCAGGGCGCCACCTTCAACTGGGGCTATGCCGGTGCAAATCCGAACGGGAACCGGATGCTGGCAAGCGTGTTCAGCCAGAGCAAGCTGGACGTCACCGATTGGCTCGCCCTGTCGGGAAGCCTGCGCTACGACCACTACGAAAGCGAAGGTGTCGGCCCCAGCCGTTTCGCGAAGAAGTCGGATGGCCGGCTCAATCCGGCGCTGGGCGTGACGATCACGCCCCTGACCGGGCTGCAACTGTTCGGCACCTACACCGAAGGCTGGCGGCCGCCGAGCCTGCGCGAGACATCGGCATTCCAGCAAGATTATCTGGTACCCAATCCCGATCTGAAGCCGGAGCTGTCGAAGAACTTCGAGTTCGGCATCAACCTCATGCGTGACGATGTGCTGGTCTCTGGCGACTCGCTCAGGTTCAAGGTCGCGCGCTTCGACAACAGCTATGAGGACTATGTGGTTCGGGCGCGTCCGGCGGGTCTCTACACGTGGCTCAACATCGATGACGCACGGTTCTCGGGCTACGAATTCTCGGCTGCCTACGACACGGGGACAGTCTTCGTCGAAGGTGGATTGACCGTCTATGACGACATGCAGTTCTGCAACACACCACCGGGTGGTTCTGTGCAGCGCTGCGGCATCGGCCAGATCGGCACCGACTATGGCGCGATGGGAATTCCGCCGAAATATTCCGGCAATGTCACCGCAGGCATGCGCCTGTTCGAAGAAAAGTTGACTGTCGGTGCGCGCGCTTATTTCTTCGGTCAGCGCTATGGCGGCTATGGTCTGGTGCCAGGGTCCGTCAATCCTCCGGTGTTTTACTACAGCAATGTCATCGTCGATCTCTTCGGCAGCTACAAGTTCACCAAGGACATGGCGCTCGATTTCAGCGTCGAAAATGTCGGCGATCGGTACTACCTGGATCCGATGTCGACGAGCATCGTGCCGTCGCCGGGGCGGACGTTCCGCGCCGGCCTGACGGCCAAGTTCTGATTTCGGCGTATTCCCGCTCGTTTCGTGAGAGAAGACCATGACGACCATCGACATCGAAAAGCCGGTCGAGGCCAGCCGCGCCAAGCGCCTGAAGGCGCGGACCAACACCACTCACGAGCGTCTCGACGCGTCGATCATGGCCGGGCGACCGTTCGAGGATCGGCGGCGGTACGGTCTCTTCCTGACCGTCCAGCACAGCTTCCATCGCGATATCGATGCGCTGTATTCGAGTGCCGTGCTGGAGGGGCTGTTGCCGGATCTCGACGGCCGGCGACGCCTGGACCTGATTGGCCAGGACATTGTCGACCTGGGCATCGCAGTGCCCGATGTCGCCGAAGCTCCCGTCTTTGACGGCGACGCCGATCTTCCGACGGCGCTCGGCTGGCTCTATGTTGCAGAAGGGTCGAATCTCGGCGCGGCCTTCCTTTTGAAGGAGGCGGCCAAGCTTGGGCTTTCCGAAGCGTTCGGCGCAAGGCATCTTGCGCCGGCGCCTGAAGGGCGCGGTCTGCACTGGCGCACGTTCACGGCCGCACTCGATGCTCTGGAACTGAGCAAGGAAGAGGAAGACCGCGTCGTCGCCGGGGCGGAGGCGGCATTCCGCCGCGTGCATGGGCTGGTAAGGGAGACTTTTGGATGAAGGCCATCGCAAGGGCATGTCAGGCAGGATGACGTCGCTGTTTCGCCGCGCCGCCAACGGCGCGGCCTTCAATGCGAGACGGGCGGGCCTGACTGCGCTGGGCATGCTGATGCTCGCCCTCGGCATCATCGGCGCATTCCTGCCGGTCATGCCGACGACGATCTTCCTCATTGCCGCTGCCTGGTGTTTCGGCCGCTCGTCGCCCCGGTTCGAAGCATGGTTGCTTGACCACCCGAGATTCGGTCCGCCCTTGCGCGCCTGGCGCGAGGAAGGCGCCATTCCGCGCCGGGGCAAGATCATGGCCTGGACGGGCATGGCTCTCGGCTATGGAGTGTTCCTGCTTGGCAAGCCCGATATACTGGTTGCCGCGGCCGTCGCGGTTTTTGTCGCCGCCGGCGCCCTCTATGTGGCGACACGGCCGGATCCGAAGCCCAGGCCTGGAGATGCGACGCTTCGCGGGGATGAGCGCTGAAGTTCAGTCGGAGGCTTTCCGACGGCTGGGCGGACGAGAGCGGCCCTGGCGCAGGCAAGGCGATTTGGCCTCCGCCTCCTTGTTGTGATAGGGAGCGGCCTTATCTGAAGGCGACCGTTGCCTCACGCACATCGAAGAAGCCATGACGAAACTCTATGCCGACGGCGCGAAGATCGTCGCCGTTGCACCCATGATGGATGGGGAAGATAGATAAGTAATATCAATATGTTACCAGTGTTCGTGTGCAAAAACCGCGCACGAAAGTTCTGCTTCTCTTCTTTTTTCGTTCCCACGAGGGGCCCGCCGATAGCCCTTTTCGGGCGCACTGCAGCCGAAGGCTGTCACCGCTCCAACGCGGATGTTCGCCGTGATATCCGTTCCTATTTATCTGCCGCGGCGTCCAGTTTGCCTAGGGAACCTGGATTCGAGCCAGGATCAACGGAGACAGAATTTCCGGTCAGATGCTCGAATGAATGGGCCGGCACTGTTGTGCTACGGCGCATCTCCCGGCGAAGTTTCGAAGGAACAATGAAACTAAGCAGCGGCGAAACCCAGGACATATCGATCTGAGCGGATCGTACTTGCATCGAGCAGATACCGTCCGCTGCCCCTTTGGCTCGATGGCTTCTGTTTTGGAAACTGCCGCCCTAGCTGGTTGCTTGGGGCGGTGCTTCATTTTGCCAGCCGGCTAGCTCTGGTAGGTCATCAAGCCAGCTTTTCTCTGTCATCGAGGCATCCTCGGTGCGCGGTGCAGCCTCGGTGGCGTTTTGAATGAGCCAGTCCACCCACTTCCGATAGGCAGCCGGGTTCAGTTGGGGCGGCAACACCTTGGCCTTGGCCAGCATGCGTTTGCGGAAACTGACTTGCCTGCGAAGTTTGGTCGTCGTGAACTTGATCGCCTTGCCTTGGTATTCAACCATCCAGCGCCCATCCCCATGGCTGGCGAGCCTATCAATGGCGAAACCGGCATCGACCGGCCTGTCCCGCCAAGGAAGCTCGATGGCATTCTTCCTCAGGTCGATAGCCCATCGCCGGTAGTTGGCCCCGGCACGCTGGGGCGGCAGCACACCAGCCTGTTCGAGTATCTTCCTTCGAAAGGTAGGCTGCTTCTTGATCTGGCCCGTCGTCAGTTCAATGCTATGCTCGCGGAATTCGACGTGCCACCGGATTCTCCCGTTACCGTAATACTTTACCAGCCTATCGATGACGAACTCGTCATCGCTAAGCGTCGCGCATCCCTGCTTGATGCTTTCGAGAATGTACTGACTATCGGTGGGCATGACGCGGCCTCGTGCAGGACCTATCGGAAGCTTAGAGATTCAAAAAATCAAGGACCAATATCCCCACCGTATCATGATTTGTGTCGTGGAATTGTTGGCTGACTGCCTGCAGGTCGACGGCCAATGGTGCCTATCGTGTGCTGGCCGACAAAAGTGGCGAATTGCCCGAACCCTCTTCGACAGCTGTCAGCACTGCGCCGCCCTACGGATCTGGATGGGCGTTCCGGCGAGCCTTTGCAAATCCTCGATCGGTCTCGATAAAGCGCTGGAGCATCGGTACGATCAGCCGGACTGGATCGGTTGCCGGCTGGCCGCTTTCCCGGCTGAGGATGTCAGCATAAGTTTGGAGATTGCGATGCAGCGACGCTGGAAGCTCCACCGTCACCTTGACGGGTTTGTCGTCGGCGATGGGCCCCAACTTCAGCTTGGTCATTGCATTGCTCCATAAGGCTCGAGCACGAGGTCGCGCGTGACGATGACCCGTACCGGGAAGCCCGGCCGGATAGTCAGCGTTGGTGCTACGGTAAGCTGTCTGCGGATGATCTGCTGGCCGGCATCGTTGATCGTGTCCTGCGCTCCATCGCGGATTGCGCGCAATAGCCGGTTCTCGTCGTCGATCGCCAACTCCGCACCGGCCGCAAGCAATGTGGAAAGACCGGCGGCTTTGGCCAGATCCCACCAGTGATAGTCGACCCCATCCTCAAGGCCGGCATAACCTTGCGTATCGGCGCCCGGCTGACGTTCGAGAATTATGGAATGGCCAGTCGGAAAAATGAGCCGGTTCCAGACAAGAAGGAGACGGCGCTGGCCGAATTGGACGTTGTTGTCGTACTGCCCGATGATCCGTGTGCCCTGCGGCACGAGCAGGGCGCGTCCGGTGGGGCTGTCGTAAATGTTCTCCGTTACCTGCGCGGTGATCTGTCCGGGCAGATCGGACCTGATGCCTGTGATGAGCGCGGCCGGGATGACGGCGCCAGCCTGGAGCACGAAGGGCGATGCCGGCGGCATGACGCGGTCGCGCGCCACTATGCGCCTGTCGGCGGCGGCGTTGAGGAAAGACAGTTGCCTATCCTGTGCGGTTTGCTGGCCAGGGTGACCGCTCAGATCAAGACCCGCAGAGCCCGACGCCGGTTCTCCTCCCGTCCCGACTGTTGTGGTTGATCCTCCCCGTGACTGGAAAAAGACGGTGCTGGTCCGTGCGGCATCTTCTTCAGCGCGCCGGCGTTGTTCCGCCTCGTCGACAGCCGGGGCCGTGATCGCGGGCGGCACGACCGGTTGCACCCTGTTTTGTGCATTGAGGATAGGCCGGCCGAGATCGCCGGGCAGCGCCGGCCCGAGGATCGGGCCTGTATAGTCGCGCGGCAGGCCGGCGAGACCGTCTGCGGGTTGCCGATTGGCGATCGAGTAAAGCTCTTGGTCGTTGGCACCGGGCACGCGCGTCTGAAGCGCATAAATCAGTGCCCCGCCGATGCCGAGCGAGGCGACGATGCCGACGCCGACGATGACCTTGGGCGACAGACGGGTGATACGCGGCGGTTCGGCGCGAAGGCGCATCGGAGCCGCACTATCCTTTTCGCTCATGATGATCGCCTTCCATCCGTGCGCACAATCCTGACGGTCTGCTGTCGATCGCCGCTGCCAAGACGCAGCTCGGCTGCGCCGAACAGGCGATCGACAATCAGGATGTGTTGATTAATGCGGCTGTTGGCGATCTGGGCTTCGCCGTCCGGGCCGATGACCAGGAGTGGCGGCATCTCGCCCTGCACGATGCCGCGTGGAAACTCGACAAAGACGCGCCTGCCGTCATCATAGACAGCGACCGGCTTCCATGGCGGACTGTCGCCTGTGAGACCGTAGCGATAGTTACGCACCGCGACAGCCGGAATGAGGGGTGTTGTCGGGATGGCCTGGCGCTGTCCGGCTGGCTGCTTTGGATAGGCCCAGGCCACTGCCGGCATATATGGCTTTTCGCCGGAACGCAGCTCGATCATGTAGGTGCGCCGGTCGGTGGTGATGACGAGGTTGGTCGAGATGTCAGCGCGCGTAGGTTTTACTAACACATGGATACGCCGGGTGATCCCGCTACCACTCTCGGTGTCTCCGATGATCCAGCGAGCGGTGTCGCCGGCGGCGATCGGGCCTGCGCCGGTCAGGTTCTCGCCTAGCTCGAGCGCGATATTGGTGATCTGCCCTGGAGCGGCATAGACCTGATAGAGAGCACCTTCGCTCCAGGGATAGATCTGGATGGCATTGTAATAGCCTTCGCGGCGCGGCTGGACGCGCGCGGCGGCATTGGCATTCTCGACACGCGCCGTCGGTGTCGACGCGGCGGTACCTCCACGTGCCGGGGGCCAGGCAGGCGGGACATGGAGAGGCTTCGGTCTGTTATCTGCCGCAGCCATGGGGATCGCCGGGAGAGGTGGCACGTCGGAGTCGTAGCTGATCACAGGCGGTTTGTTGGTGGCGCAGCCCGCGAGCGTGGCGGAAAGCAAAAGGACTGGACCTACGGATCTCCGGAAGATCAGGTTGCCGCCTCTGCGGATCGTCGGCCGGTTCATTGGCTCATCTCCTGCGACCAGTTGATGGCGTTGACGTAGATGCCGAGCGGATTGGCGCGGAGCTTTTCGGTATCGCGTGGCGGCTGGATTACATTGGTCAGGATCGCAGTCCAGCGCTGGGTCGTGGAGAGCTTCCCGCTCTCGTAGTGGCGCTCGGTCCAGGCGACGCGGAACGAGTCCGGCGAGGCGCGGATGACCGAGGAGACCTCGACGGCGATCTGTTGCTTGCCGACCTTGGTGAATGGGTCATTGGTGCGAGCGAAGTCGTTGAGCGCTGCAGCACCACGATCCGTGGTCCATTCATAGGCGCGCAGCCAGTTCTGCCGGACGATGATCGGGTCAGCCGGGATCGAGCGGACCTGTTCGATGAAGCGGGCGAGATGCCATGCGATCTGCGGATCGGTCGGACGATAGTCGGCGCTTGCTGGTACGACAGCCTGCGCCTGACCAAGATTGTCGACTTGCACGATCCAGGGCACGACCGTCCCGCGAGCCGACTGCCAGACGAGTGCTGCAGCGAACACGCCTGAAAGGATCAGCGATCCAAATGCCATGTAGCGCCAGTTCTTGGCCTGGACGCGGGCTGAGCCGATACGTTCGTCCCAGACCTGCGCGGCCTTTTGATAGGGAGTCTCGGGTTGAGGTGTCTTGCCGTAATGCGCGGCGGGTCGCGAGAAGAGATTCATGAACGATCACTTGTTTGAAGGTTGACGGAAGAGGCGGATGCATGGCTGTCCCCGGAGCGGACGGCGTGCGCGGTTGTCTGGACGGCATGGCCCATGTGGCCGGACCGGCTCATACGCTGCGCCCAGCCGGGCGGTGGGCTGGGCGCATGGATGGCGGAACCGGCCGCAGTTTCAGCCGCGCCTCCGACCGAGGTCGAGGAGCCGCCAGTCGCGCTGAAGCCAGCCTTGACGCCGTCGGAGAAGCTTGACTTAACACCGGCGGCAGCCATGCGGAGCGGCGATGTCACCGCGCTGCCGGCGGCATGTGCGACGCCCCCGAGTCCGGATGCGCTGCCGGCCGCGCCGGACTGACCGAGGGAGGCCAGCGAATAGGCAGAAGACGCCGCTCCGGCAGCGGTTGCACCGCCACGGACGGCTGCAGCGCCAGTCGAGAAAGCGGCAGCGCCGCCCTTCGCCGCAAGACCAGCAGCACCAGCAGCGGCCAGCGTCATGCCACCTGCGGCAAGACCCGTGCCCACCGCCGCTCCGGCGCCAAGCTGGGGCCCACCGCTGACAAGCCCCGACGCAATGCCGGGACCGAAGATGCCGAGACCCAGCAGCGACAGGGCAGCAAGCACGACAGCCATGGCTTCGTCGATGCTCGGGGTCTGGCCGCCGAAGCCTTGGGTGAACTGGCTGAACAATGTTGAGCCGATGCCGATGATCACGGCGAGCACCAGCACTTTGATGCCGGAGGAGACAACGTTTCCGAGCACACGTTCCGCCATGAAGGCGGTCTTGCCGAACAGGCCGAAGGGGATCAGCACGAAGCCGGCCAGTGTGGTCAGCTTGAACTCGATCAGCGTGACGAACAGCTGGATTGCGAGAATGAAGAAGGCAAGGATGACCAGCGCCCATGCGAAGAGCAGGCAGGCGATCTGGATGAAGTTCTCAAAGAAGGCGACCCATCCCATCAGGTCGGAAATGGACTCGAGCAGCGGCCGGGCGGCATCCAGACCGGTTTGTGCCACCTTGCCGGGGCGCATCAGATCGGCCGTCGAAAATCCCGTGCCGGAGCCCTTGAGGCCGAGGCCTGCGAAACTGTCGAAGACGATGTTTGCGAGATTGTTCCAATTGGAGATGAGATAGGCGAAGACGCCGACAAACAGCGTCTTTTTGACCAGCCGCGCGATGATGTCGTCGTCAGCGCCCCAGCTCCAGAACAAAGCCGCCAGCGTCACGTCAATGACGATCAGCGTTGTGGCGATGAAGGCGACTTCCCCGCCGAGCAGGCCAAATCCGCTGTCGATGTAACGGGCGAAGACTTCGAGGAAGTTGTCGATTACGCCGGCACCGCCCATGGCTCACCGGCCTTCCTGAATTCGTGTAGCGGCGGGCGCCGGCGTGCGGCCAAGGAAGCGGTCGCGGGTTTCCGCCCAGACCCGCAGGCATTCGGCGTCTTCAGCCGCCTTCAACCCAAGCCGTTGGCACCGGCGCTGACTCTCATGCAACGGATCGGCCTCGGGACGCAGAACCAGCACCGGCGTCGCTGGTGGCGCGGCTTCCTTTCGGGTCAATTCGATCACCGTCGCCGTGATGGCGACAGCGACGAACGTGACTGCGCCGAGGCGCGCCAGCATCTTGCCATCCATGATGTTCTCCTGTGGCCGTCAGTTGCCATTGTTGAACATGCGGGCATTGCCGGGCTGATAGCCCGAACCCGGGATCAGGAAGCGGCGGCGCTGCTCGCGGCCCTGTTCGGCAGCGGCGGATCGTTCGGCCTCGGTCAGCGCCTGCGCCCGGCCATTGGCGGCGATGACGGCGGTGAGGTCGGCGAGTTGCTGAGCCTGGAGCGCAAGTAGCTGGTTGCCGGCTTGTGTTGCCTGAAGAGCGCCGGCAGCATTCTGGCTCTGGCCGATCAGCGCCGACATCTGGGCACGATTGGTCTCGATGTTTTCGACGACGCCGGCCTGGACGCGCATCGCGTCTTGCAAGCCGCCTACTGTGTTTTGCCAACGTGAGCGCGCGTTGGCGATGAGTTGCTGATCAGGGGCCGACAAAGACGCGCTGCCATATTTCTGCTGGAACATCTGGTCGATCTGCTCCACGTCGAAGGCGATGTTTTGCGCCTGCCTGAGAAGCTGCTGTGTCTTCTGGATCGACTGCTGAAGCTGCTGGAGCGATGAGTATGGCAGGCTCGCCAGGTTCCTCGCCTGATTGATGAGCATCTGTGCTTCGTTCTGGAGGCTTTTGATCTGGTTGTTGATCTGTTCCAGTGTGCGAGCGGCGGTGAGCACGTTTTGCGCGTAGTTGGTCGGATCGTAGACAATGCGGCCGAAGAAGGCATGCGCTTGACTGGTCAGCACGGGCAAAACCGCACCGGTCACGGAAAGAACCGTTGCCGCGATCAAGGCAGCACGGAGGGGCGAGCGTTGGACGGTCATGGCGTGGGCTCCTTTTCAGGCTCGGGGACGAGATTGGTGAGATTGGAGATGAGGTCGACCGCCCAATCGACGCCGCGGGCGTGCAGCCAGGCGGCGAGGAAGCCGTCGCGGCCATGTTCACTGAGGATCTGCGCGATCAAGGTCTGGTCGGTTTTTGAAGATGCGGCGCAAAGCGCCAGCGCGACTTCGGAAAGGCCGAGTTCAAAGAGCCGGTTGCCGCGCCTGGACTGGCAATAGTAGTCGCGCTTTGGTGTAGCGCGCGCTAGAATCTCGATCTGACGATCGTTGAGGCCGAAGCGACGGTAGATTGCGGTGATCTGTGGCTCGATTGCGCGTTCGTTCGGCAGCAGGAGCCGGGTTTGGCAGCTCTCGATGATGGCGGGCGCGATCGTCGAGTTGTCGATGTCCGACAGCGATTGCGTGGCGAAGATGACGCTGGCGTTCTTTTTGCGCAACGTCTTCAGCCACTCCCGGATCTGGCCGGAGAAGCCGTCATCGTCGAGTGCGAGCCAACCTTCGTCGATGATGACCAGCGTAGGCGAGCCGTCCAGCCGGTCCTCGATGCGGTGAAAGAGATAAGAAAGCACCGCCGGCGCGGCAGCCGTGCCGATCAGTCCCTCGGTTTCGAAGGCCTGGACCGATGTCTCACCGATCCGCTCGAACTCGGCGTCGAGTAGCCGGCCATAAGGACCTCCGACACAGTAGGGGCGTAGCGCCTGTTTCAGGTCATTTGACTGGAGCAGGACGTTGAGGCCGGTGATCGTGCGCTCATGGACCGGAGCACTGGCGAGAGAGGTCAGCGCTGACCACAGATGCTCCTTGATCTCCGGAGTGATCGGGACGCTCTCACGGACCAGGATCGAGACGATCCAGTCGGCCGCCCAGGCGCGCTCCGGCACGTGATGGATGCGCGCGAGTGGCTGGAGCTGGACCGGCTCGCCAATGTCGCCACTCAGGCCACCACCAAGATCATGCCAGTCGCCGCCCATGGCGAGTGTGGCGGCGCGGATCGAGCCGCCGAAATCGAAGGCGAAGACCTGCGAGTGGCGATAGCGGCGGAACTGCAGTGCCATCAGAGCGAGCAGCACTGATTTGCCCGCACCTGTTGGGCCTACGATCAGCGTGTGACCGACGTCGCCGACATGAAGCGAAAAGCGGAACGGGGTCGAGCCTTCGGTCTTGCCGAAGAGCAGCGGAGGCGCTGCGAAATGCTCATCTTCTTTTGGCCCTGCCCACAGGGCCGAAAGCGGGATCATGTGGGCGAGATTGACGGTGGAGATCGGCGGTTGCCGGACATTGGCGTAGACGTGACCAGGTAGAGAACCGAGCCAGGCGTCTACGGCATTTATGGTCTCGGGCATGCATGTGAAGTCGCGGCCCTGGATGACCTTTTCGGCTAGCTTCAGCTTCTCGTCGGCGACACGCGGATCGGCGTCCCAGACGGTGAGTGTCGCGGTGACGTAAGCCTGTCCGGCATAATCGGCACCCAGTTCCTGAAGCGCGAGATCGGCGTCGGCCGCCTTGTTGGCTGCATCCGTGTCGACAAGAGCGGCTGCCTCGTTGGTCATCACCTCCTTCAGGACCGCAGCGATCGACTTGCGCTTGGCGAACCATTGCCGCCTGATCCTGGTCAGCAGCCTTGTGGCGTCAGTCTTGTCGAGGAGGATGGCGCGGGTCGACCAGCGATAGGGGAATGCGAGGCGATTGAGCTCGTCGAGGATTCCAGGCGTGGTCGCGGTCGGAAAGCCGACAATGGTGAGAACGCGAAGATGTTGGTCACCAAGACGCGGCTCGAGCCCGCCAGCAAGGGGCCGGTCCGCGAGCAACGCATCAAGATACATCGGCGTCTCGGGAACGCGCACGCGATGGTGTTCGGTCGAAACGCAGGCATGGAGGTAAGACAGCGTCTCGACATCGTCGAGCCATTCGCAATCGGGCATGAAGCCTTCGACGAGCTGGAGCACGCGGTCGGTCCGGTCGACGAAGCCTGTGACGATCTCGTGCGGATCGACGCCGCTTTCGACTTTGCCTTCGTAGAGCCAGCTTTCCGCCCGGGCGGCGTCCTCGGCCGGCGGCAGATAAATGAAGGTCAGGAAATAGCTGGACTCGTAGTGGGCCCCGGTCTCTTCAAAACCGGCCTTGCGTTCGGCATCGACCAGGGCGGAAGCGGGGTCCGCGAATGTGCTTTCCGGATAGGCACCGGCTGCATGACGCTGGGCTTCGACGAAGATCGCCCAGCCCGAGCCGAGACGCCGGAAAGCGTTGTTGAGACGGCTGGAGATAGCGACCAATTCGGCTGCAACAGAGCTGTCGAGATCCGGGCCGCGGAATCGGGCGCTGCGCTGGAGACTGCCATCCTTGTTGAGGACAACGCTCTCGCGCACCAGCGCTGCCCAAGGCAGGAAGTCCGAGAGGCGGGCATTTCGGTTTCGATATTCGGCAAGGTTCATCATGGCGGTAGCCTCACGCTCTGAGATGGCCGGGGATGCGCAGATGCCTGCGCACAACGTCGGCGAACATCGGATCGCGCTTGGCCGCCCAGACGGCGGCCAAGTGCCCGATCAGCCCTAGCGCGATGCCGACGATCCAGAGCCGCAGGCCGAGCCCTAACGCCGCAGCCAGTGTGCCGTTCAGGATGGCGATCGAGCGGGGGGCGCCGCCGAGCATGATGTGTTCTGTAAGCGCCCGATGAACAGGTGCGCTGAACCCTGGGACTGGTTCCTCCATCAGATGAGCGCTCCGCCGCCGAAGCTGAAGAAGCTGAGGAAGAAGCTTGATGCGGCGAAGGCGATCGAGAGGCCGAAGACGATCTGGATCAGTCGCCGGAAGCCGCCCGAGGTATCGCCGAAAGCAAGCGTCAGGCCGGTCACGATGATGATGATCACGGCGATGATCTTGGCGACCGGGCCTTCGATCGACAGCAGGATTTGTTGCAGCGGCTGTTCCCACGGCATGGACGACCCTGCGGCGTGCGCGGCGGGAGTTACCGCCAGTGCGAGGACGGTGACCGGGCAGAATGCCGCGACGCGGCGTCCGGCTCGGAAAAAGGGCGAGGTCATGCGGTTGTCCCTTCGTTGTTGGGTGTGATGCGGTAGTCGCCGCCGGGACCGAGCCCTTCGACATGCGCGAGTTCAACCAGTCGTCGGGCGGACCCGCGTCCCGAAAGCACGGCGACGAGATTGATGGTCTCTGCGATCAGTGCGCGCGGCACGGTGACGACGGCTTCCTGGATGAGTTGTTCGAGGCGTCGCAGGGCGCCGATGCCGGTGCCGGCATGGATGGTGCCGATGCCGCCGGGATGGCCGGTGCCCCAGGCTTTGAGGAGGTCAAGCGCTTCGGACCCGCGCACTTCGCCGACCGGAATGCGGTCGGGGCGCAGGCGAAGCGACGAGCGAACGAGATCGGAAAGGGAGACGACGCCTTCCTTGGTACGAAGGGCTACGAGATTGGGCGAGGCGCATTGCAGCTCGCGTGTGTCCTCGATCAGGACGACGCGATCCGAAGTCTTGGCAACTTCGGCAAGAAGGGCATTTGTGAGCGTGGTCTTGCCGGTCGATGTGCCGCCAGCGACGAGAATGTTGGCGCGCTTGGCGACTGCCTGGCGCAGAGTGATTGCCTGCTGCGCCGTCATGACGCCAGTAGCGACGTAATCGTCGAGAGTGAAGACGGCGACAGCCGGCTTTCGGATCGCAAAGGCGGGTGCTGTGACGACGGGCGGCAGCAGCCCTTCGAACCTCTCGCCCGTTTCGGGCAGCTCGGCCGAAACACGTGGATTGCCGGGGTGTACTTCGGCGCCGACATGGTGGGCGACAAGGCGAATGATGCGTTCGCCGTCGGCGACAGAGACTGCGAAACCGGTATCTTCAAGCCCGCCAGTGAGGCGGTCGATCCACAGACGCCCGTCGGGATTGAGCATCACCTCGACGATGGACGGATCTTCCAGGAACCCCGCGATCGCTGGCCCCAATGCGGTGCGCAGCATGCGCACACCCCGCAAGGATGCTTCGGAATGTCGTTGAGAAATCGCCACATCGCCCCCATTCGCGTTCGGGTGGCGCGCCGCGCGACCTCGATAGGGGACGATTAAGAGAGACAGAAATCAGTCAGATTCAACAGGTTTCAGGGGGCGTAGTAGAGTAGCGTGCAATTGCAGGAGAAGGGCGAGGGCTATGTTCCATGACCAGGCGTTTGGTGATCGACAGCAACATGATGCGATCTCAAGTCTTGCGGGATTTTCTGTCGGAAACAGGCGCGAACATTGCCGTGTTGCCGGATGTCATCTGGGTCGAGACATACAAATCTGGAACGCTCCGGGCGATTGCCGAAACGCTTTCTGTCGTTGGCGATTTTCCTGATCAAGTCATCGTCCTGAAGTCATCTGGCGAGATCGCTGTGCTTGATCCAGCATTCGGCATGACGGCTGCTACGATGGGCACAGGGAACGATCTGCGTGAGATGATGAAAGCACTGGACCTTGCCCGAAGGGGCGAGGCAACTGTCCTCGAACAATTCACGATGCAGTGGTCAAGGGCCGCCGATCTTATGGGGGGAATGCTGGAAGGCGCGGTAGACATTCTTCAATCCCTCCCGGAGATGGAGGAGACCTACACGGCGGAAGAGTTGCGCCGCTTTCGGACTACAAACAGATTCAGTCAGGAAATGATCGCGAAAATCTTTGGCTCAGCTGACCAGGTTTGCGAGACGCTGTTTGCATTACATGGACGCGAACCTCCCGTTGATATTCGGCAGCGGTCGGACACCTATCTGTACAGGTTTTCCCTCGCGATCATGATGTACATGGTCTGGTGGATACGCGCGGGAAGCCAACTGCCGACACGACATGATCGTGCACGGAACGATATCGTCGATCTGAGCTTTGCCGTGCACGCGACATATTTCGACGATCTCATGACACAGGATAAGAAGGCAGTCTGGATGTACACGCAGCTTTCAGGGGCGCTTCGCGCCATTCATTCCGTCGTGTGACGCTGTTCAACATCATCGGGGATCTCTCGCAGAAAACTCTGGCCTTTCTGAAGCCGCTTGCCGAGCGTTTCAACGAAGCCGTCGAAACGTTCCCGCCCCTTGGCCTGAGCTGAAGCTTGCGCCTCGGGCGGCAGAGGCGGGGTGATCGACAACCAGAAGCGCACAAAAAGGGCGAGTGTTTCCGCGGTGACGCCAAGATCGCGCTCCATCCGCTGGATTTGCCTGGACAGTCGGTCGAGCCGGCGAGCAAAGGCTGCTTCGCGCGCATCGGCGTGATCGGGCGACAGGAACGAACTGACGGCCGCCTCCACGATGGCCGACCTGGGTAACTTCTTGCGGTCGGCAAGCTCATTGATGCGCCCGATAAGTTCCACCGGCAGGGTTAGATTGAGGCGGTCGCGCATGGCCTTAGAGCTCCATTCCGTCGCTCGGGTCGAGTGCGACCTGGCGAGCGATGCCGCTCATCTGGCGGCGTAGCGACTGGCGCTGTCGAGCGGTGTCCTCCGGCTCATCGTCGAGGATATGCGCGAACTCCTCGGCCGGCTTCTGGTCAGCGGTTTCCTTTGCGATAGCGATATGTTCGGGAAGCTCCGGTTCGCGACGCAGGCCGGCATTGGCGCTGTCAGGCACTTCAGCGGCTGAAAGTACTGGATCGGCCTTCCGCGGCAGGACTGTCGACCAGCTGTCGCTGCGACGGGTCCTGCCCAATCTGGCCGGATCCGGCGGTTGCATGACACGCTCGCGGAAGCGCGCATCCTCGTAGTAGCGAGCCTTTTTTGCCCGGATCGGCGGAGTGCCTGCGATCATCACGATTTCGTCGGTCGGTGGAAGTTGCATGATCTCGCCGGGGGTGAGGAGGGCGCGCGCCGTTTCTGAACGCGAGACCATCAGGTGCCCAAGCCATGGCGAGAGCCGGTGGCCGGCATAGTTCTTCATCGCCTTCATTTCGGTGGCCGTTCCGAGCGCATCGGACACGCGTTTGGCGGTGCGCTCGTCATTGGTCGCGAAACTCACGCGCACATGGCAATTGTCGAGGATCGAGTTGTTGGCGCCGTAGGCCTTTTCGATCTGGTTGAGCGACTGAGCGATGAGAAAGCTCTTAATGCCGTAACCGGCCATGAAGGCAAGCGCGGACTCGAAGAAATCGAGGCGGCCGAGAGCCGGGAACTCGTCGAGCATCATGAGGACGCGGTGCCGGAGTTCCATTGCGTGCAGGTCCTCGGTGAGCCGTCGGCCTATCTGGTTGAGGACGAGACGGATCAGCGGCTTGGTTCGGGAGATGTCCGAGGGTGGTACGACCAGATAGAGCGTGGTCGGCCTTGCGTCCGAGGTGAGATCGGCGATGCGCCAGTCGCAACGCCCAGTCACTTCCGCGATGACCGGATCGCGATAAAGGCCGAGGAACGACATGGCGGTCGACAGCACGCCGGATCGTTCGTTGTCGGATTTATTGAGGAGCTCGCGTGCCGTCGATGCGACAACCGGATGCGGGCCGGCGTCTCCGAGATGCCTCGTCGTCATCATCGCGGCGAGTGTCGCCTCGATCGGCCGGCGCGGATCGGAGAGAAAGGCTGCGACGCCGGCGAGCGTTTTTTCCTCCTCGGCATAGAGGACATGCAAGATCGCGCCGACGAGAAGGGAGTGGCTGGTCTTTTCCCAGTGGTTGCGCTTGTCCAGCGAACCTTCCGGGTCGACGAGGATATCGGCAACGTTCTGCACGTCGCGCACCTCCCAATCACCGCGACGAACCTCGAGCAGGGGATTATAGGCGGCTGATTTCGGATTGGTCGGATCGAAGAGCAACACGCGACCATGCTTGTCGCGGAAGCCGGCCGTAAGTTGCCAGTTTTCGCCCTTGATGTCGTGAACGATTGCCGAACCCGGCCAGGTCAGCAGCGTAGGCACCACAAGGCCGACGCCTTTGCCCGAACGTGTCGGCGCAAAGCACAGTACATGCTCGGGCCCGTCATGGCGCAGATAGTCGTGATCGAGGCGCCCAAGCACGACCCCGTCTGAGCCGAGAAGCCCGGCGGCCTCCACCTCCTTCTTTTCGGCCCATCGTGCGGAGCCGTAGGTCTGGACGTTCTTGGCCTCGCGAGCGCGCCAGACCGACATGCCGATGGCAACAGCGATCGCAATGAAGCCGCCCGAGGCCGCAATGAAAGCGGCCTTGTTGAATATCTCGGGTGCGTAGGCGTCGAAGAAGTACCACCACCAGAAAAAGGCGGGCGGATAGTAGATCGGTACACCACCGAGACTGAACCAGGGCGTGCCGAGTTGCGCCTGATACCCAAGCTGCCAGGCAACATATTGGGTCGCGGCCCAGGTGGTGACGATCACGATCAGGAAGACCACCGTGATTTGGCCCCAGAGGATTTTGGTCGCAGACATGCGTGATCCTTTTCCGTCGTTGTCAGAGGCCGAGGTCGCGCTTGCGTCCGACCGACAGTTCGATGCCGCCGGCCACATTCGCGACGCCGGCGACATGCTGGCCGAGCTTGCGGTCGAGATCGCGCGACCAGGGCACGAGCTGGAAGCCGAGACCGTCTTCAATCATGGCGAAGCGGCCGGAGGAGAGGGCGAGGCGCTGGCGCACGACGCCCGCGACGCGCTGCCCGGCTTGCGTCTTCACATGCGACAAGCCGGTCTCGGCCGAGAGCTTCTCGCCCACCGCCTCGAGCTCGCGGCGTCGAAGGGTGGCGAGCAGATCGCGTTGCATGATGATGCGCTGGCCGTCGCGCCGGGCGAGGCCCTGATCGGCGAGATGTTCGCCACGCGCCTGCATGGCGTCGCGCACCTCTCGACCAAACCCGGCCTGCGACAGCGGCATGGCGTCGCGCTCAACAAGGCGATGATCGATCCAGGTAGCACCAGGTGCTGTGACCTGCGCTTGAAGATCGTGATCAGATCGCATCGCAAGCACCAATGTCGGGCGGCGGTCGTCCGTACCTCCAAAGCGACGGACTTCGACGATACCGCCATTTGCAGGCGCCTGGTCGAAGGCTTCGACGCCCCGGAGGCGGACATGGTGGGCGCGACCGTCGACCCCGTCGATGACGGCGTAGGCCTCGCCGGTCAGCTCGTTGTGAAGGCCGCGATCGACAAGGCGCCCAATGATCGGCGAGCCACAGGTTCCGCCGTCGACCACATAATCGCCAACGCCGCGATCGTGGCCGCGCTCCGTGAAGGCGCGGTGCATTGTCTTGATGATATCGCCGCGCATGCCGAGATCGCGCAATGCGGGTTCGGCTTCGAGACCAACGACCCATTGTCCTGATTTACCCTGGATGGCGAGCCCCAATTTTTCGACATGCTGGAGCCGGCCGACCATGAGGCGGCGAAGTGCCGGATCAGGGGCGGATCGGTCTGGCCTGAGATCGATATAGCCGGTCTCATCGGCGGCGCGCTGGATCTCTTGGTCGATCCGCGTCCAACGTTCGGCAGTGATTTCCTTTTCAAGTGCGCTTCGGATTTCGTGCTCGGGCTTCGGGCCGAGTTCGATGCCAACGAGATCGTCGGCGCGGGAGCGTAGACCGCGGCTGATATAGTCGCGAGAGACGACGAGGTCGGCGCCGACGTCGTCGACGCCGCGCACGAGCAGATGCACATGCGGATTGTCTGTGTTCCAGTGGTCGACAGCGATCCAGTCGAGGCGGGTATTAAGATCGGCTTCCATCTGGCGCGCAAGATCTCGGGTAAAGCCTTTAAGGTCGGTCATCTGTGCTGCGTCCTCCGGTGAGATGATGAAGCGGAAATGATGCCGGTCGTCCTTGCAGCGATCGGCGAAGGCGAGATCGTCGGCGCGGTCGGTGTTGGCGTCGAACATCACGCCCTTCTCGCCATCTCGGCTGACGCCTTCGCGCTTGAGATAGGAGACGTGGGCGGTGAGCGGTGCTGAACGAAATGCCCGCCCCTGATGGCGAGCGACACGCGCCTTGATGACGACGCGGCGGTGCGAGGAGAAGATGCGGGATCGTCCGAAGACATTGCGCCCGCGTCCGAAGGTGGAGTGGCCGGGCCGGCGGCCCGGCTTGCCCGATGGAGCGCTGCCAGAGATGTGGCCGGCGCGCTTGGCCGCGGCGAGGACCTGATTTACGAAGCTCTTGGCCTTCGGCGTCTTCGTCGAACGGATGCGGCCTGGCTTGATGAGTAGGTCGCGGTCAACCTCGCTCATGACTGTGACCGGAGGCTGGTCGTGCATGTCGAAGCATTGAAAACATTGGAAAAATTCGGGCAGTATGCCCGCGACCGACCCGCATGCCCGGGAAAACGCAAGCCATGCCAATGGCTTAACGCGTTTCGGGCAGGCGCTTTTATCTCGCCGTCCTCTGTCGTTTCTCCAGCACTAACGCCGTACCTTGGTAAGCGTCCGGTCCTGACACGTCCTTGGGGTAGTGCATTTTCGCGGCATGTGCGGTTCCTTGGTACATTGGAGGGTCTCCGATGGCGTCGCGTCGTTCNGTAAGCGTCCGGTCCTGACACGTCCTTGGGGTAGTGCATTTTCGCGGCATGTGCGGTTCCTTGGTACATTGGAGGGTCTCCGATGGCGTCGCGTCGTTCCTGGGAAAAGGCACACAGTCCGTATTGGTCGCTGCACGTCGAGGCGTGGCGGCAAAGTGGTCTGAGCCGGACGGAATATTGTCGTCAGCACTGTCTGACGAAGGCCACGTTCGGTCGCTGGATGAAGCATCTCGTCAGCAAGGAAGATGCTCGTAAGCATGCGGAATACCAGGCGGAATTGCGCCGCCAGCGGCACCGGGAGGAGCGCGAGAAGGGGATCAGGAAACGTCAGAGACGGCACTTTGCGGTGAGCACCGATGTGCGCAGCAAGGCCGTCCAGGCGTTCTGGGCGATGCATGTCGAGGCGATGAATTGGAGCGGCATGGGGGTGCGTGAGTATGCGGCAGCGCTGCAACTCTCGCCCTATTCGCTGCGCAGATGGCGCGACCGTTTCGAGGACGGCGAGGTGGAAATCGACTGGCGGGAGCATCTTCATCCGAGCGCCCGCCCGCGAATAAGCACCGGTGCTAGCAGCGCTGCTAAGGAAGGCTCGGTGAAAAGCGGATTGACAGACACACCGAATACCGATCCGCCGCGCGACGCACGCACCAACCGGCGCAGCTTCACCGACGGGGAGAAGCTCGCCATCGTGCTGGAAACGGAACAGCCCGGCATCGCGGTGGCGGAGGTTTGCCGCCGCCATGGCATTGTGACGAGCATGCTGTTCCGCTGGCGCGTCCGGTTCGGCTTCGCGCAGAAGAAACGTGTAAAACTGGCGACGGTCGCGATGCCGGCAAGCGGCGCAGGAGCTTCGTCGGTCCCCGTGGTTCTGCATGATCTTTTGCCGCCGCCTGACGGAATGTCGGCAGTCGAGCTGCCGGACGGCCGGCGGGTCTTCGCTCCCGCAGACTGCGATCCCAACGCTGTCCGAGCACATGTCGCGCGCGGGGAGATCGTGCCATGATGATCGTTCCGGCGGGCGTGAAGGTGCATCTGGCGTTGGGCTCCACCGACATGAGGAAGGGGCTGGATGGGCTCGCCATGCTGGTCCAGGCAACGCTGAAGCAGGACCCGTTCTCGGGTCATCTGTTTGCCTTCCGGGGAAAGAAGGCGTCGCTGCTCAAGATCCTGTTCTGGGACGGAAACGGGCTGTGCTTGTTCACCAAAAGGCTCGACCAGGGCAGCTTCGTGTGGCCGCGTATGGCAGGTTATGACGGCTCGATCACGCTGACGCCGGCGCAGCTTGCGATGTTGATCGAGGGCATCGACTGGCGCGCGCCGGTGCGTGTCTGGAGACCGGCGCTGGCCGGTTAAAAAAGCGCCAAACATCAAGAAATTCAATGCACTATTGCTTGGGAAAAAAGGTGTTTTGAAGTAGAATCGGTCATGTTGATCGACCTCGACAATCTGCCGTCCGATCCAGCATTTTTGCAGCGTCTGCTGCGCGATATGGCGGCTGCCGTCGAGAGCCGCGACGGTGAGATCGAGCGCCTCCAATCGATCATCAAGAAGCTCCAGCGGGCGCAGTTCGGCCGACGTTCCGAACGCCTCGATCCCGATCAGTTGGCGCTCGCACTGGAAGACCTTGATGCCGACATCGCCCGCATCCGGGCGAGCCGGCCAGTTGTCCGCAACCTGTCGCCCGAGCGACCCTCCCACCGCAAGCCGCTGCCCAATCATCTGCCGCGCGAGGATATTCGGCTCGACATCGGCGACGCGGTTTGCGCGTGCTGTGGTGGCGCACTCCATGTGATCGGCGAGAGCGTGAGCGAGATGCTCGATTGGGTTCCGGCGCAGCTGCGTGTCATTCGCACCGTGCGCCCGAAATACGCCTGCCGGACTTGCGAGACGGTAACGCAGGCGCCCGCGCCGGAGCGGTTGATCGCCGGTGGCCTGGCGACGCCAGCGCTTCTGGCGCAGGTGCTGGTCTCCAAATATTGCGACCACACTCCGCTCTACAGGCAGTCGCAGATCTTCGCCCGACACGGTGTCGATCTGGCGCGCTCGACGCTCGCCGGATGGATCGGCGGCGCCTGCTGGTGGCTGGAAGCTCTGCACGAGCGGCTGGCCAGAAACGTGTTCGCTTCGGATCATCTGTTCGCCGACGACACACCGGTCCCGGTGCTCGATCCGGGCCGCGGGCGCACCAAGACGGGGCGGCTGTGGGTCTATGCGCGCGAGCAGCGGCCCTGGGCCGGACCCGAGCCGCCGGCGGCTGTCTATCTGTTCGCACCCGACCGAAAGGCCGAGCGCCCGGTATCGCATCTTCAGCACTTCAAAGGTGTGCTGCATGTCGATGGCTATGCCGGCTTCGAACAACTCACGGCCAAGGGTGACATTGTTCTCGCCGCCTGCTGGGCGCATACGCGGCGCAAATTTTACGAGGTCGCGGAAGCGACCGGATCGCCCGTGGCGGACGAGGCGCTGCGCCGGATCAGTGAAATCTACGCCGTTGAAGCGGAGGTTCGCGGACAGTCGCCGGCCCATAGGTTGATTGCCAGGCGACAGCGCTCGAAACCCATTGTCACCGATCTGCGCGCCTGGCTGGAGGCCCAGCTTCCGCGCATCCCCGGTCGAAGCACGCTGGCCGAGGCGATCCGTTACACGCTCTCGCGCCGGGAGGGGCTGATGCGCTTCCTGTATGACGGCCGCGTCGAACTCGACACCAATCCGGTCGAGCGAGCGATCCGTCCGGTGGCTCTTGGCCGCAAGAACCATCTGTTCGCCGGCAGCGACGGGGGAGGCGGCCGCTGGGCGATCGTCTGTTCGCTGGTCGAGACCGCCAAGCTCAACGGCGTCGAGCCCTACGCCTATCTCGCCGACGTACTTCAGCGCATGCTTGACGGACATCCCGTCAACAGCCTCGACGACCTCCTGCCGTGGGCCTGGAAAGCGGCAAATCCTGTCAATGCCTGACATCACGTGCAGCCCCCGGACGCTTACGTACCTTGCCCAGCGCTGCCGGATGCCCGCCAC